>NZ_BHZE01000017.1 GCF_003851885.1 Thermaurantimonas aggregans | reverse complement strand
CTTCAAAAATCAATTTTTTGAAATATCACTACCAAAAACCTGCTTTAAGTCTAATTCATTTTTTGTAACATTAAATACCATTTAAAAACTGATAAAAAAAAGCTGCCCTCTTTTAGGACAGCTTCTTTTTTTTTAGCACCTGTTATTAAGGTCATGAAAGCAGTTTCGCTTCCTGCCAAGTAAAAAATGTTTACAAACACGCACGCATATGCGCAATATTACCTTGGTGTATATGGGAATTTTTTCCATACTTGCATGAAAATTTTTTCAATAATGAAAAGACCCAAACTCATCGCCGGCAACTGGAAAATGAATACAACTGTATCGGAGGGTTTGAAAACACTAGATTCCTTACTTGTCGGGCTCTCGCAGATGACCCCAAAAGCACAAGTGGCAGTGGCTCCTCCCTTTACGCACTTATCTGACTTTCAAAAGAAATTAAAAGGAACCTCTATTTGTTTGGCGGCACAAAATGTAAGTGACAAACTCAATGGCGCCTACACGGGCGAAGTTTCAGTGTTTATGCTTAAAGAGTTGGGAGTCAAAAAAGTGATTATAGCACATAGCGAGCGCCGACAGTACTATGGCGAGACCAACGATAGCGCTCTAGAGAAGATCAAAGTCGTTTTAAAACACGAAATTTATCCTATCTACTGCGTAGGTGAATCGCTTGAAGACCGCGAAAGCGGCCATCACTTCGAAGTGGTTGAAGAGCAAATTACATCGGTGCTCTATAAACTTTCCGAAGAAAAATTGCCCAAAATCACTATAGCCTACGAACCTGTATGGGCTATAGGCACAGGTAAAACTGCTACACCTGAACAGGCCGACGAAATGCATGCCTTCATCCGCGACGTAATAGGCAAGCGATTTGGCGATGACCTCGGTGTGCAAATGCAAATATTGTACGGTGGCAGTGTAAATGCAGCAAATGCTGCCAGCTTACTTGCTATGCCTCATATCGACGGAGCTTTAGTAGGTGGGGCTTCACTAAAGCCTGAGGAATTTCTTTCCATCATCAAAGCAGCCAGCTAAGTAAAACAACGGGTGATTAGAAATTGGATTTTTCCGCTCTGGATAGGTCGAAGGCTGCGCCATGCTGACAGCAGCGGGCGCAGCTTTTCAGGACCGGTAATAGCGGTAGTTACTTTCGCAGTCGCGGTGAGTTGTGTGGTAATGATTATTGCCATTGTTACCGGTACTGGCCTACAGCACGAGATTAAAAACAAAATTTACTCTTTCAGGGGTCATATACAGGTTAAAAAGTATGTGGACGATGCCGACTTACTTGAGTCAGAGAGCATTGTGCTGAATGAGGCATTGCTTTCCGCTATTAAGGCTCATCCTTCTGTGCGTCACGTTCAGAGCTCTGCCTATCGCACGGCTATTCTGAAGTCATCGAATTACTTCGACGGATGTGTACTCAAAGGATTGGACGAACATTTCGACGCCAATCGGTTAGGTTCTTACCTCACAGCCGGAAAATTTTTCCAAAAACGCAAGGGCAGTGAAAGCGACAGCATGGTGATATCGGCGCATCACGCACGAGTGCTCGATGTAAAAGTGGGCGATCGGTTAGCTGTGCACTTCATTCGCGAAGCGCCAAAACCTCCGCTCTTGCGCTATCTCTATATCTCCGGCATTTACGAATCGGGAGTTGAAGACGTTGATAAACAATTTGCCTGGGTCGATATCGATGTGATACGTTCTGTTAATCGATGGGAAACCGATGAGGTGGGCGCTCTTGAAGTGTTTATTAAGGAGGGTAGCAAGCCTGAGGAAGTCGCTGCAGAGCTATCAGCAGTCTTGCCCTTTGATTTGCAGGCTGTTTCAGCGCAAATGGCCTTCAGGCAGCTGTTTCAGTGGATGGATTTGTTTGACATCAACATCCTGATCATCATCATCGTAATGGTTGTGGTATCAGCCAT
Organism: Thermaurantimonas aggregans; assembly: GCF_003851885.1. Lineage (GTDB taxonomy): Bacteria > Bacteroidota > Bacteroidia > Flavobacteriales > Schleiferiaceae > Thermaurantimonas > Thermaurantimonas aggregans. The sequence goes on along the minus strand of NZ_BHZE01000017.1, from coordinate 58,501 downwards.
TAATCTAAGCAGTGCGCTTATGATATTGATCGTAGAGCGCACCCGAATGATTGGCCTTTTGAAGGCGTTAGGTGCCGAAAATGCTTTGATTACCAAAATATTTCTTTACAAAGCTTTCGTCGTTCTCACCAGAGGTCTTTTCATCGGCAATGTGGTAGCACTCGGATACGCGTGGATGCAGCGAGAATGGAAAATCATTAAGCTGGATCAGACGGCTTATTTTGTCGACAGCGTTCCTGTGCACTTTGAACCGGTTTGGATATTGTCAGTGAATGTCGGCACACTTGCTGTTTGTCTCTTAATCTTGCTCTTACCAGCCAGATATATCTCAGCCATACCGGCGGCAAAAGTATTGAAGTTCGAATAAAATTATTTGCCGGTAGAGCCAAATCCGCCTTCACCCCTTTCAGATGTGGGCAGTTCAAGCACTTGTGCCCATTCTACACGGCTGTAGGGAGCTACCACCAGTTGAGCGATGCGGTCACCAGGTTTTATTTCAAAGGGTTCTTGTCCTAAATTTATGAGAAGTACTCCAATTTCGCCCCGATAGTCAGCATCGATGGTTCCTGGACTGTTCAGACATGTGATGCCGTATTTCAGTGCCAAGCCGCTACGAGGCCTTACCTGAGCTTCATAACCGTGGGGGAGGGCTATTTTGAGGCCAGTGGGTATCAATCGACGCTCGCCGGGCAATAGGGTGATGCTCTCTGAAAGATTGGCTCTCAGATCCATGCCGGCCGAGTGAATGGTCTGATATTCAGGCAATGCATTCGTGCTATCGTTGATGATAGAGACTTTTACGACGTTCATTTTTTTGAAAGAGATTTAATAAGGGTTTGAATTTCCGTTCTCTCAGTTTGGTAAAAGAGCACAAAGGCAAGAAGAAATACAACGCCTTTTCCGATGAGATGATTTATCTGAAACAAGAGAAAAGAAGCTGCGGTAGCTGTAACGATCAGTGTCAAAATAGCATTAACTCTGTAAGGAATGGGGAAGTGTTTTCGACTAAGCCGGTACGAAACTACCACCATCACTATATGCGAGAGCAGCAGGGCCAGAGCAGCCCCCATAATGCCTAAAACAGGAATTAAAGTAGCATTCACCAAAAGATTCACAAAGGCCCCCGATAGGCTAATGGTAATTCCATAGTACGTCTTTTCCGTTACTTTATACCAAATGTTCAGGTTAAAAATTACTCCGAGAAGCATTTGCGCCACAAAAAGTAGCGGTAAGATGTACAGCCCGTCCCAAAACTTGCTGTGAATGAAATACTTCACCACTGGTAAAAAGGCACTCAGCAGCACTACTGCCCCTGCAGATACCAACACAAAGAGCTCCATTACTCGTGCATAGAGTTCAGGAGCTTTTTTGTTTTCAGCATTTTTAAAGAAAAAAGGTTCAGCAGCATATCGAAATGCCTGGATAAACAGCGATATAAATACCGAAAGGCGAAATACGGCAGCATACACACCCATTTGTTCCAAAGAAGTTTCTACAGGCAATAGATATTTAAGCAACTGACGATCAAAAACTTCATTTACAATACCTGGTAGGCCTGCCAACATGACAGGAAGTCCATAGATAAGCATCTTTTTAAGATCAATTCCCTTTTTTTCAAAAGCAAAAATTGGCCTCAATACCGGAATAAGCAGCAAAAGCTGAAGTACGACTGCAGCCCCATTGGCAATAAATATAGATAAGACCGGATTGCTCGGTGCAGGTAAGTGAACTCCTCTTTCGGCTAAAAAAGGCGTTAAGAGGAAAAAGTACAGGTTTAAACCGATGTTTACAAAAATATTAGTAAGTCTGATCAGAGCAAACTGCAGTGCCCTATTGTGCTGACGAAGACGCGCATAAGGTAAAGTAGCCAGCACCTCGCCCGAGAGTATAAGTAGTAAGAGCCACAAGTACTCAGGGTGCGACTCATACCGCATAGCTCGCAAAATAGAACTCTGCAAAAGCAAAACAATCGTCACAAAAGCGCCAACAGCCCCAGCCATAAACCAAAAAGTCTGGCGAAATACTGCCTGTTCGTCCAAACCCTCTTTGGTGGAAAACCGAAAATAAGTCGTTTCCATACCTAAAGTGAGAACAACGGTAAAAACCGCTATCCAAGAGTAGATATCCGTATTAATGCCCATCTCAGCTCGCTGCAGTACGGCTGTGTGCAATGGCGTGAGCAAGAAATAAGCAAAGCGACCGATGATCGACGACAGGCCATAAATGGCCGTTTGACCGGCTAAGGTGCGAATGGAATACAATTTATCTGAGCTGACTTTATTCTCCGGCCAAAGTAATGAACCAGTAGTGCATTTCGAAAAGGTGTGTTTGAAAAACAAAAGTGTACCTCAAATCAAAGTAGAAGTCGATGCATACAGTCATGCTCTAAAAAGGTACCTTTTCTAATCACTTATTACATCGTGAAAATCACACCTGATTAGAATTAAAACTGTAATTAAAAAAAACCATTACGAAAGAAATTGATGTAATAAAATTATTTTGATTTAGAAATTTTTTCCCGAAATGGGAAGAAAAATGATTGTGTATACAAGTGTTAAAAAGTTGGTAATCAATGTTTAAAGTAAAAGCTGTTGTGTTGGCACAAATGTTTTGTACACATTTCAAAAGATTACAAACAACCCCTTGAAATGAAAAAATTAATACTGATGGTTGTTGCTGCTTGTGTGATGACCATCGCTTGTAAAAAGGAAAAAAAAGATGATTTGATTTCGCCGACCCAGATCACTGATATAAACGACTTGAAAGCGCCGGACAATTTTAGTTGGAAGACTCATGGAGATTTTAAATTTGAAATCTCCGGAAATCAGGTCGGTATCGTCGAAATCAGCCATGAGCAGACAATCCTGCACAGAGCGGTTGTCGTACCCGGTGAAACGTATAAAGTAGACCTTGGAATACCCGCCTTTATGAAGGAAGTAGAGGTTACCCTCAACGGTGTAACCAAAAAAGCTGATTTAAAAAATCCAATCCAAAAAATCAACTTTTAATCTTACCCCCAAATGAAAAAGATCTTCTCCCTGTCAATGGCATTGACTTCACTTATGGTTAGTGCACAGACTACCATCAACATAAATCCTAAAAACAATACCAATAACTACTGTCCCATTCAGTCAGTTAAGTACAAAATCAATACATCCATTATAACTCAGAATACTGAAGCTACGGGCGCCGTACAAGGCAATACCCCTGTGTATTTGGTGGAAGTGAACGCAAAGAAATCACCTTCTAACAATACACCAATACAATTGACCTTCTTTAATTTCGAGGGTGTGCAGATCCGCAATCTGAATCTGACCAATGCCACTACTGGCGTAGGAGTTTGGAACAAAGGGCAAAATATTCTGGCCAATAACAACATTACCAACAATGTATTTCGCACTGCACTAAAAAATTATCAACTTGATGGCGACATACGCAGCAAGGTTTGGTACGATAGCCCTACAAATTTGCCTTGTAATACCCAGCCACCCATCTGTACCACTCCTGATTTTGACATCGTATTCGGCTACGCCTATACGAATGATGACTACATGCTTGTAGCCGAGCGGTGGGGGAACTCAGCTTTTAGCCTTCGCGCACTTGATATCAATGGCAATGTAATCGGTAATACCCTTTGCTTTGGCTGCGGCTCGGGCGGTGCATATGAGCGCTATGACTGGAACTCCGGCTATTCGATGCCCTACGTGCCTGATCAAGCAATGGCATTTACCGTGGTGCCCATTACATTGTTTGGTACTTCTCAGCCCATCTATGGACTTCGTATCTTCAACGGTGTGGATCAGGCTGATGTGAAATTCTTTGGTCTCTCAGACAATACCTTTGCCAATAACCCCGTAAACCCAACCATTCCAGGTGTATCAGGCAAGGTATTCCACGATATCAATGGTTTGACAGATAATACTGTAAACGGTACACCCATAGCAAAACCTTCTAACATACAACTTTACGCTCACCTAGTAAACAGCAGTGGAATTGTAGTAGCCGTAAAGCCCGTGGATCTCACTACGGGATCTTATGCGTTCTTTGATTACCCAGCCGGCTCTTACACCGTGCGCATCAGTACCACCCAGACTGCCGTAAACAGCCCGATGGGGGCCATTACACTGCCCGCAGGCTGGGTGCATACGGGAGAATATCTGGGTACCGGCACCGGAAACGACGGTACAGTTAATGGTGTGCTGGCTGTTACCATCACTGCCAATTCCCTGACACAAAACGCCAATTTCGGCATTCAGCAATTGCCTTCAACCGGTTCCTTTACTGCACCTGCAGTGCCTAATCCCGGAGGAAGCGTTTTTGTGACCGTAAATCCAAATAATTTCCAGACAAGCGATCCTGACGGCAATGTAACCTCAATCCGAATCACTTCCTTCCCCTCCAATGCCACAGCTATAAAAATCAATAACACAACGTACACAGCCTCTACCTTCCCCACCAACGGAGTATCGGTACCTGTGGTTAACGGATTACCTACACAACCCATAGAAGTAGATCCTGTAGATGGTATTGTGACTGTGACCATTACCTTCCGCGCCTTAGATAATGCCGGCTTTGAAAGCTCTACTGCCGGTTCAGTAGCCTTGCCATTTATCGCCAATGTGTTGGTTGACAATTTTTACCCGGCTGCTGGATTTGGTACCTTGGCCTTCGAAGATCTCTGGCCGTTCAAGGGTGACTATGACTTCAACGATGCCGTAATCGATTACCGCTTCAAAATCACCACTGATGCCTACAACAAAGTCACTCAGGTAGAAGCCACTTTCGTCCTCAGAGCATTTGGGGCAGGGTTTTCCAATGGTTTTGGCTTTCAGTTTAATACCAATGCACTGAATGTAAGCCAACTAACTGCCACAGGCAGCAAGCTGCACGAAGGCATCATCACTCTAATGTCCAATGGATTTGAAGCCGGTCAAAACAAGCCCACCATCATCGTATATGACAACACCTATAAGCTCATGACCCATCCCGGACAAGGAATAGGTGTAAACACCACTCCAAACGCTCCCTATGTGCAGCCGGATACCACCCGAATTCTGATCACCTTCCCCATAGGAGTCTACACCTACAACGACCTAAACATCGCAAACTTCAATCCCTTTATCTTCGTAAACCTCACCCGTGGACGCGAAGTGCATCTGCCAAATATGGCCCCCACAGCACTGGCCAACCAGGCATTGCTCGGTACCGGTCATGACAACTCCATACCATCAAACGGTCGATATTATGTGACTGAAAACAACCTACCCTGGGCGATTAATATCGTTGAGCGTTTCGACTATCCCATTGAGAAGGCACAAATCATCGACGCTCATTTGAAATTTGTGCCTTGGGCACAAAGCGGAGGAGTACAGTTTCCCAACTGGTTCCAAAACCAGACCGGCTTCCGAAATCCGGCCAATATATACTAACTGTCATAACCCTTTTTAAAAACCCCTGCCCTGTTTTTGGGCGGGGTTTTTTTTATGTTACTGCAAAAAAGTCGGTTTTCACAAACAATTTTAATGTCGTTCAATGTTTATTAACAATTATGGCTCAGTTTATGAACATATATTGTTCATAACTTTTTTGCCATGATTAAAAAAACACTCTTTTTCACGCAACCAGCCTACCTCCACATCTCAAATAGGCAGCTTATCATTGATTTAAAAAATCAAGGTACCACGCATCAGGTACCTGTTGAAGACATTGGTTTTGTAATACTCGAAAACCAACAAATCACTGTCACTCAGTCAGTCATTGCCTCCTTAATTGACAACAATGCTTGCATCCTCTGTTGCGACGAGAAACATATGCCCTCCGGTCTGTTGATGCCCTTAGCTCAGAACAACACCTTTACTGAAAAAGTGCGCTACCAGCTTGAAGCCTCCGAACCACTGAAGAAAAATTTGTGGAAACAGACGGTAGTTTCAAAAATACGCAACCAGGCTGCCCTCCTCACATCGATCGGTATCGATAGCACACCTATGCATCGATGGGCCTCTGAAGTGACCAGTGGTGATAAAGGAAATGTAGAGGCCAAAGCAGCTTCCTACTACTGGGAGAAGTATTTTGAGTACCTAAAGACCAAAGCCAACCGCCATCGAAATGGCCCACCGCCTAATAACCTGCTCAACTACGGATACGCCATATTGCGCGCAGTAGTCGCCCGAAGCCTGAGCGCCAGCGGCTGCCTGCTGATGGTAGGCATCTACCATCGCAACAAATACAATCCCTTTTGTCTGGCCGACGATGTCATGGAACCTTACAGGCCTTTTGTGGATCAGGTCGTGCTAAACATTGTCTCCCAACTACGCGAAATTCCTGAACAGCTCACCACAGCTCTGAAAAAAGAATTGCTGGTGATCCCCACCCTCGACACCCTTATTGACGGGCAGAAAAGCCCCCTGATGATTGCCACACAGCGCACATCCGCTTCTTTGGTTGCATGCTTTGGCGGAGAGTCGCGCAAGATGCTCTATCCTGAAATGTTGTAATCAGATGAATACCCGACTAAATGCCTATCGAGTCATGTGGCTGTTTGTATATTTTGATTTGCCCACCAATACCAAAGCCGATCGAAAGGCATATTCCCTCTTCCGCAAAGAACTGCTCAAGGATGGCTTTATGATGATTCAATACTCCATCTATGCCAGGCATTGTGCCAGTCGCGAAAACCTGGAGGTACACAAGAAGCGTGTTAAAAACATCTTGCCCGAAAAAGGAAACATTATTCTTTTTGAAATTACAGATAAGCAATTTGGAATGATGGAATTTTTACTCGGCCAGAAAAAAGCAGAGAAAAATCCAGGGCAAAGGGTGGTACAACTCCAATTAGAACTGTTTTAATCTAGAAGGGTATTTTTTTAGTTAAATTCAAAATCCGAAGCCAAAATGGCGACGGATTTTGAATCCTATTTTTAGCGCATGTCTTTGATAATCAGTTTTATAAATAGAGTTCTAATGTCAAAGACCCAAAAATATTAAAAATTGAAAGCAAATCACAACAAAAGTAATTTTAATATCCGTAATAGGTTAATGTCAAAGACCCAAAAATATTAAAAATTGAAAGCAAATCACAACATAGTTAAATAAAATGGTACCGGCGGGTGTAATGTCAAAGACCCAAAAATATTAAAAATTGAAAGCAAATCACAACATATGAAAAACGAAAAGGTTATGTAAGAACAATGTCAAAGACCCAAAAATATTAAAAATTGAAAGCAAATCACAACGCAAAAAAAAAATACTTACTTGATATAGTAATGTCAAAGACCCAAAAATATTAAAAATTGAAAGCAAATCACAACCGCTTCGGCTATCCATTTTTCGGGCGGTAGCCCGCTGTGTTTAATGGGCATATTTTTTGGGGTTTTGAACTTTTAAAAAATTTGTTCGTATATTTGCAACGTGGAGTCGAGCCTAAGGCTTGGCACCATGTTGAAGCTGGGTTTTTACAAGCCCAGCTTTTTTCTTGTATAAACTCTCCGCAATTGCCCGTTAATTATTTCAACGGATTGCAGGTGTTTGTAATCTTTTTCCATTTTTAAGCGGCAGGCAGATTTTAGTTGCTTCCAACTTTGAACTTGGCGCAACTTAATAATAGCGTGTTCGCATTGTTTAGCTGCGCTGCCAATGTTGTTCTTAAAAGTGTTTTTACCTTTTCCTGTGGGCCATTTTAAATCAGCATAGTCAGTAAAGTTTAGTCGGTAGTCAGGGTGCTTGCCATGATGATTGCTGTTAGGGAAAACCTTTTTGTAAAAAATTTCCACTTCTTCTGTATTTAGTTCAGGTAATAACTCCACGGTATTGCCTTGTGATGCTTTAAACATTGCCTCGGCTAACACATCTTCATAGTCGCTCGCATGGGTATTGACAAGTTTGTGCAACAGCACTTTACCTCGCCTTCCGGGAACATCGAGCGGGGTAAACTGCTTAGATCTGTCAAGCAGCAAAACACCCAGCCTTTCCGGGTTGAACTTTTGCAACTCGCCCGAAGCCTCCAGAATTTTTGCCAACACCGTAGCAGGAATGGTGGCAAAATAGGGGTGCTTGTGGCTATACACCATGGGGTTGATGCCCACGTTGGTGCGAAACATGGGCTGTATGGGGGGCATTTCTGTGGGTAGTGGTTGGGTGTGTCGGCCTGCGGCTTCGTCTTCGTCCAACTGCAGCACGCTGCAGCGGCAGTTCCAGCCGTTGGGCGGGTACCAGGTGCGCCAGAAGGGGTCGCTGATGTGGCGCACGATGTGGTGCAGCTTGCGGTGCTCTTCGCGGGTGCGCCCGTCCATCACGGCCACGTATTCCAGATAGGGCAGGGCATGGGCATTGGCTTCCATCTGTTGCCACTTGGCGGTCATCTGCGCGCTGGCGATGGCGTGGTTGTATTCGGCACGCAGGTAGTTTTGATTGTAGGTGGCATCAATTTCTTTTACGCCTTATAAAAACTCGTTAAACGACCGGGCTTTGCCCTCACCGGTAAGCAGGGCGCTCATTTCGCGCAGTTGGTGCCAGTTTTTGGCGCCACTGAAATGGTACACGTTGCGTTGCAACTCGGTGAGGGTTTGCGCCTGCCTGGGGCTGAGGTCATCGGCATAGCCATAGCCCAGCCCTTGCTGCACGGCTTCCATGAGCTTTTGGGCGTGGGCGCGGGTGGTGGCCGGGTCAATAAGCCCTTTGTGGCGCTTTTGCCACAACCGGTGCGCCAAACGCTCCACCAGCGCATTCCATTGTTTATCGGTGAGTGCATCCTTGGCCATCGGTGCAGTGGTGGTGGGGTTGGTGGTATAATTGGTGCAGGTCGGCATGTAGCTTCAGGATGGAAGCCGCGCCCATCATTTGGCGGTCGTTGGCATCCGGCACATCATTGGCGGGCAGCGCCCCCGGCTGCTGCCTGCGCCCTCTGATGGGCACGCCATAGCGCTCGGCCCAGAACTCTGGGTCTATTTCAAAGTGTTGGTCGAGCCATACATCCTGCCGGTGTTGCTCATCGCTCACCTGCTTGGCGATGACGTATTGAAAGTATCGCCCTTCGGTGGCGAAGCCGTGCTGCGCCAGTTGGGGCAGCAGGGTTTCGTTGATCAGGTCGCTGATGTAGTCGCGGTTGTATTCGGCCACGTCTTCATCGGCCAGCAGGTGCACCTCGCCCAGGGATCGGGCTCCGCGGTTGCCGGCATCGCCGGTGAGGGTTTGCAGGCGGATGGCTTTGCTCATTTCGCTGTTGCATCGCTCGATCATCTTGTCGAACACATTGTAGCTGTCGCTCTTTACGCTTTCTATAAATTCGAGGTCTTCGGCATTGTCGATGATGGCGTAGCTTTTAGAGGCCATCTGGCGGAGGAAGTTTTCGAGCTTGATGACGGCGTTAAGGTCGCGTGTATTGGTGCGGGCCTTGGCCAGGGGCATGCCGAAGCGCTCGCCAAATTCGGCCCACAGCAGCATCATAATTTTTTTAAACAGTATGGTGGGGGCCAGGCGGTTGAGGATGTCAAAAACCTAAAAATATTAAAAATTGAAAGCAAATCGCAGTAGTACTATGAAATTACATTTTTCAACATAGGAGTATGGGTGAATATTTCTCCCATGCGCCTTTGTCGATTTAAAAAAAATTGTACCTTTGCGAAGAAGCAAATCACAATAAGGTCTTAAATGACCGTTGTGTAAACAGACAGGGTGGGGTAACTCACCCTTTTTTATTTTATTATACATCCAAGTCTATCTACCCTTATTTTTTGCAATTTTAATTTTTCCAAAGCACCGATGCTTTGAACGTTGTAGAATCGCAGGGATTTACTAGATAATTTATCGTCTTTAATTTGTGTTTCAAAAATTTGTCTAAACCATAAGTTAATTTGATTACCTATAATACTCATTTTTTGCAATCTGTAAAGACAATCGCTATACTTCAAATTTTTCTCTGCATTAGGTATAAAGAAAATTTCATTGGTTTGAAAATATTGATGAATTTTCCATTTATCTCCCGGCAATTTTTCCAGAAAGCTTTGCGGATATTTTTCTTTATCGTTTAAAATTTTATCCCATACTTCTTTTGGATTTTCAATTATTACCGGAATTCCGTATTTTTTTCTTTCTACCGCATGCCAAAAGGTGCACAAGTGGGGTATTTTATTGCCATGCTCATCTTCGTAAATGGCAATATGGTGGTTATTGCCGGGTTTTACAAAGGCAATAGGTTGGCCATCATTATTATATTTAACCGGTTCAACCGCTGATAGGCCGGTAAAACATCTTACAGTTTTTATTGGTATCTTCTTTAGAATATCGTAATAAATTGGATTCTTTTCTAAATTATTTAAAGAATCTTTTATTGGAACAAATTTATTATTTGGGAATATTCTTTCTTTGACAATTTGTTTTACTTTTTTATCAACTATTGATTCTATAACTTTTAATGCTTTCTTATCATCTTCTTTCCCGCTAAATAGATAACCTTGACCATATCCTAAAGGATATTTCAATACATACTCCTCTTTATAGCAAGTGCCATATTGCAAGGGTATCGTTTTGTTTTCGTCTAGATAGATAGGATCTTTTTTTAGTGAGCCCAATGCCTTTTTGGTATCGCCTTCGTGTTCTGCTAATCGCTTTTCAACTAATTCTTTTATGTAAGGTTTAAAGATGAGATGAGGATTTTCAAAGAGGTATTTTACCGGTTTGTTTTTTTCAATGGTTTTAATTTTTCCATACACACTTTCTTCGCTTAAGGGGCCACGTGGTACAAGTATATGGTCTTGTACTTTGATTCGTTTGCCGTTTTTCTTGATAAATCGTTTGCCCCAGGTGGCTACTTTTTTTCCGGGTTTAAATGATACAATAATTTCTGCGGCTTTGTTTTCAACCTCTTTTGTAGTAAATGGCCGTTGACTGATAAAATATTTGTCTAACAATGATAAGGATTCTCGAAATTCTTCTTTTCGTTCGCTCACTGCTTTATATAATTCATCGCGTGTAGCTTTGGCGCTTAATGTATTTATACGCTGAATATAACCTTGTTTTGTACAAGCTATCGTTAGGGCATCAATGGCATGGTGGCGATGGTCATCGCGTTTCGTCCAATCTTTAATTACTTCTTTTTGATGTTTTTGCCCATCGTGGGTTTCCCATTCTACAATTTCTGTAATGCCTTCTGCTAAAGGGTCGGGAATAATTTCTTTAACCCGTTGCATTTGCAAATTCATCAATACATCGTCCCATCCCCATAATCTGCGCATATATTCGGTTACGCTACCTGATGTGCTCCATACATTTTTGGCAACTTGTGTCAAAATCTCCCTTGATTTACGGGCTATGTATTGCGATTCACGTAATTGGCGTTCAATAAAATCTTTGGGTATTTTATCGCCCGGCATTAATAGTTTATCATGCTTTGCTTTTTTAATAATACCATCCTTAAAAAGTTTGTTCACTCGTTCGATGTATTCATTTAATGCCGCTTCGCCTTTTGAGGCCATGTAATCATAAGCTGTGCGGTCGCCTTTTTCCTGGTTTATCCATCGAAAGGTGAGTGTTTTGTTGCTTTGCGAGTCGTCAAAAAGTAATGATTTTGGAATGATATGCTCTACATCTATTTCATTACCCTTTAAAGCATCAGTCAATGAGAATGTTTTACCGGTATAAATGCACATGGCATTTACTTTTTTATCCTCTCCATTTATTTCGTTAAATAAGCGATACTTGATGATGTTTTTTCGTGTGGCTCTTAGTCCTAATTCTTGCAAGCGTTTTTCAATTTCTTTGTTTTCTCTTTCTATTTTATTAATGTTTTTAAAGGTTTCGTTTCGTTCTTCTTTGCTTTGTTTTAATTCGCGTGCAAGTTCTATTCTAATTTCAAACAGTCCTTTTTCTCTTTCTTCTTTTGTTACCCAACCGCGTTTTTCGTCAATTATATCGTTTACAATATGAATCATTTGGTTGAGTATTTTTTCAACCACCGGTTGGCGTAGCGAATTTTTTTGAAGCAATGGAATTTTATCCAATAATTGACGAGCTAGAACTTGGTCTTTGGTAAGTGAGTTGGAATGATTATAACCTGCAATAGATGCAGCATCGCTATATTTAAAACCATCCATTAAATAAGGTAAAATTTTACGTATGGCTTTAAGCGATTTATTGCCATAGGATTGTTTTGTAAAATCTATTTTAGCAAGGCGTTCGGCAGTCGCATTATCAAAACCAAATTTTTTAATTAGTGCATTTTTACATTCTTCAATATCGGATATGGAATAAATGGTGTGCCACAATTGATAAAGGGGCTCATTAATGCATTTTTCGGAAACTATTTTTGCTTCTATTTCTTTAATTACTTCTCCGGTATTGGGATTATATTGATATGTTTTGCTTCCGGTTGGTTGAATGTTTAAATTAAAAGTTAGCCACTTTTTAGCTAATTCATCATTGTTTAAAGCATTTTTTATGGCAATTTTAGTGAGATTACCTTGCAAACCTTTACTTAACATTTTATTGCCAAACCATCCGCTTTTATCTTTTATTTCAAGTATTTTAAAAAGTTCTGTTTGGCTAAGCTTTTCGTGGTTGTCAAGATATTCAAAGATTTTTTGTTTTTGTTCTAAGCTAATCGGAAATTCATTGTTTCTTTTATCTTTAATAGAAATGTTATTTATTGTTTCCCATATTTTTTCAACCTGGAATAATGGATTACTTCGATGTGCTACCTTTGGTCCTGTAAATATTTCTTTACCATCTTTATTTTTTACATGAAATCCTTCAAATTCGCAAATACTTACTAATCCTTTTTGTGATTTAAGTTTTCGCTGAAAATATATGATATCATCTCTCAAATGATTGATCAATGCATCAGTTAAAACATCAGTATAAAATTCCTTTTGTTTTTGCATAATGGCATCAAATTCTTCTATGTATGCTTCACGGGGAAATACTTGCTGCTTTGTTCGGTAATGTTTGTTTTTTGAAAGTTCTTCAAAAAACTTTTGCCCAATGGTTTTTCCTTCCTCTTTTAATAATTGATATCTGTTCTTAACTTCTGCTACATAATCAGTATCTTTTTTATCTGCATTTTCTTCGCTGCGCGAAGATTTATAACCACGTTTTTGGTTGAGGTGATATAATACACGTCCTAATTCTTTTAAACTAATTTTTTCTGTAACAGCTTTGGCTCTTAACTCCCATAATTCAAGTTGAGATATTTTAAAAAGCTGTTCATCAAACATGTTGTGCTTTTTTAATTCAGCTGTTAATGCCGTTCTTCTTAAAACGTAGCGGTAATAACCTTTACGAGCTGTACGTTTTGATGTTCGATTTTGATTTTTGGTAATTTTATTACCGGATGAAAATTCATCACTTTCATCTTTGTCTAGCGGAATAATTCTAACTCCCATTCCAATGATTTCATTTGGCTTCTCGTTTTCTTCTTTTATTAAAGCCCATCCAATGGAACTTACACCTAAATCAAGACCTAAAATTTTTTTACAGCTCATAAGTTGATATTTTCACAAAATTAAAATTATTTTAAAATAATGAAATGTCTTTAAAAATGATTAAACCGGCAGCACCACTTTGAACATAGCTCCTTTGCCCGGCTCGGATTGAGCGACGAAGATTTTGCCGTCGTGGTAGTCAGTGATGATTCGGCGGGCGAGGGAAAGGCCGAGACCCCAGCCGCGGTTTTTGGTGGTGTAGCCGGGGCGAAAGATGGTTTTGTGCAGATGGCGCGGTATGCCTCGGCCGGTGTCGGCTACAGCGAGTTCTACGCGTTTGTCGTTTTTACTCAGGGTAATGGTGATGGTGCCTTCGCCTTCGATGGCGTCGAGGGCATTGCGGATGAGGTTTTCGAGAACCCACTCCATAAGCAGAGGATTAAAGCGAAGCACCACGGGTTCGTCGGGCAACTGTAGCAGAATGTGCACCCGGCGTGGGATGCGGGCTTTGAGGTATAGGGTACTGCTTTCGATTACGGTGCGGAGGTCGCCTTCTTCGAGGGTGGGTTGACTGCCGATTTTAGAGAATCGGCCGGTGATTTTCTGTAGGCGGTCGAGGTCTTTTTGCATCTCCTCGACCATCTGTGGGTCGAGTTCACCCATTTTGAGTATCTCGAGCCAGCCAAGCAGTGAGCTGAGCGGTGTGCCGATTTGGTGGGCAGTTTCTTTGGCTAAGCCGGTCCATACGCGGTCTTGTTCGGCCTTGCGGGCGCTGCTGAAGGCCACATAGGCCAGCAACATGAAAGAGCCGATGACGCCGAGCAATATACGCGGGTAAATGCGCAGTTGGGTGAGCAGTTTCGATTCGTCGTAGTAGAGCACATTCACCAGTCCATCGCCCAGATCGATGGCGATGCGATTGCCCTTGAGTTTCATCTTTTGCAGCGTTTCGGGCAGGTGGCGCAACTGGTGTTCTGACAGATTGTTGTAGCTTATGATGCTGTCGTTTTGATCGGCTAGTATAATGGGTATGGTGGTGTTTGTCACCATGATTTTATTGGCCAGATTGAGGTCTTCGCCGGGTTCGGCATAGGCAGCTACGTTGATGGCTTCAGCCCAGAGTTCTACCTTCTTGCGCTCTTCTTCGCGCAGGGCGCCGGCCAAATTTTCGGTGTAGTACAGAGTTGCCCCTCCAATCAGTAGCATAAATGCGAGCAAGAGGACTTTCCAGAAGTTTTTACGGGCGTAGAAATGTGTATAAGAAGGGCGGGAAGCTAAAATGCGTTTCAAGAGATCGTCGAATTTATTACCATCTCGGATTCGGATTCACTAGAATCCGCATAAATACTATCGCAATATACGCCGGATAGAGCAATACAGCCAGAGCGAGTTGAGTGCTTTTGACTGGAACGCTCATTTCGTTGGCATACGACTTAATCAGTACAACATCGGTCAGAATCTTAGCAGCAATCAGAATTACTGAAATGCCCAATGCCCATGCATTGTGCCAAAACACTGGAAAGCTGCCATAGGTCATCAGGGCGCATATCAAAACTACCACGGCGAGGCTAATCGATAAACCATCGCGATAAAAAACCGCCTTGCCACCCCAGCGCTGTCGCTGACTCAAAAACCGACCAACCGTATCGGGCATAGGTGTTTGCACACTTGCTTGTGTAAAGTCGTTAAATCCTATGCTTTGGCTGCCGAAGTGATTTTTGATCTTGTGGAGCAAAATGACATCGTCGCCTGATTTAAAGTGCAAATAACCTGTGTAACCTTCTACAGCTTTAAAAGCTGACTTGCGAAATGCCATATGGCTGCCCGAGCACATTACTGGTAGCTTCTTTTTAATCAGCACTTCACTGGCTGCCATTAGCGCTAAAAAGTCGATTTGAGCCAGCCAATATCCTCCGGAAGGAATCACCCTACCGCAGACCATTTGCACTTGATCTGAGGTGAAGCAGGCCAAAATGCCGGCTATCCAGTTTTGTTGAGGCACTGTATCGGCATCCGTACAGATAATGATGTCGTGTGAAGCAAGGTTTACACCTACCTCAATTGCTTTTTTCTTGCCTTGATGGCTGCGGTCTATTAGGCGCACATTGGGGTAAAGGGGTATTCGCTTGCGCAGCTTTAAAAGGCTGTTTACAGAGCCGTCGTTAATGAGTAGTATCTCGGCATTTTCAGCATACTTCACTTTTTCAAAGGCATTGAGCCACAGGAGCAATTCTTCCGTGGCATCGCGAAATGGAATGACGATGGTTACCTTTGTGCTGTTTATAAAGAAATGTTGGCTATCTATATCTCTGTTTTTTAGGTAGTTACTACCATTATAAAAGAGGTACAGATACCAACCAAATGAAATACTTGTGATGGAAAGTATGACCCATTCCACGAGCTAAAAGTAGTAATTCACAAAAAAAATTAAATGGAACTTAAAAAAAAAATAATATTAGGAGTTGATCCCGGTACGCAGGTGCTTGGCTACGCCATAGCCGAACAGTTGGGTAGCAAAATCACTGTTACAAGTTGCGATATCGTGCGGTTGCGCTCTGAAGCTGATGCCTTACAGCGGTTAAAAATCATTTTCGAAAAAATCCTCGACATTATCGACAGCTACACACCTACTGAATTGGCCATAGAGGCACCCTTTTACGGTGAAAACGTGCAATCGATGCACAAACTGGGTCGCGCACAGGGCGTAGTCATCGCAGCAGCACTGTACAGAGGATTATCGGTAGCCGAGTATTCTCCACGAAAGATCAAACAGAGCATCACCGGCCGTGGCAGCGCTACTAAGGAGCAAGTGGCAGCCCTGTTAGCGGCTCAGTACACCTTGCCAACCACTGCAGCCACCCTCGATGCTACTGATGCCCTCGCTGTAGCTATTACCCACATTTATCAGCAACAAACCCTCCCCTCTAGCAGAGGCGGTAACTCTTGGGAGGCCTTTATACGCTCCAATCCCGACCGCATCCGTTGATGTGCACTTGACATTGTAGTTCATTTATCATAGCACTCAAATGCACAGTACTTTAGCGCCCCGATATCTTAAAAACCAACAATCGCCAACGGAATGAAAAACATAGCAGTAGTAGGAGCAGGCACTATGGGCAATGGCATTGCTCACGTCTTTGCACAGAAGGGATACAGCGTATCGCTCATCGATATCAATGATGCCAGCCTTCAGAAAGGCCTCGCCACCATCGCAAAAAACCTCGATCGCCAGGTAGCTAAAGGCACCATCACTGAAGCTGATAAAGAACAAGCCCTCAAAAACATAACTCCTTTCACCGACTTAAAAGCCGGCGTGGCCAATGCCGACCTCGTAGTGGAGGCAGCTACCGAAAACCTGGATCTAAAACTGCGCATCTTTGCCGACCTCTGTGCCAGTACTCCAGAGCACACCATCTTAGCTTCTAACACTTCTTCAATTTCCATCACACGCATTGCTGCAGCCACTCGAAGGCCTGACCGTGTTATTGGCATGCACTTTATGAATCCCGTGCCTATCATGAAGCTGGTCGAAATCATCCGCGGCTACAGCACCTCCGACGAAACTACCGATAAAATCACCGAACTCTCCAAAGCCCTCGACAAGATACCTGTGCCGTGTAACGACTACCCCGGCTTCGTATCAAACCGCATCCTGATGCCGATGATCAACGAAGCTATCATCGCGCTGCACGAGGGAGTAGCCGGCGTTGAAGAAATCGACTCTATTATGCGCCTTGGAATGGCTCATCCAATGGGTCCACTTCAGTTGGCTGACTTTATCGGCCTCGACGTGTGCTTAGCTATCCTTAGAGTGCTGCACGACGGACTGGGCAATCCTAAGTACGCACCCTGTCCGCTGCTTATCAATATGGTCACTGCCGGCAAACTGGGCGTTAAGAGTGGTGAAGGCTTTTACGACTACTCCGAAGGCCCAAAAGCCACGAAGGTCAGTCGAATGTTTGCCAAGAAATAAAACACTCTGTTTCTTGCTCAAAGCCGTCTCCCGTTGAGGCGGCTTTTTTTATTTCCCGCTAGTTAGCGGAAATTCCATACTTTTTTATTCTTTTTTGGGAGGGTTTACCCAGACACAACAGCGATAGCTGACTTTGTCTGTTGCTATTCGCTCATATTCGCTTTTATCCCTCTCAAAAGGAACAGTCCAAATCGTTTCAGCAGTTCCACGCGCGTACTGGCTCCTCCAGCCTCATTTTCGTCCGTTGAAACTTTCCAATCCGTTGTCAATCAGATTTTTGCCACTTATAGTCACTTTATTTTTCTCAAGGAGACCAAATGCCCGACCTCAAACTACCTTGAGTATTTATCTTTTTAAAGCCTCAGCCATGCACACCCTTCACTCCACAGTGCACCATCACTGACCGCTGTATAGCTTTGTTGCCACTTACTGAGCAAACAGCATGTCAGAGAAAATTTGTGTAGCAGTACTCTACGGCGGATATAGCGCCGAGCGCGAAATCTCCCTCAAAAGCGGAAAAGTCGTCTTCGACCATTTGCCTTCAGATACGTTTGATAAATACCTCGTTGATGTTCGCACTGATGGATTATTCGTCCAAACCCTACAAGGCGAAGTTCCAGCTGTGCTGAGCCCGTTTGGGTTTCGTACAGAGGATGCCGAGTACACTTTCGATGTAGCCTTTATTGCCATTCATGGCACGCCTGGAGAAGACGGCATCGTTCAAGGTATGCTCGATATGCTTCGCGTGCCCTATACCACCGGTGGCGTTTTGCCCATGGCCCTCACTTTCAGCAAAGCCGAGTGCAATGCTTACTTGGCAAAAATGGGCTTCATGGTACCCAAAGGCATTTATACAACTGAAGCTGTCGATCCTCAAAAAGTAGGGGAGGAGCTTGGTTTCCCCGTTTTTGTAAAACCCGCAAAAAGCGGCAGCAGTGTAGGCGTATCAAAAGTGACTACTCCTGATGATTTGCCCAAAGCCATTGAAGTTGCTCGCCAAATCGATAAGCTCATCCTCATCGAGCAGATGGTGAAGGGCATTGAAGTGTCGTGTGGTGTAACGAGCGTTTTTGGTGAAGTCAGAGCATTAGAAATTACCGAAATAGTGCCGGCAGGTGAGTTTTTTGATTACAACGCCAAGTACAGTGGCAAGTCGCAAGAAATCACCCCGGCACGCATACGTCCAGAAGCCGCAGAATACATCAAGCGAACTGTAGAAGAAGTGTACAAATTGCTGAATTTAAGCGGATTGTGTCGGATTGACTTCATCGTGCCCGACAGATCAGATCCAGTTTTAATCGAAATCAACACGGTACCCGGCCTTTCTGAGCAATCCATCTTACCGCGTCAAGCCGCTTATCTCGGTATTGGGCTGCCTGAACTATTTTCAGCCTGTATTTTTAACGCGTTAAAACGCCAAGCCTAATGCAGCGCATAGCCGTTTTTCCGGGGTCGTTTGACCCCATCACTAAGGGGCATTACGACGTCATTTGTCGTGCAGCCGAGCTTTTCGACCACATCATTGTAGCCGTAGGGGTCAATTCCAACAAAACCTACATGTTTTCGCTTGAGCAACGCATGGAGTGGATTCGCAAGACGTTTGAAAAGCGCAGCAACATAAGCGTCGATTCATACGAAGGCCTTACAGTAAACTATTGCAAGAAGGTAAACGCGCGCTTCATCCTTCGCGGCCTTCGCAATCCGGCCGATTTCGAGTTCGAAAAAGCAGTTGCTCAAACTAACCGGAAGTTAATGCCCGAGCTCGATACAGTTTTTTTACTCACCTCCTCAGGGCATTCGTACATCTCGAGTAGCATTGTAAGAGATGTTATTCGCAACGGTGGTGATTACACCCTCTTAGTGCCTGATGCCGTGAGAATTTAAAACCGACCTTTAAAGTTTTATTTTCTTTTCCATTCCAATTCCAAAAAGGGCGAAGTCGTATTTCACCGGGTCGATGGGGTCAAAAGTTCTCAATACCTTGTCCAGCTCTTCCACAGCCCTGCGATCGTTTTGCTTGCGTGTAATGAGCCCCAGAGCTCTTGCGGTAGTTCCGGTGTGTACATCGAGCGGACAGCTCAAAAGAGCCGGCGAGATGCTCCTCCACAATCCGAAGTCCACACCTCCTTTTTCGCTGCGAACCATCCATCGCAGGTACATGTGAATGCGTTTGGCAGCTGAGCCGGTGGAGGGGTCGGCTATGTGCTTTCCACTTCGAGTAGTGGGCTGCAGCTGCAGCATCAACTGGCGAAACCGAGCAATAGCCTCCATTAAGTCCTTTTCGCCCTCTTTTGGTAAAAAAGCCTCTTCAAGGCTGTCGAATCGCTGATAGTACTGGTGCAGTGCTTTAACGAAAAATAGAGCATCTTCCGCATTAAACGTGCGATGCACAAATCGAGAGAGTCTTTTCAGTTCTTTTGGTGAATGATGCATCACAAAGTCATACGGGGCGTCGTCCATCAATTGCATTAAAAAATTAGCACTTTTGATGATGGACTTTCGATTGCCCCAGCTGATGGTGGCTGTGAGCAATCCGGCGATTTCAATGTCGTTTTTCAGCCGAAAGCGATGTGGTACCGAAACAGGATCGTCGGGAATAAATATTTCGCTTTCGTAGTAGTGGGCTTTTTGATCTAAAAATTCCTTGAGAGCCAAAATTTCCATACGCTCGCATCTTCATAATACCGCCGGGAAGTCGCCAACACCCCTTCGCCGGTCGAATTTCAAGTCGCGCAGCATGCCTGCTTTTGCATTGATGGTGATGAAATAGGATTTCTGAAAGCCAACCGGAACCCAACTAAAAGATAAATTCCAGCAATGGAGATTTCGAGTAATATTGATGTTTGTAAAACCGATTTGCTTGCGCACCAGGTCGTAGCCAGAGTTGAAATTGATGTTCCAATTTTGGGTGAGTTCGATGTTGCCGCTAAACATCATAGATTGTACAATGTTCGTTTGTCCAAGAGCTGGATTGGGGCTAATGGCCAAAGCATAGTTAACTGATAGCGACCACTTAGCCATATAGTCCACATAGGTCACCGGACTGTAGTAATTGATGTCACCAGCCGTAACACCTGCCGGGTTGAAGTCGTCCTTTGGCACTGAGCCTGCGGAATTGTCCTTATTGCTTTCCGCCGATTTTCCAAACCAACGGTCGAAGGTGGAGCTGCTGATGCTCGTGCCCAGGTTTAGCGTGGTAGCCTGCTGGCGAAGAAGTCGGCCAGTTTTATCGATTTCGAGCACAGGAATGCGATTGCCGAGCGAATCAAGGGAATAAGGGTCGAAAGAAGTAGTATAGTTGATGTTCAATTTGCCCTTGAAGAGAGAGGTGCGCGCTGTTACATTTACAATGCTCCACTTGTAGTCGGGGGCTGCCATGTTGTAGTTTCCGTCGATTGAAAAACCTTCGATCAGCATTACTTTGGTTTCGCCTGTCGAGTCGCGTTTGCTTTTGAATTTAGCGTCTAAAATGTTGTCGAGCCCAAAGCTCACTAATCCCTGCATACCGAGGCCAGGCGTGCCAAAAACTGCCCCTTGAAAGCGGTTTTGAAATCCGAGCTTTCCGCTGGTGTCCACTTGTACGAGTTGATAAGGATTACCAGCAAATCCTCGCCAGCTGGGCGAAGCGAAGTCGGGCGTATAGCTCAGGCCAAGTCGAGGTGTCATTACATGCCGCAAGGCTTTTAGAGGTCCGTACTTGTAGTTGAAAATTCCATACAGCTTGGTGCTGAACTGTACGGAAGTCGAAAAGTCGTTGAGCATACTAAAACCTCTCAGCGTATCCGTTATCACTGCGCGCTTGAGCGAGTCGCTGTATGCATAAGAGTACGATTGGAAATACCACCTCGAGTTGAAGCTAAAGGAGGGCACCATTGTAATATGCTTCAAAATGCGGTAGTTGCCTGAAAAAGGTATCCGATGACTGATGCCGTTAACGGACCTTTTTAAAAGTTGTTCTAAAGGATTGGCTCCGATCGAATCCAAAATGAATGATACAGAGTTTCTGAAGTTCAGCGAGTAATTAAAGCCTATCTCCTCGTACCAGCGGGGCAGTCTGGTGGCATTTTTCTTTTTGAAGGGCAATACCCGTGTGATGTTGAGAGCCAGTTCTGGCAAGTTTAAGTCCACACGGCCGTTTTGGAGGTTTTGTCGGTGGTTTACACCTATGTTCAGCGAAATGGGTCTGCCTGGAAAGGTTTTTACCAGATTGATGGACGAACCGATGTTGTTGTTCAGTACGTTGTTTTGCTGGAAGGTGCTAGTGCGGTAAAAATTGGTGGTTACGAAGTTGAGGTTGGCTGTAAAATTTAAATCAGGACGAGCCTTGGGGTCTTGAGCGTGCGACCACGTGATTTGAAAGTCGCTTTGATTAATGTACTTGCCAAATTCAGCATAGATAGGCTTACCTACAATCAGTCGATTGAGGGTCATGTTTACATTACCGCTGAATTTATAACGGCGGGCATAGCGGTTGGCCGTGCGCAGCTGAAAACCGCCCATGGTGTAGATATCGGCAGAGATTTGCATGTCCCAGTACGGACTCGCTGCCCAGTAAAAGCCGAGATTCGTTAGGCCATATCCGCGCTCGGCGTTGTTGGTGTAGCCCGGCAGTATAAAACCAGATTTTTGCTTTTGAATGGTCGGGAAAAAACCAAAAGGCACAATCACTGGAGTCGGAATGTCGAGCATTTCGAGAAAAGCCGGTCCTGTAACGATTTGCTTGCCAGGGATCACTTTCGTTTTTTGCGTTACGATGCGGAAGTGGGGATGCTCGTGGCTGCAAGTGGTAAAGGATGCTCTTCGGATGTAAAGCACCTGGTCTTCCATCATCTTCACTTCCTCACCGTGCAGAAACCCTTCGCCTTCTTGAGTGATAACTTTTTTGATTTTAGCCCGCTTGGTGTCGAAGTTATAGCGAATTGTATCGGTGTTATACGACTTGCCGTCTTCGGTAAATACCGGTTTTTGAATCACTCGGCCTGCTGAGTCGCGTATTCCCATAGCTACCAGTTCGTTGGTTTTGAGGTAGATGATGATTTTGCCGGCTTTAAGCGAGATGTTTTCGTATTCCACCCGAGCGTTGTTGTACAGCAAGGCGTAGTTATCGGTGGCTGATATCGATATGGTGTCATCGGCTGTGTATTTCACCACATCGAGCAAGGTTTTTGAAGTTTTGATTACCCGTTTTGAGCCACCAAGTGACGCCGGCACCACCAGCGAATCATTTGACTGTCCACGTGCAGTGGTTCCCATCATCAGAAGGAACAACACACATAGCAGCGTTGAAAAGTTGTGTATATTTTCAGAAATCTGTAAGTTAATAGCTACTAATTTTGGAAAGAGTTCGTGATTAAAACGGGCAAAAGTATTTTGTATTAGGAACGAATTTTGAAAATCTTGGTTAAGATTGGCGCTCTTAAGCTTATGAAAATTCACAAATATTTCAAATTCATTGCAGTAGTAGTCGGTATGGAAATTTTTCTGCCTGGATTTGAAATATTTCATTTGTCCAGCGATGGAACCATCCGCACGGTAGTAATTGATGCCGGCCACGGAGGCTACGATACTGGAAACAAAGGAACAGGAAGAAAACAAAAAAAAGAAAAAGACATTTCCCTCGAAGTTGCACTTTTAGTTGGCAAATACATCCAGGAAAATCTGCCGGGCGTAAAAGTTGTTTACACCCGCGATCGCGATGTGTTTGTACCGCTGTATGAGCGCACCAACATAGCCAATCGTGTCAAGGCCGATCTTTTTATCAGCATCCACTGCGATGCCTACACCTCACCTGTAGCCTTTGGAGCAACGACATTCGTAATGGGGATGAATCACAGCGAAGAGAATATGCGCGTAGCCATTCAGGAAAATTCGGTAATTTTTCTGGAAGACGACTACAAAGTGCGCTACGAAGGCTTTGATCCTACCAAGCCAGAAACATATATTGCCCTTACTTTATACCAAAATGCCCATCTGAATCAAAGCATTGAATTTGGTCAAATGGTTCAGAACCAGTTCAGGGAACGAGCAAAACGCAAAGATCGTGGAGTGCGCCAGCAGCCCTTGTATGTGACCAGTCGTACCAGTATGCCGGCCGTTTTGATCGAATTAGGTTTTTTAACCAATCCAGCAGAAGAGGATTTTCTCAACACCCGCCAGGGGCAGGAGATCATGGCTTCGGCTATTTATCGCGCTGTTAAGGAATACAAAACTACCGTCGAAGCTCGTAGCCGTAAATCTATGCCTCCGGCACCTGCCGGCGATGTAGCTGGTAATATCGAACCCCAAAAAAGGGCAATCCCTGGAGGGGAAAACCAGTCAAACAATATGACTGCATCTACCCGGGAGATGATTGCAGAAAATCCATCAGCAACTCCCCATGCAGAATCCTCAAAAAATCCTTCGGAAGCCCATTTGGCCAATGGAGTACACTTTAGAGTTCAAATCGAGACTTCTTCTACTCAAAAGCCGAAAGACGATAGGCTGTTTCAACTAGAGGAATCGGTAATTGAAGTAAAGGAAGGCAATTTGTACAAATATCAAATTTGCTGCTTCCGAAGCATGAACGAGGCCCTAACCGTACAAAACAAAATGCGTAAAAAAGGTTTTAAAGATGCCTTTGTGGCGCCCTACAATGGAGCACAGCGCATCTCTGTAATCGATGCTGAAAATTTAAGAAAGGGCAATTAACTCCAGCCTTAGTTTAGCGCATACTCAAATAAGATGTCCTGCTTTGCTTTGTAATATTGCACAAAATTTTTAAAAATTGAAGTTTTCAAGAGAATTTAAGGCCGGATCCATTGCACTCATCACCATAGCCTTCCTCTACTGGGGTATCAATTTTTTAAAAGGAAACGACATCTTCGTAACCAAGACAAGTTATTACGCACTTTACGACAACGTTAACGGTTTGGCACGCGCTCAGGCTGTAATCCTAAATGGATATAACGTTGGTCAGGTTGAAAGCATCTCCTTTCTCGATGCTACAGGCAGCAAGCTTATTGTAGAATTCTCCTTACGCGAAAAAATTAAGCTGCCAAAGAATACCATCGCGATGATCTCTACAACCGATTTGCTAAGCGGTAAATCCATTGTGCTAAAGCCGGGCGACTCACCGGAACTTCTCAAAGAAGGTGATACGCTGCAGTCAGCCCTTGACAACGGATTTGCGGAAGAGCTCGTTCAGCTTAAAGACAATTTTGAAAACATAGCTCACAATATCGATTCGCTATTAACTAAGGTTAATCACATCCTCGACGAAAACAATGTGCGCAATCTGAACAGAAGCATCGCTAAAATCAATGAAGTAATCGATCAAAATACCCAACGCATCAGCACTATTGTTAGCAACCTTGAAAAATTAACCCAAACCTTGTCGGCGAATAACTCTGCCCTTAATCGCACGCTCAACAATGCCGCTGCAATTACCGACTCGCTTAAAGCCGAGAATCCCGCGAGATTGGTGGCAAGCTTGCAACAGGCGACCGACGAACTAAACAAATTGCTTGCTGAAATACAGGCTGGTAAAGGAAATTTAGGAAAATTGACACAAGACTCAACCCTATATGATAATCTGCGCATTACCACTGACCAGCTCAACAAATTACTTATTGACCTGAAGTACAATCCAAGAAGGTACATTCATGTGTCAGTATTCGGTAAAAAGTCTAAACCCTACTCTGATGAGGAGGTGCGCGAAAAGTTTAAAAATGAAAAACCATTAAAGCCTTAAACTGTTTTTTCACTAACTTGGAATTGAGAGGATTATGAGTTTCGGTATCAGCAATGTGCTCTTTGCAGCTGCCCTTGTCACAGCCATTTATTTCTTCACTAAAAATGTTCAGAAAATTCGGCGCAATATTTTAATGGCCAGGGATATAGACCGAACAGATCAACCCGAAAAACGCTGGCGTACCATGATGCGTGTAGCGCTGGGGCAGAGCAAAATGGTCATCAATCCTGTGGCGGGCTTTTTTCACATTGTCATCTACGTAGGCTTTCTGCTCATCAATATTGAGGTACTCGAGATACTCTTAGACGGTTTGTTGGGTACACATCGGCTGTTTGCTAAGCCTTTAGGCGGAGTTTACACCTTTGCCATTAACTTTTTTGAGGTGCTTGCTGTGGCAGTAATTATTGCATGTATAGTCTTTCTGTGGAGGCGCAATGTGATGAAAATCGATCGCTTTCAAAAACCAGAACTCAAAGGTTGGCCCTTTAAAGACGCCAATAACATTTTGATCATCGAAATAGTGCTGATGGTAGCCCTGCTGATGATTGGAGCTGCTGAGGCAAATATGGACAATGCCCCGGCGGGTCCTTTCTTGATATCTTCAATGTTGGCACCTATTTTTTCAGGCTGGTCACAAGAGAGCCTTCACCTGGCTGAGCGCGTAGCATGGTGGGCGCACATCCTTGGTATACTTGCCTTTTTAAACTACTTACCCTTTTCGAAGCACTTTCACATCATTCTTTCTTTCCCGAATACATGGTATGCCAAGCTTACACCAAAAGGAAAGTTTCCCATCAATGAGCGCGTGAAGAAGGAAGTAGAGCTTATGCTCGACCCCAACGCCAATCCGTATGCTGCACCTGAAAATGGCCAAACTGCTGAAAACGATAAGTTTGGGGCAAAAGATGTAATGGATCTTACTTGGGTCAATTTACTGAATGCGTACACGTGTACAGAGTGCGGTAGATGTACTGCTGAATGCCCGGCCAATCAGACCGGCAAAAAGCTTTCGCCTCGCAAAATCATGATGGATGTGCGCGACCGCGCCGAAGAAGTTGGCAGAATAATGGATGCCAATGGCGGAAAGTTTGTGGATGATGGCAAAAGTCTGCTTGACGATTACATCACTCGAGAAGAAATTTGGGCTTGTACCAGTTGTAATGCCTGCGTAGAGGCCTGTCCGGTGCTCATCGATCCGCTGGACATCATCATGCAGCTCAGGCAATATGTGGTGATGGAAGAATCAAAGGCCCCGCAAAGCCTGAACATGATGATGACCAATGTAGAAAACAACGGAGCCCCCTGGCAGTTTTCTCAAGCAGACAGAGCCAACTGGATTCATCAATAATCTCCTTGACTCTGTAAACCCATGACACACATTAACACTACTCCCCCGCTTCAGGAAGCCGAAGAAAACGGCAAGAGAATTAGCCCCCAATTGCCACCTGGCGTTAAAAACTTTTTGATCGACATCGATGGCACCATTTGCGAAGATATTCCTAACGAAGAGCCCTGGAGGATGATCGATGCAGAGGTGTATCCTGATGCCTTGAAAATCTGCAATCAATGGTATGATCAAGGACACATCATTACTTTTTTTACCTCTCGTACTGAGGAACATCGGCAAGTGACTGAAGCCTGGCTGCAAAAGCATGGTTTTAAATACCATGGCATTCTCTTCGGAAAGCCACGGGGTGGCAACTATCACTGGATCGATAACCACATCGTGCGCGCTACCCGTTACAAAGGAAAATTTACCGACTTGGTTGAACGAAATCTGACGATTGAGGTTTTTGAAGAGTGATGAAAAGATTTACCAGTTTCACACTATTCACATTTTTCTCTCTGTTTTTGTTCGGATGTAAAAACAAATCCGAAATCATCATCCCCGTACACAAATCTTCTCATGACGTCTTTAAAGATTTCAAAGATTTAAAGCACTGTATCTCACAGACCGGAGATACGTTTGTAGCACGTCATTCAGCTGACACCCTCTTTGTTGCGGGTGAAGCTTCAAGCAATCAGGTTCCTGTTTATCAGGTAATTACACACCTGTTAACGATTACTGATTTGCAATTGCAGATAGAATTTCAGCTAAAAGCAAAGTATGACTCTGTCACGCTATCGAGGCTACACGATGAATTGACTATGAAAATATTTCATCTTGGGGAAGAAAATGAAATGATGTTCAACAACTTACCAAAAGAAATGGTTTGTGTAAAAAATTGTCAATATATAGAATCGCTGAAACTGCTTGGTCAAGAATACACTTCTGTATTGACCATGCGGTCACCTGAAAAGCCCCTTATTTACTATTCATTGCAGAATGGTGGTAAATTTATCGGCTTCAAATGCGGTAATAATCTTCAATACAAGTGGATTGATTAACGAAATTACATGAATCAAGGTATTAAAACAATGGCCGAATGGATGGCCGAGGGAAAAAGTCCCGAAATTCTCTTCTGGGTAGGCTGTGCAGGTTCTTTTGACGACAGAGCAAAACGCATAACCCGAAGCCTGGCTTCTATCTTACAAAAGGCAGGCATCACCTTTGGTATCTTGGGTACGGAGGAGAGTTGTACGGGCGACCCAGCTAAAAGGGCTGGAAACGAATTTCTCTTTCAAATGATGGCCATGCAGAACATTCAGGTGATGAATGCCTATGAGGTGAAAAAAATTGTAACAGCCTGTCCACACTGTTTTAATACCTTGAAAAACGAATATCCCGAGCTGGGTGGAAAGTACGAAGTCGTGCATCACACACAGCTAATCAACGACTTGCTGAAAAACAATAAGCTCAAGATTCAAGGCGGTAGTTTTAAAGGTAAGAAAATCACCTATCACGATCCTTGTTACCTTGGAAGAGCCAATAGCGAGTACGAAGCCCCGCGCGAAATCATCGAAGCACTGGATGCTGATTTAGCTGAAATGAAGCGTAGCCGAGCCAAGGGATTGTGCTGTGGAGCCGGTGGGGCTCAGATGTTTAAAGAGCCAGAAAAAGGCACGAAAGACATTAACATCGAGCGTGCTGAAGAAGCCTTGGCTACAGGAAGTGAAGTGATCGCAGCTGCTTGTCCGTTTTGCAATACAATGCTTACAGATGGCGTAAAACACAAGGAAAAAGAGCAATCCGTTAAAGTACTCGATATAGCTGAGCTCGTGGATCAAAGCGTGTAAAACGTAGCCTGAAAAGTTTAATTGATTTTTACAGCCTTAAAAATGCTATCGGGATAATCGGTAATGATGCCGTGTACGCCCATATTTGCAAGCCTTCTCGCAGTCTCAGCATCGTTTACCGTCCAGGTGATTAGCTTCATGCCTCTTGAATGGGCAAACTTTATCCATGGCATTGAAACGTGGCTGAAGTGCGGGCTGAGCACCTCAGGTGTAAAACCTAATTCTTTATATTTCTCTGCCAAGTCTTCGTCTTCATCGACCAAAAGCACAAGTTTCAAACTGGGATGAGCTCGGTGAAGGTACTGAAGGGTGGGAATGTGAAAGCTTTGAACGGTAGTCTGCTGGATAATGCCATGTCGGTAAATAATGCCGGCTACTAGATCTGCAAAAGCGCGATAGTCTGGGTGAAAAATGCCGTTCCACTCATCTCGTGCCTTTATTTCAATGTTAAAGCCAATTTGTTTACCGAGAAGTTCTGTAACCTTTTTCACAGTGTCAATCACTTCCGAAAGGGAGGGCTTGTAATAACTTTTCTGCTTCTGGAGTGGGAATCGGGGATGGGCGAAAGTGCCGCAACGGGTATTGCGTATCTGTTCGTAAGTAAATTCATAAATGTTATAGGCCTCTTGGGTGCTTTCGTAAATGCGATTACCGTTTGGGTCGAGGCAGATTTCATGGTGAAAGTAAGGTTCATGAGAAAGTAAGATTACCAGATCTTTGGATACCACCACATCCATTTCCAGCACATCCACTCCTTGCTTTATTGCCTCGAGCATTCCATAAATTGAGTTCTCAGGCCAATAGCCTCTGCAGCCGCGATGGCCTTGAATTTCCATTTCTGAATTCTTGCACGCTAAGGGGATAAACAACAAATAAAAAAACAGAATAATGGAAGGGGTTTGTTTCATGGCAAAATGGGCAGTTTTTATTGTGCAATTATGGTGCTAAAGGTGGCAATATGTACAAACAAAAGTGCGTTGGCAGTACCTTGAACGCGTGAGGTGCATGGAGGGTGACGGCGAAGCCGGCAGGGCTGAGCGCAGCGAAGCACCGAGCGAACAGCGAGCCCGGAATGGACCGACCCAGACAAAGGCACCACAGGTGCCTTGTCTGGGGCACGCCCAAAAAAAAACAAAAAATTTTAAAAAATACTTGGAGAGGTTATTTGCGGTACTTGGTCAGTTCGTCCCACATTTCAGGTGTGATCACGTCGAGGAAGTTCATCTCGCCGGCACCTTGGAGCCACTCGCCACCGTCTATTACGACCACTTCGCCATTGATATACGAGGCGTAGTCGCTGACGAGGTAAGCTGCCAAATTGGCTAGTTCTTGATGTTCGCCGGCACGGCGAAGGGGAATTTCGTTGATGACGTTGAGTTTCTGGTCGAGGCCACCGGGGAAGAGTCGCTCCCAGGCTCCCTTGGTAGGGAAAGGTCCGGGGGCAATGGCCACCTGACGGATGCCGTATTTGGCCCATTCTACGGCAAGGCTGCGAGTAAGGGCGAGTACACCGGCCTTGGAGATGGCTGAGGGCACTACATAGCCACTGCCGGTAAAGGCGTATGTGGTTGTAATGTTTAGCATTACGCCTCCTTGTTTGGTATCAATCCACTTTTTGCCAACGGCAAGGGTGGTGTTTTTTGTACCGCGTAGTACGATGTCGATTACCACGTCAAAGGCTTTAGAAGTGAGCCTTTCAGTTGGCGAAATGAAATTTCCGGCGGCATTGTTTACCAACACGTGGAGCGCACCATACGTGTTGACGATCTGATCAGTAAGTGCTTCTACATGTTCGTACTCGCGCACGTCGCAGGCAATGGGTACTACCTTACCTTCGTATCCTAATTCATTTATTTCTAAGGCAGTGGCATCAAGAACCTCTTGCCGGCGACTGGAAATAACTACTGTAGCTCCAAGTTGAGCGAAATATCGGGTCATGGACTTGCCAAGACCTGTGCCTCCACCTGTCACCCAAAAAACTTTTTCGCGGAATACGCCCGCAGGCATCAGTGAGCCTGTATTTGGTTTAGAAAACATAGTGTGTAAATGGTCGGGAATTTTGAAGTAATCTTGCCCGCAAATAACGTTTATGAAGCAATACGGGCTGATAGTAATTTTATTATTTTGTGTTTTTTCTTGTGAAATGAAGAATGAAAAGTCGATAATGACAGCCCCGATAGCCGAAAAAATTCCTAAAATACTTGAAATTCACGGGGATAGAAGGATTGATTACTATTATTGGCTCAATGAACGCGAAAATCCGAAAGTGATTGAATATCTGAAGGCCGAAAATGCTTACACCGAGGCTATTTTCAGCGAGCTTAAGCCATTGAAAGACAAAATATTACAAGAGCTGAAGTCGCGCATTAAAGAAGACGATAGCTCAGTGCCTTACGAAAGCAATGGATACTTCTACTACTATCGCTATGAAGCGGGTAAAGAATATCCGCTCTACTGCCGCAAAAGGGGAAACCTTCAAGCAGAGGAGGAAATAATGCTCGACCAAAACAAACTAGCAGAAGGCAAAAAGTTTCACAGCATCGGAGGGTTGGCTGTAAGCTTTGACAATCAGCTGCTGGCCTACTCAGAAGATACGATCGGACGTAGACAATATGTGATACGTTTTAAAAACCTAAAAACAGGGGAAGTACTGCCACAGTCTATACCTAACACTACAGGGCAAGCGGTGTGGGCAGCCGACAATAAGACCGTTTTTTTCAACATAAAGGATGATGCATTGCGCTCCTTTAAAGTGATGCGTTTTAATCTGGAAACGCAGGCCATTGACGAGGTCTTTCACGAAAAAGATGAAAAATTCAGCTGTTATGTATATCCGTCAGCTTCTAAAAGGTTTATTTTAATTGGCAGCAGCAGCACACTTACTTCTGAAATTCGCTATGTGCCGGCTGATCAGCCTTACGATGCTTTTAAAATCTTTCAACTCAGAGAAACAGGCGTTCGCTATGCTGTGGCAGATGTAGGCGATCGATGGATCATTAAGACCAACACTGACCAGGCAGAGAATTTTAAGCTGATGACTACACTGCTCAATAGAACAGCTCGAGCCAATTGGAAGGATTTGATTTCACATCGCACAGATGTGCTCATCGAAGACTTTATACCTTTTAAAAGCCATTTAGTAGTGGAGGAGAAGTACGGCGGCCAGATTCACCTATCCATCTACGACTACAGCGGGCGCAAGCTCAATGAAGTATCAATGCCCGAGCCTACTTATGCTCTCAATTTGGGAATCAACGAAAATCAGCAGTCGGAGTGGGTGCGCTTCGAATATCAAAGCTTTGTAACACCACCCTCCACGCGCGAATACAATCTTAGAACCGGAGAGACCAGAGTGCTTAAAACAAAGGAAGTACCTGGTTACGACTTCGAACAGTATGAGAGCCGATATATCTATGCTAAGGCTGCCGATGGCGAAGAGGTGCCTATTTCTATTGTTTATCGGAAATCGACCGAACTCGATGGCACGGCTCCCTGTGTGCTCTATGGATATGGAAGTTACGGGTATAGCCTTGAGGCTACTTTCAGCACGTCGAGAATTAGTTTGCTCGACCGTGGATTTGTTTATGCCATTGCCCACGTCAGAGGTGGTCAGGAAAAAGGGAGGAGATGGTATGAAGAAGGAAAATTTTTGAAAAAGAAAAATACCTTCACTGACTTCATAGCATGTGCGGAGCATCTTATCGCTGAAAAATATGCTGACCCAAAAAGGCTGTTTGCCTGGGGAGGCTCTGCCGGAGGTCTTCTGATGGGGGCTGTAGTTAATATGCGTCCGGAGTTGTGGGCAGGCGTCGTTTCTGAAGTGCCCTTTGTAGATGTGGTAACTACCATGCTCGACGAATCGCTGCCACTTACCGTAGGCGAATTTGAGGAATGGGGCAATCCGAAAGACCCTGAGTACTATTACTACATGAAGAGCTACTCGCCATACGATAATATTGATAAGAAGGTTTATCCACCAATGTTGGTCACTACTGGCTTACACGATTCTCAGGTTCAATATTGGGAACCAGCTAAATATGTAGCCAAGCTGAGAGCTACTAAGACAGATAACAATCCGCTTCTACTCTACACCAATATGGACGCCGGTCATGGAGGAGCATCAGGCAGATATTCGTTTCTGGAAGAAGTTGCGATGAAATATGTGTTTCTACTCGATATGGCCCAGTTGGCTGTAAAAGAGCTGTAGAAAAAAAACCCCGACATCTCGTCGGGGTTTTGAGGCAAAAGCCAAAACTATGAAAACTCTACTCCAAGTAAGTTTGGCCAATCATCATGCCAAAGCCAATTTTCAAAAAAAAAACATTGAATATCAATATTTTATGCTTTATAAATTAGTTAAAAATAGTTCAATATTTGGAAAAATATTCCAAAATCTGGAAGCAAAATGGATTGTGCTATTCCTATTGGCGATCGGGTTAAAAGCCCATGCACAGATGGAAGAACTGAAACAACTGGCTAATGCTTTTTATCAGGCTAATGCTGACAAATACGATCGTAAGTTGTACAATCTAGCCTCACGCGATCACGGAAAGATTAGGGAAACTGCCCCTGTCTCCACTTTTGAAATGCTTTTGACTAGAAAAGATAAAAACCCGGAAACCGGTAAAAGATGTAGAATTTACTTAACTATTTACTACTACAGTGATCCAGACGAATGTCGGTCGGCAGCTGAAGTATGGTTTAAAAAGTTTATCAGAAACAGCTCTATTAAGCCCAACCGCAAGTCAAAAATTACGGATCCTGAGGCACAGTATTACATTCTTTTCAACCGCGAATACATACTCATAATGGATATGCCGTGTTATGAATGGGAAAAGGAAGAGTGGAACACCGTGAAAAAGTCGCTTTTAAAAGTTTTTGAAGAATCACAATCGAAAGCTCTCGAAATTGATTGTGGAACAGGTACTGTCATTTGGTCTTTAAATTCTTTTTAAAGAATAACCATGAATATTGATCAATTTTTAAATCCCGTAATACTTTTCTTTTTTTTAGGAGTTTTAGCGCATTTTGTTAAGAGCGACTTTCAGTTGCTTCAGCCCATCACCAAATTTATTTCATACTATCTCTTGATGAGTATTGGGCTAAAAGGTGGATATGAGCTACATGAAAACGCTTTTTCACTGAGTATTGTAACGATACTTTTGGTGTGTGTGGCTGGCTCACTGTTTACGGGATGGTATGTCTTTCACTTTTTTAAAAAGAATTTAGGTATTGAAAATGCTGCCGGTTTGGCAGCCACGTACGGTTCGGTTTCGGCAGTTACGTTTATTACAGCAGTATCATTTTTAGAGCAACAGGGCATTGATTTCGGCGGTTATATGGTAGCAGCGCTGGCCCTCATGGAATTTCCTGCTATAATTCAGGGAATTTTCTTCGTACGCAAAAATCAGCCTGACCAACAGCTGGGTTTTCGCCAATTGGTGTTCGAAACTCTTACGCATGGCCCCGTATTCATTCTTTTGGGCTCGTTTTTAATCGGGCTAATTTCTGACCATGATCTTATGCAAGGCATAAAGCCCTTCACGCAAGACATTTTTAAAGGTATGCTTTGCTTCTTTTTGTTAGACCTCGGCATTGTAGCAGGCCATAGGATGAGCTTTCTCTCCAAACTTGGGAAAAAAGTCATTTTATTTGGCTTGTTTTCACCTTTCATCCATGCAGTACTTTTTATCAGTTTCGCTTATGTAGTGGGGGCAAGCGCAGGTGATGCACTCCTGATGGCGGTTCTCGGGGCCAGTGCATCGTACATAGCTGTGCCAGCGGCTTTTCGCACGGCGGTGCCTGAGGCCGATCCTGGACTGTATGTGCCTCTAGCCCTTGGTATTACATTTCCCGTGAATATTTTGATCGGAATACCTTTGTATCATTCTGTTATTCAACTTCTATGGCATTGAGATCGAGGCTTGAAATAGTAATACCCAAACCGGACTTTCCGAGATTAAAAAAAATTCTGGAGCACCCCGGAATCGAAGGTTATACCGTAATTGACGGTGTAAAAGGTCATGGTCAAAGAGGTGATCGCGATAATTTGGGATTAAGCGATTCATTTACAAATGTTTTGGTAATAGTAGTTTGCGACGGAGCCGTTGTAGAAGGTATTTCGCCAGCGATTAAGCAGCTCATTTCCAGATCAGGCGGCATAGCCAGCGTTTCTACCGTACAAACACTGTAAATATTTTCTTAAAAAACATCTAAGTATTCAATCTATTTTCGGGCAGATTTTAAACATTTTCGAATGTTTAAGGTCTAAACATCGTCATTGCACATCCTAAATCGCATGAGAAACATTCTTGTATATATACTCTTAGCCATTTCAGGTCTTTTACATGCACAAAATGGAATAGTAAGAGGTACAGTAATAGCTTCTTCAGACAAGCAACCCTTACCAGGTGTAAATGTGGTCGCTAGAAAAAAGTCAGATGCCAAGCTGGCGGGTGCTGCAGTGACTGATGCTAAAGGAAAATTTGAAATTTCACTAAAAAAAGGTGTAGAATACCGCATTCAAATATCTTTCATTGGATATCAAACCTATCTGACCGAATTTGTTTTAAACAAAGACACTGTATTTGGTATTATTGCATTAAAATCAGATACAAGTCTGCTTGAAGATGTAATTGTCATTGGCCAGGTAATTCCTATTCAAGTGAAAGGTGATACTACCGAGTATTCGGCAGATGCTTTTAAAGTAAATCCGGATGCCACAGTGGCTGATTTGCTCAAAAAATTGCCTGGGGTTACCATCGAAAACGGACAGATCAAAACACAAGGTCAGGTGATTGACCGCGTATTGGTCGATAAAGAAGAATTTTTTGGAAACGACGCACTTAGCATTGTTCAAAATTTACCGGCTGATATTGCTGATCGCATTCAGATTTACGAAGAGCGCAGTGAGCAAGCTCGATTTTCAGGTTTTGACGATGGACGGGAGAGAAGGGTATTAAATATTGTAACTAAAAAAGAAAAAAGGTTTGGAAATTTTGGTAAGCTGGAAGCAGGATCAGGTACAAATGACCGATTTGCCTTCGGAGGCAACATCAACTTCTTTCGGAACAAAGAACGCATCAGCATCAATGGACAGCATAATAATTTAAATCAACTGAATGTAGGTCAAGAAGATCCACTTGCTAATTCTCAGTTTAGAAGATTCAGACAATTTATGCCCTCCGAGACCCCTGCCGATGGAATCAATATCTTATCAACATTTGGAATAAACTACCAAAACGCGGGAACAAAATGGAAACTCACTACGGGGTATAACTTTCGAAATAATGTAAATAATCTGGAAACCAAACGAGTACGAGAAACATTTTTAAACGAAACCTCAAGTCAGTTTGCCGATGAAAATCGAATTGCTCAGACTACTACCCAAAGTCATCGCATCAACGGACGCTTTGAGTATAATTTTGATACTTTGCATTCGATCGTTTTTGTTCCTTCTGTCAGCTACAATATTTCGGATCGTTTAGATACAACATCTACAAAAACTACCATCGGAAAAACTCAGAATCTAAACGAAGGTTTCAACCTGCTAAACAACAGCTCTGAAACTTGGGCAGTACAGACTCAGCTGATTTTTAGAAAGCGCTTCTTAAAGCCAGGAAGAACCTTTTCAGCAGACCTGAACTACAATCAATCTAATACTACTACCCTAAACCTGCTTTTAGCAGAAAACATTTTTTACATCGGAAATGTAGATACCACCTTCCGCGACCAAAAGCAAGACCGACTAAACGATGCTCTGAATACCAATATCCGCTTTTCGTTTACCGAACCTATAGGTAAATTACACTCAATCGAATTCAACTATGCTCCTGAATACAGAATTACTCGATCTAATCAGTACACAGCTGCTCTTACAGCCTTTGGGCAAACCGTTTATGTGCCTGACACTGCGCTGAGCAATGAATTTGATAACTTCATTCACACTCAGCGAGCAGGAGCAAAACACCAATTTCGCACAACGGATGAAAAATTTACATTGACCACAGGTGTTGATTTTGCTTATACTAGGCTTTACAGCGAGCAGTTATTCCCCGACTTTAGGCAAGTGGATAAGCCTTTTTACAATGTTTTTCCCTCAATCTTTTTTAGATACAGAGTAGGACCGCGACAAAATTTCAGAATCAATTACACTACGTCAAACAATCTACCCTCAGTTAGCCAGCTTCAAAATGTAATTGACAATTCCAACCCATTGATTTTAACTACCGGTAACCCTAATCTCGGTCAAGAGTATACGCACAACATTCGCATTGCTTACGGATTCTTTAACTTCAGCGGGAGGGGCGGTTTTATGAGTCTTTCATACGGATTGACAAACAATCCAATTGCCAACATTTCAAAAATTCTTCTTCAAGACTCCATTTTACCTGATGGCACAGTAATTAAAAGAGGCACACAAGTCATCGTACCTGAAAATTTAAATACACGCACGAATGCCAATTTCTTTGGTGCCTTTAATATGCCCATTCAAAAGCTCAGAATAAATTTAAATGTGAATGGTGCTTTGGGATGGCTGCAGAACCCGTCCAGAATTAATGGTATTGACAATCGGGTAGACAATTATTCTACAAACGGTGGGTTGGGTATAAGCAGTAATCTCGGCGAACGTGTAGATTTTAATCTTCGAACCAATCTGACCTACTTTATTGTGAACAACAAACTTCAGCCTGAGCTCAACAATAACTATTGGCTGAATCTGAATACAGCCTCAGCTACCATACTGCCATGGAAGGGACTAGTGCTGAATGCAGAAGTGACTCAAACAAGATACATAGGCCTGTCAGATGCGATTAATCCGAATTTTATTCGCTTAAATGGATACATTGGATATAAGTTTTTGAAAAACAAAGCCGGGGAATTTCGATTGTCGGTGTACGACTTGCTCAATCAAAACACCAGCATCAATCGAACCGTTACTGAGCTTTATGTAGAAGATACGCAAT
Organism: Thermaurantimonas aggregans; assembly: GCF_003851885.1. Lineage (GTDB taxonomy): Bacteria > Bacteroidota > Bacteroidia > Flavobacteriales > Schleiferiaceae > Thermaurantimonas > Thermaurantimonas aggregans. Next base: position 21,244 of record NZ_BHZE01000017.1, on the reverse strand, counting down.
CGCTCGTACTAAATCGCTTTTACTTAATTTCGTTTTTATACCAGTTTCGAAATTATCGCGGTAACCGCGCTCCCAGAGAAGAAAGCCCAATGATGGGGCCACCAAGGTAAAAGGAGCTGATTTTTTTCACCTCTTTTAGTGGTAGCAAAATCTATCTTTGCGCCATATGAGTTCTAAAGTTTTGCTGTGCATCCTCGATGGTTGGGGTATAGCTTCGAATCCAGAAGTTTCGGCTGTCGACAAGGCGCACACGCCTTTTATCGATAGTTTATACAAGCGTTTTCCACATGCTACGCTTCGTACATCGGGGCTCGATGTGGGACTGCCAGATGGCCAAATGGGGAACAGCGAAGTGGGCCACATGAATTTAGGAGCCGGGCGAATTGTGTATCAAGACCTCGTTAAAATTTCACTGGCCATTGAAGACGGTTCGTTAGCCAAAAATCCCATCTTAAACAAAGCATTTGAATATTTAAGAAGTAAACCGGATAAAAAGCTTCATTTCATCGGTCTGGTAAGCGATGGTGGTGTACACTCACATATCGATCATTTAATTGGTCTTCTGGAAATAACTTCGCAAGCTGGGGTTAAAAATGTAGCCGTTCATGCCTTTACTGACGGTCGAGATACAGACCCAAAGTCGGGCGTGGGTTACATAATGAGACTTTTAGAAGTCTTGCATAAAACTGGTGGTAAGCTGGCAAGCATTACAGGCCGCTACTATGCTATGGATCGCGATAAGCGCTGGGAGAGAATAAAGCTAGCTTACGATGCTCTGGTAAATGGCCTAGGTGAGTATACCGATGATCCCATCAAGGCCATTAAGGCACAGTATGAAGCAGAGGTTACAGACGAGTTCCTGAAGCCAATCGTCGTGGCACCATCAGCTGCTGAAGCCATTCGCATACAGCCGGGCGATTTAGTCATCAATTTCAACTTCCGCACCGATCGCGGCAGGCAGATTACTACCGTGCTCACCCAAAAGGATTTTCCTGAGTACGGCATGCATACTCTACCCCTTCGTTACATCACTCTTACGCGCTACGACGACACCTATCGAGGTGTAGAGGTACTTTTTGAAAAAGACAATCTTACAATGACGCTCGGCGAAGTGCTCGAAAAGCACGGAAAAAGTCAGATCCGCATCGCCGAGACGGAGAAATATCCTCATGTAACTTTTTTCTTCTCAGGTGGAAGAGAAGAACCCTTTAAGGGAGAAAGACGCATTTTGATACCTTCGCCAAAAGTGGCCACCTACGACCTAAAGCCGGAAATGAGCGCTTATGAAGTAGCTGAGGCCATCTTGCCGGAAATCGAGAGCAAATCTACCGATTTTATTTGCTTAAACTTTGCCAATCCGGATATGGTGGGCCACACTGGCGTGATGGAAGCTGCCATAAAAGCCTGTGAAGCCGTAGATGAGTGCACGAGAAGAGTCGTAGTAAAGGCACTGGATAACGGCTACACGTGTATCGTCTTAGCTGATCACGGCAATGCAGAATACATGATCAATGAAGATGGCTCTCCAAATACGGCTCACACCACTAATCCGGTACCTGTTTTTTTGTGCGAACCGAAGCAGCGCCATGTAATCGTAGATGGCAAGCTGGGCGATATTGCTCCCACGATTTTAACTTTAATGGGGCTACCCATTCCTGAGGAAATGACTGGTGATGTTTTGGTTAAAGAAATAATCTGAGTAAATTGATTAAAAAGAGTTCTAAAATCATTGCCATCGACTTCGACGGCACCATCGTAGAGGATAAATATCCCGAGATAGGTAAGCCATTGATTTTTGCTTTCGAAACACTTAAAAAACTACAGGCCGACGGGCATCGGCTTATTCTGTGGACGTATCGTACTGGAAGCCGATTAGAAGAAGCTGTAGAATTTTGCCGAAAGCACGGTGTTGAGTTTTATGCAGTGAACAAATCGTATCCAGAGGAAAAATTTGACGAAAGAGAAACATCTCGGAAAATACATGCTGACCTCTTTATAGATGATAGAAATTTCGGTGGATTTCCCGGCTGGGGAGTTATCTATCAGCAACTCTACGGCCCGTCTGAAGACATAGAGGAAATTCTCAGAAAAAACAGGTCGAAAAGATCGTTTCTCAGCAAATTATTTAAAAGATAAGGAAAAATTATCGGATGATTTATCTCAAATCAGCAGAAGAAATAGAGCTGATCCGTCAAGCTGCTTTGCTTGTAAGTAAAACGTTGGGAATGCTTGCAAAAGAGGTAGTACCAGGTGCTGTACCTCTGCAACTCGATAAAAAAGCAGAAGAATTTATACGTGATCACGGCGGGGTGCCTGCATTTTTAGGTCTTTACAATTTCCCCAATACCCTCTGTATTTCCATCAATGAGGTAGTAGTACATGGCATACCAGGTACAAAGCCTCTAAAAGAAGGTGATATTGTTTCGATTGATTGCGGAGTGAAGCTCAATGGCTACATGGGTGATCACGCTTACACTTTTATGGTGGGTGAGGTATCACCTGAAGTAAAAAAATTGTTAAAAATCACCCTTGAAAGTCTATATCTCGGCATCGATCAGTGCAAAGCAGGCAATCGAATCGGTGATATTGGATATGCCATTCAAACGCACACAGAGGCTCACGGATATGGAGTTGTACGTGAGCTTGTAGGGCATGGACTGGGGCGCCAGTTGCACGAAGAACCTCAGGTGCCCAACTACGGCAAGCGCGGCAAAGGCAAAAAAATTGAAGATGGCCTCGTCATTGCCATTGAACCCATGATCAACCTCGGAACGCATCGTGTGCGCCAGCTCAAGGATGGGTGGAGCATCGTAACAGCTGATGGAAAACCCTCAGCTCACTTTGAGCACAACGTAGCTGTGTTGAACGGAAAGCCTGAAATTCTTTCAACTTTTAATTTTATATATGAGGCACTTGGCGGTAATCCACTTGAATACTTTGTCTATTAACATTGTGCTTGCATAAAAAATTCACAAAAAAAATTTATTACAATCTTAACGGAAGTCATACATTTGTGTAAAAATCACAATCGGTATGACAAAAATCTACTCGCGTAATCTTTTCCTTAAGCTCTTTTTCTTGACGGGACTAATTACAGGTGTGCAATTTTCTTATGCACAAACCTATTGTATCCCTACCAATAGCTGCGTTTCTGGTGACCAAATTGAGAACTTCTCCACCACTGGTGGTGTAACTAACATTAGTAATCTCAATAGTGGTTGTTCCCCTAATGGTTATCAATTTTTTTCAAACCAGGTAGTAACAGCTCTTCCTGGAACTCAGATAAACTTCACCGTACAATCAGGATCTAGTTGGTCTCAAGGTTTTAGAATCTGGGCTGACTGGAACAATGATGGGGATTTCGTGGATGCCGGCGAGGATCTCTGGAACTCCGTGACTTGGGCTACCACACCATTTAATGGTAGTTTTACTATTCCTGTAGGTACTCCCCCTGGCAACGTAAGGTTGCGCGTGAGGTGTAATTATGTTGCTGTACCAACAAGCCCTTGCGATCCTCAAACTTTTGGTGAGACAGAAGATTACGTTATTAACGTTTTGCCTACCGCTCCTTGTACTTCTCCTCCCCCAGTAGCTACCACTATTGCCTCTGACACTTCCGTTTGTCCAGGTACTACAGTAAACTTTTCATTGGCAAACATCACTTTTGGAGCTGGTCAAACCTATCAGTGGCAGTCAGCTCCTTCGGCTTCCGGTCCCTGGACCGACATAACAGGTGCTACTTCACCAGTCTATTCTCAAGCAGTTTCTACTACCACCTTTTTCAGATGTAATGTAACCTGTGGTAGTGCATCTACGCCTTCTACGACACGTCAGGTAATTGCTGCGGGTAACAATTTTAACGGTGTTTATACAATCAACCCCTCAGGTTCTGGTCCAAATAATTTTACATCATTTACTGCTTTTGCCAATGCCCTTGCCTGTGGTTCAGTCACTGGCCCAGTAACTGTAAATGTGGCTCCAAACTCCGGACCTTACACTGAGCAAATTGTGTTACCTTATGTGCCAGGTACTTCTCCCACTAATAAGATTGTTATTAATGGTAACAACAACATCATTCGTTTTGACGCCGTCAACAGTGCCCTCAGACATACAATTGAACTAAACGGCGCCAAGCACTTTGAATTCAATAACCTTCAAATTCTATCTCTCGGAGTCAGCAATGGCCATGCATTGGAGTTTAGAAACAGCGCTGACTCTAACAAATTCGTTGGCTGTGTTATCGGTCATATCGATATGGAAAACACATCCTTCAATATAGGTGCTATTGTCTTTTCCAACTCAAAAACCTCAACCACTGGTCAAGGAAATAACGGTAACTATAATGAATTTATCAATAACATTATCCAGGGTGGTTATTACACCATTTCATTGAATGGATCTGCTACCACACCTAATACAGGAAATAAATTCATAAATAATGAGATCCGAAACTCTTACCTCTACTCAGTATGGGGTCAAAACGTGGATGACTTGGTTTTTGAGGGCAACAATGTGCATCGTTTGACACGTAATACCCTGACAACTTGCTATTACTTATACATTTCGGGTACTAATAACCGAAGAAATAAAATCCTTAGAAACAGATTTCACTCACCTTTCGAGCAGCAGCAAAATACTACAAGTTCTTTTTACGGAATATGGTTTACAGCTGGTGCTACCAATGCTGCTGACCGAAACCTTATTGCTAATAATATCTTTTATAACATTCGCACAAATGGTGTTATTTATACCTGGTATCATACTGGTTCTACTGGTTATTTTGATTTCTTCCACAATACAATTTCGATTAATAACCCAACAGCTAACTCAGCGAGTGCGAATAGATTGGTGTGGATTTCAACTACACCTGACAGCATGCGTATCCGCAACAATGTCTTTACATGTATTCGTGGTACAGCAGGAAGTGGTCAAAATCATATTATATACCTTTCGAGTTCAACTTATACACCCATTATTGATAATAATGTCTATTTTATAGATACCATCCATCCGGTAAACTTCGTTGGATTTCGTGGATCGAATGTTAAAACTTGGAGCAACTGGAAATCAGTGGCTTCAGGTGCATTTGAGCAAAATGGTGAGTACGCCAATCCGATTTATGAAAACGAATCGGCTGGAAATCTTAAGCCCATTAATCCGGCGATAAATAACATAGGCTTTGACTTAACTGCTATTGTACCGAATGATATCTTAAATATAACGCGCACTGTACCACCCGATCCTGGAGCTTATGAATTTAGCCCGCTGCCTGGTGTAGATGCCGTGCTCACTACTTTTATTTCACCGTCGCCTGGTTCTGGATGTACGGGTAATATTGCAGCCTCCGTTAATCTTAGCAACTACGGTCTCACCAACCTGACCTTTGCGCGAATTCAATGGAGTGTAAATGGTGTATTACAAAGCCCTGTTAATTTTACCGGCAACTTAGCTACGGCTGTAAATCAATCTATTTCACTAGGAACTTTTGCAGCCACTCCAGGTCAGACATATAATCTGGTAGCATACGTCGACAGTGTAGCTCCGGGCATAGATGCTAATCCATCCAACGATACTACCTCTAGGGCTTATAATACAAATGGATTGTTTGGTACATATACCATTAATGCAGGTCAACCAGCCTCAGCTACAAATTTCCAATCCTTTAATGCTTTAGCTAATGCTTTACATACTAACGGTGTTTGTGGACCGGTTACCGTGAATGTAGTTCCGGGCTCAGGTCCTTACATTGAGCAAGTACAGTTTAACCCCATAGTTGGTGCAAGTGCAACAAACAGAATCACAATAAATGGAAATGGTGATACCATCCGATTCGATGCTACCAACTCAGCATCCAACTTCGTCATTCGCTTGAATGGTGCCGACTTCTTTACTTTCGATAGTTTGAACGTAAGAGCTACCAACGCTTCAAACAGCTGGGGCTTCCACCTTACCAGCAATGCTGACCACAACATCATCCGCAAGTGCCGCATCGAGTGCCCGTTGAATACAACATTTAACAACGTACCTATTGTTATTTCAGGTACTAACACAAGCTCAACTACCTTTGGTAACTGTGGTAACTATAATCTCATTGAAGACAATACCATCATTGGTGGTTATTATGGCCTCACCGTAATGGGTGTTTCTTCGACTTCAGCAGGCTTATCTAAGTTTAATAGAATTCAAAACAATAAGTTTTTGGATTACTATTTGGCAGGTGTGTATGCTGGTCCAAATGATAGCTTAGAAGTGGTCAGGAATGAGTTTTCACAGCCCACGCGTACTACTCATACCACTTTTTATGGTGTACTTTTCTCCGGTTACTACAATAACTGCCGCATTGTAGGAAACTTAATTCACAATGCCTTCAATGCAGCTACTACCTTCCCAACGTCAGCAGCTTATCCGATTTACATCTCTGGTGGTTCTGACGCGGGCCAATGGAATTTAATCGCCAACAACATCATACGCGACATCAAGACCAATGGTTTGATCTATGGTATCTACTTCCTCAGCTCATGTAACTGGTGGAAGGTATATCACAATACCATAGCCATCTATCTGCCCAATGCTGTTTCATCAAGTGCTACACGACTTGTATGGCATGCTACTGCAAACGACTCCATCAGATACATGAACAACTTGTTCTACCTGATGCGAGCTGGAACAGGTCAGAAGTACATTATGTATCTTAACTCTTCTACCAGCCGTCCGCTAATCAATCACAATGCATATTTTATACATGACTCAGTAGGTACCAATTACTTCTTTGGCTGGAGAGGTTCTAACGTAAATACGTTTGCTGATTGGCAGGCTTTGGCTAACAATGCCTTTGATCAGCAGGGCCGCTATGCCAATCCGAACTTTGTGAGCATATGGACAGGTAATGTACAGCCAACAAATGTGCTCTTTAACGGTATGGGCTTTAATCTTCAAAACTGGGTACCGACAGACTTCTTCGGTACACCACGCGGGGCCTTCCCAGATGCCGGTGCTATAGAATTTAACCCGCCACCAGGCCCTGATCCCGCAATTGTTTCATTCACCCAGCCTACCGGAGCCATTTGTGATACCTTTGCTACAGCTCAAGTACAAATCGCTAACCTTGGTCTCGATACTGTCACTTCTCTTACTATTGCATGGAGTGTAGATAATACACCGCAAACACCTGTAAACTGGACCGGGGTGCTGGCATCATCGCAAAGTGTAAATATTACACTTGGTACTTTCAACGTTCCAGCAAACGCCCTCGTGAACGTTACAGCTACCATTACTGCAAGCGGACCTGGTGTAGATACCGATCCATCAAACAATACGCTCACGCGAAGCGGTATTCGCAGAAGCCTCTCTGGAACTTATACCATCAATGCATTTTCTGCTACATCAGGTAGCAACTTTGCGAGCTTCACCGATTTTGCTAATACCCTGAGCCAAGTGGGTGTTTGTGGACCGGTGACTGTAAACGTGGTTCCAGGTTCGGGTCCATATGTTGAGCAAGCTTACTTTGGAACTATACCAAACACCAGTGTAGCAAATACCGTAACATTAAAAGGTAATGGAGAATCCATCTCTTTCAACTCTAATAATACCGATCGAAGAGCGATCATTGCCTTTGAAGGTACGAGAAACTTTGTACTGGATTCTCTAAACATAAGTTCAACAGGTACGATATCGCAATTTGCTACAGGTGTTTACATCACAGGTAATGCAGAAAACATTACTGTTAAAAACTGTTCTATTGTAATGCCGATGAACTTCACCAATACCAACTATAACGGTATTTTGGCTTCTATATCTGAAAGCAGCATTACCGGAATTGGTAAAGTGTGCGATCGCATTACCATTGAGAAAAACTTTATTTCAGGAGGTTACCAAAACATTTATTTAGGAGGTAATACTGCTACCACAGGCCCATTTACTGTAGGAAATAAAATACTGAACAATACGCTCGCAGACGCCTACATCTACAGTTTCTTCACAAGGGGTGTGGATAGTTTGGAATTCAACGGAAATGATATTCACCGTTTGAATCGTCAAACAGTTACAACCTTCTACGGCATCTATATCAGCAATGAGATCCGTAACTCGAAGATTACCAACAACAGAATCCGCAATCCTTATGCTTCGGCAACTTCAATCACTGGTTCTGCTTTCGGATTCTATAACTTCACCTCAAGCGGTAACCCGAATAACCGAAATCTCTTTGCCAACAACTGGATGTATGGTTGGGAAAACACTGGTTTTAACTATTGTTTCTACCTATCAGGTTCTAGTAACTGGAATGTGTACCACAACTCTATATCAATAGAGCATAACTCCACTGGAACTGGTGGGGAGTATCTAATTTACCTGCTGGGAACAATGAGCAACATCGACATCAGAAATAACCTCATTACAACCAGCAGACCCACAACCGGTACATCCTATATCATTTACCAATCTAATACAGTTACTAACATTACCTATAATCACAACGCTTATTGGAGACAAACGAATTCAACTTCTGCATTCTTTGGATTCAACGGTTCAAACATCAATACGTTTGCTAACTGGCAAGCCTCAACTGGTAACCCTGACTCCAACAGTCAGTTCGGTCAGCCCTTCTATGTGAATCCAGCAGCTAATGACTTTACTCCAGGTTCACCACAGTTCAACAATATCGGTGCAAACCTTCTAACAGTAGTACCCACAGATATCAATGGTGTATCACGTACTTCAACGCCTGACCCAGGTGCTGTGGAATTTGTACCGCTGCCATGTACAGGTCCGTTCAATTTTACTTTAGTGAGTGCCACCCCGACTTCTGCTACACTCAACTGGGGTAGTTTCGACAATAATCATCAGATCGAATGGGGACCTGTAGGCTTTACACCAGGATCGCTTCAAGGAACTTTGATCACCAACATCACCACAAAGCCATACACAGTAACTGGTCTTTCATCGAATGTATGCTACGACATGTATGTGCGCGACAGCTGCGGTCCTAACCAGTACAGCCAATGGGTTGGTCCGGTACAGGTATGTACTCCTATTGCATTCGATGCCCGACTTGAAGCACTTGTAAATCCAAGAAACGGTCAATGTGGTGACAGTGTGATGAATGTACGTGTAGTGGTGAAAAATGAGGGAGCAAACCCGATATCAAATGTGCCTGTAACCTGTCAAATAACAGGTGATTTGACGCAGACATTTACAGCATCAGTACCTTCTTTAGCAGCAGGTGCTCGAGATACAATCAACATGGGTACAATTAATGGATTCCAAGGTTTGAACCTGAACATTTTGAGCTTCACCTCATTGCCCAACGATCAGGTGACCAGCAATGACTCGTTAAATCTTCAGGTATTTATAAAGCCAAGAAACCCTGTAGTGTTACCATTCTCAGTGTGTACAGGTATTGATACTATCACACTTCAGGCAAAACCAGGTCCGGGTCTGTTGTACGAATGGTATGGACAGCCCACTGGCGGTACACCTCTTGCGACAAGTAATACCTTCTTTGTGCCTTCTATTTCAACAAAGAATGATTATTATCTGCAATATCGTCAGATTGTTGGTGACTCAGCCTCAGCCACACATGGGCCACTTGTTCAAAGTGCTGGAACTTTCATTAATTCAGCTACATCTTTCAGTTCTTGTCCGGGAATCCTTAAAATAGCAGTGCCTGCAGGTGCAGTGATTGACTCTATCAGGGTTTCTTACTCCATCACTGCTACTGGTGGTGGTTGGATTTCAGAGCAGCTTTCGAGAATTCGGGTAGTCAACAACAATGCTGCTGAACCAGTAGTAGTTGGTCCAGCGCTGAATCAGGGTGGAACACAGGCCTACTCACGCACACTTAATATTGCCAACGGAGTTATTAACTCTGATACACTTACTTTAGAGCTGCACGTTGGTAGAACATGGCCAGATGGCGGTACAGGTCCTTGCAACGACCTCTACCAGTTTGTACCTGCCAATTCATGGACTGCTACGGTGTACTACCAAGCCTCTGCATGTTCACAAGTGCGTACACCTGTGATCATTACACCTACACCAAAACCGACTGCTTCATTTACTTTCACACAGATACCCACTAGTTATACCGTGACATTTAATGGTGTAGCCACAAATGCTGATTCTGTACATTGGGATTTTGCCGGTTTGGGTACTGCAAACACGCTAAATGCCACATTTACATTCCCACAAAATGGAAAATATGGAGTTTGCTTTTCGGCATTTAATGAATGTGGTGACACTACCGTGTGTGATACACTTGAATTCAAGGTTTCAACTGCTGAGCATTTGCTTGGGTCTTTCCTCAAAGTGTATCCGAACCCAAATACAGGTGTGTTTGAGGTAACCTTTAGCGATGACGTGGCCTCCCTGCCCATAGAAGTAGTCGATCTCACAGGTAAAGTGATTTATCGCACTGAGTGGAGAAGCGCAGGTGGAACATTTAGAGAAACCATTAAACTCGAAGATGTCGCTGCAGGTACATATTTACTTCGCGTACACTCCTCAGCCGGAATCATTAACCGAAAGGTGGTGATCGGAAAATAAGAACTCCGCTTACTTTTAAATAAGAACTGCCTCCCAATCCGGGGGGCAGTTTTTTTTTTAACTATTCAGTTTTCGACTTAAGTCTTAAAAGAGATATAAGTAATTACATGAATGGAATGGTGGTAAAAAATAATCAAAATGAAATCCTGGCAATACTAATTAGAAGGATATTTTTATATAATTACGATATTTCGTACAATTTCAAGAATGTTCGCAACCATGTAAACTAAGAAGATGTCATCGACGATAATTAAATGGTTGGTGAAATATTAAGGCTTTTACCGTCGAGCAGGCCTTCTATAGCAGGGTAGCATATAAAGTTGCGTTCCTTGAGCTCAGTAAGTGCTTCGATCCGTAGGAAGTCAGGATGTTCTTCTATAGGGATACACTCTCCACTGCTGAGTAGCAGTTTAATGGATTTTTGGCTTTGATCGTAAGCTTTATTCTCCACTTTGCCGGCAAAAACTAAGTATTCCTCCTCTCCATTGTTTAGGGCTAAAGCAGTTCTTACCATCCTGCGAAGTTTTGACACGTAGTCATGGCTGATCTCTTTATCGGTAAGTTTGATTTTAAGTAAGTTTCGGTCGAGCAAGCGGATACAGAGACTACTGAGAACAGGGTCGGGATCGTAATACCATTGCTTGATGGATGTCCAGATGTCGGTATCGTCAAGCGAAAGAAAAATGGAGAGCCAAACAGGGTCGTTGCGAAGGGTCTCGATAGTAATATCTCTACGCAATAAGGCCTCAAGCGAGCGTCCAGCCTGAATTTTATATCCGCCACGGTAGCGCTGACGGGCGCGTTCAAAGATTTTTTGCATGAGAAATTCAGCTGAAAGTACGGTCTTGTGCAAGTACACTTGCCAATACATTAACCGGCGGGCAATTAAAAATTTTTCGACACTATAGATCCCTTTCGATTCGATCACGAGCTCGTTTTCGTGCACATGGAGCATAGTGATAAGGCGCTCTGAGTTGACCATACCTTCATGGACTCCAGTGTAAAAACTGTCGCGTCGCAAATAGTCAAGGCGATCCATATCGAGCTGACCGCTGACAAGTTGATGTAAAAAGCGCTTAGGATATTGGTCTCTGAAAATGCGAATGGCCGTAGAAAGTGCGTATTCAAATTCGATGTTGAGCTTCTCCATAATGAATAGTGAGAGCTCTTCGTGGCGTACCGGCAGAAGCGAATGTTCGAGTGTATGCGAAAAAGGGCCATGACCAATATCGTGTAGTAAAATAGCGGCTAGAGTTGCTTCCTCCTCTGTCCATGTAATTTCTATGCCTTTTCGACGCAAAATTTCAATGGCTTTTTGAGTGAGGTGCATGGCACCTAATGCGTGGTGAAATCGCGTGTGGGTGGCACCCGGATATACCAGATAGGTGAGGGCAGTTTGACTAATACGCCTAAGTCTCTGAAAATATGGATGATCAATTATTTTTAGTATGAGGGGGCTTTCAATTATAATGAAACCGTAGATCGGGTCGTTAATGATCTTAGTTTTATTTTTGATTCTGGACATTTATTTCTTAATAAGCACAAAAGTATGGAGAGTACGCGCATTCTCTGGGCCGATGACGAGATCGATCTGTTAAAGCCACACATTATTTTTCTTGAAAAAAAAGGTTATAGAATCGATACGGCTACCAATGGCCGCGATGCGCTCGATATGATTCAGGAGAATCATTATGAGTTGGTCTTTCTGGATGAGAATATGCCCGGTTTGACAGGGCTTGATACACTTGTTCAAATCAAAAAAATCAATCGCAACATACCGGTAGTGATGGTGACCAAGAGCGAAGAAGAGCGCATTATGGAAGAGGCCATCGGATCACAAATCGCTGATTATCTAATTAAGCCGGTAAATCCTAATCAGCTTTTGCTTTCCATTAAAAAACTTACAGAACAAAGAAAGCTCATTAACGAAAAAACTGCAACAGACTATCAAGCAGAGTTTCGCCAACTGGCCATCGATATGAGTATGGCCGCTACTATTGAAGATTGGGTGAAGATTTACAAAGACTTAGTTCGCTGGGATTTAAGCCTCGACCATGTGGAGAACAGCACTTATCGCGATTTGCTAGAGACGCAAAAAAAAGAGGCTAACTCATTGTTTTTTAAATTCATATCAAAAAATTATCAACCCTGGCTCAAAGGCAGTGAGGCAGCTCCAACGCTGTCGCCACAGCTGTTTCCGAGAGAACTCTTTCCCTTTTTAAAAGCAGGTAAAAAAGTATTTACCATTGTGATTGATAACCTTCGATACGATCAGTGGAAGGTGATCGAATCAGAACTCGCGCAACTCTTTGTGGTGGAGAGCGAAAAAATCTTTTGCTCCATTCTGCCAACAGCTACCCAATATGCGCGCAATGCAATGTTTGCAGGACTCATGCCGGCCGAGATCAAGCGCCGATATCCCGACAAATGGTTTGACGACGATGAGGAGGAAACAAAAAATCAATTTGAAGAATTTTTCTTGGAAGAAAACCTAAAGCGCTATGGTTTAGGGCATATCAAATGGAGCTATGCTAAAATATCGCAATTAACTTTTGCTAGAAAATTTGTAGAAAACCTCAAAACGCTGGTTGATAACGACTTGAATGTAGTAGTATACAACTTTGTAGATATACTCAGCCATGCCAAAACTGAAATGGATGTGATCAAGGAACTTGCCGATAACGACAAAGCTTATCGCTCGCTCACACGAACCTGGTTTATCCATTCGCCTTTGTTTGAAATTCTGCGCTTCTGTGCTGATCGTAAATTGCCTGTACTGCTCACAACCGACCATGGCACCATCAATGTTCAAAACCCGATTAAAATCGTCGGTGAACGTGAATTAACCACAAACCTTCGCTACAAAGCCGGGCGCAATATGTCGTATAATCCGAAAGAAGTTTTTGAAGTTAAAAACCCCGATGATTATCACTTGCCTCGCATGGGAGTAAATACCCACTATGTTTTTGCAGGAAAAGATGACTTTTTCGCTTACCCAAATAACTACAACCATTACGTGAGATATTACCGCAACACCTACCAGCACGGAGGTATTTCACTCGAGGAAATGCTTATACCCGTAGCTTACTTGCTGCCGAGGTAAGTAGTTTATTACATGATGTCTTATGCGTTCGCTTTTGACAGACTTCTTGGATCTCATTTATCCAAATAGTTGTATACACTGCAGTACCGAACTTTCTCAGGCTGAGTGGTATTACTGCTTCCGGTGTGAGGCTGAGGCGGGATTTAATCAAAATTATTCAATCAGCCAGAATCAACTTACTGAAATACTTCAAGGGAGAATTCCGGTCAGATATGCGCATTTCTTGCTTTATTTCTATAGAAATACCGTGGCTCAGAGTATTTTGCATGAATTGAAGTACAAGAACAATCCGGATATCGGCAGATATATGGGACGAATACATGCAAGACTGCTACGCGATGAAGCATATTTTCGACCTGATACTGATACCGTTATTATTCCGATACCTCTGCACCGCAAAAAACTTAGAAAACGCGGATATAATCAGGCAGAAGAATATGCGAAAGGTTTGGCCGATGTATTGAAAATTGAAATTAATTCAACTGCATTAGTGCGCAAAAAATATGCTGATACACTGACAAAGAGAGGAAGATTGCTGCGCTGGCTAACGCTAAAGGAAACCTATATGCTCGAACGTCCACAAGAAATAGCCGGCAAACATTGTATCTTAGTCGATGATATTTTTACCACCGGTGCCACTCTTGAGCGATGCTACAACGAGGTGAAAAAAGCCAATATAAAGTCTGTTTCAATCTTTACAATAGCTTTTGCTTCGCGCATTTAAGACGATAAAAATTTGCATAAAACTGCACATAATCTTGTACACAAGTACTTTTGTGCTGTTTCACTACAATTGTTTATGAAAAAATCTGTTTTTTTATTGAGTATTTTCATGTTTTTTTTATGGTCAAAGGCTTTTTCATGGGGCCAAACAGGCCATCGCATTACGGGAGAAATCGCAGAAAAATACTTAACGCCCAAAGCGCGTAAAAACATCCGGAAACTCATTGGTGACCAGTCGCTCGCCATTGTAAGTACTTGGATGGATGAAATAAAAAGTGATCCAAGATACAATCATACGCACGATTGGCATTGGGTGACTATTCCTGATGGTCAGACCTATGAACAGACGGAGAAGAATCCAAAAGGCGATGTAATCGAAGCCATCGATCGACTTGGCAATGTGCTTAAAGACAGAAGTCAGACTGACTCTGCTCGTCGTGATGCATTGATGATGTTAGTGCATCTAGTAGGTGATATTCATCAGCCGCTACATGTTGGCAGAGGAGACGATCGCGGTGGTAACGATATACGCGTGCGCTGGTTTGGTCAAAATTCGAACCTGCATCGGGTATGGGATAGCGACATGATCGACTCTTATCAACTCTCATACACAGAGTACACTGATGCCATCTATCGCAAGTATCAGCATCAGGCTCACCAGTGGATTTCTACCGATCCGCGAGTATGGGCCTATGAGTCGATGCAACCTAGAGATGAGATTTATGCATTCGATCGCGATAAATCGCTTGGATATCTATATCACTACAAAATGCGCGATCTCTACGAACTGCGCCTGATGCAAGCTGGTGTTCGCATTGCTGCATTGCTCAATTCCTTGCTTGGATAATTAATTTTTTTGATTTTTAACCCATTAACCTAATTAATAAAAATATTTTGGGATAGACTTACTTTAATTTATTGTATCTACGATAGCAGGGATAATAAAAGATTTTTAAGTGTCTTTAGGAAGATAAAGATAAATTTGAGTCAAGTTTTTAGATATTATCTTTTTTTATCTATAAAATCTTAATACAAGACAAACGATAAGGATCAAAGAAATAGAGCAAAGAAAAAAGCCACCCCAATTGAGGCGGCTTTTCTTTTTTTGAATTTGAGATATTATCTGAAAGAAATCTTTTGTGTAGTTACCTTACCGGAAGCGTCAATGATTTGAAGCATGTATACGCCTGCAGCTAAGTTGTTTTTGTAGATGTTAAAGTTGCCTGTCGCTTTATTCCATTCGTTGATCAAGCGACCGCTGATATCAGTAAGGCGCAGCGTGTATGATTTTTCGCCCAGACGAACAGTCATTAAATCACTTGATGGATTGGGGAAAATTGCAAAAGATTGAGCATTAAATTCATCCACGCTAATGTTCAGTGTCTGACAGCTATTCCACTTGTACTGAGCAACATCATTATTACCAGTGCGGACATATTTACGGTTAAAGCCACCTAATCCATTTGGCTCAACGCAGTTTCTGTCATTCGGGTCGGGGAATGATTCTTCGTTGGCAGTGTTTGTTACGTCGCCGTTAACAAATTTAAAGTACAGAATAGCCGGACACAGATTAGGAATAGTTACTTCATATACGCCATTTCCGATCGGTGTCAGAGGTACGCGTCCTGCTTGCCAAGCGGGCGTAGTGAAATCGCCAATCAAGAACACAGTGTCAGCTGGTACTGGGCCGTTGCTCAAATCAACGCGAAAAGTAACCGGACCATCTGCTGGCTTAGGAGTACATGGAGTTGTCTGATTAAAGCATACAACCGGTACGGTTTGATTGGCTGAAATTACAATTTGACGGTTAGGAAGCCCCTCCCAGTTGGTATTTCCGCCTGAATGTGTGCGGAACTTGTATTCATGTGAACCACTATCAACATCTAAAGTAACTGTGTAAAGATTAGGGTTGGCAGTAGTAGAATTCATCTTTACGCCAGCTCCCCAATTTGCCAAAGTACCTGCTATGGTTACTGAGTCAAAAGATCCACAAAAGTTTTGAAGATCCACCTGGAAGGTGACATTGTATTTCGGAAGTGGGCCGGCCGGACAAGCAGTACACATACCAAAGCAAACAACTGGTATGGTAGTCGGTCCTGATACAGTTACCCCTCTATTGCCATTTACGGCGCAGGCTGCAGGCACACTTTCATCACTTCCCCAGGCGTTGCCATTTATAAACTTGTATTCATACGAACCGGCAGGAAGATTGACCGTGATAGCATACACGGTAGATGATCCTACCTGGGTCAGTTGTGTAGCAGACGGATCCCAATTGTTCGGAAATCCAGCAGCCTGTTGAAAGTTACCGGCTATACGCACACCATTTGCACTGACGGTCTGAGTGGCCATGTCTACCTGAAAGGTGACAGGAAATGTTGTTTGCGCCATAAGCATACCCCCAGTAAGCATTGCGCTGAGAAATAAGTAGATTTTTTTCATCTCTTTCAAATTTTAGTTAGTGTACTTTTTACATTTACCGCGAAAGTACTCAAAAATTAAAAAATGAAAACACGATTTTTATCAGGTTTCAACGACCCACTGTTAAATGCAGGTAATTTCAGTGTAAAATTTTCGAGATATTTTCTGATCCCCCTTATTTTCAGTGTATTCAATACAGGGATACTTGTCGCTCAAAAAAAATCTTCACAATTGATAGAGCGCATCGATCCACCCCAGTGGTGGAGTGGCATGTGCTGGAATACAGTGGAATTTCTTGTTAAAGGAAAGGACCTTACAAATGCAATGGTTGAGCTTGTATCTGGTTCAGCCGTGCTAAAAAGTGTTCTGTCAGCGAAAAGTTCTAAATACTTGTATGTGACACTTGAAATTCCTGAAATTCCTGAAAATCAGGAAATTAAATTGCGAATCAAGGCAAATAAAAAATCTCAGATACTTTCAATACCGATTCGCCCAAAAACGCATAAAAATTTTCAAACCATAACTTCATCAGATGTCATATATCTGATAACTCCCGACCGATTTGCCAATGGGAATCCAGCGAATGATCATCTGAAGGGCTTTTATCAATCATCTACTAACCGAAATGAGCCGTACGACAGGCATGGAGGTGATATAGCAGGCATTGCTTCTAAGATAGATTACTTCAAAGAGATCGGTGTTTCAGCTTTGTGGATTTCGCCTGTATTAGAAAACAATCAGCCACACGAAAGCTATCACGGGTATGCGATCACCGATTTATATAAAATAGACCCTCGAATGGGTACACTCGAGGAATACATCAATCTAAGTGCAAGCCTTCAACAAAATGGTATTAAACTCATAAAAGACATGGTATTCAATCATTTTGGCGATAAAAATTACTTATTTGTCGATGTTCCAGACTCAAGTTGGTACCATTGGTGGCCAAATTTTACGCGCACGAACTATCGAGCTACCACCTTGATGGACCCTTACCGTTCAGAATTTGACCACAGTGTGATGACGGAAGGGTGGTTTGATACGCATATGCCCGACCTAAATCAGAAAAATCCCCAACTGGCGCGTTATTTAATTCAAAATACGCTGTATTGGATTGAGATTGCTAAACTGAATGGAATTCGCATTGATACCTATGCCTATTGCGATCAAGATTTTATGTCGAGCTGGATCGAGGCAGTAAAAAAAGACTATCCCGACCTTTACATAGTGGCTGAAATTTGGGAGCATACCGTGCCACCTCAACTCTTTTTTGATGCTGACCTTCCGCAGCGCCGACTAGCGAATACGCATCTCGACGGTATAACCGATTTTCAACTCCATTTTGCCATTCAAGAGGCACTCAATCGCCAGCCGGGATGGGCGGAGGGCGTGAACAAGTTGTACTACGTTCTCGCTTCCGATTATTTGTATAAAGCTCCTGAAAAGCTTGTCACCTTTCTCGACAACCACGATGTAGCGCGCATTTACGGGGTATTGGGTAAGGATTTGCAAAAACTCAAAATTGCTCTGGGATGGCTACTGACCTTAAGAGGCATTCCGTGTATCTATTACGGCACCGAAATCTTGATGGCTCATACCGATGGACATGGTTTAATCCGCCAGGATTTTCCCGGCGGATGGCCTGATGATACAATTAACAAGTTTACTGCTAAGGGCAGAACTCCTGATGAAAACGAAGCTTTTAACTTCATAAATACCCTTATTCGCTTGCGTAAAAAACATCCGGCACTGGCTACAGGCAAGCTTACGCAGTATGTGCCTCGCAATGGAATCTATTTTTATACAAAGTCAGATGCTTATAACACATTTCTCATTATATCAAACGTAAACAATAAACCCATGCCATTTACTCCTGCAGAATTTTTTGAATTTGCAGAATTAAAATACGTATATGGAGATCTCGTGGAATGGTCTGGCGAAAGTGAAAATAGGCAAACGCTAGTTTTACCGCCTACATCCTTTACGCTTTTTAGAATTCAATAACCTCTTAAAGAATAAGGTCCTTATTTAAAAGGATAATTTTAAATAAGTCCATTTAACATACACGCGATAGAGTTTGCGTCTATTGAGTGTAAATACATTCGTACCCGTATTATTTTCGCCTTTTAAATGAATCTAATTCCTTAATCTGATGAAAAAACGATTAGTAGGCTTATGCCTTGCCCTAGTACTACTGATACCTCCTGTAGCTCGGGCCAATGAGGGAATGTGGTTTTTGATGCACATCGCCCGACTCAATTACAGAGATATGCAAAAGCTCGGCCTTCAGCTTACGGCCGAAGAGATTTACTCGATCAACAATTCGAGCTTAAAAGATGCAGTAGTCCAGTTTAATGGCGGATGTACGGCAGAACTTATTTCGCGCGATGGACTGCTGCTCACCAATCATCACTGTGGATACGGAGCTATAGCAGAACTTTCAACACCTGAAAACAACTATTTGCGCGATGGCTTTTGGGCTAAGACACGCGATCAGGAGCTCAAGCCCAAGTCGCTCTTCGTGCGCTTCTTTATTCGCATGGACGATGTTACACAGCGCATCCTCAGTAAGGTAAACAACTCAATGACCGAGGAGGAGCGTGACCGCATCATCCGCGAAGAGATTGCCAAAATCGAGCGCGAAAACAGTGAGGGGGGCAAATATGTGGTTTCGGTGCGCTCCTTCTACGAAGGCAATGAATATTACTACTTTGTGTATCAAGACTATTCCGATGTGCGCTTGGTAGGTACACCGCCAGAGAGCATTGGCAAGTTTGGTGGCGATACCGACAACTGGGAATGGCCGCGTCATACAGGTGATTTTTCACTCTTTCGCGTGTATGCAGGGCCTGACAATCAACCTGCAGCCTACAGCAAAGCGAATGTGCCCTTTAAGCCAAAGCACTTTTTCCCAATTTCTTTGGCCGGAATTAAAGAAGGCGATTTTGCTATGATTCTTGGCTATCCGGGCCGTACAAATCGCTGGTTGCCTTCAGCCGGTGTTCAGCAAAACGTTTCATATGCATATCCGGCTTGGGTTGAAGGATCAAAGCTCGGTATGGATGTAATGAAAAAATATATGGACAAGGACGATGCTGTGCGCTTGATGTACGCAACGAAATACTCTCAAGTGGCCAACTATTGGAAAAACCGCCAGGGTATGATCGATGCCCTAACTAAGCACCGTACCGTGGCTACGCGCCAAAAGCAAGAGCGCATCTTTCAGCGCTGGGCTAATAAACCTGAAAACCGCGAGCTCTATGGCAGTGTGATGGCTGATATTCAGGCATATTACGATGCTACCAACTTAAAAGCCCGCCACGACAACTACTTGATGACCATTTTCCGAACAGCGACGTTGTCCATCTTCCCGGTGCGCATCAAAAATTCCATCGACGCACTGCTGAAGGCTGATGCTGAACGACGCAACATGCTCAAAGAGCGCATTTTCGCTACAATCGATGAACAATACGCCGACATGTATATGCCGCTCGAAGAGGATGTACTAGCTGCACAACTGGCGCTCTACAGCTCAAAGTCCGCTCCCTATCCGATAGCTCCCTACATCGAAGAACTTCGCAAGCGCACGGGCGACAACTTCCATCCTTATGTAGCTAACGCGCTGAAAGCAAGCGTATTTTCATCAGCTGAACGCATTAAGGCAGTGATAGAACTCGGCGATATAGCGCTGATTGAAGCAGATCCGATTTACAAAATCTCATCTGCCCTCTTCGAAAAATACCGCGAAGAAACACCGGAGCAGAAACAACTCGAAGCCAAATACCGCCGTGCTTTCAGACTAATGGTTGACGGCTTCCGCCGTGCTAATCCGAATAAGGCCTTCTATCCAGATGCAAACAGCACGCTGCGCCTCACTTACGGCACTGTGAGGGCTCTGCCCCGCGATCCGAGAAATGACGCAGCTCGTAACTATTACACCACCCTGAAGGGCAAAATCGCAAAATACAAGCCTGGCGACGAAGAATTTGACTTACCAAAGAGACTCATTGATCTCTACAATGCGCGCGATTTTGGTCAATATGCCGATAAGGCTGGATTTATGCCCGTTAATTTTCTAACAGATAACGACATTACTGGCGGTAACTCTGGCTCACCAGTACTCAACGCAAAGGGTGAACTCATCGGCTGCGCCTTCGACGGAAACATTGAAGCAATGGCAGGCGATGTAATCTTCGACGAAAAGCTCCAGCGCACCATTAATGTCGATATCCGATACGTGCTTTTCATCATCGATAAGTTTGCCAATGCAGGCCACTTACTCGAAGAGATGGAAATTCGCAAATAAATTACTCTTAGAAATTAAAATGGAAGAAGCTGTCCTAAAAGAGGGCAGCTTTTTTTTATCAGTTTTTAAATGGTATTTAATGTTACAAAAAATGAATTAGACTTAAAGCAGGTTTTTGGTAGTGATATTTCAAAAAATTGATTTTTGAA
>NZ_BHZE01000016.1 GCF_003851885.1 Thermaurantimonas aggregans | reverse complement strand
ATTTGCCGGGTTGCTGTTTAAAGACTACTCGCCTCACTTAAAATGTCTATGATGGCTCTAATTTACTTCAATTAAGGGTTTTATCAAAATAAAAAAGAAGGCGTCCTTTACTTTTTGGACACCTTCATTTTTTGCTGATTTTCAAAAAAATGTTTAAATTTTTCCTATTCTTTATATAAAAAGTTGTCTTGCTACTTTTAATAATTGTAAATATGTGTAAGCTGGTAGTAGCTTTAAAAATGTCTGTTCGATTATTACAAACTCTTAACTCTTCATTGCTACTTCTCTTGGTTCACTCCCTGGATTGCTCAATCAGTTTTTAAATATTAGGTATTGTATTAAGTTAACTCTCCATACAAGGCATTCCTTCATACCTTTGCACACAAATCGAATATTCAACCAAAAATGAGTTTTCTGTCTATATTCCTTGGCATGGTAGGGCCTTGGCAGATTGTGTTGATTGTGGTAATCGTTCTGTTGCTCTTTGGAGGTAAAAAAATTCCTGAACTCATGCGCGGCCTCGGATCAGGCGTTAGAGAATTTAAAGACGCTATGAAAGATCCCGAAAAAAAGGACGATACGAAATAAGACCTTATTCAGCCCAAACTAGTATTAAGTGGCATGATGGAATACACCAATCTGCATGAATGGCAGTCTGCCCTGAAAAAAGGCGAATTCTCCTGCCTCGAGGCAGTAAATCACTACATCGAACACATTGAAAAAGATACACACAATGCTTTTGTTGAAATCTTCTACGGCGAAGCTCGTGAGCGTGCCACAGTGATCGACCAAAAACTGCGCTACGGCACTGCAGGCAAGCTTGCGGGCATGATAATAGGCATTAAAGATAACCTTTGTTTAAAGGACCATCATGTATCGGCTGGCTCAAAAATTTTAGATGGCTTTGAGAGCCTTTATACAGCTACCGTTGTTGAGCGTCTGGTCAAAGAAGACGCCATCATCATTGGTCGGCTCAACATGGATGAGTTTGCCATGGGCTCATCCAACACGACATCTTACTACGGACCGGTCAAAAATCCGCACAACCCAGCTATGGTGCCCGGGGGGTCGTCTGGAGGCTCAGCCGCAGCGGTAGCTGCTGGTCTTTGTCATGCAGCTCTCGGTAGCGACACTGGTGGTAGTGTGCGCCAACCGGCTGCCTTCTGTGGCATATACGGCCTTAAGCCCACCTACGGACGTCTTTCGCGGTATGGATTGATCGCTTTTGCCAGTTCTTTTGATCAGGTTGGTCCTATGACCACCAATTTAGAAGACATGGCCCTCCTTATGGAAGTGATGGCCGGCAAAGATCCCATGGATTCTACATCTTCTTCGCGTCCAGTAGAAGCCTTTAGCAAAGCCTTGCAATCCGAACAAAAATTCACCATCGGCTATTTGGCAGAAACGCTCAATCACCCTGGCCTTGACCCTGTAATTCGCCAAAAGACCCTCGATACACTCGAACTGCTTCGCAGCCAAGGACATTCGGTGGTAGAGG
Source organism: Thermaurantimonas aggregans (assembly GCF_003851885.1). Classification (GTDB taxonomy): domain Bacteria; phylum Bacteroidota; class Bacteroidia; order Flavobacteriales; family Schleiferiaceae; genus Thermaurantimonas; species Thermaurantimonas aggregans. The sequence goes on along the minus strand of NZ_BHZE01000016.1, from coordinate 59,773 downwards.
TACATATGCCTTATCTCGATTATCTCACACCAATATATTACATCATTGCTACCGCTGAAGCTTCGAGCAACCTTGCCCGTTACGATGGAGTGCACTTCGGTTATCGCAGTCCCAATGCCAAAACTATGGACGAGGTGTACACGCTCACTCGTACCGAAGGCTTCGGCACTGAGGTGAAGCGCAGAATCATGCTTGGTACCTTTGTGCTCTCCTCCGGCTTCTACGATGCTTACTATGGCCGTGCACAGCGTGCTCGACGACTCATTACCGATACCACTAATGAACTATTTCAGTTGTGCGATTTCCTCCTCACCCCCACCACGCCTGGTACAGCTTTTCCCATAGAAAAGAAATTTGACGACCCCACCAAACTTTACCTTGAAGACGTTTTCACCGTATTGGCAAACATTACGGGCATACCCGCCATTAGCATACCCGCAGGTCGCCATTCCAGCGGTTTGCCGATCGGCATCCAGCTCATGGCACCCAAATACAACGACTTCCAACTCTTTGAACTTGCGGCCCAGCTCAGAAGCATTAATACCTGAAGCCAACAATTCAACCTCACAACTGTTACAAAGAGCATGGCTGAAGAATTTAAAAATCCCATCGACGCTGATAAGGTTGCCGAAAAACCCTCCACACTGCCGTACGCTCACCACGTAGGTAGTGCAGTCATCAAGCCCCTCGACCTAGGCAAGACCATAGGGAGAGCAGTAGCAGCCATGGAGCATCAAACCGACTTGCAGCTCGCTCAAATCAAAGAACAAGTCGAACTTCTCATGCGCCAGGCCGATGCCATACAGCAACGCAAGAAGCTAGCACACATCATTTACAGTTGTGAGATCCGCTTCCGTCCCGAAATTAATCATATTTATCATCTCTACCAGCGGCCAGACGGTTCACACATGCTTAGCATGATAGGCCCAAACGAATGGGGACGCTCCAAAACTCCCGGCTCATACGTATACAGCGTAAAACTCTTAGCCGACCACACTTGGGAGATTGTTCAATAGATTTTTTGCTCCCTTTTGTATTTTCCAAGAATACAATAGTAACTTACACTGCTTAAACGAGTTATCAGCTTACCTTATCAATCACCTATGGTTTTGGTACGCAGATTTAAAGAGATTAAATCAAAGATCTGCACATATTTGTCTTAATTGTATAACAAGATCCTAACTTCTTAAATATAAGAGTTTTAGAAAGAGTAGTGGGGGATTATAGAACATAATCAATCACAATCTTCCACCACCCACTCGCTCACTTTTTTAAAGCGCTGCGGATTATCCGGTTGCGAAAAAAACAAAGTAAAAGCTGTGTATTTCGGATATTCACCTACCAAAATAAAATCTGTGTAGCCATCTTGATTTAAATCCCCAAACCAAAATAGATCTGGTACGCCACATGCACCTGGATGTGAGATTTGCTTCGAAACATCAAAGACTTCTTTTTCATTTAACATCAACTCTACTAAAAGTTTGTAATTTTCAACCACGGGACAATCATGATTGTATGACTTCACCGTTCCAGCAGCCATTATCTTAATGTTCCCCAACGAATTACCAGGCTCGCTGGCATAGAGCTCTAGGCGTACACCAGGTGTCAATTTTCTGTTGTACTGCGTTAATACATAATCGTTGTTTCGAATTTTTTTCCAGTTTTTGAAGGGAGTGGGTAATCCAATTATAAACAAAGAACCATCGCCCTCAGAAGGTTTTATGTCAAAGTGTAGCTTGTTTTTTGGGCTATTTTTTCGAAGCTCAATAGTTAGATCTATAGGTTTTATGACGTAATACTCATCTTCCACCATCACTGCGTAGTAATACAAAGTGCGATCGATGGCCGTAATGTCTCTGCAGTACGGATAGCTTTCGGTGATCAGCTTTACTTCAGTAAAAGGAGAGGTATTAGGCTTAGTACTTGTTTGCTGAGAAGAGACTATTGTTGGTGCTTGTGATACCGCGGTAGATGATGCCGAGGCCTCAGTGATGCGATAGTCGTCTTGAGCAGTTTGAGGTTGGCTTTCTACAGTGAATTTTTGTTGTGTTACCTGAGGTTTATAGGAGGATACCAACACCGATAAACCATCCCACATGTATCCAATAGTATTCTTATAGCGTACTAATCTCCAATTACCCTCAATTCCTTCGAAAGTGGCTTTTCCAAAAGTTTCAGCGCAAGCTTCGATTTTAAACTTGTACGGCACCCCTCCGATGGCTTTAGCTGTTGCATCTGGCTTTTCGCGTATACGCATGCCCGACTGTGCTTCTATCTGAAGCACTTCGGTAAATGCACACTGGGTATTCTGTGCAAACGATTGATTTGAAAGGATGTATAGTAGGAGTAAAGTTTTCGTTTTTACTGAAAACAATTTCAAGGACATTATTTCTTTTTTTGCAAAAATATCAATTATTTAAAAGTCAATAAGATGAGCCTTAGCCAAAGGTCCTTCGTTAAAAATTAAATCCAGACACGAGACGTTGGGCATAAAGCCGTTTTTGTAAGAAAAAACTTGTGTATATTCCCTTGTCTTTTCATCGTTAAAAAATCCCTTTTTTAGCTCAATATCAGTTAGTTGAAGTAATTTGCAAGTCTTTTGATCACATCTTTCAGTTTTTTTTTCTTTTAACCAATACAGACACAAATCAATAGATTGGATTATAAATTCAATTAAGTAAACCGGACGATTTTTGTATAAATCTTCAAGATTATTTTGCAAAAATTCGTAAAAAGGACTGTTGTTGTAGGTAGAATGCAGGGTTTTTAGGTGAAGTGATGGCCAATCGGTGTGATAGGATATTTGAATTTGGCTTGCCAACGCATCCTTTTCAGGGTGTTTTACGGGTACAGTGAGTATTTGCTGACCGTTTGGTCCATCGATGTAAAAGCGGTTAAAGGCGGATTGCTTTTGCCAGGGCCAGTCTGTCACAATGCATTTATCCGGGCATTTTAACCATTTGCTAAACCAAGAAGTTGAGGGAAACAAAAAGGGAGGAAAACCTTTTGTATTCGATGGCATTCCAGATGTTATTATTCCAAGCCCAAGCTTTAAAATGAGAAATTACTTTCGCGGACGAATTTTTTTTTACTCGTTTATGCAGGTAGATTGCGCTTCTTATCTCTAATCTTTTTTATCACGTATTTCCAAAGCAAATTAAGCATGGCAACAACCACTACAAAGTGCCAGAAGTACGATTTCGGTTTGCCTTCGCCATGTACTGTCGTAAATATGCGCTTTGTGCGTATTCGATCGGTGAGCTTTTCGGCCGTTTTGTCATAACTCATCCAGATAAATACAGGCTTACCGACGATGTGATCTTCGGGTACAAATCCCCAATAGCGCGAGTCGAGCGAATTGTGGCGGTTGTCGCCCATCATCCAATAGTAATTTTGCTTAAAAGTATATGCATCAGCTGGTTTACCATTGATATAAACGAGGCTATCCGTTACTTGCAGATCGTTGCCTTCATAGACGGAGATAATGCGTTCGTACCACTCGATGTTGTCTGGTGAGATTTGTACCGTTACTCCCTTTTTAGGAATATACACAGGCCCGTAATTATCACGAGTATTGGTGTATTTAATGATGTCGGAGTGGAATCGGTTTGGAAACATCTCGCTGTTTGGCACGAGGTAGCGGTCTATGTAGTTCTTTAAGACGATAGGCGCGCTAGCATCATATGATCCAGGCTCTCTTGGCGCTATTACGGGTATTACCTCTTCTACATTTGGCAGGTATTTAAATTGGTCAACTTTATCCTCAGGAATAAAGAACAGATACTCGTTTTGATTGATTTGTCTTACTTGCGAAAAGTCATTTTCACCCGGTACAAGGTCCTTGGAGTAGTAAATATCGAGTTTGTCGTGCAGCATGCGTCTGTTGAAGGGTGCTCCATTGGTGCGCACGTAGTATTCGAACTGCAGTCGGGTGCGGTCAGGATAGGTAGGCTTTTGACCATTGATGATTAGCTCGCGGTCTTTTATCTCAAGGGTATCGCCGGGTAAGCCGACACATCGCTTTATGTAGTTCATCCGCTTGTCGATGGGCAGGTCGCTCTCCATTGGCCAGTTAAAAACCACGTTGTCAAAGCGCTTTATGTCTTCAAATTTGGGCAATCGGATATAAGGTAGCTGCACCCAATCGACAAAGCAATCGACATTTAGCATAGGTATTTTGCTGTGCATCAAGGGTATAGAGAGTGGTGTGATGGTAAGTCGATTGCCGTAGTGCATTTTGCTTACAAATAGAAAATCGCCTACAAGCAATGTTTTTTCCATGGATGGTGTGGGAATCACATAAGCTTCGAAGGTGAAAGCTCTCAGAACTGAAGCCACCACCACTGCGAATACAAGGGAGTTTAGCGTTTCGCCTACGTGTTTTTTGATGTAGGCATTATCGCGGCCCACGTACTGGAGTTGAGTTGAAAATTGCAAGTAGAGCAAGTATCCACCAAGGGTAAATGTGCTGATCCAAAAGTCTTTCCACTTGCGGTGATTAAATACGTGAAGAAGTTCGTACAAAGCCACAAGGGTCATTAGGTTGCTCACCACCGGGATAAAGAAGAGAAATATCTGCCATGTAGGTCTTTTAATGATTTTCAGCAGCACGTAGGTTTTATACACAGGTATTGCTGCTTCCCATGCCTTTCGGCCCGCTGCCTCATAAAAGCGAAATGTGTAGAGAAATGTAAAAACTTCAAGTATGATGAAAAAAGTAAAAAAATTGCTTTGGTGCATGTGTATATGCGGTTAAAAATTTATGTTAAGCATGTCATCCATCGTGAAAACTCCCTTTCGCCCTACAAGCCAACGTGCAGCAGCTAAAGCCCCCTGAGCGAAACCCACACGTGAAAACGCTTCGTGCCTTAAGGTTATTTCATCTACATCAGAGGTAAACTTTACTTCATGTATTCCTGTAACGTCTCCTTCGCGTATGGCATCTATTCTAAGGGTATTTTCTTCTGATTCATTGAGCGAATAGCCTCTCAATTGGGGATAATGTGGCAGCATTTGTTGGGAAAGGGTGATGGCGGTGCCGCTGGGGGCATCTAATTTCTGCGTATGGTGGATCTCGCGAATACTCGGCTTGTATTGCGAAAAAGTGGATAAAACTTCTGAAACTTTGTTTGTTATCTTAAAAAAAAGTTGCACGCCGATACTAAAGTTCGACGAATACAGCAATGCGCCTCCGTGCTGTTCAGCCAGTTCAATCACTTTTGGCAAATGCTGAAACCATCCAGTGGTGCCGCATACTACTGGTATGCCTGCCTTGAAGCATTCGTGAATATTGTCAACGGCTGCCTCTGGTCTCGTAAATTCTATGGCTACATCTGCCTGTTTCGAATATGCTGCTATGTCTTCAGTCTTAGTAATGCGCGCTATGATTTCATCTTGAGTATCAAGGGAAAGCGATTCGATCATCTTTCCCATCTTTCCGTATCCGATGAGTATGATTTTCAAAACTGTGACAGATTTTGTGATTTTTTTGAAATTCCGGAGTCAAAAATAAAAGTAATCTGCACTCCTGGAATAAAAGCTGTGTGTACTTGCTGCAAGCTCGGTTTTATGCGAAGACTGAGTTTATCAGAGATGTCGTAATAATAAAAATGTGCATCTACGTAAGCGTCAAGGATATTGAGGCCATATGCAGCTATGAACAGCAGTGCCGATAGGTCGCGCCAGCGCCTGTACGTATTGGCGATGAAAATGAGATTTTCGGGAGAATATCTACCTTCGAAAATATCGACACTGTCGAGTACCAAACGCTCTAATCCGCCGTAGTAGTAGCGATATTGATGGTCGTTTTCTAAGACAAAATATCCCGTAGCGCCCAGTGCAGCATATACGAGTGGTATCTTCCAGTATTTCTTGTTGTACGCCTGACCAAGCCCCGGAACCAGTGCACTATACACTACGGCACGCTGTACCGAGTGTCGCTCAGGGTTTTTAAAAATCCTGGATATGAGGCGTTTTTCTTGTGATGGCTTTTCTTTTTCTAACGAGTCTAACTGACCTTGGGCGTTTGAAAGAAAACCCATTAGAAGAAGAAGAATACACAGCGCTCGCAAGGCTTTACTGTTGTACGATGGCGAGTATTCTTTCCAGGTCGTTTGCGTCTTCAAAGTTGATGATGATTCGTCCTTTGCCATCGGGCTTTTTGCTGATTTCTACCTTTGTGCGCAGAGCGCGCGAGAGCACTTCTCTGATGGCGTCTAATTCTTCATCAATGGATTTTTTACCTTGACTTCGCTCTGGTTCGAGCTCTCCTTTTTGCTTATAGCGTTTTACAAGTTCTTCTACTTGTCTTACAGAGAGCTCCTTAGCCACGATTTTTTTATAAATCTCAATTTGAGCTTCCTCGTCTTCGATGTTTATGAGTGCGCGGGCATGTCCCATGCTGATAAGGCGGTCGCGCAGGCCCACCTGTATCAGGTCGGGCAGCTTGAGCAAGCGAAGGTAGTTTGTCACGGTTGAGCGTTTTTTACCCACGCGCTCACTGAGCTTTTCCTGAGTAAGGTTAATTTCTTCGATGAGTCGGCGATAACTGATGGCTATTTCGATGGGGTCGAGGTCTTCGCGCTGGATGTTTTCAACCAGTGCGAGCTCGAGCATGTTTTGGTCATCAGCTAAGCGCACATAAGCTGGTATAGTTTTTAAACCTGCCATTTGTGCAGCTCTCCATCGGCGCTCACCACTTATGATTTCGTATTGATTAAATCCTGTTTTTCTTACAGTTATTGGTTGAATTACACCCAATTGGGCGATTGATTGTGCCAATTCGTCGAGAGCTTCTTGAGAGAAATTTGATCTTGGCTGATAAGGATTTGGATGAATAGCATCGATGTCGATCTCAGCCACTGATCCTACCAGCTGTTCAGCATTTTTATCTGATGCAGATTTAATATCGGTAGCTGGATCTTTTAGCAGAGCTGATAAACCTCTGCCGAGCACTTGTTTTTTAGTGTCCGCCATTTTAAAGAAGTCAAAACCGTTAAAAAATCAAAAATACGCTATTTGGCAGTAGAGTTTTCGGTTGATGCCGTGTTATTTTTCAAAAATTCGCGTGCTAAGTTCAGGTAATTTGCTGCACCTTGGCTGGTAGCGTCGTACACTACAATGCTTTCGCCGAATGATGGTGCTTCTGAGAGTTTTACATTCCGCGAAATGATGGTGTCAAAGACCATGTTTTGGAAATGGGTTTTTACTTCTTCCACTACTTGATTGCTCAGTCGCAAGCGCGAGTCGTACATGGTGAGCAATAAGCCTTCGATATCGAGATCAGGGTTGTGAATCGATTGTACGCTACGTATCGTATTAAGCAACTTACCCAAACCTTCAAGAGCGAAATATTCACACTGTATGGGCACGATCACGCTGTCGGCAGCAGTGAGCGCATTAATTGTGATTAAACCTAAAGAAGGGGCACAATCGATTATGATATAATCAAAGTCATCTCGAATTTCGGATAAGGCAGCCCGAAGCATGTATTCACGTCTTTCCTTATCTACGAGCTCGATTTCAGCAGCCACAAGGTCGATTTGGGAAGGTATAAGCCATACGTTAGGTGTATTGGTTTTTATAATAACATCTTTGGGATTTACTTGATGCTCAATCAATTGATAGGTGCCCAACGTTACTGACTGCGGGTCGACACCTAAACCGGAGGTGGCATTCGCCTGAGGATCAGCATCGATGAGCAGCACTCTTTGTTCCAATACGCCAAGGCTTGCTGATAAATTCACAGCAGTTGTGGTTTTACCTACTCCACCCTTTTGATTGGCTATGGCTACTACCTTACCCATACAGTGTATTTTTGATTGCAAATGTACATACTTCGACTGACGCTACGGGTTAAATTTTACGTTAAATGGCCGGGGATAATTAAATTGTTAATTTGTTATAATTCTGAAAATCAGTGAATAAAAAATTTGTCTTTAGGTCTCATTACTATCCGAAGGCTTTGCTTGAGCATCCGTGGCTCATAGTGTTTTACTATTTATTTGTTCTACTTTACTACCCAAGATACCTGATTTTCATTTTCGAATTTAGCAGACATATTAAAAACCAACGTTCTAAAAAGATTTTAGAAATTGGATTTGGAGAGGGCCTTCACTTGATTCTTTTTGCATTGCGCTACAGAAAAAATACTTTCTACGGATACGATGTTCGAGAGGAGAACCGCCTTTTTGTTGATAGATTTTGTGCCCTTTTTAGATTAAAGAATGTTCACCTTTTAAACGATAGTGATTTTCGTGCACTTTCTGCCGATTCTTTTGAATTTGTATATATGGTTGGAGTGCTTCAATATGTAGAAAATGATATGGAAATATTGTTAAAAATTAAAAATCTTTTGAAGCCAAACGGCAAATTACTTCTTTATCAACCTGTGCGTTACAAAAGATATTTAAATTTACTTCATAATTTTATCGAAAGCTATGAGCATTATGAAAAGGAAGTAAATATTAAGAGACTTTACTCGGAATTTGATTTATTACAATTACTTAAGTCAGCTGGTTATACTATTGATAGTTGTAAAAAATACGCAATTAAAATTTATAGTATTTCGCACGAAATATTTTTGGTGTTTTATATTCCTTTTGTAAAAGATCATCGAGTAGCAATTAAACTTATCAGCTCGTTTGGCATATTAGGATTAACACCTATCTTGTTGATTTTAAATCTTATTGATCGTATGATCAAAGTAGGTGACAATAATACCGTGATGACAATAGCGACTTTAAGTCCGGTAAATGAGCTGATTTAAATTCTTGGTAAACGAAATTTTCTCTAAAAATCGATTAATGTCAGTAAAGGTAATAATACCTTTTCGTTTGATACTCACTCGTTCAAATTTTATTTTAAAGTATTTTTCAAATAGAAATGCTATGATTTTACCAAAAAGGGTCGAATTATTTTTTTTATTTAAATCTTCAAAGTGATTATTCACAATGTTTTTGAATGTGTAATCACCAGAAATTTCGTAAACTTCTTGAATCAAAAAGGCTTCTGAGTCTTCCTTTTCAAAACTTGCATCTGGAGTTAGTACAAAGAGAATTTTAGTGTCAAAAATGGAATATTTGTCAAAAAATTTCAGCAGTTTTTTTACAAGGTAATAAGTGGTATAAACAGTATCTTTCTCTACGATTAAATTCAGAAAAACTTCATTTGAATTGTTGTAAAAACTAGTCTTACTTATACTAACACTTTTGATAAAAGGAAAAAGTCTTAAAAATTGGCTTACTGCTCGAAATTGATTGATGAAATATTGGATTTCTAATTCTCTGTTCCAGCTTACATCAATTAAATTGAGCTTACCCGGTAATGCATATCTGTTATTTTCATACAGGAGTTCACCTTCTTCTGCCATTTGAAAAAGCATTGATGTAAAACTGGTAAAATCGACATCTGTGTCGATGTGATTGTAAATTTCCTTTGGATTAGGAGCCAATTCCATTTCATGAAAAAGAGAAATGGCTTGTATGATTTCGGCTTTCATAGTTTGGCTATGGTTTGTTAACGCAAATGTAACAAAAGTTCTTAAAATTTGTTTAACCTGGAAAGAATTTTGTAAATGAGTAAAAACGCTTTTTAAAAGGCAGTGGAGTTTAAATTGAGTTAGCCTTTCAAATTGAGTGAGTGGCTTTGAGTAAAGCCACATTTTCGATATGATGGGTGTGTGGAAACATATCGACAGGGCCGTAACGCTCTATGGTGTAATGGTCTTTCATTAGAGCAATGTCTCTTGCCTGAGTAGCACTGTTACAGCTTACGTAGATGATGCGTTGTGGCTTAAGGCGAACTAACTGTGATGCCACTGCAGGATGCATCCCATCTCGAGGCGGATCGACCACTACTACGTCTGGGTGTCCATAGTGAGAGATAAAATCTTCTGAAAAAGCGGTCTTCATATCGCCCACTATAAAATCTACATTTCTGATACCGTTTAGTTCAGCATTTATGTGAGCATCGGTTATGGCATCAGGTACAAGTTCAATTCCTGTAACGCTTTTTACATAACGAGCCATGTAGAGGGCTATTGTACCGGTTCCTGTATAGAGGTCGTAGATGTTTTCGTTACCTACAGGCTGCAGATAGTCTAACACACGGCGATAGAGTCGTTCGGCTTGCAGTGAATTTGTTTGGTAAAAGCTCTTAGGACTTACTCGGAAGATGAGGTCGGGATCACCTTCATTGTAGGCTTTCAATTTCTCTTCGATGTAGCCAGGCCCGCTGAAGGTGTGTAGGTCGAGGTCGTAAATAGCGTCATTTCCTTTAATATTGACAGCATATATTAAAGTGAAAATTTTAGGAAATGCCTCTAACAATCGACTAAGCAGTGAATGGATATCTCGCTGATTGTCTTCTCCAAATTGTATCAAAACCAAGTATTGGCCTGTGGTGCTGATTCGCAGCATTAAAGTGCGAAGTAGGCCGCGCTGCTCGCGAGGATTCCAAAAAGTCAAATTGTGTTCAACGGCATATTTAAAGATGAAATTCCTAATTTCGTTGGAATATGCATCGTGCAAATGGCAGTAATCGATGTGGAGCACTTTGTCCCAACGACCTGGGATGTGAAAGCCGAGAGCTCGACGATCGAGTGCATAAGTGGATGCAACCTCCGCCTCTGAGAGCCAGCGCATAGAACTGAAAGAAAATTCGACCTTATTTCGGTAGCCGAATATTTCGCTGCATCCCAATATCTGATCAGGTTCTGGCAACTGAAGACCTCCGAGGTGTTTCAGATTGCTGGTTACTTCGGCTTTTTTATGAGCAAGTTGGGCTTCGTAGTCCATGTGCTGCCATTTGCAGCCTCCGCAAGTTCCGAAATGTGAACATTTTGGAGGTATGCGAGCTGGTGATGGCTTTAAAATTTTATCAATTTGAGCTTCGAGAAATTTTTTTTTCGACTTTACAACAGTTACTTCTACCAAATCACCTGGAATGCCAAAGGGCACAAAAACTACTTGCCCTTCTGCAGTACGTGCCACTCCCATACCCTGTGCCCCGGCTGATTGGATTTTGAGAGTGAGTTGAGTTCCTTTTTTTATGTTCATTCTGATCGCAAAGGTAGTTACTGGTCTTACCTCTGCCAGTCGGAATCTTCGAGTTGAAATATTTGTTCGACGTGCTTTCCAAATACTTGGGCAATTTTAAGGGCAAGGGCTACTGATGGATTGTAATCACCCCGCTCAATGGCATTTATGGTTTGGCGACTCACTCCTACCTTTTGTGCCAGTTCGGCTTGCGAAAGTTTGATTTCCGCCCTTTCTACACGTAGGCGATTTTTCATGCCTCAATTTTATTGGAATGTTTCCAAATCAACCACCTGAATCGAATGATGAAAAAGAGTAGTGGTGTAAACATATTGAACACCATTACATAAAAAAACTTCATGCCGTATATAAAAGCGATTGTGATAAGTAGAACTAGGTAGTTGATGTGAATAGCCCAAGCCAAACAGTCAAGCCGTATTCTAGCAATAAATTCATCTTCTACCGTCTCACGACTAAATGCTACCAGCCATCCACCTACGATCAGGAGTACTGAGGCCACCTCGTCGAGAATAGTGTTTTCTTGAAATGTAAACCAAAGGTCCTTTCCTATAGGTTGATCTTCGTAAATGACAAAGACTTTTGAATTCGACCACGTTGGTTCAGAGTCGATCAATAGCCAGTATAATCCGGCTAGTATACCTATGCTCAATAAAATCCATCCGATTTGCTTGAATCGATGTGGAAGAAGAAATGAGGAATTCATGGCACCTCTTTTTTTGTTCAAAAGTAAAACAAATTTGTCAATATGACAATTATATTTTACATAAACGATGCTTTTTCCTTTACAAGATTGAATCTTTTCTCGTCTAAATTTAATTCTAATGCAGATGATTTCTGCCTTTTAAAATAATTTGAACTTGTTCTGTTTTTAATGAAACGCTGTTTGGGAGAAGATTTTAAACTTAAAATTAACCTTCAGAGCATTCAGAGAGGATTCTTAATACTTCGAAATTTTAAAAAGTGTAAATGACTAAGACTTTATTATTGATTTTGTTTAAATAGGTGAGAGAAATTAGGTTTGTAAACCATCTTTAACATGCACATTCAACAATTTTTTTATCTAAAAAGGGTAATGTTTCCTTTAAAATCTACAGGTTGTGGTCCATCCTCCGTATTTATTTGTACAGCAATGGTGTAAAAATATGTGCCTTCTGGACAGGGTCGGCCACTACTCTGATCGATGCCATCCCAGCCTTTTTCAGCAAACACATTAGCCTCAGACAGATAAACGATTTGTCCCCAGCGATTAAATATGGTTATTGTTCCACTGAGCACATCTGACCATTTAATAGGTAACAGAAGGTCGTTTTGCCCATCGCTGTTAGGAGTGAATACGTTGGGCATTTGAATCTCAGGACAGGGCGATAGGCATATATCTGGTGATTTTCGACTCTCTTTTGTGGGCTGTGCAGGATCTTGTGGATTAACTGTAACCACCGTAAAGGCATAGCAACCAGACAAATTCATGTTTTGAAGTTGGTAGGTAGGTTGTGTTATATTCGATACTGAGGGGGTAGTGGGATATTCGTCTGATTTCCGGTTTTTAAAGTACATGTTGTAGTACAAAAAATTCACATCTGTAGGACAAGAACCGGTATCGTTGAAAGTAAATTGAAATTCCAGATACTTTTCTTCACACCTGTAATCAACCTTTACTCTAGGTGGACAGGGCAGCGCAGTGTCCATTGGCACTCCGCAGGCGATCTGTGAACGATTGAGTATTGGTGCAGGCATTCCTGCACCGGTAAATGCACCTATGGTTTTTATATAGTAACAGTAACTACTTCCATTTGTAAGACCAGTATCCAGGTACGAGGGCTCAGTGCTCAGGCCAATGGAGTCAAAGGTGATGCTGCCCGCTTCACGGCGATATACTACAAAACTATCGTTTTGCCATGGTCCGTCGTATTGATAGCTCAAACGTAAAGCCCTGTTCGATGGCGTTAGTTCTAAAAAAGGTTGAGTTGCCGGATAAGCTCTTCCAACTACTTTTTGATTTTGACCTGACAGAAAATCAACCGTATAGCGATATAACAAACCCTCTGTATTAAGAAGAGAGTCGGTAAAAACAGTATCAATAAAAGAAGAAAAGTCTTTAACTGGCTGAAAGTCGGATCCATCAATGCCTATGGTGCGGTATAGGCGATACGAGTAGGGCGGTGGAAAATTAGAAGTATCGATTTCTTTTGGGGGTGTCCAACGGATGTGGATGATGCCTTGCGTTTGAGAGGTGTTTTCTACATCTACGTTTGTAAGAACCGGCGCGGTACGCACCACTTCGCTGCAAGCTTCGTTTGAGGCTATACTTTCGGCTCCATTTTCGAATTCAGCTACAATTCTATAACAATACTTAACACCCATTTTTGGAACGAGCGAATCCATATAGCTTGTAGCCTGGCTGCCATCGGAAAATCCGATGAGGGCAAAACCCGTAGAAGGCGGCAAGCCTGTTTGACATGAGTCAGGGGTAAAACCCGAGGGGCCTTCACGACGGTAAATTTTATAGCGTTTTACCATGTCTGAACAGCTGTATAGATTCCATGATAGCTCGATGCGACCAGCTGTACCGACGGCTTGTAAATTTTGAGGAGGAGGACCGATCACTACAATATCCGTTGTCATATAGGCTGACAGAGGATTTTCAAATGGATTAGATGGCTGATCTTCAGCTCTGAAAAATACTTGGTAGGGCTGAGGTCGTACATGGTTGCAGGAAGTAGTCCATCGAAAGATGCGCGTGACCGATGCTGAGTCAGTAGAGGCTCCCAACATGGTTGCTGGTGGTGGCAGTACAAAAGGACCGCCGGTGGCTGTGAGGGTTACATTTCGGAAGTCGGGATCGAAGGCTGCTACCGAAAATTGCAGCGTTTGGCCTGCTATTACGCAAAATGGACCAACCGGTGGGATTACCGGTGGCTTGTTGTTGCAAGGGCCTACGGTAATCTGCAAGTCGCGTGTCACTTGGCCAATGAGAGCCCACTGACCGGAAGCAGTCTTGCGAAACTCAGAAATTAAAATAGCAAAATTGTATTGACCTTGATTTTTTGGGATGTTCCATTGAAAGTCACCCGTTACAGGATCGATGGATACAGGGTCTTGTACAAGGTTGGGCGCATAAGTGGTTTGAAATTCTACTCCTCCTGCTCCACGGCAATTTACCAATGTGAAGGCCAAGGAGTCACCATCCTGATCGAAGGCTCCCGGATTGTGGATATAGGGCTGATTAAGACAAGCATCATCGATGGGTGGATTGAGCAACGTTACTGAATTGTTGGGACCAAGTATGGGATTGATGATTAAAACGCTTTGAATATAAAAGGGCACGGAGATGCTTCCCGGGATGTTGCTCACACCACCGTTGCGGTTTGGATCTTCCATGCTTATGGTGTAAATGCCTGCCGAGGGATAGGTATGGGTACCGCGATAGATGTTTAACTTCACGTCGTTGGCATTGGCGAGGCTTACACCCATGCCTATACCCGGGCCGCAATTAAGATTCGTCGGCCCATTGAGCCGGTTGAGTACTGAAGTAGTATTATCGCCCCACCAAACCGTAAGGCTGCACCTATCGGCTGCTACACTTGATTCTTTTGTATATGTAGTTATGGTAATTTCATACGTAAGACCAGAAATATGACGATATGTGATTTCGCCGGCCCTGTTGTGAGTGCCATGTAGTACAAAGCTGTAAAGAATCAAACCGGCAAAAAATCTTAACATCAGCTGCAATACTTGCTACTAAGATAAGACTCAATGCCGGTTAAAAGTTTTGTTTTACGGAATTTAATCAAAAACTCAATGTAAAAATCAGGAAATTCTTCAAGTAGTATAGGCCACTTATAGAATTCTTTTGACGTGATGTTAAAGAGAATAGTTTACGATTAGGTTGTAATTAGACATCATCACCCGATTAAATACGTACTGTAAATCATTATAGGTTTCGCCTGCGAGGCCTTTATATACATAGAGCGCCTGTAAATTCAATCCATTTAAATATCCTTTGAAACTGTAATTTAAAAACAAATTGAGCTGATTGAACGAGGGCATACCATTTTTGTTTTGGCGAAAGTTTAAAACATCGGGCATCAAAAAATAGCCGAAGGCTGCACCTGTTCTAAGTGTGTTGTTTAGCTGATATTCTGAGCGAAAGGTGAAGGCATGGGTATTGGCAGAGCCCTCATTTCGCTCACGAGCCATAAAGGTGTAAAAAGGTTCAATCCCCCATTCCCTAGGAAACAGAAATCTATCCCGGTCAAAGATGTGGGTGTAGTTGAGTGAGAAGGTTTTGTTGAGCCAACGCATGCCCAGGCGGGAACTGATAAAACCTGAAGAATGGCCAGGCAGTAGATATGCTTTGGCTTGATTGGAGTTTCCGCCGTTCCCGCTGCTTGACTGTATACCGTACTGTAAACCTGCTATGACGCTTGCTCTGTCTGATGAGAACGGATAATTGAGATCAGTTTGGACAAAGTGTAGATTAAAAACATTGTCAACATGGTAGAACCAGTAGTTTATTTTTAGGCTGTTGAAGGGTTTTATTTGGAGATTCCCAAGAAACACGTATTTGCTTTCTACCGAGTTTCTGTAGCCCGACGGATTGCCATCTACACCTTTTCCTACCGGATACACACCTATGCTTTTTCCAACAGTAAACCAATTAACTGTAGACCTCGGGCTCATTCCATAAATGTAACCTGCCCTGAATTCCAGCCATTTGAGCTCTTGCACATCGAGCCAGAAGGCATCCTGAAGCGACGGACGCATTCTTCCGTCTTGTGGGTTAATAAATGGAGTTAAAAGGTTTTGGCGGCCTATGGTGAGAGAAGTTTTCCTATAGCGGTATTTGAGGAATAGGCTTTCAAGTCGTTCGAGATTGTTGCGGTTACCTGGATCTTGAAAATCAAAATTACCCAGCTCGTAGCGGCTTCGTCCTTTGCCGAGTGTATCAATGGATCCAAGATCGTTTGACCAAACATTAAATAAGAAAAATCCACTAAATCCGGTAGAAAAGCCCTTGAATTCAGGCATTTGATAGCCTATTCCGGCGCCTACAGCAAGTGAATAATAGTCGGTTAACGGCCCATAATTGTTGGTGGCCATAAAGTAGTTGCGCATATGGCCACTCATTTTTCCTCTTTTAAAGAAATTTTGCAGACTCGATTGGGTAGTATCAACTGTTCCTGCAAAAGCATATGAAACCGATAAGACTAGAAACAGGAATTTACCAACCATTTTTACCACGAGAGCTGTGTATTTTGAAATTCTAAATAAATTGGTAATCTACACCGTACACTTGTGTAAGTAAGTTGGATGGAGCATCGATTGCCACTGCATTGCCCTTAGGAGTTGGGGTTACAGGTGAATTTGCTTTGAGGTATTCTTTGATCATCCGATGAAGTGAGAAATCCATATTTCTAGCGTCTTTCACACCAGTAAACCGGCAGAGCACATCAGCGGGGTCACCGTCGCGTTCACAGGCTGCTATTGAATAGGTTTTATCCGGGTCAATGGGTTGGCCCCCAACTGTAAGTTCTTGTACTCTGCTGCCAAAGGGTGCGTATGCCTTGAACTTGACTTTCATGCCATCAAATTTCACCACCCATCCGCCGAAGCGCTCTTTAGCTTTTTCAGCAAAAACGTTGTGCAATTCGCGCTCAATCCACTGTTGGATTTGTTTTCCAGTTACATAGCCCATTCTCACAGTGCTGTCGACGGGCAACATGTCGTAGAGGTAGGCACTTGTTATGGGAATATTCCCCGTTGTATCGCGCTGTACACGTGGTGGACAGAATCGGAAACCATTCGATAGAACAATGTCGATGTTTGGCATTTTCCAGCGCAGAGCATCGATGATGAGGGTGTCTATGGTATTTTCGATCACAAAATATCTGTACAGCGGAATAGTACTGTAGCCAATTACCGTTCTGAGGTCGTCGATAAAGGGTTTTTCGCTCTCTTCTACGATTTTCTGAACTATTGGATCAGCCTTTAATTTTTTAGGTGATACTTCTTCGAGCTTATAAATTTCATCTACTACTCTTCCATTTTCGATTACCAGCTGAAGTCTGCCCACAAATGAGCCGAAGGCTCCCGGTTCTACTACTTTCGAATATTTGCCTACAATTGGTTTTCGCACACGTTCATGTGTATCACCGCCGAGAATGATGTCCACCCCTTCACAAGCAGGCTGATTGGAGAGGTGTATTTGTTGCGAAAGCCCTAAATGAGCTACGATGATCACATAAGCGCATTTTTCCTGCTCGCGCAGCACTTTTACGTAGTGTTCCAGATTTTCTTCAGGATCTGTGTAGATAATGCCTTTGCTGTAATTAGGCGATTGGCGCTTTGGCACCAGCGGATCTGTATACCCTAAAAAACCGATTTTTACTCCAGCTACATGCCAAATGTAATAGGGTTGAAATATGAGTTCCCCTCGCTTGCCATTTCCGAGATCGTGATACATGTTGGCACAAACCTTAGGGGCGTTGAGCGAACCCATGAGGTCTTGCATGGCCGCTTTGTAGTACACTACCTCCCAGTTGCCGGGCAAATAGAGGTCATACCCTAAGGCGTTCAATATAGGAACAAGGGCTTTTCCGGTGGTTTTTACCGAGAGCTCACTGCCCTGAAACATATCGCCTGTATCGATTATAAAAGTGTTTTTGTAGCGCTTGCGCTCTTCTTTGAAAAAAGTGGCTAGCTGTGCGTATCCACCACATTGGCGAAATACGGCTTGATTGTTCTCCCAGAAAAGCTCATCGTGAGGAAATACTTGGCAGTGTACGTCAGTTGTTTGTAAAATATTTAGGATAGTGCGTGAGCTGCGGTTGCCATCTTCTGACAAACTTTCTGGTTCAAAATCTTCCTTTATGAAATCAGAAGCCATTAATCCATTCATCCATCCACTTCCAACACCTAAACCCAATAAACCCAACTTCTTTAGAAAACTTCTTCTTTTTTCTGAGTGCATGTCTTTTATTGTTAAATATTGGCAATTTTTTCGTAAAAAATCAATTTTTTTCGTGATTAATGTTACAGAATTGTTAATGCTTTTTTTATAATACTCTTTTTATTCGGTTACATGTACAATTTTTCCATTTTTAATGGTCATAATCACTTTAGAGTTAAGAATTTCATCGGGATTACAGGTTAGCCAATTTTTATTAAGCACAGTTAAATCAGCTTTTAAACCGATTTTTAAATCCCCTTTTTTGTGTTCTTGAAACATGCTGTAGGCTGCCCAGTGGGTCATACCTTTTATGGCCTGCTGGCGACTCATTGCCTGATTGATTAAAAAACCTTCTGCAGGCTCGCGCTGTGGATTTTTTCGATAGGTAGCTGAATAAAAAGTGTAAATGGGTGAAATGTTTTCAACGGGAAAATCAGTTCCGAGAGCTACCATGCCTGATGCTTCTAAAAGACTGCGGTAGGCATAGGCTGTTTTGAGTCGCTCGCCCAATCGGCGTGGGGCCCACATCATATCGCTGGTGGCGTGCGTAGGTTGTATAGACGGAATAATGTTGGGGTTTCTGAAATATATTAAGTCCTCAGGATGAACTACCTGGCAATGCTCTACTCGCCAGCGGAGGTCTTGGTCTTCGTATCCTTTCAGTAGCTGGTCGTAGATTTTTAAAATGAGTCGATTGGCACTGTCACCAATCGCATGAGTAGCTACTTGTAGGCCATATGAGCGAAGCTTGTCGAACCGCGTTACAAAATATTCAGGGTCGCGCAGCAATAGTCCGTATTGATCAGGCCTGTCGGTGTAGGGCTTCAAAAGACACGCTCCGTAAGATCCTAACGCCCCATCGCTGTAGAACTTCATACCCGTTACGCTGAATTCCCCCTCGGTGATAGGGCCATGTGTTAGAAGATTTTCAAAGGTTTTGTCATCATCGGCGGCTAAAGCGTGCAATCCGATGCGCAGAAGACCTCGTCTATAGAACTGTCGAAACCCATCAATTACATCCCAAGGCAGGCCTGCATCTGTAAGAGAAGTAACTCCTGCTTCGAAGAGCTGTTGCTCAGCTTTCTGAAGATATGGGAGGAGTTGGTCCATAGCTGGTTTAGGCACAGGGGCGAGTTTCATGGCTTCATCTACCAGCACCCCGGTGAAGCGTCCATCGCGTTTTTCGAGTTTTCCGCCTGTTACTTGTTCATTACCCGTAATGCCGTGCAATCGTGCAGCTGCTTGGTTGATCCACAGTGCATGTCCATCGATACGGGTGAGATAAACAGGTATATTAGGAAAAGCAGTGTCCAAGTATTCTGGTAAAGGCATTTGCCCATCAGGCCACAGATTTTGATCCCAACCGCGACCGGTAAGCCATTGACCGGGATTTTCAGCATAAAATTTTTTTAGCCTCTCTACTATCTCTTCCGGCGAAGATGCTCCACGCAAGTCGGCTGAGGTCATGTTAAGCGCTAATCCATAAAAATGTGCATGCGCGTCGATAAGGCCTGGCAAAACGGTTGCCCCTTTGCAGTCGATGACTTGGGCTGCTTTCCAGTGTTTTTTTATCTCTTGGTAATGACCTATTGCAGATATTGTGTCGCCACTTATTGCGATACAATCTCCCTCGAGTGCCCCTTCAGCGCCGATTAATTGTACATTGGTCAATAGAAGATCAGCATTTTGGCGAGATGTGCATGCGTGAAAGAATAGGGCAAATACAAATAGCTTAACAAAACCGAAGTAACGGATATTCCTGATGGTCAAAGGCTTGTTGAAGTGTTGGATCATAGGTAAAATCAGATGGTGATGCTTGCGAAAATAGCGCTCTCAAGAGGTAAGGTGTATGAATACCTATACGAAGGCGCTTAAGGTTTGAGACTTCGGGTTTGCCTTTAGCCGTTATCGAATAACCGATTAGAATACCTTCCAAAAAACACAAAAAGACTTTGCCGCTCCATGAATGGTCTTTTAGCTCAACCCATCCTGTAAAGTGAGAGTAAACCTCCTTTACAGCCAGGAGATCGCGAATCACTTTTTCAGCGACTTGATTGTGCTGTGGGTCATAATATTTTGCCGAAGCAGCCGATGCACCACACATAGCCGGATTGAGGTTATAGTCTGCTACAAGTGTAAGTAAGAATTCTTGAGCTTGTCTGTAGTTTTGGAAATAGGCGAGTGAAGAGTGTCTTTTTTCCTCTAGGGTTATTCCCAATCGGATGTTTCCAAAACCATCGTAGTAATAGATGATTCCCCAATTTTTCAGAGGTCTTCGCTGAGCGCTGTTAAAAGGTGGCCATAAGCGCTGTATTTCAGAATCTTCAACTAAAAGAGCTAACCAATGACTATGAGTTTCGAGAAATGACACTTGAGCGATAAAGCGACTTTTTTCAGGATCGCGCAGGTGTTGATAGACTCGATTTTTGATATTTAAAGCCTTTCCGACGTAGAGTATTTTACCCGTTTCATTTTTTAAATAATATACTCCTGTCGAGTTGGGTAGTTGATCTGTAAGGGTATTAGGCGATGTATAGCGCAATACACCCGTTGTGAATTGCTTTCCAGAGATATTTCGATAGTGATGGAGCATTTTCACAAAGGCTTCAGCGGTAGCTAAAGCATCGGGTAGGGCTCGGTGAGGACGTGTGTTTACAATGCCAAGTTGAGTGCAAATCCAGGCAAGTGAGGATTTATCGGATTGATAAAGCTTCCTGTAAAGCCTTGAGGTACAAATTTTTTCAGCCTCCCAATGTATTCCACTGGCTGCAAATGCAGCTTTGATGAATCCGTAATCAAAATGTACATGATGCGCTATAAAAATCTTGTTTTTTAACAAGGAATAAACTTCATCAGCCAGCTGTTCAAAGGGTCTGGCTGATTGTACCATTTCGTTGGTAATGCCTGTGAGGGCTATGATGTTTGAAGGTATAGGTACCGAAGGTTTTACCAGTGAGCTCCAAGTTTCTAATATCTTCGTTCCATCGGTTAGTACAATACCTATTTCAGTAATTTCAGCTAAACCCGGGCGGGAGCCTGTCGTCTCTACATCTACTACAGCATACAAATTGGACATAAAGGGCTATTGGCGTTGAAGATTTTTTGATCGCAATCAGTCGGCTAAAAATAAATTGCCTTGCCTTATACTTGCTTTTTAAAATCTCATAGTTATGCTATTAAAACGTTTGATACGCATTTCGCTTTTTGCATGGTTTTTCTTGCATGCTTCTGTTGCCTGGGCTATAGAAGGCATGTGGCTACCGATGCTGCTCGCACAGCTCAACGAGGGTGAGATGAAGACCCTTGGCATGCGAATAAGTGCTCAGGATATTTACAGTGTAAATCAGGCTTCACTCAAGGATGCTGTCGTGCAATTTGGAGGGGGATGTACTGGAGAGATCATCTCACCAAGAGGACTTTTGCTGACAAATCATCACTGTGGATATGGACAGATTCAATACCATAGTACGGTAGAACGCGATCTGCTGAAAAACGGTTTTTGGGCTATGTCGCAAGCTGAGGAGCTCAAAAATCCTGGTCTCACAGCCATGTTTGTGCGCTACATGGAAGATGTAACCAACGATGTACTAAAAGGCACACATGAGCTCAAAGGCGCTGAACGGCAGAAAAAATTGCAAGAAAACATTCAGGTACTGATTCGCCGTAAAAAGGTGCAAGAAGGCTATGACTACATCGTGCGCCCCTTCTATCAAGGCAATCAATACATTCTTTTTGCCACTGAGACGTATAAAGATGTTCGACTGGTAGGTACACCTCCCTCTGCCATTGGCAAGTATGGAGCCGATACCGATAACTGGGTGTGGCCGCGCCATACAGGCGACTTTGCCATTTTTCGAGTGTATGCTGGGCCTGATAACAAGCCAGCCGAAATATCAGACAACAACAAACCTTTCGTACCGCGCAATTTTTTAAAAATCTATATGAGTGGTGTAAAGCCCGGCGACTTTACAATGGTGTTTGGTTTTCCGGGTCGTACCAATCAGTATTTGCCGTCGAATGAGGTGCACAATATTGTAAATGTGTACAATCCAGTAAAAATTCAGATTCGCGACACGCTGCTTGCGCTGCTTGATCGTCGCATGCGCACCAGTGATGAGGTACGTATTAAATACGCTGCTAAATATGCTCGCATAGCTAACGCCTGGAAAAAGTGGATTGGCGAAACCGAAGGCGTGCGCGAAACCAAAGGTGTGGAGCGCAAACAGCGATTTGAAGCTGAATTTGAATTGAAAATTGCACAAAGTCCGAAACTCAGCAGTACGTACACCGGTACGTTAACTGCCCTAAAAAAAGCTTATGACGATCTGGTGCCCTATCAACTGGCTCGTGACTACTACATCGAAACAGCTATTCAGGGGGTAGAATTAATGAACTTCGCTCGAAACTTCATCAGCATTTATCAATTGCCAGATTCTACTCGTTTTAAACACTTACTTGAAAATCGGGAGAAATTACTTGCCTCCATTCAAGAATTTGTGAAAGATTTTGACAGAGATGCCGACGGTGAGGCATTCGAACACCTGATGCACATGTACGTAAATGCTGACCTTAAGATTGCCCCTGCACCTGCTTTAATGCGCTACAAGAAAGCATTGAATCGCGATCGTTCAAAAGTTCGTCGCGCCGTGTACGATCGCTCTTACTTACACACTTTATTGACTGAAGCACCGGAATATACCGATCGCCAATGGACTGCTGCATTAAAAAAGCTCGAAAAAGACCCCTTGTATCGCCTCTCAGCAGATATGTACAGCTACTTTTTAAGCGATATCAATAAACCCTACGACAGCCTCAGTCTCATTGCCAGAGACTTACAAGCTGACTACATGAAGGCTCTGATGGAGGCCTTTCCGGAGCGTCGCTTTTATCCAGATGCCAATGGAACACTGCGAGTGAGCTACGGACAGGTCGAAGGAATGATGCCGCGCGATGGCATATGGTATCACCACCAAACCTACGCAGAGGGCGTAAAGCAGAAATACAAGCCGGGCGATTACGAATTTGACCTACCCAAGCGCTATCTTGAGCTGTACGAAGCTCGGAATTTTGGCCGTTATGCTGATGCCAGCGGCAGATTGCCGGTATGCTTTATCGCCAGCAATCACACCACCGGAGGAAACTCTGGCAGCCCAGCCCTTAATGCCGATGGATATTTAATTGGCTTAAACTTCGACCGCTTGTGGGAAGGAACCATGAGTGATATCAATTACGACATCAGTAGATGCCGCAACATCATGGTCGATGTGCGTTACATCTTGTGGGTGGTAGATGTATATGCTGGTGCGGGTTACCTGCTCGACGAAATGGAGCTTGTTTATGGTAAATAATTCTGCTCTTTTTAGTCTGTAGTTGCTTGTATGATAAAGAATAAATGGGGGTTTCAAAAAAGCCCCCATTTTTTAAGAAAATAGCTTACTGACTTTTGGTAAATCTGCATCTAATAAGAAAAAATTACATTCTCTCCGGCGTTTTGATGCCCAATAGATCAAGACCTTGATTTAGCACAATGCGGGTGCAGTCGCTTAAAAAAATTCTGAGTTGTTTCTTCTCAATTGATTCAGCTGTAAGTATGCTGTGCTTTTGATACATAGAATTATAGAGCCTTGCCACCTCATACAGATAATTGGCCAATTCAGAAGGGTTGTACTCAGCCGCAGCTTTGTGTACGGTATCGCTGTAGAGCAAGAGCGATTTAAGTAAGTGATATTCTTCTTCGTTTAATTCAGTTGATTCAGTCGGAATGGAAACGCTTTCAGCTCTGTGAAGCAATGAGCTGATGCGCGCATGAGTGTATTGAATGAAGGGCCCTGTATGTCCGTTGAAGTCAATCGATTCTTCGGGATTGAAGATCATCTTCTTGCGCGGATCGACCTTTAAGATAAAATACTTAAGGGCACCATGGCCAATGGTGGTGTAAAGTTGGCGTTTTTCGTCCTCGGGTAGGCCTTCAGCTTTTCCAAACTGCGCTGTGAGTTCAGCACTGGTTTTTTCCATCTCGTCGAGAAGGTCGTCGGCATCTACCACGGTGCCTTCGCGGCTCTTCATTCGGCCGTGTGGCAATTCTACCATCCCGTAGCTCAAGTGGTAGAGGTGATCAGCCCAGCTGTAGCCAAGTTTTTTTAAGATGAGAAAAAGTACTTTAAAGTGATAGTCTTGCTCGTTGGCAACAGTGTAAATCAGTTTTTGAATGGGAAATTCCTCAAAACGAGCTATAGCGGTACCAATGTCTTGCGTGATGTACACCGATGTACCATCTCTACGCAACAGAAGCTTGTGGTCGAGGCCATCGGCCGTTAGATCGATCCAAACAGAGCCATCTTCTTTTTTGTAAAAAATACCTTTTTCCAATCCATGTTGTACTATGTCGCGACCGAGCAGGAAGGTTTGGCTTTCGTAATAGTTTTTGTGAAAGCTCACTCCGAGGCGGGCATACGTGCGATCAAAACCCTCGTACACCCAGGAGTTCATTTTGTTCCAAAGCTCAAGGGTCGCTGGGTCGTTTTGTTCCCAGCGCACCAGCATTTCGCGAGCCTCTCGCATGATGGGCGCTTGTTCTTTGGCTTCTTCTTCTGGCACACCTTGCTGAATGAGTTCACTGACCTGTTGCTTGTACTCTTTTTCGAATAGAACGTAGTAATCCCCAACAAAGTGATCGCCCTTAATACCTGTAGATGCCGGAGTAGCACCGTTGGCAAATTTTTGCCAGGCTACCATTGACTTACAAATATGAATGCCCCGGTCGTTGATGATCTGAACTCTGTAAACCGTATGACCAATTGCTTCATAAAGCCGTGATACCGACCAGCCAAGCAAGCAGTTGCGAATGTGCCCCAGGTGCAAAGGTTTATTGGTATTTGGCGATGAATATTCCACCATGATGTGTTGTGGCTCAGCCGTCGCGCTTATAAAGTGGCCTGACTGGTAGCGTTCTACAAGTTTTGTAAGAAAATAGCTCTTTCGAATAGATATGTTTAAAAATCCTTTTATGACGTTGAATTTTTCGACCAAATCAGGTGTGCTGACAAGCAGTTTTTCGCCAATTTCTTGGCCTAGTAGTTCGGGAGCTTTGCGAGTAATTTTTACAAGTGGAAAAACGGTGTAGGTTAAATCGCCTTCAAAGTCTTTACGCGTGGGCTGAAGGTCAACATGTTGAATTTCGTTTGAGTAATCCTTTTGTAAAATCTGAAGAAGTATGGAAGAAAGCGTTTGTTTGAGTTCGTTCATTAGTACGTCTTTAATTGGTCGGCAAATTTCGGAGCAAAGCTCGGATTTCGGGTTTTTTATTTGAAACCCTGTTTCTTAATCCAATAAAAAAAGGGTAGGAGAAATATGCTGATCCGAATTTTTAAGCAATCAGTAAAAGTAGAGCGAATAAAAAATGGTGACTTTTATGCTCTGTGTAAAAAATTTGTTTACCCTAAAACTTTAGGAACCTTAATGTAGTCGGTGTCTTTTAAAGCGGCATTTTTAAGAGCATCGTATTGACTTACGGTATAAACAACTTGGTCGTCTCTCAAAACATTCGTGTCTTCGTTTACATATTCTAAGGGTTCAATGCCTTCCAACGGGAGTTCGTTTATTTTTTCTACAAAAGCGAGGATTTTATTCATATCTGCCTCCATCGAGGTGAGTTGCTCTTCGTCGAGCGATAATTTGGCCAGAGCGGCAATTTTTAAAATTTCTTCTTTACTAATTTTCATTTTTCATTCAAAAGATGATGCAAAGGTATCAATCGCAGGAGTGTAAATAAAAAAGTCGCGACCAATGAGCCGCGACTTTTTGCGATTATAAAAAACTTTTATTGCTGAGCTACAACTTCAAACTCCAGATCAAACTGCACATTGCGGTGCAGGCGAATTTTTGCTGTGTATTTTCCAGTATTTTTAATAACTGAACCGGGAATGTAGATGTACTTTTTATCTACATGAAAGCCCATACCAGCAAGATGAGCAGCCAAATCGGCATTTGATACGGAGCCAAAGAGTTTGTTTCCTTTTCCGACTTTTACTGGCAGCTTAATTTCAACAGCCTGCATACTTTCCGCCAGTTTGCGAGCATCTTCAACGATTTTAGCCTCTTTGTGCGCTCTTTGGCGGAGGGTTTCGGCCAAGACTTTTTTAGCTGATTCCGTAGCTAAGATGGCCATGCCCTGTGGAATGAGGTAATTGCGAGCGTATCCTGGTTTTACATCTACAATATCATCTTTGAAACCCAGGTTTTCAACGTCTGTCTTCAGTATTACTTCCATGGCCTATCTTATTTAAGGTTATCAGCTACAAAGGGCAACAAGGCTAAATGACGAGCTCTCTTTACTGCCTGAGCCAGCTTGCGCTGGTACTTCAGTGAGTTACCAGTGATACGACGGGGTAGTATTTTTCCCTGTTCGTTTACGAAGCGAAGCAGAAAATCAGGGTCTTTGTAGTCTATAAACTTGATGCCATACTTTTTAAAGCGGCAATACTTCTTCTTCTTGGTAGTGTCTATTGCAATGGGCTGTAGGTAGCGGATTTCACCTTTACCTCCCCCGGTTACTGATGCTTCTAGTTCGTTAGTGATGTCCATTTTTTAAGCGTTTTGAAGTTTTTGTCTTCTTTTCTTAGCGTACTCGATGTGATCTTTATCCATGCGAACAGTGAGGTAGCGCATCACGCGTTCATCGCGCTTGAGTTCGGTTTCGAGGGTGTCGATCAGTTCACCGGGAGCTTTAAACTCCAGCAGGTGGTAGAAGCCACTGCGTTTTTTCTGAATGGGGTAAGCGAGCTTTCTTAATCCCCAGTGTTCTACGTGGGTCACCTCTCCGCCTTTGGCTTCGATGATGCCCTTGAATTTTTCGACTGTTTCCCTTGTCTGCTCTTCTGACAAGACGGGATTTAAAATGAAAACAGTCTCGTACTGTTGAACCATAACCTGTTGATTTAATTTACTTTAGTTGATTGATACTATTTTTCAATTAAGGGCTGCAAAAATAGGGGAAACATCTGTTTTTCAAAACATTTTTCATTAAAAGCTTTATAAAACCTAAAGCTATTCACATATTAATCCTCGTTGCCTTCTATAAAGGTGACAGTGCGGCCTTTAGGATATGATATTTCGAAGGCGAAAGATACAGAATTCTGTCTTCCGGGAGGTACAGATATGCTCCAGCGCAGTATTCCGTTGCGATCGGGTTGAACACCATCTGCCTTCTTAAATTTCACATCGATTTGGCTATCGGTGCTTACCGGTACTCGATCGATGATGGTAAGTGAAATGGGAGTAGATCGTCGATTCGCAATGCTTATGGTGTATTCGAAGGAATCGCGCTGTGTGTTGCCAAAAAAGGATCGGGAAGAGTAAGGGTTCTCGCGCTTACGCTGTATGGTTACATCTTTAAGGTAGCCTAATTGAAAAGCGGCACTATCACTGCTATATAGTACAGGAGCAGTGTTAATGCCTACAGGTCTGCCGTTTAATCTTACGACTGATGGAGTTTCACTGATGTCTTCAGTGCGCTCGCGTACGATGCCGAGCACTTGCACTTTATTGACTATGTAGGGAGCTACCAAAAAGTGCAATTTGATGGAAAGTGTATCCGTTGACAATTCAGCTTGCAAAGGTTTGGTAGAAGATAGCGTGTATGCACCTGTTAAAATGAATATTTCTCCGTCCATTCTTTGTTGCTTATTTGTTTGAACGTCTACTACATCTTCGGGCGAAAAAGCTCCTTGCACAGCAGTAGGTGTTAAAACCTTAGCCATATAGCGACTGGAGCTTTCACTCCGGTCACTTGAAGTGATAATTCGATGGTGAAATACTACTCTTAATGGACGTATTTGAAGTGGCTTTTCTGAAAATTCAAATGCCTTGTCGATCAATGTAAGTTTTATATTTCGCCAAGTCTCTTGAAAATCCGAATGCACCTGGGCTAGATTTTTCAAATACGCCTTTTCTTCAGCTTCTGCGATATCTATCTCTTGTTGTCGGTTCCATCTCACGCCTGAAGATACATAACTGAAATTGAGCTTATACAAACCATCGGTTTTTACATCCACCAATACTGATACTTTTCTGAAAGATTGTTTTATGTAGTTTGTACGTTGATTCAGTTGATTTTGAAGTGTTTGATATTCTTTCTGAAACTCATCGAGTTGATGTTTTGTCTTTAAACGAGCTTCTTTAATCTCTACGAGCTGCTTTTGCAAAAATGAAAGAGCATCGCGCAGCAGTTGCATATTCAAATTATTACTGTTTGTAATGCGCGAATTTTCCATGAGCAGTTTCTCCTGGGCATCGAGTTTTTCTAGTTCGAGAGATTTTGCTAAAATTTTTTCGCGAAAGAGTTTTACTTGTTCTGTGTAGTATCGACAACTGTCGTCTTCGTTACAAGTCAGCTCCATCGGTTCACTTATGCGTGCAATTTTTCCAAAAGGCATTATTTCGACTGCAAGGGTTTGCTGCTGTATTTCTCGACCGGGTAAAAGAATTGTTACGGCATTTACGCCTTTTTTCAAAGTAGTTTCGTGCTGTAGGTAAAGTTGGGCATAGCCGTTTGAATAAACTTCGGCTTCTGTAACTGCTACATTCAGGGCATTTTGTCCATTGAGATAAAAGCTCATTGCGACAAAAAGACCAAAGATTGATAGAGCATTCTTAAAATTCATTCAGAATAAAATTACTGGAATAAAACAGATTAAGTTAGTAACGAAGGTTTGCAATCATGAAGTATCTATGCTATGACAAAACGCAGCTTATGAGGTTTTTTCTACTAGGCCTTTTGGAGGTATTAGTAATCACTTTAAAAGCTCAACATAAAACCTACAGTGTCGGAGCAATCTCAGCTGCACATCCGCTGGCGGTAGAGGCTGGTGTGGAGATGTTGAGACGAGGAGGGAACGCCATAGATGCTGCAGTGGCGGTTCACTTTGCTTTAGCCGCGGTATATCAGGTAGCAGGCAATATTGCGGGTGGTGGATTTGCCGTGGTACACATACCTGAGGGGCAGGTATTGGCTCTCGACTTTCGCGAGACAGCGCCAATGGCCGCTACAGCCGATATGTATCTTGATTCCAACGGAAAGCCCATTAAACGGGCGAGCCTAGACGGTGCCCCTTCCGTAGGCATACCCGGCACGGTGGCCGGTATGAAGATGCTTCACGATTCACTCGGATGTGTGAGTTGGCAAGAATGTTTACAACCTGCCATCGAGTTGGCTAAAGGGCATAAACTCACAAAATACATGGCTGACCACTGGAACAATAACGCGAAGGAAATGCTGCGCATCAATGGTCAGCTGCCTTCGTTTCTCAACTTATATGTGCCATTCAAAGAGGGAGATTGGCTTGTTCAAACTGAGCTTGCTGAAACGCTTGAGAGCATCGCAGTTTTTGGATCCGATTCTTTTTACCTAGGTACATTCGCTCAGCAGATGGCTGAATTTCTTAAATCAAAAGGTGGGCGTCATACTCATGAAGATTTTGCCCTATACAGAGCATTATGGCGCAAACCGCAATTGATCAGCTATCGCGGCTATTCCATTTACACCATGCCCTTGCCTTCGGCGGGTGGCATTGGATTGCATCAATTCCTGAAAATGGCTGAGTTACTTTGTTTTAATCGCGTGAAGCCTTACACAGTTAAATATGCACATTTTTTTGCTGAAATGGCCAAACGCGTATATGCTGACCGCCAACGCTACCTCGGCGATCCCATGGCTGTCGATCAAATTGAAATTCAAAAAATTCAATCAGAAAAGTACTTAAAATCGAGAGCAGCTTCTATTTCTAAACGGCGAATAACTCCATCTGATGAGCTCGGCGCTTCTCAGTCGGGCAAGATCGAAAGTTTTCAAACCACGCATTACTGTACAGCTGATTCTTCAGGGTTGATTGTCAGCATTACCACCACCCTGAATGGCTACTTTGGCTCCAAGCTGTATTACAAAGGCATGTTTTTTAACAACGAAATGGATGACTTTTCGACTGCCCCAGGACACAGCAATCAATTTGGACTTCCGTATTCCGAAGTCAATAAAGTACGCCCTGGCCATCGAATGCTGAGTAGTATGTCGCCTACCATCGTTGTAAAAGATGGAAAACCGATTGCTGCACTTGGCACGCCAGGTGGAAGTACGATTATTACAAACGTCTTTCAGGTAATTGAGTTAATGATACGAGGCTGGGGGCTGCAGTCGGCTATTGATCAGAAAAAATTACACGCCCAGTGGTTGCCCGAAGATTTGATTGTCGAAAAAGGTGCACTCACGCCAAAAAAATTGAGAAAATTGAGCCGTATGGGATATAATGTTCAGGAAATCGAACAGATCGGAATTTTTAACGGAATTGAAATACAGGATAAAAAAATGATTCCGGCGGCTGATTTCCATCGCAAAGGAAATTCAGCCGCCGGAGGACTATAGTTGAGAAAAACTTATGAGTTATCGGATAAATTTTTTCTTCAGCATTGGCAGATAAATGGAGGCTTTTTCCATGTTTTCGATCTCAAAGATGTCGTGCTCCATGGCCGCCTTGTGGCGAAGGGTGTTTATGAGATTTTCTACCTTATTAAAAAAGTTTGTTATCACATCGGCACGCATCTCTTGATCGTCGATCAAAAGGAGTTTTTCGCGCAAATAGTTTTCAAGCGGAGTGAAGTTGCCCAAACTGAGTTGCTGTACAGCCATTGCTAAGGCTGAATTGGTAACAGTTGCTTGATGAGCAATGCTTTTATTAAGGAATTGTACGGAACGTTGGCTTACAATTGTTTTCATGGTGTTTGCTTTTTAAAAGGTTAGTTCGTTTTCCAATGGACAAATTTAAAAGAATTAAAAAATTTTTCTTTCAGCGAAATTTCACAAATAACAAATTTTTTTTAGTCAACCACTTAAAATCGCTTATGAAATGTCTCTTTTTGGCTATACGGATCAGAGAAACTTTAAAGTTTAAGGTAAAATTCTATCGTGCAGCTTCTTTCAGCCGTTGGAATCTTAAAAAATACCTACGTGCCAGTACCATCAATAAGCCTGAGGCTCATAGCATAATAAACTGTAAAAAAATAGCTCTTGTCTTTACTAAAAAGGTGGTGCTACCAGCAAGAGCAAGCGTGGAGGTTCAGCGCCATATAAAGAAATATGGGGCTAAGCTAAAAATCATAAAATCAAATATTTATGTAAATTTTCCGTTGATGAACTAATGCTATTTGGAAGTCTTTTTTTTCGATGCAGGTTCGTATAAGTAGAGTTTTGAGTAGTATTCGTCGGCCATTCTGATAGATCTAAAGTAGGTTAAAACCTCTTTCATAGAGTTCATCATAATCTTTTTCCACATGCCTTTTCCGTCGTAAAAGTCGGGGAGTAATTCGTTGTTTAAAACCTTGTAAAGATTTTCAAAATCCTCTTTGTCTTGAATGTCAACAATTCCCGGTGCTGTAGTATCGGGTATCAAATAACAGTTGTGCCGATGTTTTCCAAATTCTACCATCCAACCATCATTTATTGAAAAATTAACGGCTCCGTTCATAGCCGCAGTCATGCCGCTGGTACCTGATGCTTCACGCGGTTTTCGAGGAGTGTTGAGCCATACATCGGTGCCATTTTTGAGTATGCGCGATAGGGCAAGTTCATACCCTGTGAGAATACAGGCATTGGGAAGTTGCTTGGTCAAGTGAACAATGCGATTAAAAATCTCGATCGCATTGTAATCAGTAGGGTAGGGTTTACCAGCCCAGATGATTTGCACCGGATATTTTTTGTTGTTTAACAGTTCCATAAATGGCTCCATCTCTCTAAAGATCAGATTTGGCCTTTTGTATGCTGCAAATCGGCGTGCCCATACGATGGTCACTACTTCCGGATCGAAGAGTTTGCCTGTTTGGTCGGCCACGACTTTGAAGAGATTGTGCTTCAGCTCTTTTTTACGGGTTACGATGGCTTGATAATCATCGGCTTCTAAGGCTTCTTGCATGGGTTTATCGCCCCAGTATGACAGACTCTGAGCATTGGTGATGTGGTCGATCTCACAAATATCTTGGTAGTTTTTCCACATTTCGCGCGAAACTTCGCCATGCAGTTTGCTTACGGCGTTGGCTTTTTTGGCTAATCGCAGGGCTGTAAGGGTGTAATTTACCCTACCGGGTGTTTGGTGCGTAATTTTTTCAATTTCTGCTTTGTTCCAATTTGGGAAAAAGTTTATTTTTTGAAGTAACTCTAAAGATCGCTCTTCATTCCCAGCCTGTTCAGGTGTGTGCGTGGTGAAGACAAATTGCCTTTTTACGGCTTCTTTGTCTTTTGCTTTTCCATACAAATAGGTAAATGCCGGAAGAGCATGCCCTTCGTTGAGGTGATAGATGTCAGCCCCGCCTAATGCTTCTACTACTTTCGCTCCACCTTGCCCAAGAACAATGCTTTGTGCTACTCGAGTAAATTCATTGTCGTCGTACAGGCGATGGGTGATGGTACGGGAGAGATGGTCGTTGTCGTCCATATCAGTGGTTAACAGATAAATAGGTACGGTTTTAAAAATTTCTGGTCTTAAAACAAGGGCTTTTACCTTAACATGGGGGTTGTCGAAGATTTGTACATCTACTACAATTCCTGTATCTTCTAAAAAGGTGTAGTTTTTTTCAATAAAATCTACTCTTAGGGTTTGGTCGTGATTTCTGTTTTGATCGTAATATCCATATTTCCAGAGGATTCCTATACCTATTAAATTTTGTTTGAGGTTGTATGCCGAGCGCATATGTGAGCCTGACAAAAAGCCCAGGCCGCCACTGTATATTTTAAGGCTTTGATCGATGGCAAATTCCATGGAAAAGTAGGCTACTCGCTTTGAGTACTTTTCGTCTGGTGTATAAGGCATTTTCCAATTACTGTATTCTGAGACTGCCATTGTAATCGTTTATGATATGTGGGTGCAAATATGCTCATGATTTGTCGTGAAAATAAGTGTACACTATACACTTTTGATTTTATATACATCCTGTTTATTAACAATAAATTGTAAGATCTTCAAAATCGAAAAGAACTTTATGCTAATTACTAACCAGGCAGAACTCACAGGATGAATATGTAAAAAATCAAAGACAGATAAAATCTTAAAATTGGAAAAAATATTTAAAAAATCCCATTATAGGAAAACAAAAGATTTTTTCATTTTAGAAAATATCTGATAATCAATATATTAAAATTTTGGACTGATGTTTTGTTATAATTCATAAAAATGTAAAGTAATGAAAAAAGTTGTTTTAGTCTTAATAGCTGCTGGCTCAATTTTATCGAGCTGTAATAAGGAGGAAAAAATGCAAATACCTACCGAACCTGTAGATATCAAAGAATTGAAAGTAGGTAACCATTTTGATTGGAATGCAGCAAAAACTTATGAAATAGAAATCATCGGCTATGCAAATTCTGTTTTGAAAATTAAAGATATGGATGGAAACATCCTTCATCAAGCAATGCTGACTAAAAACGTGGGATATAAAACAATACTCCAACTTCCAGCTCACCAAAAAACGGTAAAAGCTGAATTTTTAGGCAACAGCTATGAAATCTCTCTAGACAATACAAATATCCAATTCACCTTAAATTAAACATCCCATGAAATCATTTATTAAGAAAGTATCATTTGCTCTTTCTTTTTTAACATACGCAGTAACCTCAAATGCTCAATCTGCGGCTTGTGAAATTACAAAAATTAACGGGGGTGGATTCTCAACCACGATAAGTTCTGTCGTTTGTAATCCTAACAACACTTACACTATTGTTCTGCACGTTTCTCACAATGGCTGTGGCGGACCAAAGTGTAAAGAACTTTCTCACTTGTCAATCGAAGCTGCACCGGGTACGTATTCTAACATTAGCTTGCAGGTACTTTCAGGGAGTATGACAGGAGGGAATTTGGTAATGGGGCCCAACCTCGGCTCTGATCCTTTCCAAGGTTTTAAGTTTGATAATACAAAAAAAATAGGTGGAGGTAGAGCAGGTTTACTTCGAATTACTTATACGCTCACTTCTTTACAAAATCAACGCGTATCAGCCAAAGCAGGTAGTAGTGGACAAATCGTTAACTTCTCCGTGGCTGATTTCACTTATGTGATGAATTGTAACGGAACAGGATGCACACCGGCACCTGCCGATACTGATGGCGATGGCGTACCTGATGGACAAGATGAATATCCTACAGATCCCGATAGAGCTTTCTCTTCCGTTGCCGCTCAAGGTACACTTGCTTATGAAGATCTTTGGCCTTTTAATGGCGATTATGATTTCAATGATATGGTAATTGAGTATAAGTTTAACGCTATCACAAACAGTCAGAATAAGGTAAAAGATCTAATTGCTACTTTTAAACTTAAAGCTTTTGGTGCTGGCTTCAAAAACGGATTTGGTTTTCAGTTTGGCAATTCATCAATAAATCAAAGTTTGATTACTATATCGGGATATCAACTCACTGAAAATATTGTTAATCTTACCCCTAATGGCCTTGAAGCCGGACAAAGCATTCCCACTGTAATTGTATTTGATAATGCTTATGCCATTATGCCTCATCCAGGCCAGGGGGCAATTGGCGTAAACACAACTCCGGGGACTGTGTATCGCGAACCACAAACACTGACGGTTGAAATCACATTTAGTACCCCTTTATACACGCTGGCCCAACTAAATCTTGCTGGTTTCAATCCGTTTATTTTCTCTAATCTGACACGGGGTCGGGAAATACACTTACCAGACAAAGCTCCTACTTCTCTTGCGAATATGACCTTATTTGGCACTGGTGACGATGATTCAAATCCTGGAGCAGGTAGATACTATAAGAACAAGCAGAACCTTCCGTGGGCTATCCATATTCCAGGAACGTTTGATTATCCCATCGAAAAGACTCCCATAACCAGCGCTTATCTGAAATTTAGCCAATGGGCAATAAGTAACGGCGTTTTATTCCCAGATTGGTATTTAAACTTGACGGGTTATCGCGACGCTACCAAGATTTATCAACGACCTTAATAGTTTCGAGGTGTTTCCATGTAAAAAAGCCCGGCTCCGCAAAGCCGGGCTTTTTATTTAAACTATAACAGAAAATCTATACTTTAAACAACTTCTCCAATCAAATCGTACTCCGTGCTGTCGGTGATGCGCACGTTGTAAAAGTCGCCAATGCGCAGGTATTCTGCTGATTCTATAGGAATGAGCACCTCGTTGTCTACATCGGGCGAGTCAAATTCTGTTCGGCCGATGTAGTGACCTGCCTCAGTTCGGTCGATGAGGACGCGGAAGGTTTTACCCACTTTTTGTCGGTTCAGCTCTTCAGAGATGCGTTGTTGTACAGCCATGATTTCGGCTGCTCGGGCTTGTTTCACCTCTTCAGGCACATCGTCTTTTAATTGATAGGCGTGGGTGTTTTCTTCGTGCGAATAAGTGAAGCACCCCAGACGGTCGAAGCGCGTTTGGCGCACCCATTCTTTCAATATTTCAAAATCCTCATCTGTCTCCCCAGGATAGCCGACAATCAGAGTGGTGCGTATGGCAATTCCCGGTACTTTTTCGCGCATGAGTGCCAGTAAGCGATCGGTCTTTTCACGTGTAGTGCCCCGGCGCATGCTCTTTAAGATAGGATCGCTGATATGCTGCAAGGGAATGTCCACATATTTGCAAATCTTCGGCTCACGGGCCATTACATCGAGTACATCCTCCGGAAAGCCAGCTGGATACAAGTAGTGCAACCTGATCCACTCGATGCCTTCTACTTTCACAAGCTCTGTGAGCAGGCGGGCGAGTTCGCGCTTTTTGTATAGGTCGAGGCCGTAGTAAGTCAGGTCTTGTGCGATCAAGATCAGTTCCTTCACCCCTTTAGCAGCCAGCGATTCAGCTTGTTTTACCAAGTCTTCGATGGGCGTACTCTTATGGCCACCGCGCATCAATGGAATGGCGCAGAAGCTGCAAGGGCGGTCGCAACCTTCAGAAATTTTCATGTAGGCATAGTGGGCAGGTGTGGTGAGCAGGCGTTCGCCTACCAACTCGTGTTTGTAGTCGGCACCCAGCACTTTAAGCAGCCGCGGCAGGTCGCGCGTGCCGAAGTATTGGTCCACTTCCGGAATTTCCTTTTCGAGCTCTGGCTTATACCGCTCGCTGAGGCAGCCTGTTACATACACTTTCTCTACTTTGCCGCGCTCTTTCAGATCCACGTAGTGTAAAATGGTGTCGATACTTTCTTGTTTGGCGTTATTGATAAATCCGCACGTGTTGATCACGATAATGTCGCCTTTTGGCGCTTCGGCTACTACCTCTTTGCCATTGGCGCGCAACTGGCCCATAAGTACTTCGCTGTCATACAGGTTTTTAGAGCAGCCGAGTGTAATGACGTTGATTGTCTTCTTTTTAATGCTTTTCGTTCGCATGGTCAGTTTCGATGAATTTTTGATATAAGTCGGGACGACGCTCTCGTGTTCGCTGCAGCGACTGTTCGAGGCGCCATTGTTCTATTTTGGCCTGATGGCCACTCAGCAGTACTTCAGGCACACGGTGTCCCATAAATTCTGGTGGCCTCGTAAAAACCGGAGGAGCCAGCAAGCCGTCTTGAAAGGTATCGGTCAGTGCTGAGGTCTCGTCGTTAAGTACCCCAGGAATCAGCCGAATCACCGCATCAGCTACCACAGCGGCAGCCAGCTCACCCCCAGAGATGACAAAGTCACCGATGGAGAGTTCCATTGTCACCAGCATATCGCGTACTCGCTGATCCACACCTTTGTAATGGCCACAGAGAATGATGAGGTTTTCTTTGAGCGACAGCTTGTTGGCCGTGTGCTGGTCGAAGCGCTCCCCGTCAGGAGTCATGTAAATCACTTCGTCGTATTTGCGCTGCGCCTTAAGATGTTGTACCAAATTGTAAATCGGCTCAATCATCATCACCATACCGGCACCGCCACCATATTGGTAGTCATCTACTTGCTGATGCTTTCCTAGGCCCCACGGCCTAAGGTCGTGTACTACTACCTCGGCCAGTTTGCGCTCCTGTGCCCGCTTGAGGATGCTGTGACTGAAGGGCCCTGTTAGTAAATCGGGATGCACCGTTATGATATCAATTCTCATGTTGCACTTAATAGTTTGTGGTCGCGCGTCACATTCATTGTCTCTCGCTCCATCAATTTAATAAAATGAATTTTGGAGTATTTGAGCTTCCTCTAAGGGGGAGTTTCCGGCACATATACTTCCGAAAAGAGGATTAAAAGAACTACACCCTGCTATCATTTGCCTTTCGTTTGGGATGTATTGCCAATAATGCATCATGGTCTATTGGCATAGTCGATAACCAGATGTTGTCCCCTCAAACCGAGAAAGACCCCAACTGCACCACCGTACACCGCCCCAAAAAGTACATCGGTAGGGTAGTGAACACCCAAATACACCCGACTGTATCCAACCATAGCCGCCCACAGCAGCATTAGCCAAATCCAGCGATAACGCTTGTGAAATAACCCCAGCATCAATCCCGTCAGCATAAAGCTGTTAGCCGCATGGCTAGATACAAACCCGTACAGTCCACCGCAACCGCCCGGCAGCCGCAGTTGAGTAGCTAAAGCCTCTACATGGCAAGGCCGAAGGCGCTTAAATGTGTTCTTAAACAACCAAACTGACCCTCCGTCGCTGAGCAGGAGCCCTATGCCTACCAGCACCACAAAGGCTATGAAACCTTGCTTACCGGCCACCTTCCATACCCATGCTAGTAGCAGGGCATACAGCGGTAGCCAATTCCATTTGCCTGTCACAAAGAGCCAAAAGGCGTCCATAGCCGGTGTGCCCCCGCCGTTGATGGTCAGAAGCAGCTGTTCATCGCCTGTGGTAAACCATTGGATAAAATCATTCATGGATCAGATTCCAGAGTTTGTCCTTTAGTACATCAAGATTCATTTGCGCGACCGATGAGATAGGCACGTAGTCAATTTCCTTTGGTACACGTCGCCATAGGTTTTTCAGTTGCTTTTCGTCCAGCAGGTCGCACTTGGTGATGGCAAGCAGCCGGCGTTTGTCGAGCAATTCGGGGTTGTATTTTTTTAATTCGTTCAGTAAGATTTTGTATTCTTTCGTAATGCTTACACTCGTGGCTGGAATCATAAAGAGCAAAACGCTGTTGCGCTCGATGTGGCGCAAGAAGCGATGACCCAATCCTCGACCTTCAGCAGCCCCTTCGATGATACCCGGAATGTCGGCCATCACAAACGATTTAAAATCCCGATAGGCAACAATTCCCAGGTTGGGCACCAGCGTAGTGAACGGATAATCTGCAATTTCAGGCTTAGCTGCAGTGATAGTGGCCAGCAGGGTTGATTTTCCGGCGTTCGGAAAACCTACCAGGCCCACATCTGCCAGGATTTTCAATTCCAGAATGCGCCAGCCTTCTTCACCAGGTTCACCTGGTTGTGCATAGCGGGGAGTTTGGTTGGTTGGCGATTTAAAGTGCGTATTACCTAGACCGCCCTTGCCACCGCGCATCACGATGTATTCTTGGCCGGGCTCGGTGAGCTCCGCTAGCACTTCGCCGGTATCGGGATTTTTCACCACAGTGCCGAGAGGTACTTCAACCACAACGTCTTTGCCCTGGCGGCCGGTACAGTTGTTCGACGATCCGTTTGCGCCGGCTTCGGCCTTGATGTGTTTTTGGTATTTGAGGTGCAGCAGTGTCCACAATTGCGGATTGGCCTTCAGGATCACATGCCCCCCGCGACCGCCGTCACCGCCGTCAGGTCCGCCCTTGGGCACGTACTTGGCACGGCGCAGATGAGCCGACCCGGCCCCACCCTTACCGCTGGCAAACCATATTTTCACGTAATCCACAAAGTTTGATCCCGACATAAGCTGCTGGCTATCAGTTTTGTAAATAGCATTAAAAAGGTTTGCAAAATTAGTTGGAAAGGCTATTATGGGGTTGTTAATATGTGTATTATAAAGCACGAGCAAGTAAGTATATCTGATTTCTAAATCATTAAAAGATGTTTGAAAAAATTTTTTAAAATCCCCATATAAGGGATGAAATCATAAACTATTCAAATTTTTTTCATAAAAAATTCATGATTAAATGAAAGAAAGAAAGCTGTAATTTCTAATTTTTAAAGTTGAATTTATTTAATGAATTTCTTCAATAATAAATATTGTATTATTTTCCAAATATCCTTTTATTTTAAAATTAAATACTTTTAAAACATTTAAAAAGTAATAGTATTAAAAATTAATTTTTTAAATCAATGATTTTAATTTTATTAGATAAAGTAAAATTTCATAAAATTCTTTTTAAAAGCTTCAAAAAGCTCTTTTCTGTTTCATCTTTATTGGGGATAGGTAGCTATGATGTGCTGAATGTTATTTGTTATATTTATCACCTAATAATTTCTAAAATTCTGAAATGTTTTTCACTATTGAAGACGCTGAAATATCCTTTGTTTTCCATCCTGTATGTTTATCAAATGTTTGTTTGTCAAATTGTAAAACATTTGTAAATTCTTTTTTGAATGAATCAAATGCTATAAATTCCTTTCAATCTGGATCATTTACTAAATAATGCAAATCATAAATGTGTCGAATCTTACCGGAAATTGCTGCCAATGAATTTTCCAAAAATGAAAATCAAATCAGCGACACCAGTTTTTCTATTAAAGTTTTTTTCCTTGCTTAAAACATTCATTTCAAAAGGATGTAACTCATATTCATCTATGAATTTTTCATGCTTTTTATGAATTAAAAATTCAGAGACCATACTCGTAATTATCTTTGCTTGAAAGGGAAAAGGATTAGCAAGTGAATTTATTTCAACCAATAGTTTATTTTTTGAGTTGTTTTTTACTATTGCTATATACTCAAAAACAGATCTCCTAAAACTTGAATCTTTACTCGTTATGCCTTGAATTTCCTTTTCCTTTAAATCTGTAGTTATTTCTTTTTGAATATTTCTTATGATTGTTTTTATTACATTTTCTGTTTGGTATTCTTTATAAATGATGGCAATATCTACATCTTCTGAATATCGGTCAATTAATTACATGCTTTTGATAAAGAGGTTCTACCTTTAAAAACTGCCTGGCTCCTGTAGTTACTTTTTGCCAAACGTTTTAGCACACTAGTAATTCAATAATCTTTTTCTACGAATTCCAATTTGATGTCCAGATATTGTGATGCTGTCCGCAGCGTTTGTTAATAGAGTTTTGTATCCTGGTGCAGTTTCATATAATATTCCATTTTTTTGCATAAATTAAAACTTTTGCTGCCCCGGGAATTTTTTATTTAGTAATCAGATTTAATGATTTGAAAAGGGGTGCGGTTTCTTGTTCCTCTTTTCAATTCATCTAACATGGCTCCCAGCAAAGCTCTTGTCGCTGAGGGATATTTCAGCGCCAAGCGAACAATTGTTTTAATTTCTTTGACACTTAACTCTTTTACGATGGTCAATAAGCGCTGGCACGATGATGCTACCTTTGTAACAGGTATTTTTTTGATGTATAGGATAGCGTCCAAAAGTTGTAATAAATATTCTCTCAGATGATGGTATTTATTTGGTTTATAAAAGCAATCGTGTAACATCTTCTTTGAAAGCCAGGACGCACCTCATTTTTACCGATGTGTATGGTATTACTTACTTGAGTAGTCAACCCCAATTGATTTAATGCGCTGTACCCTGTAAGTTAGCCGGTAATTTTTCCGTTATCTTCCAAAAGGTCTTTTACCACTTGTTATCGTTCCTGCAGTAGATTGCCAAAAGAACGGGTTTCGGGCTTATAATATTATCCTTTAGATAGTTTAGTAATTTTACCTGCTTTTACCGATCTGTTCAGGGATTTTATGACTGCTTCTTTTTGATTTACCCCGGCGGTAAAGTCTGTACAGGTGAATACATAGCCTTTGGAAAGCTTATCTATTTTATCACGAATGTATTCAGAAATTTTCATAGCGATTTAGGTATGACAACGGTAATTTATTTGTCTAATTTATTAAATAAAAAACTGGACATTTAATTGAATGTATATTCCCAATTACTAGCCCTATCTCGCTTTAAATGCAATGAAAGCTCTCACTTTAAGGAAACTTGAATTATCTCTTAAGACTTACATAGCATTTTTATACTGGGTTTTCCCATCCCCTGCCTGCCTTACCTTTGAGCGCGGTTTGTTGATGTCGCAGCTCAAAAATTTTCACTGATTCTCAGGTGTTTTTATGAATTCGTACTTTTCTACCCAAAATAAAATCGGCATACTCGGTGGCGGACAGCTCGGCAAAATGCTGGCCCTTGCGGCTGCTCCTTGGGATTTGTATCTAAAGGTGCTTGATCCCGCTCCCGATGCCCCTTGTCAACATTATGTAAAGGAATTTGTATTTGGCGACTTTCGCGATTATCAGACTGTGCTCAATTTTGGCCTTGATTGTGAAGTCATTACCATCGAAATCGAAGACGTCAATACTCAAGCCCTCTACGAACTCGAGAAGCTCAGGAAAAAAGTCTATCCACAGCCTGGAATCATCGAAATATTTCAGGACAAGCAGCGGCAAAAGCAGTTTTACATTAAGCACGAGCTGCCCACACCTTATTACCGGGAATTTTCAAGCAAAAAAGAGCTGTTGAACTTCTTGAAGCAGTCAAATGCTCAATACCCCCTGATATGGAAGGCAGCCCGGGGCGGATTCGACGGTCGCGGTGTGCGTAAGCTCCACTCCTTAGACGAAGCACAGCAGATGCCTGATACTCCTTGCATCGTCGAAGAGTTGATTGACATCAGGGCAGAAACAGCGGTAATTGTACACCGATCAGCCTCAGGCCAGATCGCCTGCCAGCCTGTGGTGCAAATGGAATTTCACCCCATGGCCCACTTTGTAGAGCTCGTTTACGTTCCTACCCGGCTAAGCATTGATATTGAACGGCAATGCTTCGAACTGGCCATGAAGCTGGCCGGAGAACTCAACCTCGTAGGTACTTTGGCGGTAGAGTTTTTTGTCACAACAGATCAGCGTGTACTCATCAACGAGGCTGCACCCCGTGTGCACAATTCAGGTCATCTGACCATTGAGGCCACAGCTTCGTCCCAATTTGAGCAGCACCTGCGTGCCATAACCGGATTACCGCTGGGCGACACATCGCTTCTTCACCCTGCTGTAATGTTTAATCTTACCGGGCATCCCGACCATCAGGGGCCTGTGCATTATGCCGGGGCTGAACATGTGCTCTCTATGCCCCAAACCTAT
Source organism: Thermaurantimonas aggregans (assembly GCF_003851885.1). Taxonomy (GTDB): domain Bacteria; phylum Bacteroidota; class Bacteroidia; order Flavobacteriales; family Schleiferiaceae; genus Thermaurantimonas; species Thermaurantimonas aggregans. The sequence continues at coordinate 17,556 of NZ_BHZE01000016.1, read as the reverse complement.
TTTCACCTCTATGGCAAAAGCACTACCAAGCCCTACCGCAAGATGGGTCACATCACTGCGATAGGCAGTGATATAAATGAGTTACTTTCTCAAATTCAGAAAATTAAAAATACCATTCACGTCATTTCAACCTAACTGCACTTTATGGCCAAACGGAAAATACGACTTGTAAGCGTGATGAGTGAGCTTGGGGCAGGCACGCGCGGTGCCAGCCTAGGCCTTGACGCAATGCGCATTGCTTCTTTTAAACTCAATCCAAAATTTTTTAAAAAATACAAAGTCGAAGAGGTAAAACACCTCAACAACATGCTCTTCGAAGAAGATGTCACCCCATATGCCAAGCGGCTCGACGGCATCGTTACCATGTACCAGCGCATCGAGGAGAAGCTCGTCGAAGTGCTTGAAAACGGCTTTTTCCCCATCGTCATTTCAGGCGACCATTCCAATGCCGGAGGCACCATCGCAGGTATAAAAAGTGCTTATCCTGACAAACGCCTGGGTGTAATCTGGATCGACGCCCATGCCGATCTGCATTCGCCCTACACTTCTCCTTCAGGCAATGTACATGGAATGCCCCTGGCTACCGCCCTCTCTGAAGACAATCTGGACTGCAAGCTCAAGAAAGTGCCCGAAAGTACACTGCAGTACTGGAATCAGCTCAAAGGCAAGTCGCCCCGAATACAGTACAGCGACCTGGTTTTCATAGCTCTGCGCAGCACCGAGATGCCTGAAGATTATCTTATCTTTCGAAATAAGGTGCGTGTGATCAAAGTAGAGCATGTACGCGAATCGGGACCCGTACGCGCTGCCGAACAGGCTCTTCAATACCTTTCGGAGTGCGACATTCTTTACATCTCTTTTGATGTAGATAGTATGGACCCCTCTGTATCACGCGGCACAGGCACGCCTGTGCCCGGCGGACTTTACGAAGAAGAGGCTACCGCCATCATTAATCGCCTGCTCGAAGACCCCCGCGTCGTATGCCTCGAGTTTACCGAAATCAATCCTGTGCTCGACGACAAGGGCAATGCCATGGGCGAAGCTGCCTTCCGCATCCTATCAACCATTGTGGAGACAATAAAACTGAATAATTAATAGGCAACATCAATCTCTTTAGATGTTTACCTTTTAAAAAAGTTTTCTGAAATTCAATTTATTACAAACTATTAAGGTGCTGAAGAGTTAGGAAAAAGGATGCGTAAGGGCGTGTACATTTGCCAAGGATTAACGCAATGTGATATGAGTAACGATTTGTTTCAAGCGCCGGATTACTATCTGGTGGATGAATTGCTGAGCGAAGAGCACAAACTGGTGCGCGATACTACCCGTGAATGGGTGAAACGCGAAGTGACACCCATCATCGAAGAGTACGCCCAGCGTGCTGAATTTCCGGCGCATTTGAGAAAAGGTTTAGCAGAGATCGGTGCCTATGGGCCATTTATACCTCAGGAATACGGCGGAGCAGGCCTTGACTACATTTCTTACGGGCTAATGATGCAGGAGATCGAGCGCGGTGACAGCGGTATTCGCTCTACCTGCTCAGTACAGTCGTCGCTGGTGATGTTTCCCATTTACAAATACGGCACTGAAGAACAAAAGCGCAAATACCTTCCAAAACTCGCTTCCGGGGAATATTTGGGAGCTTTCGGTCTCACTGAGCCTAATTATGGCTCTAATCCCGGCGGCATGGTGACCAACTTCCGCGACATGGGCGACCACTACTTGCTCAACGGCAGCAAGATGTGGATCAGCAATGCTCCGATCTGCGACATTGCCGTAGTATGGGCAAAAAACGAAGAGGGCCGAATTCACGGGCTGATCGTAGAGCGCGGAATGGAAGGATTTACTACACCTGAAACAAAAAATAAGTGGAGCCTGCGCGCCAGTGCTACCGGAGAGCTGGTTTTCGACAATGTGCGCGTGCCAAAGGAAAATCTGCTTCCAGGTCGTTCTGGTTTAGGCGCCCCCCTTTCATGTCTCGACAGTGCTCGCTACGGTATCGCCTGGGGCGCTATTGGCGTTGCTATGGATTGCTACGATACTGCATTGCGCTATGCCAAACAGCGCATACAGTTTGATAAACCAATTGCAGCGTTTCAGCTTCAGCAAAAAAAACTGGCTGAAATGATCACCGAGATTACCAAAGCGCAGCTGTTAGCCTGGCGATTGGGTGTACTTCGCAATGAAGACAGGGCCACTTCTGCCCAAATCTCAATGGCTAAGCGCAACAATGTGGAAATGGCTCTCAAAATTGCTCGTGAAGCTCGCCAGATACTGGGCGGAATGGGCATCACCGGCGATTATCCAATCATGCGCCACATGATGAATCTAGAGTCAGTGATTACCTACGAAGGTACCCACGACATTCACTTGCTGATTACTGGTGCTGACATTACCGGTATCCAGGCTTTTAAATAATTTTCTTTACAAAGGTTTAAGACTGTAAACCCTGAAGTCTACTCGTAGAAAGCCTTCAGGGTTTTCTCTTTTAACCAGCTTTTTCTTTTTATGCAAATCAAAAGCGAGTAATTAACGCATCGGTACTTCGATAGCCAGTAGTTGTGTGTTGGGTGCTATTTCAAGCTGAAGTTTTTCGAATTCTGTCACTTCTATGCTATCGCGTCGGCTGAGTGGCATTCCTTCTACTGTAGCGCTTCCTTCAATCACCATCAAATAAAGTCCCTGTCCTTCAGTAAAAGGACGATACTCAGTTGTAAGGGCTGTATCTGTGCCCTTTAGCAACGACAAGTACGCATTCTGATGAATCCAGAGGGCCTCATCTGATGCACCTTGCGGACCGACAATGAGCGTCCACTCTCCTGGATGTAGCATTTCTGTATAAGCCTTCTGATCATAGCGCGGCTCTACATTGTCCTTGTCGGGGAAAATCCAGATCTGAAAAAGCTCAACCGGCTCATGATATGGATTTACTTCGCTGTGGTAAATGCCTTTGCCAGCACTCATCACCTGCACTTCACCGGCGTGTACGGTGGCGCTATTGCCCATGCTGTCGCGATGACGCAATCCTCCTGCGGTAGGGATGGTAATGATTTCCATATTGTCGTGTGGGTGCATGCCGAAGCCCATACCTCCGGCGATGTGATCATCGTTGAGCACACGCAGCATGCCGAAATGCATTCGACTAGGATTAAAGTAATTTGAAAAACTAAAACTATATCTGGTTTTGAGCCAACCTAAATCAGCTTTTCCTCTATTTTCTGATTTTAAAATGTTGATTTTCATATTTTAATTTTTAAAATTTTATTTGAAACAAATGTACATACACTTAAAAGTTACTTCCAATAGTTTTTTTCTATAAATACAGGAAAAACCCCGGTTTGGAAACCGGGGCAAGTGACATTTACATAAATCAGAAAAAAAGGGTGTAATTCAATCAGTTAGATCAATACCCAGTGTAAAACTCAGAAGATTTAATGTTGGGAGATTTGCTCTTTCTCTGAAATAAGAAAAAAATTCATAGGATACCGTGGCTGTGACGCCTCGAACGCCAAAAATGGCTCTTGCACCGGCGTAGAGTGGATTTATGTGAAAATTTGCATAAGTCACTGTTTCTCGCTTCATATCGTTGTTGGCTGTAAGGTCTCGTACGAATGTACTGTTGTTAAATCTCCAGCCGCCGAACATGCCCAAACCGAAATAAAAACCGTCGATGAAGCCTTTTTTGTGCGAAAATGTGAGCAGTAGTGGAACTTCGATCGATTGACTTCTTAGCCGGCTGTGCGTAGCTGTGGATTGTGGATCGTTTACAAACTGAATACCTGAAGGGGCTGCTACCATGCGCACTTCGTTTGGCAAACCAAAAGCTGTCCATCGGTAAGAGAGACCGTAATACAGGCCTGCAACACTAGTTTTGGTAAATTTTCGATTGCCGTGCAAGCCTATGGCAAAAGTCCATGAGCGCAACAAATCGGCGTTTAAAATACTGTTATCACCTAATTGATTGACCCCAAATGAAAAATGGAAGACAGATGCTTTATGTCCTGAACTGTATTTCGGAAATTTAAATTCATGGACAGAGTCGCGTTTGAAATAGAGTCCAGGTTTATCAGGTTTTTTTAAATTTCCAGCAGGCGGCTGATAAGCTATACCTGCACCATTTTCGAGTTCCTGTATGCGGTCTTCTATTCTTTCGAGTTGATCATTTGTTTTCTCAAAATGGTCATCGAGATACGTTTTCCAATTGTCTTTAGACATCTTGCTGAACGCTAAGCCCTCATCCACTGCTTCTACAATTTCTTTTAAAAGAGAATCAGCCTCACGGGGATCCAGAGCATTCTGTTCGCGCAAGTACTCAATCCGTTGAATCATTAACTGCATTTTGTGTGCAATTTTTTGAGCATTTCGGGTAATCTTTTTAATGACTTCGTCGAGTTCTTTCTCACTGATTGTGCGTATGTCTGGCGTATTGATGGCTATTTGGGTACCGTCCACCTCTATTTTAATGGATACTTTGGGTACTGTATCAGTAGTAGAACCTCTTTGCTGAGCTACCATATTGGTCATAAAATGTGTGCCGAATAGCACCGTTGCTGTTAACAGAACTTTTTTCATAATTAATTATTATTTTGATTTTGGTTTTTTCTTGATGAAATTCGATCAAAAAGATTATTTGAAATAGTCCGGCTGGCATCAGCTAAAGAGAAATCTTTAATACCTTTTTTCAATTGATGATACGCCTGATCAACTTCTTCGATTACAGGCGATTGAACGATAAATTTTTGATTTAATAGCTGAAAAGTGATTTGTGTTTGCTTTTCCATAGACTCAGCCATGGCATAATGGACAATTTGTTCTGAAAAACCGGTAACTTTTATTTCTATTTCAGGCTTTGCTGGAGAAATATTTTCGGTGGTTTCCGTCACTGTAGTATCTTTAAAATTAAAATCACTTACCTGTGAAAAAACTAAAGAATTGTCCTCAATTGGATTGTCATTTTTTATTGTGGCATATTTCCCTCTTGAATATACCCTTTTTTCATTAGAATAGATCACAGTAGAATGATTTTCTTTATCAATAATTTTATATGCTCCAGGTTTAAAGTTTTCATCTGAAGATTTCTCATTTTCTTTGAAAATAGTTAGTGATGTTTTTGGAGTTTGAACTACATCTTTAATCAGGAAATAACCACTAGATAAAATCAAGATAACAGCAGCTGAAGCACCAGTGGCAACTCGAAACATTTGCTTTGATTTATGTTGAGCTGCTTTTTTTAGAAAAATGGTTTTCGATTCCTGCCTTGGCTGTATTTCTAAATCCTCCAATTTTTCTTTAAAAAATCGATCAATATTCCCTTTCATTTGAGCGATTAATTTGATGGGTTTTCATAAGTTTTTCCTTCAGAATAGCCCTTGCTCGGCTGAGCTGGGATTTTGATGTGCCCATACTAATACCGAGCATCCCAGCGATTTCCGAATGGCTGTAGCCTTCAATGACATAGAGATTAAAGACTGTTCGATAGCCTTCTGGTAAACTGCGAATAAGGTCGAGCAGATATGTGATGTCGGCATCTTCAAATGCAAAATCGTTGTCTTCCTCTTCTACTTCGTGAAGTGGCACCATTTGAAATGCAGACTTTTTCCTGAGCTGTTTCAGACATTCGTTTACAGCTATGCGCTTTACCCATCCTTCTAATGTGCCTACAGCTTTATAGGATGCAATATTTTGCAGCGCCCTTAACAGCGACTGAATCATCATATCTTCGGCTTCATCTTCATCAGTCAGATATCTGTAGCACACTGCAAGTATTTTAGGTGCGAAGCGCTGGTAAAATCGTTCTTGTGCCTCCACCTTGCCTTTTTTTAATGCCTCAATCAGTTCATCCTCACTTATCTTCACGACAATTCACGTATTACTTTCAAAAATACTCACCTGTAAGATGCATTGGGATATGCAAATGGTTGCACGCGTTTAAAAATTCATAACATGAATCAAAGCGTAGAATTGAAATGATGCCTTAAACCCGAGATTGTGAAATTTTTCTAAAAAGGAAATTGAGGCTATTAAAGATAAAAAATCGCCATATATTTGCAGCCCCAAACAACGAGATAACAACTCAAGACTCGGTAGCTCAGCAGGTAGAGCACAACACTTTTAATGTTGGGGTCCTGGGTTCGAGCCCCAGCCGAGTCACTCCCCCAAAATATTTTGCCCAGGTGTTGAAATTGGTAGCCAAGCCACTTTGAGGGGGTGGTGCCCGTTCGGGCGTGCTGGTTCGAGTCCAGTCCTGGGCACTTCCAGTTCCGCTCTGTTAGCGGAATTTTTTATTTCTGAGCCACACATCTACCAAATTTCATTTGTTGTTTTCAGGGAAAAAAATATTTTTGTGGCATATCAACACTAACCATCATGCAGGAGAAAGACAATATGGACAAAGAGGAAATTTATTCCAAAGTTCTAAGAGCTGGAAGCAGAACGTACTTTTTTGACGTGCGTGCAACTAAAGCTAACGATTACTATCTCACCATTACTGAAAGCAAAAAATTAACTGAAGGTTCAGGTGAGTTTTATTACAAAAAACACAAAATTTATCTCTACAAAGAGGATTTTAACGCCTTCAAACAGATGCTTGACGATATTACAGAATTTATCATCAATGAAAAAGGCGAAGAAGTAATTTCTGAAAAACACGATCCAAACTTCAATAAAGAAAAATATTTCTCTTCTCGTCGGTCAGAAAAGTCTCTCGATTTTGAAGATCTATAAAATTCCCATTCTCACTTTTTGATCTTTACTAACCGGCCTTGGGCCGGTTTTTTTATTCTATACACATCAATATCTGACAATCGTCATATCTTGTAAGAGGATTTTTAGCTTTGCTTTACTAAAAAAATAAAAATGAAAAATTACCAACGTTGGTTTGCCGCACTTGTCATTCCAATTGCTCTCGTGCTGGCTTGGTTGATTTATGAAAAGATTCTTGGTGCAGGAAGCAACTTTGTAGGGGGTGTTAATACGGGAGAACCCATCAAGGGCAATTATCTCGGTGTAATGTACAAAGGGGGGCCATTGGTCGTGGTGCTTATTTCCTTTCAAATTATTCTTATCGCTTATGCCGTCGAAAGGCTCATTACACTTCGCAGAGCATATGGTCAGATTCAAACTCAGCTTTTTGTGTCAGAGGTTCGAAACCTCTTGAAACAAAAAAAGTGGGAAGACATCTATGCGCTATGCGATCAGCACAGAGGTGCACTGGGAAATGTAGTAAAATCTGCTCTGCAGGCATATCATCAGTGGGAACAAGCGCATCCTGAAGCTACTCAAGCCGAAAAAATTGCCTGGATCGAAACCGAGCTCGAAGAAGCAACTCAGCTCGAAATTCCCATCCTGCAAAAAAATATGGTTGTCATTTCTACCCTTGCCCAGATTTCTACTTTAATCGGTCTGTTGGGTACGGTTACGGGTATGATTGTAGCCTTTGCCTCGATGGCTCGCGTAGGGGCGCCCGATGCTGTAGGTTTGGCTAACGGTATTTCTCAGGCACTGGTTACTACAGCTTTAGGTATTCCAACCGCAGCTGTCGGCATTATTGTTTACAACTACTTAGCCACTCAAATTGAGCAAATTATTTACTCAATAGACGAACTCAACTTTTCCATCGCTCAATATTTTAAACTTCAAACTGCCTGAAAATGGCTATTGAAAAGGCTCGTCCCAAAATTGTAAAGCTCGACATGAATCCCATGGTGGACATGGCCTTTCTGCTGGTCACTTTTTTTATGTTGTCCACTTCCTTTCGCACCGACGACCCCACTGAAGTGATTTTACCTACTTCTAATGCCGAAATCCACATGCCAGAAGTGAGTGTGATGACAATCTACGTAAATCCCTCCGGACAAGTGTTTTTTGGTATAGATGGCAAATTTTCAAAAAAGGCACTCATCGAGCACATAGTCCGTCGGTATGAATTAGAACTCTCAGAGTATCAGATCGAAAACTTTTCGCTTTTGAGCGGCTTTGGTGTGCCTATCTCAGAATTACCAAACCTTCTGAATGACCGGGAAAATCTTAAGTTTTACCCGATGAAGGGGATACCTACCGATAGCCTTTCGAATGAATTGGCCGATTGGGTAGTATATGCACGCGTTGTAAATCCATCCATACGCGTTGCCATTAAGGCAGATAAAGCCACTGAGTACCAGCACGTGAAAAAAGTGATTAAGACGCTGCTCGACAACAAAATACTTCGCTTCAACCTGCTGACCGAAAAAATGCCCTCTCAAAAACAGCCATGAAAGAAACCACCTCTAAAAAAGCCCAGCGCTGGCGAAAGAAAATACTCGAATCGGGGGTTGACCTCGACATGAATCCCATGGTGGATATGGCTTTCTTGTTGCTCACCTTCTTCATGCTCACCACTACATTAACACGACCCTTTGCCATGGAGCTGATTATGCCTGCTGAAGAGAAACAACAAGAGAGCGAGCGTCCGGCTATTAAAGCCTCCAGGGTATTGGTTCTGATACCGTACAAGCAAGATACAGTGCTTTATTATCAAGGACTTCCCGAAGGAGATTTCAAAAAACTGCTCCTTTACGACGTCCAACAAACAGAAAACTTTTTTACTGCCTTTAAAAATTCAGTAAAAGATCCAGTAATTTTCATAAAGCCCACAGCATCAGCTCCTTATGAAACAGTAGTACACACCATCGACGCGCTGAATAACCACGGGCTCAACCGGTATGCCCTCGATGAACTCAACGATCAGGAATCCAAATTTTTACAACCATGAAACTTCCTGATGAACTAAAACAATGGGAAGAATGGCTCTACTACCGACGCAATAAGCTGTACGGAAGTTTTGTAGAGCGCCATAAAATCTGGAAACGCGAATGGATAGGACTCTTCGTGTCGGGTGTTTTAATACTTGCCATCTATGGTAGTCCGCTGTTAGTGTACAAGATCAAATCAGCCCGCGAAAAGGACGCCATCAAAGTAGAACAACTTACGGTCGTTTCTTATTCCCAGCTACTGCAACCACCTCCCATTGAAATGGTAAATCAACCCCAGCAAACCATCGAAAAACCCGCAGAGGTATCTACAATAAAATTTGTAAAGCCGGAAATCAAAAAAGACGAGGAAGTGCGCGAAGAAACCTACGTGCCTACGCAAGAAGAATTTCAAAAAGCTAATCCGGGTACAGAAACAGTAAAAGGCATCGACAGCGTGGTGATCGATCAGCAAAACGTGAAAGTGAAAGAAGATGAATCAGAAAATGTGCTCTTTGCTGTGGTTGAGATTAAACCTGAATTTCCTGGGGGTAGGGAAGCGCTGATGCGCTATTTGGCCGAAAACATCAAATACCCACAAATAGCCCGCGAGCTTAACATTCAAGGTGTAGTAATCGTACAATTTACTGTAGATAAAAGTGGCCAAATCAGAGATGTGGAAATAGCCAGAGGCATTGGTGGCGGCTGTGATGAGGAAGCGCTGCGCGTTGTAAAAAACATGCCCGCCTGGTCGCCTGGCCGTCAAAACAATCGCCCAGTAAATGTACGCTACGCATTGCCCATCCGCTTTGCTCTAAAAGATTAACGCTGTATAGGCTTAGCTGGAACACCTACTACCGTTGCTCCCTCCGGCACGTCTTTGTTCACCACAGCCCCTGCACCTACAGTAGCGCCATTGCCTATGGTAACGCCATTCAACACTACTGCGCCGGTTCCAATCATCACCTCCTTGCCTATACGCACTTGCCCTGAAATGTGCACGCCCGGCATCAGACTGCTGTAATCACCTATTTGAGCATCATGGCCCACTGTGCAGTTGAGATTGATCAGAACATGACGACCCACAACGATTTCAGTTGTAAGCACTGATCCGGGACAGATAGCAGCGCCCTCACCTACTTTAATGCCATTGAGATCTACAAGAATCGCTCTTGGATGAACCAGCACCGGAAATTCTATGCGAATGCTTTTATATCGTTCATCGAGTTCTCGTTTTACTTGTGGGCTTCCCACCGCGAAGAGCATAGCGCATTCATCACCTAAACTAGCTTCTTCAGTCTTGAAAATCGGATGATTGCGAAAGCTTAGACCTGATGCAGCGTCGTCTAAATAGCCTTTAAAAACATAATCGCTTTCAAAGTCAAACGTTTGGAGAATGTAGTGATAATATTCTTTTCCTAATCCTCCTGCGCCAAACAGATAAAAAGGCTTTTGCATCTAAAAACTGTAAGCTGCTTGCAAATAAAGGTAAAAAATCTGGTGAAAGGTCGTTTTGTAGTTGGCTTCTCGCCGACCAAAATCAGGAGCAAAAACATCATTTAACCCTTGATAATACCTCAATCCTGCCGTAAAAAAGGCATCTGACTCAAGCTGAAAACCATATCCTACTCCGGCAAATACTCCGCCGTCAAAGAGATTGGTATCGTTAAACAGATGGATCGTTCGACTGCCCATCTGCTCATCGCGGTATATCACCACGCGCGAAGCAAGCAAATAAGCTGCATAGCCTCCTGCTTCAAAAAGCCATCTATTTGGCTGAAATTGTATGCCGATGGGAATTTGAAAATAATTCATTGAAAAATGCCGAAAAGCAGGCGCATTTAGCCGATTGATGACATAATTACCTCCTGCCCTCAAATAGTACACCCCTCCGAAAATGCTTACATCTTGTGTCAAGCGATAATGAATATTACCTCCGGCTGATACATTTAGCTTCATCTGGGCATCAAACATATCCGAATTAAATGTGTATTGATGACTTAAATAACTCGCGACACCACCCAGCGTAAAAGAGTAATACCAGGTGTCGGCATCGTAAAACTGTGCAGATAACTGAATGCCACTAATAAAAAGGCCAAGAGATAGAATTTTTTTCATGCCAAACCTATTCGATGGCAGAAATGTAAAAGATTTATTAAAAATCCTTATTGCCTTTTTTGTATTAACTAAGCATTTCTACGCGAATGAGATGTTTCTCAAAAACATTTAAAACCAATTGCTCGTACTTTTCAAAAGTGACTTATCCATGCCAATACTCGAATTTAAGGGAAAAACCCTTGTAATCACTACAGACAAACCACTGCGAAACCAGCTGATCGAGGCCGGCCTTTCGCCACACAACGGCCAAAGTCAATGGCTTAATTGCAAAGGCCTTGGCACTTGCGGCACCTGTTGTATTCGCATCGACTCAGCTCTGTGCTCCGAACCCACGCCTCTAGAAAAGTGGCGTCTAAACTTCCCTCCCTTCAAAAATGGACTAAAAAAAGGTCTTCGCCTTGCCTGTCAAACTCATTTGCTTGACGATGGCAAGGCCGAGAAAGGCAGGGGTTTCTGGGGTGAAGAGTTCGATTGAGTGAGAGTACTTTTAGTTAAGCTTCTACACCTGTATCACCCCAGGATTGTATTTTTTAATGTTCGGGTTGTGATTAGCCATCTCTATGCCCATTGATATCCACTTGCGTGTATCCACCGGGTCGATGATGGCATCTACCCAAAGTCGAGCAGCTGCGTAGTACGGACTCATTTGGCTATCGTATCGGCTCTTGATCTTCTCCAGCAGGGCCTTTTCGTCTTCTTCTGAGAGTTGTTCGCCCTTTGCCGCGCGATTAGCTTTTTCGATCTGCAGCAATACGCTGGCAGCTTGTTGGCCACCCATCACGGCTATTTGAGCTGTAGGCCATGCTACAATTAAGCGAGGGTCATATGCCTTGCCACACATTGCGTAATTTCCCGCTCCAAACGAATTTCCAATAATCACCGTAAATTTCGGCACTACGCTGTTAGCTACGGCATTTACCATTTTGGCTCCGTCCTTAATGATGCCCCCGTGTTCCGAACGGCTACCCACCATAAAGCCCGTTACATCTTGTAAAAAGACGAGTGGTATTTTCTTCTGGTTGCAGTTGGCAATAAAGCGCGTTGCCTTGTCAGCCGAATCTGAATAAATTACACCACCAAACTGCATTTCGCCTTTTTTGTTCTTCACAATTTCACGATTGTTGGCTACTATGCCCACAGCCCAGCCGTCGATGCGTGCATAGCCCGTTATGATGGTCTTGCCGTAGCCTTCTTTGTACTCCACCCAGCTGTCAGCATCTACCAGGCATTCAATGATTTCCCGGGTTTTAAACGGTTTAGATCGATCGGCGGGCAGTATTTTGTAGATGTCTTTCGGGTCGCGCACCGGTTGTTTAGCCTCTGCGCGATCGAAGCCCGCTTTTGGCTCGTGACCCAACTTGTCCACAATCTTGCGAATGGTTTGCAAAGCCGTAGGGTCATCCGGCATCTTGTAATCCGTTACCCCCGATATTTCACAATGCGTTGTCGCACCACCCAGCGTTTCGTTGTCTACATCTTCGCCTATGGCTGCTTTCACCAGATACGAACCTGCCAAAAAGATGGAACCAGTTTTTTCTACGATCAAGGCCTCGTCGCTCATAATGGGCAGATACGCTCCACCAGCCACACAGCTACCCATGATGGCTGCTATCTGTGTAATGCCCTCTGACGACATGATCGCATTATTCCGAAAGATACGTCCGAAGTTCTCCTTGTCCGGAAAAATTTCATCTTGCATCGGCAGATACACTCCTGCACTATCTACCAGGTAAATGATCGGTATGCGGTTCTCCATCGCAATCTCCTGCGCCCGCAGATTCTTTTTACCAGTTATTGGAAACCACGCCCCGGCCTTTACCGTGGCATCATTGGCCACTACTATACACAAACGGCCACTCACATAGCCAATCACCACCACCACACCACCCGCAGGGCAGCCACCGTGTTCCTTATACATTTCCCAACCGGCAAATGCCCCAATCTCAAGCATGGGCGCATCCTTATCTAGCAGATGTTCGATGCGCTCCCGTGCAGTCAATTTGCCCTGTTGGTGCTGTTTTTCAATTTTTGATTTTCCTCCACCCAGGGCTACTTTATCAAGTCGGCTTTTCAGCTCGCCAATCAGCAGCTTCAGCGAATCCTCGTTTTTATTCTGTTCCAATTCAATCGGTGTCATCGGTAGTTAACAATTCCCTTAGTTCAGTGCCCGAAATTACAGCCTATGCACTCATTTCCAATTTCATTTTCTTTTCTTTGTTATTTATTTGGGCGTGCCCCTCGCAGCATTGCCCTTGCAGGCAGCTGCTCGGGTCGGGCTATCCGCTCATATTCGCCTTGCGCGTGGGCGCATCACTGTCTGGGTGCGTTGTCTGCCCTTTGGGCCAGCCATCCGCTCCCAGAGTGCTGCTGCCCACCCGCTGCGGCTCATATCCGCTCCTATCCCTCACGCAGCAGCGGCCTCCGGCCGCTCTATAAAACCTTACTTTTATCGAAAACTAAAACTGAGAATACAGATTTGCGCAGACTTATCCACAGATTTTCACCAATGTTAAATAAAAGACCCTTCAGAGCCATATGCTACCAGCATCTTCGGCACATATCAACCTTTTGCTCCCAAGCAGCGATATTTCCCAAGTAATGCTCCACGGCTGTTAGTCTTAGCCTACATGCAGTCCATGTGGCCGACCATCACTTACCATACACATCTCTTCAACTTTCTCTTTAACATAACCATTTCCAAGCGATTAAAAATTCTCAGGCTTATCCTCTACATCTTGTTCCAACCACTCAAAATGATTATATTGTACTCTATTAATTGATTATATAATTAACAAAAAAGAGATGCGGTATGGACATGCTGGAGCTTGCAGCGCGCGACAACAGAATCGTTACACACATGGACCTCGATACCTTCTTTGTATCGGTAGAGCGGCTTAAAAATCCCAAACTCAACGGACTGCCCGTGGTAGTAGGCGGCAGCAGCGACCGCGCCGTAGTAGCTTCGTGCAGCTACGAAGCGCGCAAGTATGGCATACACTCAGCCATGCCAGTGAAGATGGCCCGACAGCTCTGCCCCGATGCAGTCTTTGTACGTGGTGATATGGACGAGTACAGCCGGTACTCTCGCCTGGTCACCGACATCATCGCCGAGGCTGCACCCATTTACGAAAAGCGATCGATCGATGAGTTTTACCTCGATCTCACAGGTATGGATCGCTTTTACGACGCCTATCGGTGGGCCTGCGAGCTGAGGCAGCGCATTGTGCGCGAGACGGGCTTACCAATATCCATGGGCTATTCTGTAAACAAAACCGTAGCCAAGATTGCCACCGGCGAGGCTAAGCCCGCCGGATACCTGCGGGTAGAGCGCGGGTCAGAGCGCCCCTTTCTGGCGCCTTTGCCTGTACAGCGCATCCCTGGTGTGGGCCAAAAGATGCAAAACACCCTCTATGAGCTCGGCATACGGCGCATAGCCACCCTACAGCAGATGCCAGCCAGGCTTATCGAACACACCTTCGGAGCCAATGGCTTAGATGTCTGGAAAAAGGCACACGGCATCGACCCTTCGCCCGTAGAACCCTACAGTGAGGCTAAGTCTATGGGCTCAGAGCAAACCTTCGAACGCGATACCATCGACCACCAGGCCGTAAAAAGACTATTAGCCGGCATGACGGAAGAGCTGGCGCAGCAGCTGCGTAACCGAAAGCGCATGACCGGTTGCGTGACCGTGAAGGTTCGTTACAGCACTTTTGAGACGGTAAGCCGCCAGCAGATCATAGGCTATACCCAGGCCGATCACAAGCTCATTCCTGTGGTGCACAGCCTCTTCGACCGACTCTATGACCGCAGACTCCGAATACGACTGGTCGGAGTAAAGTTTAGCAAGCTCATTCACGGAGTATGTCAGCTCGATCTGTTCGACGAGCAAGAGGAACACCTACAACGCCTCTATAGCGCTCTCGATCGGCTAAATGCCCGATGGGGCACACGCGTGGTGGGCCGTACAAACTCAGTATTAGGCGTACGACTCTAACCTTTAAAACCGATAACTATTAAAAACGTATCAATTCCTTAGAAACAAACTTATCTGAATTATGAACAGCACTTGTCTCTTTATACCAATCAGTTTTTGAGCAGTACGAAGTAGAAGTATTTGTAATAAAAAATCCAGACTTCCCAAGAAGTCTGGATCGATTTATAAAGAGTAAATTTTATGTGCTAAAAGCAATATCTGCCCTCTGCAATGAGCTTAACAGCTATTTCCCGACGTAGTGCCTTCGGATTCACCGGTTGTTGGTACTTGGTAAAGCGCTTTAGCCCCATGAGCAAAATGCGTTGCTCATCGCCTTCGGTAAAGCTGTAGATGGCTTCGCGAGCGGCTTTTTGAATTTTTTCAACTGCCAAATAGGTGTACAGTTGCGCCATTTTGATTGGGTATTTTGCGGCTTCTTCTCCTTTTGTATTCAGAATCTTAAGTGCGCGAAGCACAGCTGATTCGGCCACATAGGTCTCAATTAAAATATCGGCTGCATTCATTAGCACCTCTTGTTCATCCTCCACGTTCATTCCAAATTTCTCAACTGCCTTACCGGCTACCATCAGAAAGGCTTTTTTCAGATTATTGATGATCTCGAGCTCCTGAGCCAAGGGCTGGCTGTAATCAGGTGTATCAAACGATGGAATAGCCATGAGTTCAGAGGCCACTTTCATAGCCGGAGTCATTAAATCGAGTTGTCCCTTCAGTGCCCGGCGCAGCAACATGCCTACCGAAAGCATACGGTTTATTTCATTTGTACCCTCGTAAATACGTGCAATGCGCACATCGCGATATGCAGCCTCCATAGGAGTATCGGCAGAGTACCCCATACCACCGTAGATTTGCACACCTTCATCAGCTACAAAAGAGCCCGTTTCAGAACCATGAACTTTCAGAATGGCACATTCGATGGCATATTCTTCTACCCCTTTAAGTTTTGCTTCCTGAGGTGAGAGTCCTGAAGCCTCCAGGCGAGCAATGTTGTCTTCTATGTCTTGGCCAGCACGATATGTGGCTGATTCGCTGGCCCATGAACGCGTAGCCATATCAGCTAACTTCTGCTGTATAGCTCCAAAGCTCGAAATCGGCACACCGAATTGTATGCGTTCATTGGCATACTTCACAGCTAACGAAGTAACTCGGCGGCAAGAGTCCATTACAGCAGCAGCCAGTTTTATGCGGCCTACGTTTAAGGCATTCATCGCTATCTTAAAACCGCCCCCGCGCTCACCGAGCATGTTTTCAGCGGGTATTTTACAGTCATTAAAAAATACCTGACGCGTAGAGGAGGCTCTAATACCTAATTTGTTTTCTTCCTCACCGAAACTCATGCCTGGCGTACCGCGCTCCACAATGAAGCCTGTGATGTATTTATCGTCTTCAATACGGGCAAATACAATGAACAAGTCGGCAAAGCCAGCGTTAGAAATCCACATTTTCTGTCCTGTGATGCTCCAAGTGCGGTCAGCTTCATTCCACACAGCGCGGGTTTTTCCTGAGTTAGCATCTGATCCAGCGCCTGGTTCAGTAAGGCAATAGGCACCCATCCACTCTCCGGTTGCCAGTTTTGGCAGATATTTTTTCTTCTGCTCTTCAGTGCCATATAACAAAATAGGCAAAGTGCCAATACCAGTATGTGCACCATACGCTGTAGAAAGTGAACCAGATATCCCCGAAATTCGGTCGCATACCAGCATAGATGTATTAAATCCCATGCCTAAGCCTCCGTATTCTTCGGGTACTGAAATACCGAGCATACCCAGTTCACCCAACTTTTTCATAATCTGTAGGGTGAAATCGTAATCTTTCTCTTCAAATCTGTGTCTTTGTGGCAATACCTCTTTGTCGATAAATTCAGTACAGGCATTTGCCATCATCAGCTGCTCCTCGGTGAAGTCTTCAGGTGTAAATACTTCTTGCCAAGACTGTGTTCGTATTATAAACTCACCTCCTTTGATGGGAATTTTTGTCGTTGTTTCCATATTGAAAGGATTTTATTGCCCCAAATATACTTAAAAAAGTTATGCATGCATAATAATAATTGTTTTTTAACGAATGAGGAGAAAATTTATCCGAAACTGGCTAAATCTCAATCGCTACTGAGGTGCTTATTAGTAAACGAAAAAGGAAGAAAAGTGCTTATGTCGGGGGCAACTAATAAATGACCACTCCCGTTGGCTAGAATGACTTGTATCTCAGAGTCTTGTGCATTTCTATATTCAGCAAATACTTGCAAGCATGCGCCACATGGTGGGATAATTTGCTCTCCCATGACGTGAGGTACAGCAATGGCTGCTTTTCGGATCGATTGACCATTGCATAAATGGCCTACCTGAAAGAGCGCCACGCGCTCAGCGCAGAGTCCGCTGGGGTACGCGGCATTCTCTTGATTGCTGCCTGTTATTATAGTACCGTCGCTTAGGAGTAAAGCAGCACCTACTTTAAATTTCGAATACGGAGCATGTGCTCTACTTGCTGCCCTCTGTGCTTCCTGTACCAAATCTTGTGTTTCGCGATCTGCTTCAGTGAGGTGCAGGGTGGTGTAGTGGAGGTGAATTTCCTTTTTATTCATGCGCAAGTATAAAAAGAAAGAAGGTGTCCAAAAAGTAAAGGACGCCTTCTTTTTTATTTTGATAAAACCCTTAATTGAAGTAAATTAGAGCCATCATAGACATTTTAAGTGAGGCGAGTAGTCTTTAAACAGCAACCCGGCAA
>NZ_BHZE01000015.1 GCF_003851885.1 Thermaurantimonas aggregans | reverse complement strand
ATTTGCCGGGTTGCTGTTTAAAGACTACTCGCCTCACTTAAAATGTCTATGATGGCTCTAATTTACTTCAATTAAGGGTTTTATCAAAATAAAAAAGAAGGCGTCCTTTACTTTTTGGACACCTTCTGTGCAATTTAGGTGAAGCTTATTTTTTGCGAACACTTACTTTAAATGTTGTACTTACGACCTGTCCTGTCGTTTCATCAGGGATGTCTTCCACAAATTCCATATCGATGGTATTTTCGGTGTAACCTTTTACATCGATGTTGATGGTATCTTGTTCAGGACCGATCAAGCGAATTTGCTGGTTGCTCAATACGCTGTATTTGTAGAGATCAAATACGTTTTCAAAGCTTAGAGTGTCGAAAGGAATTTCAGTTCCACCGAGAACGATTTTCACATTAACTGAAGCGCTGGCTGTAGAACTGATTTCCTGAGGATTTGCCTTGAAAGTAGCAACACCTGTAAAGTCTGAACCTGTGCCGATAATATCCACTTGCTGGCCCAGAAAATTGGCTTTGGCAGAGACATCCATTTTGGTAAGTTCCCATCCGCCGACAATGATTTCTGAGAGAGCTTTTTGTTGTGGTTGATCGTTATTATCGCGTTTACAAGCTATGGCGCCAATGAAAAGGGCAGAAAGAAGCGCAATTGTGGTTTTTTTCATAATTGTTTGATTTTTCCTTAAGAACGGCAAAAGTAGATAAAAAGTTACTCTAATCCATTTCAAGACGCTCAATAATCTCCGGAAGTACCCGAATACTCGCTAATTCTCGGTATTTTTTACGTGCATCTTCGGCGGGTGAGCCGAAATAAGTTTTTCCGCCTTCCAAGTCTTTGGTTACACCTGATTGGCCCAGAAGAACCGCTTTTGAACCAATTTTAAGACCAGAAGCTACGCCCACCTGCCCCCAAAGAATGACTTCATCGCCAATGTCCACACAGCCAGCTATGCCAACATGGGATGCGATAAGGCAATTTTTACCGATAATGGTATCATGGCCTATTTGCACTTGGTTATCGATTTTAGTGCCTCGGCCTATAAGGGTAGTAGCAGTTACTCCTCGATCGATGGTACATCCTGCACCTATCTCTACGTTGTCTTCAATGAGCACACCTCCACCGCTGAGCAATCGGTCGTAACCTTCAGGGCGTTTTTTGTAGTAAAACGCATGAGAACCAATGACTGTATTGGGCTGTATGATCACATTGTCGCCAATAGTAGTGTCATTTAGTATGCGTACTCCGCTGTGGATGATACAGTTTTTGCCAATAATCACCCGCTCACCTATTGTTACGTAAGGCTCTACAATTGTGCCTTCGCCTACGCTAGCCTTATCGGAAATAGGTACAGAATTGTACGTTGTGGGGTTGAAGAAACGGGTGAGCTTGTTAAAATCGCGAAAGGGGTCATCGGAGATTAGCAAGCCTTTGCCCTTAGGCACCTCCACCTTTTTGTTTATCAAAATAACAGTGGCAGAGCTTCGAAGTGCTCTGTCGTAATATTTAGGGTGATCGACAAAGACGATATCTCCTGGTTCTACGCGGTGAATTTCGTTAAAGCCAGTGACTATCTGGTCTTTATCGCCTTTGTATTCGCACTGAAGTAAGTTGGCGATTTCAGAAAGGGTATAGGGTCTTGGCAATTTCATCAGACAACGATATTTATTATTCGGCCGGGTACTACAATGACTTTTTTAGGCGTCTTACCGTCGAGGTATTTTGCTGTTTTTGGTTCGGCTAGCACAGCTTCTTCGATCTCTTTTGGTGAAAGCGTTTTAGAGAGCAAAAGGTTAAAGCGCGTTTTTCCATTGAAGCTCACCGGATATTCAAAGGTGTTTTCCACAAGGATTTGTTCGTCCCATATTGGCCACGGTGCCAATAAGACTGACTCTCCAGGTCTCATTTTTTGATAGCACTCTTCTGCAACGTGAGGGGCAAAAGGTGCAAGCAGCACTGCTAGTGGTTCAAGAATTTGCATTTTGTTACACTTCAATGCCGACAACTCGTTTACACAAATCATAAATGCTGAAACGCAAGTGTTGTAGCTGAAGTTTTCAATGTCGAGCGTTACTTTTTTTATGGTTTTATGAAGAATTTTAAGCTCTTCTCTTGTCGGTTCATCGTCTGTAACTGAAAAATTGCCTTTCGGATCGAAGTGCAGGCGCCAATATTTTCTTAAAAAGTTATAAACGCCGGTTATACCGTCGGTATTCCAGGGCTTTGAAAGCTCTATTGGGCCGAGGAACATTTCATATACGCGCAGAGTATCGGCTCCGTACTTTTCAACGATGTCGTCGGGGTTAATTACATTGTATTTTGATTTCGACATTTTTTCCACCTCTCGACCCACCTTATAAGAGCCGTCGTCTTCCGTAATGAATTCGTAATCAGCATACTCTGACCTCCATTGCTTAAACGCATCGATGTTCAAGGTATTGTTTTCAACCAATGATACATCTACATGAAGCGCCTGAGTGTCAAACTGATCTTTTTTGCTGTAGGTGACAAAGCGCTTTTCGCCCTTAATGCGGTACACGAAAGCGCTCATGCCTTGAATCATTCCCTGGTTGATGAGCTTTTGGAAGGGCTCCTCTGTGCTTACATAGCCGAGGTCGTATAGAAATTTATGCCAAAATCGGGCATAGAGCAGATGGCCTGTGGCATGTTCAGAGCCGCCCATGTAGAGATCTACATTCTGCCAGTAGAGTTCAGCTTCTTTTGAAAAAGGGGCATTTGGATTGTGAGGGTCCATATAACGCAGGTAGTACCAACTGCTACCAGCCCAGCCGGGCATAGTGGTGGTTTCAAGAGGCCACCTATTGCCATCCTCATCGGTGTAGTGCCAGTTTTGAGCACGCGCTAAGGGCGGTTCGCCCTCTTCGGTAGGCAAATATTTATCGATAGTGGGGAGTTCGAGCGGGAGTTTATCAACAGGCAATGGATAGGGAATACCGTTTTTGTAATAAATCGGGATAGGCTCGCCCCAATAGCGCTGACGACCAAAGACCGCATCGCGAAGTCGAAAATTTACCTTGCGCTGTCCGATGCCGCGTGCTACCAATTCTTCGATCATGCGCTGTATGGCCTGAGGTACTTGTAAGCCTGAAATGAAATCGGAGTTTACCGAAGTTCCTACTTTTTCTTCATAGGCTTCTTTTGAAAAATCCCAATCAAAACCCGGTTCAATCACCTGGCGAATGGGCAACTGAAACTTCAAAGCAAAGCGATGGTCGCGACCGTCGTGTGCCGGCACAGCCATGATGGCTCCAGTGCCATAGCCGGCTAAGACGTACTCGGCAATGTACACCGGGAGTTTCTCGCCTGTAAACGGATGTATGGCGTAACAACCGGTAAATTGACCTGTAACGGTTTTTACGTCGGCCATGCGGTCGCGCTCGCTGCGCGATTTTACGTACGACCGATAGGCCTCGACGTCTGCTCTGTAAGCATCTGTAGTGATGGCGTCGACCAACTCATGCTCTGGGGCCAAAACCAAAAACGTAGAACCAAAGAGCGTATCTGGCCGAGTGGTAAAAACTGTGATATTGGGACCTTGATCAGTGGCAAATTGGATTAGTGCCCCCTCACTTCGGCCAATCCAATTGCGCTGAGATTCTTTAAGTGCTTCGCTCCAATCGATGGTGTCTAAACCGTTGAGCAATCGCTGCGCGTAGGCTGATATGCGCAGGCTCCACTGCATCATCTTTTTTTGCTCAACCGGATGTCCACCTCTCTCAGAGAGGCCATCTTTTACTTCATCGTTGGCCAGTACGGTTCCAAGCGCCGGGCACCAGTTTACCACGCTCTCTGAGCGATAGGCTAGGCGGTAGTTAAGGAGAATTTCTTGCTTTTTTTCTTCAGAGAAATTCGCCCAATCCTGGGCAGAAAACTCAAGCGGCTCGGTACAGGCTGCGTTGAGCCCATGGGTGCCATTCTTTTCGAAATGCGCAATAAGCGATTGAATGTGCTCGGCTTTATCGGTGTCTTTGTTATACCACGAGTCGAAGAATTTAAGAAAAATCCACTGAGTCCACTTGTAATAAGCTGGATCGCTGGTGCGCACCTCGCGACTCCAATCGTAGCTCAGTCCGAGCTGATCGAGCTGCTGGCGATAGCGCTGAATGTTGCGCTCGGTAGTGATGGCCGGATGTTGCCCTGTTTGTATAGCATACTGCTCAGCCGGCAACCCAAAGCTATCATAGCCCATGGGGTGAAGCACGTTATAGCCCTTGTGGCGCTTGTAGCGCGCGTAAATATCGCTGGCTATGTAGCCGAGTGGATGGCCCACATGAAGCCCTGCTCCTGATGGATAGGGAAACATGTCGAGCACATAGTATTTGGGTTTCGAGGGGTCTTCTTTGGTTTCATAAAGTCGATGTGTGCGCCAGTACTCTACCCAGCGCTTCTCAATGTCGCGATGATTGTATTCCATTACAGCTTGTCAAATTCCATCTTGTGAGCCGCAAAAGTAGCCTATACCAAAGATTAAAAGAGCTTAAGGGTTTCTTATGACAAAGCGCAAGAAGCTCAAGGGATCGTTGGGCAGAAGCATGGGCGTTTGACTGCGGTAGGCAACGTATTTGTCGCCAAATTGCTGAATCAATCGATCCTCTTCCAACGCAGCACCTATGATGACATATAATGAGGTGATTGTGAGTAAAATGAGATTCTTTTCTGAAGGTATGGCTATAAACAATCCTGCTAACAAGGCAATAGTAGCAAAATACAAAGGATGCCGTAAGTGACGGTAAATGCCATTTACGATCAATGGAGTGTTTTCGGTTGTTTGAAAACCCAAAAATTCAGAGATACGCACTCTGCGGAAGGAAAGCACAAAAACCCGAAGCGACAGCAAAGCCAACGTCAAGAAGACAAACCGGCCAACAATACCGGTGTTAAAAAAATTATTAGAGGCACTTTTAAGATAAAAATTCAATGGTATTGCTAACAGTACAACTGATAAGAGCGAATAGAAAAGTCGATAATTCTGTACAGAAAGATGTTGGATAAAAAATCTTTTCACCGCCAGAGACGCCAAAAGCGAATGCATGAAGTAATAGAACACCAAACTCAGGGCTAACTTCATTCTTTATCAGTTTAAAATGTGACTGGCTATCAACTGAAATTCAGGAAATTCTATCTTAAAAAGCCTAGAATCTTCAGACGATATTAAAGTATAATACCCTTTTATTTTACCAATGAAACTCCTGAAATGCAACAACGTAGAGTAAGAGAACGAACAGTTGGGCAATATTAAGGGCACCTGCCCGGTGAAACCCTCACCCGATAGCTCACTCGACTGCAAATAGAGGTCTTTAATTTCCCAATGCCTATTGGTGAGCAACAGAGGAAAGTCATTGTAATTCCGAATCACAATTTCTTGATTGAAAACAAAAACAGGCCCTAAATGGGTCTTGAGCCGCGCAACAAATTGCGCTGAATGCTGTATTTCGATACCGTTCTGGATGTGAAGAAACACTTTTAGCCACTTATTAACATTCAGCTAATATAGCAACTAATTCAAATAAATGGAATGATATGTATTTTTTTCTTGGATTTCAATGAGTTTCAGGTATTTTATGAAACTCCTCAAATAAGAAACGCGAGACTCAAAGGTTGAGCACTTTACATATTCAATTTTTTCAGCTTCGCTCATTGGAAGTTTTAGAGCCAACTGGTGCAAAGTGATGGTATCGACAAAGAAATATTGCTCATCGCGAATTTCTTTGTATTGCTCAAATTCAAAGAGAAGAGCCTTCGGACACAAGTAATCGTCAAAGAGCAGTTCCTCTACCAGCCCTCCTGGATACAGGCTGTCTGCATCGTACGAAGAAATAAACTTCTTTAAGTAAAACAGCTCTTTGCACTTCACGATGATGTCAGCTTCACCTCCAGGGTAGCGCTTGGTAACGTCGATAATTTCGACCAGACTTCCTAAGTTTCTGGTATTGAGCGGACTTGCTAGTACGATGCCAAATTGCCGATCTCCCTTTAATATGTCTTTTAGCAATTGTTTATAGCGCTCCTCATAAATGTGTAAATCAGCTGACTCTCCTGGCAGCAAAAACAACCGCAGTGGAAAAAGCCTTATCTTTTGAAAATTAGACATGTACTCTCGTAGTTATTCAAATACTTAAACCGCGTAAACGTCTGACTGTTCGGCATCAAGTTTCTATTTTTTTCTTTCTTAATGCATAAGCCAAGGTATACAATACCAAAAAACCCGACAGAAACCAGGATACCCGCGAAATCACATCGCCAGTAGCCGTAAAGAAGGTCTGCTCCGTGAGCAAAGGAATGTCAGCTGCCAGCGCACCAGCAGATTTATAAGGAAGCGCTTGCACAATATCTCCTCTCGAATTGATCACGGCTGAAATTCCCGTATTAGCGCTGCGGGCTATCCATCGGCGATTTTCTACTGCTCTAAGACGAGCATACTGCAAGTGCTGCCTATGGCCCGCCGTGTTTCCCCACCAATCGTCGTTAGTAATAATGGAAATAAAATTCGCGCCATTTCTTACAAAAAGGCTAACAAACTCTGGAAAAACAGATTCAAAACAAATGACCGAAGATGTGCCTGAACCATTGACCGAATGCAGAAATACCGTGCGCTCCTTTTGAATGCCATGTGTACCTGTGGTGCCACCAAACGATCCCACGGCTTGCTCAAGCAAAGGCTTGAGCAGCGTAGAAAAGGGAAAGTGCTCAACCCCTACCACAAGTTTCGACTTGTGGTAAAATTTCGGTTGATATACCTCGCCAAAAAAAGCAGCCGCATTGAACACATCATACCACGCTTCGGCATTGGCATATTTGCGAGCAGTTGGGGTAACCTTAGCCGGATCTGTGTAACTCGTATAGGTAGAAGCACCTAACAACAGATTTACTCTAGGATATTGGTCCTTAAAAGCATTGAGCAACTGGTAATCGGGATGATACCTTGCAGCACTCTCTTCGATAGGCTCAGGCAGCATGGTCTCAGGGCCGATGACCCATTCGGTCGTGCTGTCCATTTTAGACTGCGCTAATTCAATAAATCGTTGAATTTGAAATGTTTGTGGCAAATCAAATTTCTCTGTGTAGGCATCAAAATTTGGCTGAACGATCACTACTCGCGTGCTACCGACCGGGTTGTCAACATAAGTATTGTATTTGTAAAGGCTATAAACAACCGGAAGACCTATCCAGAGCACAATGCTAATGTAACTAAAGGCCAAACGCCGGAAAGGTGTTGATTTTTTTAAATACTGTTTAAACACATGATAAATCAAGATATTTACAATCCAAATCCAAAGAGTACCTCCAGAAACACTTGTAATGTCGTACCACTGAACCCACTCCGGATAATGGGCAAAGGCATTTCCTAACGTAAGCCATGGCCAGCTCATCTCCCAGTCTTGGTGAAAATTTTCAAAGGCCAGCCAAAACGCCACCAAAGCAATCCAGCCCCTTTTTGGCCCAAGCACATGTCTTACTTTGTGCGCTGCCAAAAACACTAGCGCCATTAGTGCGGCATTGAAGGTGCATACTGCCACTACCCCACTCCAGTGGGCATTCCATATCCAGCTGGTGACGAATAAATTAAATAAAGCGAAAGCGACATACATCGTAAACCAAACCCTGAAGGCCCGATAGCGCTTGGGTTCTGAATTAGAAACAACTTCATACAACCAAAGCAAAGGCACAAAGGCAATAAAAATGAACAGTGGAAAGCCCCTATCGGGCCAAGATGCCCATAAAAGCAAAGGCGTAGCAAGCACCGGCCAGTATTTTCTAATGAAATTCATTATCAACCGTCTATCGGGCTCAAAAGTAAGTCGATGCTTCTTTATTGGTTTGTTAAGGATTGTCAATAGCTGTATGGAAGTAATACTGCATTTGCAGTATCGAATTAAATGGTATGCAATGGGAAGTTTGTAAAAAATGAACTAAAAAATGTATCGGGCATTACTATTGGTATGGATGCTTGTTGCCGGCAGTATAGCCTCAGGTCAGAAATTATTTGACTTTTACATTGGATATAACATGCCGGTACTAACAAAAATCCCTGAATATTTTAAAAACGTAAACGCCGATTATCAGCAGACTTACCCTGACCAGGGAGAATTTGCCTTATCACCGGTAGGCACAGGTTACTTTTGGGGATTGCGCATGAATTTCGGCGATGATTTTGGCAATGGAATACCCGTATCGTTGGAATATAATTATTATCGTAAGCGCAACTACAGCAACGAAGCCTACTTTCCCGATCGAAATTTGATAGGACAATACCGAATGCGGTACGGTTGCCACTCGGTGGGCTTCGTGTTTGGTGGGGAGGGTTCTTTCCTGCGCTTTGGCATCCATTACAACTTTGGGAATGTACACTTGCAGAAAAAGTTTTACCCCAGAGATGAATTTGAAAATGGTAAATGGGTCGATTACGTTGAAACCATACAACTTTTGTATTGGAAAGGACCCATACACGATGGCTTGAATCTCAGCCTCATTCTGCGCTGGCGGTTTCTTGAGATTCGACCGTACTACATGTTTACGTTCGAAGAGTTTAACTACCCTGACTATACAAACAGGCGCGATTATGCGCTTTCTATGAGCAACTATGGTTTCACGGCCAGCATCGTCTTTACGAGGTTTAAAAAGTCCTGATTCGAACACTTTCTGATGACCTTGTAACAGCAATTTCTTTGAAATCTCGGCCATCCATTTATTGTAAATGCAAATCTCTGCACTAAGCCCTTGCTGATCGAAAGTTTACAAATTAACACAATACAACCGGACGTCAACTTTCTTCCATCTATAAGTGCTCCATGCGTAAAAAATTAAAAGTTTTGCGATTGTCTTTTAAAGTTCTAAAACCCGATTTGAAATATTTATTTTTATCTCACCCCCTATTTTCGTAGGGGTATGTCTGATTTTAAATGTATTTTTTTGGCTTTTTAATGAATTTTTTAAGGGGGTACTTGCATATTTAATGCATTATTCTCCAGATTCCATTAATATTGCTTTCGCAATCAAAACCCCTTGACCATGTCAGAAAAAAGAAAACTATTAGTTGTACGTAGCATCGTGTTTCTCCTTTTTGCCATTGCTGCATTAGCTGCCATACTCCCAACCCCGCATCCAGAGGGCGAATATTCAGCAACTACCGGCGATGTAGCATGGATGATCACTTCAGCTGGATTAGTCTTACTGATGACGCCTGGACTATCCTTTTTTTACGGTGGAATGGTGCGGCCAAAAAACATTATTTCCACCTTACTTCAAAGTTTTGTGGCGCTTGGCATCATCACCTTTTTGTGGTATGCAGTGGGCTTTAGTTTGGCATTTGGCGATTCCTTAGGCGGATTCATCGGAAATCCTTTGACCTATGCCTTTTTTAAAGACGTCGGCACAGCCCAGCATCCGGTATTGGGCAGCGGATTGCCATTTGTGCTTTTTGCAGCCTTTCAGATGAAGTTTGCCATTATTACGCCAGCGCTCATCACAGGCAGCTTTGCAGAGCGAATTCGGTTCTGGGCATATTTGGTGTTTATGATGTTGTTTTCCCTGCTGGTGTATTGCCCTCTGGCGCACTGGACCTGGCATCCTGATGGTTTCTTGGCTAAATGGGGTGTGCTCGATTTTGCTGGAGGCACGGTGGTACATATATCAGCGGGCGTAGCTGCATTAGCAGGTGCCATTCACATGGGCCCAAGACGCGACACTACACCGGCACCCATCAACATTCCATATGTAATTCTCGGCACGGGCTTGCTTTGGTTCGGCTGGTTTGGCTTTAATTCAGGATCAGCCCTGGGAGCAAACGCTCTGGCAGTCGATGCATTTATCAATACACATCTAGCAAGTGCATCGGCACTGATAGGCTGGGTGCTCACCGATGTGTACCGTGGCAGAAAAATCAGCGCTCTGGGCGCTTGCATTGGAGCGGTGGTTGGACTGGTAGCCATTACACCGGCAGCAGGTTTTGTGGGCTATGGAGCTTCACTTTTTATTGGTTTTACCTCTGCCATCATTAGCAACTATGCCGTTCGGAGGCGAGAGCGCTCATCGCTCGACGATACGCTCGATGTGTTTCCTTGTCATGGTGTTGGCGGCATTTCGGGAATGATATTTACCGCTGTTTTTGCTCGTGTAGGTGGACTGATTACCGGTTCTACTGAGCTGTTTCTTGCTCATTTAGCCGCTCTGGTCGTCGTAGTTGCTTTTGTCTTTGGAGTTTCGTGGCTTCTGTATAAACTCACCGAACGCATTATTCCCATGCGTGTGTCAGAAGCACAAGAAATTGACGGACTCGACCTTACCCAACACAGAGAATCTGTACTAGTTTAGTAAGCGCACAGTATTATACTCTTTAATGCGCTGAAAGCTTGGAGTTTTCAGCGCATTTTTTATGAAAAATCGAGCAGAAAGTATAAGATTTTTTCTCCTTACAGATAGTGATCTATTCTTACGAAGCTCTTAGTATTCTGTGTTAACTACCTTTTATCAGGGTATTTTCATAGTGTAAAGACTACCTTTGCAAAAAACTGAAGCCAAACAAAATCATGGATTTTAGCCCCGAACTGGTCGAACGCATCGAAAAGCTCTCAGCCAAATACAAGGCCAGCGGACAAGACCTCATCGCTTTTCTCGACGGTCTGCTCTATGCCGACTATCTCACTTACTGGAATTACATCCACCTCGATACGCTGCTGAGCCTCCAAAATCCCAGGACTCCATTACACGATGAGCCCATCTTCATCATGTATCACCAGATCACGGAACTCTATTTCAAGCTTACTCTTCACGAAATCAATAAGTTAGCTGATACTCCAGACGCTTCCTTAGAAGAAGTGAAAATGCGCCTACAGCGTATGAATCGCTATTTCGATGCGCTTACGCACTCCTTTGAAATCATGAACGAAGGGATGGAGCGCGAGCAATTTTTAAAATTCCGCCTTTCACTGATTCCGGCCAGCGGCTTCCAGAGCGCTCAGTATCGTATGATTGAAATCGGGGCTACGCACTTCATTCGACTTGTGGATAAAGAATACCGCGAGCAACTGGCTTCAAAAAACGCCTCCATCGAAGAGATGTACGAATATATTTACTGGAAAAAAGGTGCTATCGTAGAAGCTACAGGCGAGAAAACCCTCACCCTGCGCCAATTTGAAGAAAAGTACAGCCAAGAGCTCATCCATATGGCCAAGACTTTTGTGGGGCGCACTCTTTGGGATCATTACCTCCGCCTCGAAAATCTCGGTCGCGCCGACGAGGAGCTGAAAATGCTCTACCGCGCATTTGATCTGAATGTGAATGTGAATTGGCCCTTGCAGCACTACAAGTCTGCCGTGACCTATCTGGCCCGAAGACCCAACGACATAGCTGCAACTGGTGGCACCAACTGGCAGAAGTACTTACCACCTCGCTTTCAAAAACGCATCTTTTATCCCGATCTTTGGTCGCAAACCGAGATTGAAGAATGGGGCAAGTCGTGGGTAAAAAAACATCTAGCCCAGCATCAAATTGATTAATCACCAAAAAAAAACAACCACCGTTGAATAAAAAAGTCCTGAAACGAACCGCTCTTTTACTACTTTTCTTATTCGCACTGATCTCTTTTAAACTCATCATTACAAAAATCTCCAATTCCGAGGATACCGAACTAGAAGAAGAAATCGCTGAAGAAGCAGAAATCTTTTTCCACGGCCTCTCACTTTCCGATTACGATACTGCCACTGTCACTGTACGTACAGGCGACATATTGCCAAAAGCTCTGGCCCGAGCTAACATCGCTGCAGCCACAGCGCAGCGTGTATCCTTGCTCGCCATGGACTACCTCCGACCGGTTGAGATCGTTCCGGGTCAAGCGATTCGCATTTTCGTCAGTAGGGCTGATAGCCTGCCTACTTATGCGGTATATGAAGTGAATCCGGCCAAAAAGGTAGTGATGCGACTTACCGACAGCCTCTACGCCTACCAAGAGCTAAAACAAGTTGTAACCTCACAACGCACCATAGGCGCCATTATTCAAAGCTCTTTGTATCAAGACCTTGTCGATCAAGGCGTGCCTGCTACAGTGGTTGTGCGTCTCGCTGACCTCTATTCCTGGTCCATCGACTTCTTCAAAATACAACCCAACGACTCCATTAAGCTCATTTACGAGCAGCAGATGGTGGACGACAGCATCCCCATGGGTACCGGCAAAATTTTAGCTGCTGTGCTTTTTCACAAAAACAAGCCTCACTACGGCTTTTACTACCGCTCTGCCGA
This sequence comes from Thermaurantimonas aggregans, assembly GCF_003851885.1. Lineage (GTDB taxonomy): Bacteria > Bacteroidota > Bacteroidia > Flavobacteriales > Schleiferiaceae > Thermaurantimonas > Thermaurantimonas aggregans. The sequence continues at coordinate 50,871 of NZ_BHZE01000015.1, read as the reverse complement.
CGGAGCCATCGACGGCTACTACAACGAACAAGCCGAAGCCCTCAAGAGCTTTTTCTTAAAGGCACCTCTTAATTTCTTCCGCATCACCTCGCGCTACAATCTTCGCAGATTCCACCCTGTACTAAAAACTACTCGCCCTCACTTAGGTACAGATTATGCGGCTCCACATGGCACACCCATCATGACTACTGCCGACGGCATAATTGAAGCCATGGGATACACTGCAGGCAACGGCAATTACGTAAAAGTAAAGCACAACAAAACCTACTCAACGCAATACCTCCACATGAGTCGCTTCAAGGCTGGCCTGCGCGTAGGCTCGCGCGTCAAGCAAGGCGACATCATCGGCTACGTCGGCAGCACAGGTCTTGCCACCGGCCCGCACGTATGTTATCGATTCTGGAAAAACGGCAAGCAAGTAGATCCCCTATCCATCGACTTGCCCGTAGCCAAGCCTATGGACGACAAGTACAAGGCTGCCTATCTTCAGTCTATCGCCCGTACCCGCCAGCAGCTCGACTCCTACCACATTGCACCACCAGCTGCCCAAGATGAATCTAAACCCCTGGCCAGCAATCGATAAAAACCAAAACTTAAACCCAACTGCACTACGTCTTATCTGTTTAATTGTCATAAAACATTACCCTTTTGAGCCTATATTTTTGCGACCACTCTGCTGATAGCCATAAGAATATGGATCCTAACGCACACAAGAAAGCACGACTGGTAAATCGACTAAGCCGCGAAGAGCTCCTGAAAAAACTCGAAAGCGAAACCTTTCGTCGCATCACGCTCTCCTTTTATCGCTACGTGATTATCGACAATCCCGACCAGATGCGTGACCGACTCTTCGAAATGTGGAGCCGGCTCAACTGCCTCGGACGCATCTACGTAGCCCACGAAGGCATTAACGCACAGATGAATGTACCCGAGCATTACTTCGACCAATTTAAACAAGAACTCTACGCCATACCCGAGTTCGAAAACATCCCCTTTAAAATAGCTGTAGAACACGACAACAAATCCTTTATAAAGCTCACCGTGAAGGTGCGCAAGAAAATCGTAGCCGATGGCCTGAACGACGACGAATACGACGTGACCAACGTAGGCCGCCACCTCACCGCAAGAGAATGGAATGAAATGATGAAGCTGCCCAACGTAAAAATTGTAGACATGCGCAACTTCTACGAAAGCGAAGTGGGCCATTTCGAAGGGGCACTCCTGCCACAGGCTGAAACCTTCCGCGAGGAGCTGCCTGAAGTACTCAACATGCTGCGCGGCTGCGAAGACGACCCCATCCTACTCTACTGCACCGGCGGCATTCGCTGCGAAAAGGCCTCAGCCTACCTGCGCCACCACGGCTTTAAAAACGTAAACCAGCTGCACGGCGGCATCATCGACTACTATCGCCAAGTAAAAGAAGAAGGCCTCGAAAACCGCTTCCGCGGCAAAAACTTCGTCTTCGACAATCGCTTGGGCGAACACATCAGCTCAGAGGTCATCGCCACATGCCACCAGTGCGGCAAGCCTTGCGATACCCATCGCAACTGTGCCAACAAGGCCTGCAACATCCTCTTCCTTCAGTGCGACGATTGTGCCCGCGAGTACGAAGGCACCTGCTCCCCCGCTTGCCAAGAGGTAATACACCTACCCCTCGAAGAGCAGAAAAAACTCCTCCGCCAGGTGAAGCAGCGCAAGACCTTCATGCGCTACCGCCGTTGGAAACCCGAGTGTTCTTAGTTTTTCATTTTTCTTATTTGGGCGTGTCCCTCGCAGGTTGCCCTATCGGGCAGCTGCTCGGGCCGGGCTATCCGCTCATATTCGCCTTGCGGGTGGGGGTGGCACATCCTACTTGCCCAATCAAGAGGCTGTAAATCCACCACACCAGGGCTGCGTTGTCTGCCCTTCGGGCCAGCCAGCCTCGCCCTGGTGCCACTGTGCCCCACCCGCTGCGGCTCATATCCGCTTCTATCCCTCACGCGGTAGCGGCCTCAGGCCGCTTTTAAAAACTTTGTACTTTAACTTTAACTAAAACTGGGGACACAGATTTTTACAGATCCAATTACAGATTTGAGCAGATCCATTTTACTCACCCTAAATCTCTCTCATTGCGTCCGCAGGTCATAGAGAGCCACAGATGCCGACAAAGCTCTTAAGAGCTTTCGTCGGTAGGGGGGATGGGGTGGTGAGTAAAAAAAAAGCATTCATCGATATGGCCAGAGATGTGAGTTTCATTTTTTATCACCCTTCCTCGCGTGAGGCATGCGAAGGGCGCGCGCCAGCGCGGGGCGAAGGCGTAGCAGAGCGGAGCCGTAGCACGGAAGCGAAGCGTACCCCGGAGCACGCCGACCCGAACGACTGAGCGAAGCGAAGGAGGTGAGGGGCACGCCCAAAAAAAAATAAAAAAAACTCATCCCTTTAAAGGGAGCTGTTTAGCAATGGTGACGTGACCAAGTTGTAATTAGGGATGTACGCTCAATTTCTCAAGTAATTTGCTCACAATGGACTCCACATCTCCATTGGCATCAATGGTAATGTGCGCCTTCTGATAATAGGGCATGCGTTCAAAGAGATGCTTCGCAATGTATTCGGAGAGGAAATCGTCTTCTATATCAGCGATTAATGGGCGATTTTGCTTTTCTGGTAAAAGACGTTGACTAAGCGTAGTGGGCGAACACTGAAAGTAGATGCTGGTAGAATGCGCGTTTATGACGTCAATATTGTCGTAATAACAAGGCGTACCGCCACCAGAGGCTAAGATGTAAGAGGGATTTTGCAGAACGACGTTGAGCGCCTTTTGCTCGCATTCGCGGAAAAAGATCTCTCCTTTTTTCTGAATCATGTAAGGTACTGTCATACCAAACATCTGGCCGATTACCTCGTCCAGATCCCAAAAGGGAAGTTTCATCTCGTTAGCAAGGATTCGACCTATGGTTGTCTTACCAGAACCCATGTAACCGAGCAGAACAATTTTTTTCTGCATCCCCCGAAAATTTTTGCAAATTTCTTACATACTAAACTTTTAAACCAAATAGAAGCCATTGATTTAAGCTTCCATTGCTTTTTTTCAAAAAATACGGCATTTGTATGAAGTAAGTCTTCGCTCAGATATAAAAGTTTTGTGAGCAAACTCACTGTAATGACAGCTGTGCCTGAGAAAGTGATTTTTTACGAAGGTGACCTCATCGACCGCTATCAGGTCGATAAGTTTCTGGGTGAAGGCACGTTTGGCATTGTGGTAAAAGCAAAGAACAGAACTACAGACAGCACTGTAGCGCTCAAAATTATGAAGTTTTGGGAGCTGATGCCGGAGGAGAGAAAGACCTTCGGCCAGCGCTTTGAGCGCGAATACACTTGTGGCCAGATCGACAGCCCATTTTTGGTAAGATCTATAGACAAAGGAGAGCATAAAGGCAATCCTTTCATGGTAATGGAGTATTGTGCCGGTGGTTCTCTGGAAAAGCTCGTGATCAACTACAGCTCCTACGACGAAGTGGATCGCCTGGCCGTTCAATGCCTACTGGGCTTAAAAGCGTTACATGAAAATGGCGTGATACACCGCGATCTAAAGCCCGTAAACATTTTAATGGACGCCGAGGGCAATGCAAAGCTCACTGACTTTGGGATCGCTGGTTTTCAGAATGCGCGCATGACGCGCCGAAACTTTCTCGGGCATGCTGAGGCTGTATTTGGCACCTACGCCTACATGCCGCCAGAGCAGCTTAATCAGAAAATTTCCTTCAAAGCCATGAGTCCGGCTACCGACTTGTTTTCGTTTGGAGCTACATTCTACGAAATTCTAACCGGCAAGCTGCCTTTCGGCCCTCTTGAAAGCGAAGAACACATCGGCCCATATGTGCTTCGCGCCAACAAAGGCCAGTGGGATGATGCCCGCATGCACTTACCTGGCATCCCTGATCATTGGACAGGAATTTTTGAAAAATCACTACATCATGACTATAAAAAGCGCGCCCAAAGCGCCAACGAACTACTAGATATGCTCAATGCCTCTGACCACAAGAGCAATCAGCACATACACTTCGACCAGCACATTGTAGGTCTGGAAGTGATGCATGGCGACGAACCGGGACGCATTTACAATCTCTCGCGCCAGGCTGAGCTCACCGGTGATATCATCTACATAGGCTGGTACAATCCGGAGTGGCCACAGGCCAACCACATCGGCATCGTAGAGCACCACACCAGCTACATCAGCCGGTTTCATGCCACGATTATTCGAGATCGAGTGCACAAAAAATGGCTGATCAGCGACGGACAAACACGCATAGATGTGACCAATGGCCAATACAGACCCAGTACCAACGGAACCTTGGTAAATGGTGTAGAAGCCGGACAGCAGGGCATAGAGCTCCACATTGGCGACATCATCACCTTTGGCGACACCACCTTAAAAGTGATAGTAAAACACCGGTGATATGGCCAAAAAGGAACTTCAGGTATTTTCCATCTCCTTCCTCGACCTGCTATCCGGTGCTCTGGCCGCAGTGATCATCCTCTTTGTGATCGTTCCAAAAATGGACATCAAAAGCAAAGATGCTGCCGATGCCTTAAAAGATTTGGGTATAGAGGTGCAAGACTTAAAGCAAAAGATGCAACAGCTGGAGAATTCGGTTGATAAAAAAGTGCTGCAGCAAATCATGCAGCAAATGGAAAAGGTGGAAAAAGAACTCCAACAAGCCGTTCAAAATACGCAACAGCTAAAAGAACAAGTCGAAAAACTTCAAGCTCAAGTAGAAGACTTGAAAAAGTACAAACAATGGATGGACAACTGTGGGCTGACATTACAAAGCAACTGCCCGCCGAAAAAAACACCTACTCGAGGTTTCAGCTTCCGCGGCAAGTCCATCGTCTTTGTGGTAGATGTATCGGGCAGCATGATTAGCAACAACTTCAACGAAGATCGACTCAGCCCCGTAAAAGCCGGTCTGCGCATGCTCATTTCGACGATGGACGAATCCTACAATGTGGATGTCATGCGTTTTCCTTATCAGAGCGACTGTGATAATAAGGCCAATTTTGGCGCGCTACAGCCCATGACCGAAGCAAATAAAGAGTCGCTGAGCCAGTTTATTCGCACTTTCAAGGCCAAAGGCGGTACTCCCATCCGCGAAGCATTGGAATATGTGATGAACACCTACACCGGCCTAACCGACATTGTGCTGATGACCGACGGTGAGCCCGGTTGCCGCCAAGGTGACGACTCCAACAAACTTTCGGAAGAAATCCTCGCCTTCATGCGCCAGCGCAATCCCGGCAATATTCAGGTCAACGCCATCGGAGTTGGTCGCGACTTTTTCGACGATCCCAATGCTATTAAGGTCAAATTTCTCGAACGCCTGACGCAAGAAAATGGCAATGGTTTTCTCATAAAATTCGATTGAGTATGAACAACCGATTTACGCGCATCCTCATCTCAGCCGCAGCAGCGGTAGTACTGATGGTCATATTGGCGCTGTTTTACACCACCACTGAAGAAGGCACCGGAGCACGGCGTATAGCCATTTTGCTAGGTGGCGAATTGCCGGCTGGCATTGTGCAGGGAGTTACCTACTTTATTTTCTTTTTTGGAGTAATGGAACTATGGGCCATTAGCCGGGAAATCACGGAAGAGGAAAAAGCCTACACCTTCCGCCTTCTTCCCGAAAAAGAGCAATACGTGCTCTCTCCGGCTGACGTGGCACAAATAAAACTCGAAGCCATCAGCAGGGAAAAGTACCGCAAGTACTTCCTCACCGATATGATCAAAAAGGCGTGTACAAAGTTTCGCGCCAACAAATCCACTTCCGAAGCCCTCGAAATCGTAACCAGCCAAAGCAAAATCAACATGGCCGATGCCGAATCGCGCCAGAGCTACATCCGCTACGCTGCTTGGGCCATTCCTTCGGTAGGCTTTATTGGCACCATTATCGGCATCGCTCAATCGCTCGGCTTTGCCAACGAAGCCATGACGCCTGAAGGCATCGCCAAAGTGACCTCAGCGCTTAACATAGCCTTTGACACCACATTGGTGGCGCTCTTTCTCAGCCTGATTCTGATGCTGTACATCCACAGCGTGCAGGAACGGCTCGAGCGCTTTCACATACGACTGGAAGAATACGTAATCGAAAACCTCATTAACCGCATTTATAAAGAATAAACAACATGGAACGAGCTACACAAAACATGACCGGCGCAGCCAAATTTCGCCAATCCATCGGAGCAGGCTTTAGCGCTCTGAGCGGTAGTACCAACTACTTTAGCCTCGAATTTTTGACCTCTGACGATTTTCATAAGGCCGGCAGCCGCGAAGATGTGATAGTAAACTACATCGAAATCGGTCGCGACGCCTCCTGCGGCATCCGCATCAGCGACAAGTACCCCACCGTGAGCCGAAAACATGCCGCCATTCAGAAGGAAGGTAGCCAATATGTACTCATTCATCTCTCTAAGAGCAACCCTACCCTACTTAACGGCCGGCCGGTGCAAAACCGCTGGTATCTGCAAAACGGCGACACCATTCAGCTCAGCCTCGAAGGGCCCAAAATGACCTTCCTGATACCGAAAAACAACAAGGCCAACTCCATCAGCCTCACCCGTCGCCTATCGCTCTTTGGCAAGCAAGCCCTGCGACCCTACAAAACAGCTCTGGCTGTGATGTCTGTATTGCTGCTGCTTACATTGAGCGGTGGAGGCTATTACATCTGGCAGGATAGTCTTAAGGACAAGCAATTTCAACAAGAATTGGCCGATGCTGTGAAGCGCGCTACCGAACTGGAACAAAAAAGCAAGCAACAAAGCGATTCTCTAATGGCTGCACTGGGGTATTCACAGCAGGAAATTAAAGATTTGAGAAATAAAGTAGCCAGGATACCTAAAACACCTTCTACAGTTACACCACCTCCTGCTCAACCTTCAAAAACAAACACTGAGGAGGCTCAAGAATTAATAAAAAATGTTATCAACGATGTATTATTTATGAAAACGACAATGTCATTAAAAACCGGCACAAACACAATCGAATTAATGAGTGGCTCCTGTACTTGTTTTTTGACAAATGAAAATAAAATAGTCACAGCAAAACATTGTGTTACTCCCACGTATTTGCTAGTCGATTTCGATGATATTGAGCATATTTTTCTTAATAAAGAAGAAATATTAGCAAATATTTTACTTTATGAAAAAAAGGCACTAGATATCAGGTATGAAATATTCTCTCCCGATGGCAAAAGGTTTACATTCACGTATAACGATGTAAAAGGGACCGGTAACAAACAAGAAAAAATCATCGTAGATATTAGTAAACCATCAGATAGTCGACAGCAACAAATCTATGAATTCCTTGCAAAAATTTTTGGTGCAAACCCTAATGATCCTTCCTTTAAACTTCCACTTTTAGTAGATGATATGAATGATGGAGATTGGGCATATTTCGAAGTAAATCAGTCGGGGAATATTGAAATTGATCGAGAATTGTCAAAGAGTTTAAAATACATGACACCTCTATATGTATTCGGTTATCCAGCTGGATATGGAGCAAATATATCGAAAAGCTCTTTTAAACCCATTTATGGAGAAGCTGTATCTACCATTGATGGCTTAGACGACAATACTGGATACATTTTTGCTGCATCAATGGGTACCACGCAAGGTAACTCTGGAGGGCCAATATTTACGATGAAAGATGGAAAAATAAAGGCGGTTGGTATAGTTTCCGGAAAATTTAGAAATACCATTTCTGTTTACACTCCTGTCTCCCAAATTCCCAAATAAATACCCTAATTGCCATGAAATACCGCATCACGGCGCGCACACATCAAGGGCTGGTTCGCGATCACAACGAAGACAACTTCATCCTAAACCCCGACAAGCGTTTTGACAACTGGTACTTCGATGCCAGCCGCCTTTACGACATAAAAGAAAGCGTTGCCCTGTGGGTAGTGGCTGACGGCATGGGCGGGGCTAATGCCGGTGAAGTAGCTTCTGAACTGGCCGTGATGCATATGAAAAAAGCCTTTTCTGGCTTCGATTCAAAAAAGACTGACCCTTCAGATTTTCTCAAAAATGCTGTCGTAGAAGCCAATAAAAAAATTTATGAAGCCGCTCAATCTGATACAGGAAAAAGCGGAATGGGCACTACGCTTGTAGCTGCCCTCGCCTTGGGCGATCAGCTTCACATTGCCTGGGTGGGCGACAGCCGTGCGTACCTTTTTAGAAACGGAACTCTTCGACCCATTACAAAAGACCACTCCTTTGTACAGCAATTGGTAGATGCCGGCAAGATTACCCCTGAAGAAGCCTTTTACCACCCTCAGGGCAATATCATCCTCCAATCCCTCGGCGGTGAACCTGGCAAAGTAAAACCAGACCTCACCTCTCTACAGATGAAAGCCGGCGACCGCGTGCTCCTCTGCACCGACGGACTCCACGGCATGCTGCAAGATGCAGTGATTCAAGACATACTCACTCACTATTCCGACTTTGAAGACGCAGCCAATCAACTCATCGAGGCCACACTAACCGAAGGTGCTCATGATAATGTCACCCTCATACTGGCCGAAATCGTACAAGTACCGGTAGGCACTTCATTTGACAAGCCTGCTGACATCCGTCGAAACTCCCTTCGCACCATTAAGAGCGAACAGGAAACTGATCATGCCCAGCCAACTGAAACAAAAGAAAACAATCGACTTCCCATCTTAATGCTGTTTGGCATATTAGTCCTGGTATTTGCTGCCGGAATTTTAGTGCCGTGGAAAACGATTTTCTCAACTACTACAGATTCAGATTCTACCAGAACAGATTCCGCGCAGGTCGTTAATCCTACTGATACCACTCATGCAAATTCACCTATAGAACCGATTAAGCCAAAGCCATCTGATCCAAATACTCAAAGTCCCCCCACATCAAATAATCAGAAAAAACCACCACAGTCTTCATCCGAACCGATTCCGGTCGTTCGCCAAACACCCCTGCCGACTACCATCCCGGTGCAGGATACTCCTGTGAATGTAAAACCCATCTCCCCACCAAGCGAAAAAGATACTTTAAGCAAAAAACCTATTGATTTACAAAAAAAACCACCTCAGGAGGACAGTACTGCTACATTTGAAAAGAAAACCAAACTCTGAAAATCGTGGCAATAGAAGAAGGACCTGACAAAAAACCCAAAACTAAAAGATGCCCAAACTGCGGCACGGCTAATGACATAAAAGCCAAGCGTTGCAAACGTTGTAACTATCCATTTGAGGAAGAAGACAGTCCACCACCTACCCCCTCCACCTGATCAAATAATACTCAACGCCCTATGACCGATAAACCTGTACGCTGCCCTAACTGCGGATACGCCAATGAGCCTCGCAATCATCGCTGCAAGCGCTGTAACTATCCGCTTCGTGAGGAAGATTCATCCATGCCCTCACCATCTCCCTCTTCAGCTCCTGTGAATGCCACCGTAGTGGGCAAATCAGCCAATATTGACCCCTGGGATATGGACAATAGTCGTCCCGTGAGTCAGCAGCTTCCGCCACAAGACCCACCGCATAAAGCACCTGCAAATGCAGCAGTGCCGGCTGAATTTTCAGCCCCATCGCCCAAAGCCCGTAAGCTCGAAGTAAATAAAACCATCGACCCGTCGCGCATGGCCCTATTTGAGAAAAACGTGCTTAAACTCGTTCGCATACCAAAGGAGGGTGAAAAAGAAGCTACTCTGGAATTTGAAGGCGAAAAAATCATTTTAACCCGAGATAATACCGACCCGGGCAATATGACCATAACCTCACGCGAGCAGGCTGCATTGGAATATAAAGACGGCAAATGGATGCTCTCTGATCGCAGCGCGTTGCAAACCACCTACATACGCGTTAATCAGCCTACTGAACTCAAAAATGGCGATGTGATCTTACTTGGAAACAGAGCTTTTCGAGTTGAATTTTAACTCTAGCATACTACCATCGATCTGAAGGAAATCACCATAATTAGGTATTAAATACAATGAAGTATTACAAATAAAAAAGCCGGCAATGAAGCCGGCCTTTTTCTTTTAAAGAAATCTTACTCATCCCACCAGTGACGCTTCAGGAAAGCATCGTTTCCGGTAAGATTGATAAAGTTGTCGTTGTACAATCTTTCAGACTCTGGATAGGGCAAACGACGTGGAATGGCTGGAAGGTTAGCGCCTGACACAGGAGTGAGTGTTGGAAGATCCGTTCTTCTCCAGTCAGTCCAAGCCTCAACGTGTGAAAACATCGCTACATACTTTTCATACATAATGTCAGCCAAAGTCGGATTAGCAGGCAGGTTATTTGTGTATGTAGTTATGTCAGCAGCAGCTACACCGAGGTAGGTCATGTTTGCTTCCACGGCATCTACCAAATCCTGGCGAGTAAATGTGCCAGCACGAAACTTGGCCTCAGCAATGATGAATTTGGTTTCGTGGTTGGTGATGAAGGGAAGTGGAGAAGTTTGACTGCCATAGAAGGGCATTGTAGAAGAGTCCGCAGAACGATAGAGCGGAATACGCGGATCGTTCTTTGCCCTCATCATGTCATACATTGTACCTGTTTGAGTAATATATCCAAGGCGCTGAGTATTAAACTGAAACCAAGGATTTGTGTTGGGTGGACCGGCGAATACCATTTGAGCATTTTCAGCATTGGCTGAAATTCCCTGGTTTGCAAAAGAGATGACATTTGTTGGATTAAACCCTGACTTTTTACTCAAGTGAAGGGCATAGCGTGCTTTCAATGAATAGGCAGTCTTAATCCAGCGGTTAAGATTACCTCCGAAAACTAGATCTTCGCTACCAGGCTTCAAGGGACTTACGGGATTTTGAAGCTCAGAAATTGCTTCATCCAATAAATCCTGAATAGTGCTGTAAATCTGCTCTTGAGAATCGTATCTTGGGTTGAGGTTGTCAGCACCCTTAAATGCTTCAGAATAGGGAATGTCGCCCCAAACATCGGTAAATAATCCAAGATACATGGCCATCATTACTTTAGCCACACCGGAGTAGTTAGGCGAAGAGCCTGCCGTTTTTTCAATGATAATAGAAAGGTCTTTCATGCCTCCGGAATATCCGTTTGGACCCCACGGCTGATCGAATTCACTTTCGCCTATCTGAGCATAACGCTGGTGTGCAAGTGATTGACGGTCAGTTCCGGTCATTTGCTGAATAAACAAAGAAGTCAAACGCGGCAGAACATCACCCTGTGCCAAAGCATATGACACCTGAGCACTGGGTAACAGCACACGAACAGATACATCCGAAGGACGAGCCGGATCTTCGGTGTAGTCTTCTAACCACTTCTTAGAACAGCTTACTGTAAGGCCTACTGCAAGGAGTGATGTTAGAAAAAGATTTAATTTTTTCATATCACAAAAATTTTAAATTAGAAATTAGCTTTTATACCCAGGATGTAACCTCTTGTATTGGGCATGTTAAAGTAGTCAGCACCCTGGCTGTTGGTAGCACCTGAAAGGTTGGTTTCTGGATCAATACCAGTGTACTTGGTGAAAAGAAGTAGGTTTCTTCCTGTAAAATTAACGCTAAGACCCTTGATGAATTTAGAACCTTCAAACGCTTTGCTTGGGAAGGTGTAAGCAAGAGTCAATTGACGAAGACGAACCCATGATCCATCTTCAATATAAGGACGGCTGGCACCAGTGAAACCAGACAAGGGTCCGAGTGCATAAGACAGGTGATTGTTTGGAATCGGGGTGGTGTTTGGTTTACCTGATACATCTTCTCCATTGATAATTGTACCAGGAGCATACACCCCACTATTTCCTTTTACAACATCGTTGAAAACAAAGGTTCCGTTTCTGTCGCCTCCTACATCAGCATGGGTACCAAAGTAGTAGAGTGCTCCTCTTGTACCATTCCAGATGTCACCACCCTGGCGGATATCCCATACCATGTTGAGCGACCAGTTTTTGTAATTTAAACCACCAGTGATACCCATGAGCCAATCGGGGTTGGGATCACCTACTTTTACTTCTGTTGGAGAATAAATAGGATAACCGTTTTCATCGATTAATACATTGCCGTTTTCATCTCTTTGCCAGTCATCGCCGAAGAGCGTACCGTAAGCTTCTCCAACCATTAAGCGCTGGTTAGCACCGAAGAAACCCCATGGAAGGTTGATAACGTCAACACCCGGAGCGAGTTCCAGTACTCTGTTGCGATACCATGTGTACACTACTCCAAGGTCAGCTGACCAATCTTTGCTTTCAAACAAGCGATAGTTGGCTGATATCTCCCAACCTCTGTTTCTCATTCTACCGATGTTTTGGAACATCTGATCAAAACCTGAAGTAGAAGCAACAGGAACTGCCACAATCAGATCTGTAGAAAGTTTATCGTACCAGGTGATGTCCAAGTTTAGTCTGTTATCCAACAAGCCAAGGTCAACTCCAACTTCGGTGGTAGTTGTGAATTCTGGTCCAAGAGCAGGATTTCCTAAAGTATTTCCCAAGGTAAATCCAGTAGCTCCACGGAAGGGGAATTGAATTCCATCAATCCAGCCAGAAAGTGAAGATGCGCGGTTGTAATAAGTTCTGTTTGATCCAAAAGATGGCTCCAGACCTACTCTTGCCCATGATGCTCTGAACTTACCTCTGGAGATAAGACCTTCGTTCAATCCGAAAGTCTCGCTAAACAACCATGAGTAACTGGCTGATGGATAGAAGATCACTTTACTTACATCACCAAAGGTAGATGCCTGATCACCACGTGCTGTTAGAGTCACGAAGTGCGCATCGTCCCAAGACAACTGCACCTCTCCGAAGAGACCCGCGAGTCTTCTTCTATCGACGCCTTGAGAAGCAATAACAGTAGAAGCGTTGCTAAGGTTGTAGAAGTTTTCTATTGAGAGGTTATCGCCCTGAACATATACGTTGTCGAGCAGACGCTGATTCACGTTCCAGCCCACGAGGTACTGAGTCTTAAGTCTCTCATAGCTTTTTCTTGCAGTAATGATCAGGTCGCTGTTCCATTCGTGGTATTTGTAATTGTCTTCGATCAAACGTCCGTTTACGGCTGTTCTAGATTGCAGGGCCAAAATCTGCGTGCGTCGATCGTGATAGAAGTCGGTACCTAATCTCCACATTACACTAAGCCACTCAACTGGAACATAATCAATCTGGAAGTTACCCTGCAGACGGTTTACGTTGTCGAAGAAGGGGTTTTTGTTGATAGTCCAGTAGGGGTTGTCGTATCCAGTAAAATATCTGCGCTGGGTTCCATCTGGATTTATATAGGCTCTTTCATCTGTAGGATCAGTTACCCCATTTGAATTGTCAAAAGAAGGGGGTGTTCTTAAAAGACCGAGCATTAGACCAGAAGTATTGGAACCTTGCTGAATTCTACGGCCACCTGAATTTACATAATTAGCTGAAGCAGACACCTTTAAAGTGTTTGTAACACGAGCACCTCCTGAGAGTCGAATGGATGTACGCTGGAAATTATTTAAAGGAATAATACCATTTTCAGTCAGGTTAGCAACTGAAAGTGCGTATGAAGTTCGATCGTTTCCTCCTGACAGACTTACGCTGTTATTAACTCTGCTACCTCTCTGGAAGAAAGTATATGGATCATATGACCGAGCAGTTCCCTTAGAACCTGGAACCATCAAAGAATCAATATCAGTCAGTTGGCCATTAGGCAAAAATCCCAGTTCGCTAATTTTTGGACCCCAAGAAAACTGAGAGAGTGACTGACCAAACAAGCGTAACTGTCCGGCAAAACCTTGAGCATATTCATTTTGAAGTTTAGGAAGTTTGTTTACCTCCATTAGTTCGAATGAACCTGAATACTCAATTTGGAAAGGTCTGTTGAAGGCTCCTTTTTTGGTAGTAATCAGGATTACCCCATTGGCCCCTCGAGTACCGTAAAGTGCAGCTGCAGCACCTCCTTTTAGTACGGTTACTGATTCGATATCATCTGGGTTAATGTCTATTGCTCGGTTTGAAAGTGCAACACCAGCTCTGAGGTCAGAAGTCAAGAGCTGTGAGTTGTTAATGGGAACACCATCCACTACAAAAAGGGGCTGGTTATCGTTTTGGGTGAAGGTAGATTGACCTCTCACACGGATGTAACTCGAAGCACCAGCAGCACCACTCGAGTTAATCACCTGAATACCAGAGGCCTTAGCTGAGAGACCTGTTACCATGTTGGCTTCACCCGAAGCAGCTACTGCATTACCTTTTACCTCTTCTACTGAGTAACCTACAGCCTTGCGTTCACGCTCAATACCGAGGGCTGATACAACTACCTCTTTGAGTTGCTGGGTTTGTGGCTGCAGATCGATCACCATGTTAGGCTGTGCAGCTACTTCCCGAGTTTGCATGCCTAGTGAGCTTACTACTAAGATGGCTCCTTGCTTCACACGGATCTCAAAGCGCCCATCAAAGTTTGTGGCTGTGGCATTTTTGGTGCCTTTTTCTACTACGGTAGCACCTGGCAGCGTCTCACCGGTATTAGCTGCCCGCACTACACCACTTACTCTTATCTCCTGGGCATAAGCAGTCGCCATTCCCAGAAATAAGAGAAGGGTAACGAGTAAACTTCTCTTTTTTCTCATTTGTGTAAATTTTGTGTTATACGCAAGGGCGAAGATGAGGGAATTTCTCAAAAATTACAATGCTTGCATAAATTTTTTTTTAACTGAAATTTAATTTAAATCCATATTTGTTACCAAATCTTTAATAAACTTTATGTAAGCTTTTGTGCAAAAAATGGATTTTTGGGTGTTATTAAGCTTTAGTGTAAAGAGTAATAATTTGAAAATTAACTATTTTTCTTTTTTTCACCCATGTAATAAACATCGGCGCACACAAGCAGCGAAATGAAAGAAAATACTGATACTGCTGACTTATCGATATCTAAAAAATTGTTCAGCAAACCATGTGAAAAGTACGTGATGAGGCCTAAAAATGCTGCGAGCACCAGAACTTTTGTTTCGTGATTTAGTTCAGAATTGTACATTTTATGACCCAAAATGAATATCTGAAGCACAATAGCGAGCACCAGTATCAGCCCCGGTAACCCCATTTCAGCCAACGGACCTAAATATTCGCTATGTGCGTTGCCCAAATCAGCGTTGTTAGTAGAAATGATAGTTTTTTCGTGTGGTTTTTGGAAAGGTGCGTATTGAAACATATAGGTGCCTGGCCCCCACCCGACGACAGGTCGCTCCTTAAACATTCGTATTGCCGATTTCCAGCGATTGATGCGCTCCAGATTCGATACATCTGTGCTAATATTTGTGGCTGATGTTACGTGCTCACCTAAGTCGTCGCTTGATACTTTTTGATTTTTAGAGAGTACCATATATATATCTGTCCAGTTATAGAGTATTACCCCGAGTAAAAGAGCAAATGCCGCAACTACCGTGTACCACTTAATTCTCAGTACTAAAATCAATAAAACACCTGTAGCTGCTAATACACTCAACCATGCTGCGCGGGTAAAAGAAAGAATGAGACCTACCAGCAAGATGCCCAATACTATAAAATAAAGAATGCGAATCCAGAGCTTGTCCTTAATAAAAAAAGCAAATGCAAAACTCACGGGTACATACATGGCCAAAGCTGCACCATAATTAGTATGCTCTCTAAAAAAAGGAGTCATTACCCATGTACTTGCTTGCTTGGTAAGGCCAAACTCAATGTGCCTGACCAAAGTGTAAATGACAACTACCGTAAGTGGAGCCATATAAAACCAAAAGAAGGTTTTTAAATTTTCCTTCTTTCTTAAAAGTAATGAAAAAAGAAAATAAAAAACGACAACAAACCAAAGTCTGGCCAAAAAATATTTGAACGACACAAAGGGCATGCTGCTGGTAAGCGAAGTGAAAAACATCCAAAAGAGATAAATTACCAGCGTGAGCGACATAGGGTGGGCTGAAAACTTTGGTTGAAACTTTCCTTCAACGAAAATTTTAAGAATGAATAGAATCAGTAGTCCGGCCATAAAGGGTTCACCTGGCACGCCGACTGCAGATTTTAGATCTTCAAAATAAATTTCCACTGAAAAAGGTGTGCTGAGGAGCAAAAACCACAGCACCTTGTCCATGGCTAAAAAGGTGAGAGCTGCTAAAGCCAATCCAAAGGGAATGACCATCAATAAAAAATTCTCAGTGGCTGTAAAAATGGCTACACAAATCAGGTACAGAATTCCTGCACCGTAAATTATGGAATTGTTGGACAGATTTTTCAATCCTCCCGCTTTGTTTGGCGAATATTTTCTACCACAGCTAAAACAATCATGGTAAATACCAACGAGCTCAAAAAGCTCAATAAAACAATCAGGCTACGAACGGGATAGGTCTTGCGCTCAGCCGGATAGGCCATATTTACTTTGAAAGTAGCAGGTAAAAATTCGTTAACATCCACTTTGGCCTGGTCGTATTTTGTTTTGAGTTTTACTAACTCCTCCTTCAGCAACGACAATTCGTCGCGCAGCGAAACATAAAGGCCGCCATATTTAGCCAAAGTATCCAGCATATTTTGTATTTCGCGAGCCTTTCTACTGCCAGGGCCCTCCTTCACAATGGCACTTCCGAGCTGCTCAGTAAGTGCGGCTACTTGTCGCTCATAATCGTGCACTCCTTTGAATCTAAGTTCTGTAAGCTGATTTTCCTTGTCTTCGATTTCTTTTTTAAGCGCTAAATATTCATTTTCGACGATTGCAAGTGCTTTTACTGCTCGTTCTTTTTGAATTTTATTTTTCACCTCATCCAGCAATGCAGCAATTCGATTAGCTATCATAGCAGCAGTATCAGGCGACTCATCCAATACCTTGATTTCAACCGACATAAATTCTGTACGTCGAAAGGAAATGTTTTTGTTGTACTTCTTCTGTAGTTTTGTGTACTTATACTTGGCTTTCGGATTAATGCGATAATGTCGCATTAAATCAAATTCTTCAATAATACGGTTTTTAATTTCATCAGAATTTAGTATTTGAAGCAACTGCTCAGCTTGCTGCTCTTCACCAAACTGAAGCACATCCTGATTTACCCCAAATTGCTGTGGAAGCAATGCCTTTGATACAGAATACGTGGTGGAAGGAAAGAGTATTACCGTGCTCTTATACCGAGGGTAAATAAATGGAGGAGATGAAAATATGAAAGATAGAACAGCTGCTGATATTGATATGATAATCAAAGGCTTACGCCATCTCCATGCAAACAAGACGATTCCTGTAGAGTCGAAAATGTTTCGATGCTTTTTTGAATGCTTCATCAGCAATGCAAATTTTTGCCAAACCTACAAACGTCATGAAATACTTTTTGCTTTTTTATTGCCTTAGTTTAAAAAATGGCTTGTCCAAAACTGCTTGTGACAGTTCATTGCGCATCTTGTAAATCCAAACAGCTCCCCCTGTTGCAAAGACGATCGTTAAAACTTTAAAACCTACTTCCAAATAAAAGAAAGACAATGAAACAACTAATCCTGTAACGACTAAAATTTGAATTCTTTTAGTAAATGAATTTTCGAGATTATACACTTCAATGATATAGTATAATTGAGCGAAAAAGATAAATACGTTTGTGAGAATCATACCAACAGATGCACCATTAATATTGTATAACTTTATGAGAAAATAATTTCCAAGTATTTGGAAAAAAGCAGCAATTATTGAAATGCGAATTAAATATGGGATTTGTCGGTAAGCAGTCAGAAAAGATCCCAAAACAAAATTTGAAATTATAAATGGATATGCGATTAAGTGCAATTGGAAAATTTCGGTGATTTTGCTTGTGTCTTCTTTGTATAAAATGTAGATGACTTTATTGGATATGAACATAAAGAAAAAAGTTATTGCATACCCAGTAAAAATCATGATTAAAACAATGGATTGTAGCAATTTTTTTGATTCGTTTTGCTCAGCTTTTAAACTGGAAAAAAGAGGCAGCAATATTACTGACGACAAATATCCATATTGCGATAGAAAATCAATAATTCTAAAGCTGGCAGCGTAAATGCCTGTAAATCTGCCTTCTGTCATGAGTTGAATCAACGTACTGTCTACTCTTGTGTAAATTCCCATCACAAAAATGAGTAGCGTATAGGGAAGTGCCTCTCTAAACCAGTAAGTGTTTAAAGAAAAATTCCGAAAGGTAAAATTCAAATGTTTTTTCAATAGTGTAATCAAAAGTATGGCACTAAAAAGTAGTGATAGTATTTGCACATATAAAAACGTTTCAATTGAAATGGTATTTGAGTGGAAAAAATACAAAATAAAACCTAGTATTATTGTCGAAATAATTTTATCCAATATAGAATAAAAAGAATCGTTTTTAAACTGCATGTGAGATGATAAATATGTACGCAAAAAGAGAATGAAATTCGTAAGTGAATGAAAAATCGAAGAAATGAAAACTATAAAGATAATTTTTTGATCATTGAAAACAATTGCTGAAGAAATTACTGCTATCAAAACATACAAGAGAGAAAAAAGTAGCTTTAATGGCAAAACAGAAGCATATGAAAACTCTTTTTGAAGCGAATTATCAGCCAAATGAATATTGTTAAAATGGTTTAAACCCATATCTGAAATTATAGAAAAGATAAAAGCGAAGTTGAAGGCTGTGAAATACATGCCATACATGTCATGTCCTACAGCATTTTGCACGGGTATGTCGATAAAAAATACCCAGATCGGCTTTATCAATACATTGAGCAACAGTAGAAATGCAAAATTTTTTAAGAAGTATAGAATCATTAAGGTAGTCTTTGGGAATCTGTTGTACGAGCCCCGGGGTCAAAAGTACGCTCCCTTAAGAACGTAGAAACACAAAGAAATACGTTTGATGTTATTCAGATGAGGCAATCCATCGCCTGCAATTCAATATTTTTGCTCCGTATGCACAGCAAGGACGTTAAAAAAGAACAATTCGAAACGGTAAAAAAAGTCTTTACCGAATATCTGGAGAAGAAAGGGCAGCGCAAGACTCCAGAGCGCTATGCGATTTTAGAAGAAATCTATGTCAATACCGAACACTTTGACATAGAAACACTCTACGTGCGCATGAAAAACAAAAACTATCGAGTAAGCCGTGCCACACTCTATAACACCATCGAACTGCTGCTCGAATGCAATTTGGTACGCAAGCATCAATTCGGTCAAAATCAAAGTTTTTACGAAAAATCGTATTTCAACAAACAACACGACCATATCATCATTCAAGATACTGGTGAAATCATCGAATTTTGCGACCCGCGTATCCAATTGATTCGCAACACGGTAGAAGAAATTTTTGGCGTGAAGGTGATGAGCCACACACTTTACTTCTACGCTCAAAGAACATCACCCGAAAAACCTGAACAATAATCCATCAACACATCATCAATCAGACCAAACATGGCAATAGACGTATTACTCGGCCTTCAGTGGGGCGATGAAGGCAAAGGAAAAATCGTGGATGTACTGACCAAAGGGTACGACATCATCGCGCGCTTTCAGGGAGGTCCGAATGCAGGCCATACCCTTGAATTCGAAGGCGTTAAACACGTACTACACACCATCCCATCGGGCGTCTTTCACACCAATGCCATCAATCTCGTAGGCAATGGCGTGGTCATCGATCCGGTAATCTTTTTAAAAGAGCTCGAAACCCTTGAAAAAATTGACCCTACTGCCCGTCAAAGAATCTTAATATCGCGCAGAGCACACCTCATACTGCCAACACATCGCTTACTCGATGCTGCCTCTGAAGCTTCGAAGGGCAAAAACAAAATCGGCTCTACCCTTAAGGGAATAGGTCCGACTTATATGGACAAGACCGGTCGAAACGGCATACGCGTTGGCGATATTGAACTTCCTTATTTTATGGACAAGTACAATCAGTTGGTAGCCAAACACAAGCAATTGCTCAACAACTATACTTTCGATTACACACATCTGCCACAGCTCGAAGAAGAATGGATGAATGCCATCGAGCGATTCAAAAGATTACAACTCATTGACAGTGAGCACTATCTGCATCGCGAACTGAAGGCTGGTAAATGCATACTTGCGGAAGGTGCACAAGGCTCGATGCTAGATATCGATTTTGGCACCTATCCGTATGTAACTTCTTCAAATACCACAGCCTCAGGAGCTTGCAATGGATTGGGCATTCCGCCCACTAAAATTCGAAAGGTGATCGGTATTTTCAAAGCTTATGCTACACGTGTGGGCAGCGGACCCTTTCCCACCGAGCTCCACGATGAGACGGGTGAGCTCATTCGCCAGCAAGGTAGAGAGTTTGGCTCTACCACAGGTCGCCCTCGCCGTTGCGGCTGGCTTGACCTCCCTGCCCTAAAATATGCCATTGAAATCAATGGCGTTACGGAAATGATGATGATGAAAGCCGATGTGCTCAGCATTTTCGACACCATCAAAGTGGCCACCCACTACGAGTACAAGGGCGAAAAAATCGATTACTTACCCTACCAACCCGACGAGCAATTTCTTAAACCCGTGTATGTGGAGCTACCGGGCTGGAAAATGGATATCACGAAGCTTACTGACTACAAGGATGCACCATACGAATTAAGACAATATGTTGATTTTATTGAACAGCAGACAGGTGTGAAAATCACCCTTGTTTCCGTTGGACCCGACCGAGCCCAGACGCTTAGGCTCTAATCATCGACCGGAAGTAAGCTTTAAGTAATCATAAATCATCTGTGCCAGGTATTTCCTGGCTTTTTTATTGGCATAGATTGAGTTAGTGTACACCTGTCCATTTAAAAACAGTTGAAGAGACTCTCCCCCTTCAACAGCTGGCAGTAGCCTAATGAAATTCTCTTTCATCTCAAAAGCATCCGCAGGAAACAGTTGTATTGTATCTCGTGATGTAAGGATTTGAGCGCTCTCGAGTTTCTGGTTGATTTGAGGGAATTCGGGATACAAAAAAGCCATTTGTTCACGAAGAGACACAATCAATCGGATATTTAAGTCTTTCTCCCCAAGCGATGCGGTGAATTTTCGGTGTTTGTATATTTCAAAACCAGAGGCTGAATCCACTGATTTTAGATAATAGTACGAACGAATGTTGTTAAAATAAATCCAAGCCGATTGGGTAAAATGGACTGCGTCAGGAGAAGTACTAATGTGTTTTTTGTTATAAAAAATCAAATTGATAATCACTAAAAACAAAAGCCCAAACACCCCTACCTTTGCAAGAGATTTTTTATCAACGTATTCATCTTTATCACTTGTCGACATTTCAATGATGAATTCAATACCGCAATTAAACAGACGAGCCATGTTCGATTGTTTTTATTAAATGAAATTTTTTAAGATGAGAAAATTCATTACATCCACAGTTATCGCGCTGTCCTTGCTTTCGTTTAAAAGCGATAACAGCCTATTGCTCAGGCTAAACGAGGGCCAAACCATCAAATATTCGAATCAACTTCTCACAAATGGGTACTCGGATGAAGCCCTGACAAGTGGTATTTTTAGAGGTGAGTTGCTTTTCAACCAAAGCGTAACCGTCACAAAATCAACAAATGAAGGCTATGAAGCAGACATAAAATTGCTTCGCATGAAGTTTAAACAAGAAAATCCGCGCTGGAGCATTGATTACGACAGCGATCGCAAGGATGCCATATCCGAAGGCAGAGGCGGGATGATGGCCATGTTTATGAGCTCGCTACTGCAGGAAACATACAAATTTGAACTGACCAAGACAGGTAAAGTGACTAAAAGACCCAAAATTCAAACCCCAGACGGAAACGATTTTGCTGCTGGATTCAGCAACATCTTCATCGAATTACCCGGCAGACCTGTGCGCATAGGCGACAGCTGGATGAACGAAATCACTTTTAGAAACTCGAAGTTTCAAATTATGTACACAGTAGCCGGTGTAGTAAACGGCTTATTGGAACTCGACACGGAAGTAGTAGGCGACGAAACTTCTCCTCCAGGTAAGACATACCTCGACCCTGCCTCAGGACTGCTGGTAAAGTCAGAATTTGAAACCATTAGCAAGCAATACAATCAAATGACCGGCACAGATGCCTTTGTAAAAACTAAAGTGGTCATTCAGTTGCTCCCATGAGCCAATCGAATTGGCAAGAATCTTTTCTTGAATTTCTAAAGGCAAGACCCACATTACCCGGCGAAGCGGCTCATGAGCTTGTCGCTCTCAAGGGTAGGGTAAAGGCTTCTGAAATCAATCAGCTTCAAATACGGCCAAAAATTTCAGCGGTAGCTGTGGTATTTGAAAGAGTTTATTCGGATGAATACCGAATAGTACTCATCAAAAGAAAGGAATATGCAGGAGTTCATTCGGCTCAAATCAGTTTTCCCGGGGGCAGAAGAGACGGCGACGAATCACTCATTCAGACCAGCCTTCGCGAGCTGTATGAAGAGGTAGGTATAGCAGTTGATGAAAAACAGCTGCTCACACCACTTACCGAGCTCTACATACCTCCGAGCAATTTTTTAATGTATCCTTTTGCCTACAAATGTGATACTGCTGTGAAGTGCTATCCAGATCCAAACGAAGTGGCCGACGTAGTGTATTTGCCACTGGAACGTTTAGCACAAGAGCCATGTTTTGAATTGCATTCAGTTGATGTCAGGGGGTTTAATCTTAGAGTGCCGGCAATAGAGCTATCTGGTCACATTATTTGGGGAGCTACTGCTATGGTATTGGCTGAAATTCACATGCTCATCAAAAGTTTTATTCGAAATTTTGAAAAAATGTAGCTTTGTCCTCTGTATTAAATCTCATAAAACTTGAAATTCCGAGACCCTTTTGGATATTCATACCTCATTAAGCGACTGGTGATTTTTGTCTTTGGCATTATCACCCAATTTCGCTTCAATGTGTTGTTTAAAAACAAAATTCAAGGCTCTCGTATATTAAAGGATTTGCCCGAAACAGGCGTGCTTTTTGTGAGCAACCATCAAACATATTTTGCAGATGTAGCCTTTTTGTACAATGTATTTAATTGTGCCAAATACAACGTTTTTGATCGCATAAATTTTCCATGGTTTATTTTCAATCCTAAACTCAACATTTACTTCATAGCGGCTAAAGAAACTATGAAGGCTGGGCTGCTGCCCAAAATCTTTGAGTATGCCGGGTCAGTGTCCATTAAGCGCACCTGGCGCGAGGCAGGTAAGGAAATAAGCCGTGGAGTAGACCCTCGCGACATAGACAAAATCATAAAAGCGCTTCAATCCGGCTGGGTGATCACCTTCCCACAAGGCACAA
The DNA here is from genome assembly GCF_003851885.1 of Thermaurantimonas aggregans. Classification (GTDB taxonomy): domain Bacteria; phylum Bacteroidota; class Bacteroidia; order Flavobacteriales; family Schleiferiaceae; genus Thermaurantimonas; species Thermaurantimonas aggregans. The sequence continues at coordinate 27,652 of NZ_BHZE01000015.1, read as the reverse complement.
CTAAGCCCTATGCCATTGGTCGTAGGGGAACAGCCCAAATCATTAAAATCGCAAAGCCAATAGTAATACCTATAGTAATCGACGGATTTAGAAGAGCATTTGACAAAAAAGGACTCTTAATCAAAAAGAAAGGTGTAACGCTCAAGGTTACCATCAAACCTCCTTTAAACATCGATTACAACGATACTCCTGAAAATATTATGAAGCTTATCATGGATGCCATTGAGCAGAGCGAACCCTTTCAACAGCCAAAAATCATAAAACCGGGAATACATTCCTCAGAGTAGATGAATTTTACATACATTATCTGTTGATAAATGTGCTGTTTTTTTAATCTGATGCATTTTGACCTTTTCCGAAGCAATACACCTTTCTTTTCGTTTGTTGAGATAGTACATTTGTCTTTCAACAAAATAAATCCATGACCAGGAAAATTTTAGTTGCTCTGCTGGGTATACTTTTTTTTGGATGTAACAAAGACATCAAGGAAACACTGAACTTCCAATACGAGCGCAGAAACATCTATGTAGGTCCAGTATTTTTCTACAGGGGAACAATTGTTTCGCCCGACACAGTATTCATGACAGATTACAATACCTATGTGCGCATTCAATCAATTCACGTTTTGTTTTCAAATTTTTACGTAACCACTGGTACGGATACTTTTTATACCGATACTTTGCTGAGAAATAAGCATTTCTTTACGGCAACTTACTCTGGCATCACACCGGCAGGCTATATGCGCGCTGGCATTTATACCAATGGTGGATACGGTTATTTTTTGGGTCTTGATAGTGCTGTAAATTATGGTTCACGCCCTGAAAACTATCCTGAAAACCACCCACTGGCTAATCCTTCAATCTGGGAAAAAGATGCCGGCTATGACTTTTTTCAAATGACAGGAACTGTAACGGATAGCTCAGTAACCGACTCTACCTTACGCACCAAACCATTCCGTATTAGAGTGCGTAACCTACAGAACTTCAAGCCGGTTAATCTTTTTCAGCTCAAGAATTTCAACATCGACAATCAAAATCGAATAGTATTTGAGTGCTATATTGGTATCGATAGTGTGATCAATCTTTACAATCTCTATCAAAACCCATCAGTTGGTGGAACCTCCTTCACACTCTCGTCACAAGATAGTATGCGAAACATCTTTAACAAACTCTACATCGATCCACAATGAAAAAGATTCTCACTTTTTCAATCTTATTAGTTGTCGGGATATGGTCTTGTAAAAAAGACAATCCAGATCAAAAACCACCTTTAGCTGAAGTAACAATTGAATTTAAACTCTTCAACGGCACTTCTGAAGTAGCCATGAATGCGGATTTCAAATTAGCTGATAATAGAACTATCAACGTTCAAGAGCTGAAGTTTTACGTAAGTCATGTAAAGTTTCTTCAAGAAAACGGTTCACACGGGCATACTGATTCTGTAATTGCACTCGTGCGAATGCTTGAACCTGAACACCAAAGTGTAACACTGCAGATTCAGCCTGGCACCTACAGCAGGCTTGAGTTTTTTCCGGGCCTGGACAGCATAGCTAATTCAAAAAATCCAGTCGATTTTCCAAGAGAGCACCCATTGAGCGCCTTTTTTAATATGCACTGGAACTGGAACATGCAATACCGCTTTGTACTCATGGAGCTTAGAGCTAAAGATTACAATCCAGCGGTCCCATGTTCGTACCATCCCGGTACTAATGCTCTGTTGAGAACAAGCACCGTAAATTTTGATAGGAGTTATCTTTTTGAGGCAGGAAAAAAATATAAAATCACACTTTTGATGAATGCAAGCACTATGTTTGATGGGCCCAGCGGATACATCGACTTCCTTACCGAAAATCAAGCGCACGCCGAACCAACAGACTTTGAGCTCACTAAAAAATTTATGGAAAACTTTGCCGCCTGTTTTCAATTTTTATCGTTGCAAAATCAATAAACTTAAGGATAAAAAAACCGGGAGTTTCCCGGTTTTTTTTTATCAACAAACATTTAATTTTTTAAAAACTTTTGTCGAAATAATCGATTTTAAGTATCAATTATCTCAATAAAATATGATCTACTTTTAACTGATTCCGTCACATTAGAAAGTTCATCGCTATTGACATTATCACTGTGTGATATAAATCTTCCGGTTAAAACGTAAATTTTACACGATGTTACTAAACCATCGTAAAAAATATTTATTTTGGATGTAACCGGATCAGGATATATGCGAGCAGTAGCAAAAGCTCTCTCTTGAACCTGCAGAAAATTACTGTTGTATAAGTTCAGAATCTCCTGAATGGATAGTTTCCTGTTGCAATAAAAGATATTGTCAACTTTGCTATTCTAAAGTGTCATTATATTGTTTAGTAGGCGTGATCCTATAGCGAGTGAAGAATATTCACTTTCATGATTTAAGATGGCTGATGCTCCATCTATTACTTTTTAGTCTATTATTTGTCCATTGAGAAAAAGCATTAAAATACGTCGAATTGCCCCCGTAGATTGTACAGTATCGAGAAACGTTGTAACTGCTAAATCCATTCCATTTTTTTACAAAAATTGAATCGTAACTACCGGGAGAAACATTCGTCACATGATATTTTAGGCACATGCTGATTTTTATATCCATATTGAATTTTTCCATCGATTCTAAATCGCAAGAAAAACGATAGACGAAGTTCCATAAGAGTGAAAAAGGTTTGGTTTGTTTTATCGAATCTGACATAAACCACAGAGCCATTGTTAGCTCCTGCTCTTGGAGGTTTGATTCATCACCTGAGTAATATACGTGAAAACAGAACCTGTACTTGAAAACCGTAAAGCATCATTGGCTATACCCGTGTGATTGGTATTAAACAGTGTCTTGGAAATTAATGGAGTAATATTATTCACAAGGTTTTGAGCCGTAGCATAAGTTATTGGAATGTGGACAAGCAATCCATTGGTCGGATAACTAATTTGCCCGTAATACAAAAAAGAAAGCATTAATAAAGCAATGCACAACTTTCTCATTTCAATTAATTTTTTGGTAAATCACTGAATTCCAAAAAATGAGAAAGCTGAGAAGTAATAAGTGCCCTGTACTGCAATATATCAGTTGCTTTCGCTTTAATTACTGATAGATTCAATGTTTTTTAGTTATGGTTTTGGCAATATGCACGGATTACATCTTACTTCGAAATACACAGGGACAATATGCTTTCCTTTTTGTAAGGTGACAGAGGCATCGGGTGTTTTTCTCCACCGGTCACACGTTTCACTTGCCAGTTCCACATCCGTAAGAATCTTTTCTGCTATGTAGATTTTTACTTCCCCTTTAGCACCATTTATTACCAAAGTATTGTCTTTGGATACTTTAATGGGCTTTGGCGATGCGTTGTTTTTTGAAACATAAAAAACTTCACCTTTCTGAGCGATGGCTTCAGTAGCCAAAGCCTGCCCAAAGGCACCTCCGCACTCGTGTTTTACCATAGTAATTTGAAGTGCTGTTTTGGAAGAAGTGCAAGAAAATAAGAGAATTAGCGGTGTTAAAAAACTCAATAACTTTTTCATACTGCGAAAATCTGTTTTTTAATTTACATATGGTTAATTTTTTCTCTATTACGCGGCATGTAGTGAAAAATAGACAAATATGTAGGAAATATAAAAAAATATAAAACCGAGTAGATATGCTGCAAATGCTTTGAAATAAGAAGATATCCGAAGGGGTCGATATACTGAGGCTACTGCTGTCGAAACATACACTAACATAAAAAAAGAAATATAGGAAAACAAATCCATTTTTCCGAAGACTTTTATCAGTGCCGAAATAGTGAAAAACAACATACCCACTCCTTAAAAATAGCATAAAACAGATAAAATTTCGAAGTAATTTAAATTGCCTTTTCTAAAAATTATCCATGTAAAAAAGGCCACAAAAAAACTCATGATCAAATTGGCATATCCATAATTATCTTGTATCCATTTCATACTTTGGTTTGTAAATTTAATGGCACGATCATCAAAACCATCTATTTGCACATCGACCATTATAGATTCTTCTACATGAAAATACTTATTGACAATCGAGTAAATGAGCGATGTGACCAACAAAAAGATGATTGGGGAGACATATTTTTTTCGGTTCCGATATAAATAAATATGCGCAGATTTGCCCGGCGCCATCAAAAAGTCGCGAATCGTGAGGAAGATTCCTTTTTCGAGCATAAAAACTTTTAATACTTCTGTAATCAAATATCGAAAGGTGATTTTTGGTACATTATTTTGTGTGCCACATATTGGACAATAATTCCCCTCAAAAGTGTATTGACATTGCATGCAAGTATTCATATCGAAATAGTTCCAGAATGTTCAAAAATAATGAGAAGTTTCTTTGGGAGAAGTTTTTAGTTTTTAAATATTTACAAAGAGTGAAGAATATTTATTTACTTAATATAAAAGTCAATTGGAAAAGGAATAAAATAGTTTCAACTTGATAATCTATTAAAGCAAAGAATGCCATGCTATATGTTTTTTCGAGATTAATCCAAATCATGGGTAGAGAAAACTTCTAAGCAATATTTGATATCATCGTCAGTGATGTCGAGATGTGTAACCAGGCGTAGCCATCCCTGACCCATGTAGATGAGTCGAATTCCATGCTTTTCAAGTTTTTCAGCCATCTCAAACGGATTTTTCTTAGATTTAAAAAGGACGATGTTTGTCTGAGGAGGAACGACCTCAGAAACCCAACTCGAGGCTTTAAGTCCATCAGCCAATTTACGCGCTCTTTCATGGTCTTCAGCAAGGCGATGAATGTGGTTTTCAAGAGCAAAAATCCCGGCAGCAGCCAAAAAACCGCTCTGTCGCATCCCTCCGCCCAATCGCTTGCGAATGCGCTTAGCTCTTGTGATAAAATCGACTGAACCAAGGAGCAAGCTCCCCACTGGACAGCCCAGACCTTTAGACAAACAAATACTCATGGAGTCGACCGAGCGATGGTAGTCTGCCGGCTGTTCGTTGTTGTGTATCAATGCATTGTAAATTCGAGCACCATCGAGATGCACTTTTAGTCCCAAGCGGTGACCTTCATCGGCTAAGGCGCGTATTTGTGCTGCTGTGTAACAAGTGCCCCCAGCTTTATTCACCGTATTTTCGAGCGATAGCAAGGCTGAACGCGCGTGATGGTCATCTATAGAATTGATATTGTGAGCAAGCGATTCAGGAGAGATGATGCCATGCTCACCATCGAGTAGCCGAATGCTACAGTGTGCATTAGCGGCTATACCTCCGCCTTCGTACCAATAAATGTGTGAGAGTCGATGACAGATCACCTCATCCCCAGGCTGTGTATGTGCCATGATGGCAATTTGATTGCACATAGTGCCTGATGGACAAAATATTGCGGCTTCAAATCCCCATATAGAGGCAGCCATTTCTTCGAGTTTTTGGGTGGTAGGGTCTTTATCTATCACATCATCACCCACTTCGGCTTTCATCATGGCCTGTAGCATGGCAGGGGTCGGACGTGTAACGGTGTCACTTCGCAGGTCAACTTTTCTGATCATTGGCTAATAAATTGTCAGTACAAAGAAATTTTGTAATTAGTTTGTGACAAGTTTTTAATCCGTCACTTTATTAAAGTGTAAACACTGATTCTCGAAAACCGCAGAGCTATGGATTTTAAAAAGTCTGTTTTTTACCTATCGTTTTTAAGCTTCCTTACATTATCTACTTTTTCGTGCAAAAACAAAAATGTTCAGGAAAAAACTGATGATAGCTGTAAAAATCAAGGATTAGAACTGCCAGAATGGGCAAGGAGCGCCCCTATTTATCAGGTCAATATCAGACAATACACTCCTGAAGGTACAATCAACGCCTTTAAGGCTCACCTACCTCGATTGGCCGAGATGAATGTGAAAATTCTGTGGATTATGCCCGTACAGCCCATTGGAAAATTGCACCGAAAAGGCAAGTTGGGCAGTTATTACAGCATTGCCAACTACCGTGAAGTAAGCGAAGAATACGGCACACTCGACGACTTCAGAGCCATGGTCAATGAGGCGCACCGACTCGGGATGCGCGTGATACTCGACTGGGTAGCCAATCACACCGCCTGGGACCACCCTTGGATCACTGAACATTCGGACTGGTACAAGCAGAATGAAAAAGGAGAAATCCTCTCACCTATACCCGACTGGAGCGATGTAGCTCAATTGAACTACAGCAACCCGGCATTGAGAGAGGCTATGAAGAATGAAATGAAATTCTGGATTTTCGAAACTGACATTGATGGATTCCGTTGCGATGTGGCTGAAATGGTACCAGCTACGTTCTGGGCTTCAACTTTTAAGGAACTTCAGCAGATTAAACCTCTATACCTACTAGCCGAGGCAGAAGGCATTGAATTGTATGAAAATTTTCACGCAACCTACGGATGGACACTGCACCACATTATGAATCGAATAGCAGCAGGAGATTCAACGGCTGAATCGATCGACAACTACCTTGAAACACAACAGCGCGAAAGCTACCGAAAAAACATGCAGCGGATGTATTTTACCAGCAATCACGACGAAAACAGTTGGAACGGTACTGAATTCGAAAGGCTTGGCAATCTCCATAAAGCGATGTTTGTAACCATGGCTTTTCTACCCAATGCAGTACCTATGATTTATACAGGCCAAGAAGCAGCCTTAAACAAGCGGTTGAACTTTTTCGATCGCGATCCGGTAAACTGGAGCAATTACGAACTTACGGATTTTTATAAAAAAGTATTCGGACTCTTTGTCAAGCATCCGGCAGTGGCAGCCACTTGTCCCACAGGCGACTTTCTGCGGCTCGACAACGGTGAGTTTAAAGACCTCTACATTTACATGCGCACAATAGACGATAAAAAAGTCCTTGTAATCAGCAACTTGGGAAGAGAGCCCGCAACAGTTCCTGACCTTGAAATTATATACGGCGACTGGACCGACCTGATGACCGACCAAAAGCGCACAATCAAATCCGGTCAATCCATCGAACTGCAATCTGGTGATTTTCTGGTGTTGTTTACTTAAGTATCGGTAGCTGGAGTTTCCTTGGACGATGGTTTCTGTTTCTCAGCTTTTTTCTTTTTGTTAAAGAGAGGTACAAATTGATTTCTTTCGAGTATAGCCACCATATTGCCAAGTCTTATGTGGTACTTGTCTTTTTTCACATCTACGAGTTGACCGATCAGGTTATTTTCGAGCAATTTTACCTGATCTCCTACATTTACAGGTATATTGAGCAGCCTTTTAAGAGTTTTTGACCTCGTTTCAGCTTTTTCTGTAGCCTCTGCCTCGCGTTTTTTGCTGTTTTCAGCAGCCTTTTCCTGCAGAAGCCGCCAGAATTTCTGACTTATAATTTTTTTATTGGCCGGTGTAGGATTCTGCTCCCACATGTTAACCAGCTGACTAAAGCGGCTGCCCCACATCAATTTTTCGCTTTGCTGGCGGTTGATTTCGCTTTGCTTTTCAAGCTTTTCTTCCAGGCGATGGATCTTCTTTTCTTGTGTTTCTTTTAGATGTGAAAGTTCCTCAAGTCGTTTTTCCAATTGTTTTGTCTGTAACTCGAGGTTTTGCTTCTCTTGCTGAATACTTACCAATAAACGGTCTACTTCGACGGTCGAATTTTCGAGTTTCTCTTTGGCTCGATCGATGATTTCTCGAGGGATGCCCACATTTTGAGCTACTTCGAAGGTGTAAGAACTACCTGGTGCACCTATGTGAAGCTGATAAAGCGGTTGAAGCGTTTCTCTGTCAAATCGCATGGAAGCATTTTGCACATTCGAAAGCTGGGCAGCTAAAGCTTTGATTTTATTAAAATGTGTAGTAATAACCGCTAACGCTCCAGATTTTTGAATTTCTTCCAAAAAAACCATAGCAATAGCCGATCCCAACTCAGGATCGCTACCACTTCCAAACTCATCAATTAAGATAAGAGACTTTTTGCCCATCCTTCGGAGGATGTGCTTCATTTTGTTTAAGCGCGAACTGTAGGTAGAGAGTTCATTTTCAATGCTCTGCGCATCGCCTATATCGCCAAAAATGCTGTGTATCAAACCAAAACTGCTCTCTGGAGCCACAGGTATCGGAATGCCGCTTTGGAGCATTAGTACCAGCAGCCCAACGGTTTTCATGGCTACCGATTTTCCACCCGCATTCGGACCTGAAATTACCATGACCCGTTGGTGGCGGTTGAGCTCAATGGTGAGTGGTACAGTAGGTTTATTTCGCTGCCGATTGTGCAGCAAGAGTGCCGGATTATACCCATTTACAATTTTTATTACAGCAGGTGACTCCGTCACTTGAGGCATACAGCCCCCGATTTCGATGCCAAAAGCAGCGCGGGCTTTCAACGTATCCAGGTGCACGAGGATTTCCTCCATTTCCGAAAGCACGGGATAGTAAACCGAGAGTTGATACGTGAGCTCCGTTAGAATTCGGAGGATTTCGCGCCTTTCATCGTCAGCCAATCGGGCTATTTCATTGTTGATTTCAATCGTTTCAGGTGGCTCAACGAAGACGACCATATTTTTACCACTGCTGCCGTGAAAGATGCCGTTTACTTTATTTTTATGGCTGGCGAGAACAGCAAGTACGCGCCTATTCTCGTGCACCGATTCTTTGAAGTCAGCAAGTATGCCGCTTGACTCTAAGCGATGGACGATTTTATAAAACAATTTATCGCTTTGCTGTCTTTTGCGTTGGAGCTCTTCTCTTATGGAGGCCAGCAGAGGTGAAGCAGAAGATTTTATATTTCCTCGAGTGTCAAAGACCTTGTCAATCAATGCTATAATTTGTGGCTCAAGCGGGCGTTTCTCGATCAGCCTCCAGAGCATTGGGGCTAATTCTTTGTTTTGAAATAGAAATTTAAAAACATTTTCAAAAGCTTCGCACAGCTGGCGAATTGCCAAGAAGCCTTTTTCATCCACCGTACCGCTACCGGTTTTCAAAATTTTAAAAGCCCTAGTGCAATCTTCGTGGCCGAGTGCAGGAATGCCGGAAGTGCGACTTGTCAGAAGCATTACTTCTTGAACGGCATTGATTTCAGCTTGCAACTGTTGGTAATCGGTGTGGGGCGCAATCTGTCGCAAGGCTTCAGCAGCTTTACTCAGTACACACTTTTGGCTGATGTGTTCAGCTATTGCCTGAAACTCGAGGATATCGGTTAAAGTCTTCGGATAGATGTACAATGATTTTCCTGTAAAATTTTACTCCTGCAAAGGTGTATCAGGATAGAGAAACATTCAATTTTTTCCAATTTTTGGAATTTAGTACATATTTTAGAATTTACTTGTATCAAAAATATTGTAATTTATTGTTTTTCAATGTTTATAATTTTGGCATATATTTTAAAATAACAAACAAAAATCCAAATCATGAAAAAGTTTTTTCTGTTAATAGCAATGGCCTTACTCATTTTTTTGGGATGTAAAAAAGAGAATGATTCATTGCTTCCTCCTACACCCAATGAATTTAAGGAGTTGACTGTATCTCCTAATTTTAAATGGAACACCTCGAAAGTGTTTACGCTTAAATTCGTTGGTGTCACTACCAGCGCACCAACATCCTCTGGAGTTTTAGTAATAACGAGTCTACCCGATAACAATGAACTATTGAGAATAAGACACGTGATGAAAGACAACAAAGACTTTCAACTAAACCTCCCTGGGCATGTAAAACAGATCAGAGTGCGCTATGGAATAGTAGAGAAAGATCTACCCGTACAAGGAGTCTCCGCTAGTTTTATACCGGTACCTGAATTAAAAGATGAATAAATCTATCAAAAACTTTAAAAAATGAAAAGAATATTATTGGTCGCTTTCTTAGCGTCCTTATTCCAAAAGGCACATACACAGGTAGTGCTAAATGCCGAGTCAGGAAATCGCAATATAGACGCTGCCAACTGCTGGGTATTTGGAGGTGTTACTTACACAAATGCCTCCACACGCATCTCCGGAAACTGGAGCATGCAAACAGGCCAAGCTAGTACTATGAGCCCAACAGCCTTCTGGATCAAATCTCCTTGGGTGAGAAACCTTGGTTCACAATTGTCCATTAAATTAAGACTCAGTGCAGCTAATGGAACCACACGTGGCATATATGTGTCATATATACCAGTAAATAAACAAAACACTAGCAATTACGAGGGAAGTATTAATCCATTTTACACTTATGCCTGGCCTTCTATAAACACCAACATCGTTGAATTGACCATTTCTATTCCAACGGAAATTCAGAATTCACAAGAGCCAGTTAAATTCTTGATCAGCTTTATTGGGACAGGCGGTAATTCTCGAATCATTGCTGATGATTTTATTATCCCTGGTACTTACGCAGCCGATCCGGCTAATGGCTGTATTCCAAACAATGTCATTACCGATACCGATGGAGATGGCGTAGCCGATAACGACGATGACTTCCCAAATGATCCCACGCGTGCATTCAGAAATTTTAGCCCAGCAGCTAATACTTTCGGCACATTTGCTTATGAAGACTTATGGCCAGCTCTTGGCGATTATGATTTCAATGACCTTGTGGTAGACTACCAAATGGAATATGCCACCAATGCCGATAATCTAATGGTCGATTTGAAGATCAAGTTGTACATCCGCGCCATTGGAGCATCTATCCCATCAGGTTTTGGCATTTCATTCGACAATATTTCAGCCAGCAGCGTGGCATCTGTCACTGGCATGAGGCTATTTGATGGGTATATAAATATAGCAGCTAACGGATTGGAAGCAGGGCATGACAATGTAGTCATCATACCTTTCGACAATGCCATTAAATGCGTAAACTGGGGAAGTCAGCCGACTTTTAACACAACACCAGGTTATCAACCCGGAACATCAGACACAATCACTATTACCATACTTTTCAATCAGCCCGTTCCAGTGGCTCGTATCCAAATTGGCGGACAAGAACCCGCAGTAACAACTAAATCTGTCGTAGGTCCACCAACAGTCACAGTGAATCCTTTCATGATCAAAGGAAAAATTCGCGGTCAAGAAATACACTTACCTGGTATGCCCCCCACAGCACTTGCTAATACTCAACTTTTTGGAACCATCGACGACGATACAAATCCTGGTCAAGGGCGTTATTACGTTACTAAAAACAATTTGCCTTGGGCCATTCATCTACCGGTTAAGTTTGACTATCCCACTGAAAAAACCGATATTTTAAAAGCCTACAAAAAACTAGCTGATTGGGCCCAGAGCAATGGAGAGTTATTCACCGATTGGTATCTGAACCTCCCTGGATATAGAGACGATAAACACCTCTTCTAAAAACATTCCTTTTATAGAATTGACGAAACCGCCCCTCTCTGGGCGGTTTTTTCTTTTTCTTGTAGGTTTAGTAATATTTTTTTAACGATTGGTTTTTCTGCTATATTTGAAAAAACTATTTTGCATGAAAATGTCTATTCGGTTTTTAAGTCTAATTGTTACAAGTTGTTTTGGACTGATAATCAATGCTCAAAACAATATTCCAAATGCGAGCACGGTAAGAGATTTTCTGATAAATCAGAAAATTCACACAGAAAGAGATCTGGAAGAACTTCGAATTTCTTCTTATCACAGCGATGCAAAATCAGGTCTTACTTATGTGTACTGGGAACAAATGTATCAGGGTATTCCTGTTTTTAATGCTTTAATATCATCAGCATATACTAAAGACGGGAAAATAAAAGTAGCCAACTCAAATGCTGTAACTAACCTTAGCCAAAAGGTTAAACGCATTCAATCGCATCGAATTGCACCCGAAGCTGCTCTACGTGCTGCCTTAGAGCATTTGGGAATCGATAAACCAGCTCCATCTATCCTTTCAAAACAAGAAAAAGATTTAGTTGTAGAATTTGAAAATCAAAACATTAGCCAAGAGAAACTCCTTGCCGAAAAATATTGGTTCGACGCAGGCGACCGACTTATCCCAGTATGGAATATTGTAATACAACCCAATGGATCATCTGACTGGTGGAACATCCGCATAGATGCTACTAATGGAAAATTTATTGAAAAAAACAACTGGACTGCCGAATGCCAACCCGCTGAAACCTCCGATCGCATTCTTTCCTTTGGTTTTCAAAACATAAAACCTGTACTAAAAAGCTCACCTAAAAAAGGAGCCCTCACAGGAGCCACGTACAACGTGTTTGGATTGCCCTACGAAAGCCCCAATCACGGACCACGCACTCTAATCACTGATCCGCATGACAGCATGGCTTCACCCTATGGCTGGCATACGCGCAATACCACAAATCTGAAGGAGTTTACCATCACACGAGGCAATAACGTACACGCTTACGAAGACCAAGCTAATGCTAATACACCCGGCTTTAGCCCTAATGGGGGTGATAGCCTCTATTTTGACTTTCCCGTGAATTTTTCAGCTCCTGCTATTCAAAGTATGCCTGCTGCGGTAACTAACCTGTTTTACATGAACAACATTGCCCACGATGTCTTTTATCAATACGGATTTACTGAGGCTGCAGGCAATTTTCAGGTAAATAATTACGGACGCGGTGGCATAGGCAACGACGATGTGCGCGCAGAAGCCATGGACGGTGGTGGCACAAATAATGCTAACTTCTCTACTCCACCTGATGGTCAACGCCCACGTATGCAAATGTACCTGTGGCCACAATCCTCCCAGTCGTCTAATGGCTTGAGAGTAGATTCACCTATTGTAGCCAGTTATCCACTCGTACCAGCAGCAATCGGTCCGCAACTAAGTACCAATCCCGTTTCAGGACAACTAGTGTTGATGAACGACGGCAGTACGGATCCCACACTTGGTTGCCAAAGTACTCAACAAAACCTACAAGGTAAAATAGTTTTGATCGATCGTGGCACATGTGCATTTGCGAATAAAATTTTGAATGCACAGCAGGCAGGAGCTATTGGAGTAATCGTAGCAAACAATGTGTCAGGAAACCCGATCGCAATGGGCGGTACAGGAACGGGGATCAACATACCCGCAGGAATGACAACACAAGGGGCTGGCAACATTCTCAAACAGCTGCTTTCACAATACCCGGCGGTGTATGTTTCGCTGCGCGACAGCTCCATTTCCTTTGACTCTTCTTTTGACAATGGCGTAGTGCTACATGAGTACGGACATGGAATTTCTATTCGCCTCACCGGGGGAGCGTCTAACAGCAATTGCCTTAACAATCAGGAGCAAGCCGGCGAAGGATGGAGCGACCTTTTCGGTCTGTTTTTTACAACCACTAGCACTAATACCGCAGCTCAACGCAGAGGCATTGGTACCTTCCTAATCGGCCAGAACACCAATGGTCAAGGTATTCGTCAAGCCCCCTACTCTACCTCTACTACACAAAACAACTTGACCTACGACAACATAAAAACCGCCTCTGTTCCACATGGTGTAGGTACTGTCTGGGCTACCATGGTATGGGAAATGTTCTGGAACCTGGTTGATATCCACGGCTTCGACAACGACCTCTATTACGGAAATGGCGGAAACAACATCGCCTTCCGTCTTGTAATGGAAGGATTAAAACTACAGAAATGCAATCCAGGCTTTGTCGATTCTCGAGATGCCATACTACAAGCAGACACTCTGCTCTACAATGGCCAGAACTCATGCGCAATATGGGCTGCTTTTGCCAAAAGAGGCCTTGGTTTCAGCGCCAATCAAGGTCTTGCCACAAGCCGTAGCGACGGAACTCAAGCTTTTGATACGCATCCCAACTGTTTAGTAAGTGTGAGCGAAAACACGCCTTCAAAACCCCAACCTACCCTTTATCCAAATCCGGCTAAAGATTTCATCTTCATCGACTTGCCAGAGTTTGAAGGCAGAATAAAAGTGCGCATGATAGATCTTACCGGAAAAGTGGTATTAAATGACCAAATAGATCTACAGGCAGGCAATCGCATCTTTGTTCCATTGCAGCAATATCCTGTGGGCGTTTATGTATTAGAGGTTGCTGACGCTTTCGGTCATCAGTGGCATAGTAAAGTCACCATACGTCGCTAACTCTTACTATCAGAAAAAACTAAAATCCGGATAGAGCTAACTGCTGCTTTGTCCGGATTTTTTTTTGTAAACTAATTATCTGAATCAAAAAAAAATCCTTTGTATTAGCTGAAAAAGGAAAGAATTTAAATAGCCATCTAAGCATCAGAGAAGCTTTTTCCCCACATCACTTATTACATTGAAAATGATTAATATCGATTCATCTGGGCTACCTGTGCTTTATAATACAATGAATTACAGTACAAACAGGTGTTTTTTTATTCTTTGAAAATCAATTAGAATTGCACCTTGAAAAGGATATTTTTTGACATGAGTACCATCGACTTTTTGTTTAATAAAATTTATACAGCAGAGGGATTGATCCGCACGGTTAACATCCAAACTTTCTTAGGCAACAAAGTAGCGTTGGTGAATGGTTTTCCGCATTCACCTACTTTCGAAAACATCATTCGCCTAGTAACACTCTCTGAAGACTGCGCCACGCGTGTGCTCGTATATCCTTTTGACTATTCAGAAGGCGAACCGGTACCCGGATTTGCCCTTACGCTGGCAGCACTGTATCCGGTCGATGGTATAGCACTGATCAATGAATCTGATTGGGATGAGGTGATCAACCAACTATCGCCCAAGTGTAAGATGATTGACTTCGAGTCAGATGGCCAAGACTAAAACGGCATATGTATGCCAAAGCTGCGGCAGTGTGCATTCTAAATGGATGGGCAAATGCACAGCCTGCGGTGAATGGAATACACTGGTTGAAGAAGTTATACAACCAGAAAAAAAAATACCCGCGTGGGGTGGAAACCGCCATACATCCACTACGCCCAATACTGCAGTAGAACTCAAAAACATCGAACAAAGAACTGAAATTCGCTTGCCTTCGGGCGATGTAGAGCTCGATCGCGTTTTGGGTGGCGGTATTGTTCCCGGCTCTCTAGTACTGGTTGGCGGAGAACCTGGTATTGGCAAATCTACCCTAATGCTGCAAGTGGCTCTACGACAACAAGGCATCAAAGTGCTCTATGTGAGTGGAGAAGAAAGTCCACACCAAATAAGGATGCGCGCCGAACGCATAGCTGGCAGCAGTGGTGAGTGTCTCATTTTGTCAGAAACGGCCGTAGGCAGAATATTCGATGAAATACGCAGAATTCAACCTGATATTGTGATCGTTGATTCTATTCAAACCCTTTACACCGAGGCTCTGGATTCAGCCCCTGGCAGTGTGAGTCAAATCAGAGAATCAGCCACCGAGTTTATGCGCTATGCCAAAAGCGATGATGTACCAGTATTTCTAATAGGACACATAACAAAAGATGGGCAAATCGCTGGGCCTAAAGTGCTCGAACACATGGTAGATGTTGTGCTTCAGTTCGAAGGCGATAGGAATCACTTTTTTAGAATTCTTAGAGCCCAAAAAAATCGCTTTGGTTCTACTTCTGAAATTGGTATTTATGAAATGAAATCAGGCGGTCTTGAAGCGGTAAGCAATCCTTCTGATGTACTGCTCTCGGCCGATCGAGAATCACTGAGTGGAAACTCAGTATGCATGACTCTCGAAGGTGTAAGACCCCTGCCCGTAGAAGTTCAAGCCTTGGTGAGCACAGCTGTGTATGGTACCCCACAGCGCAGTGCCACAGGTTTTGATGTACGCCGATTGAATATGCTGCTCGCTGTACTTGAAAAGCGCTGTGGCTTCAGACTCGGACAAAAAGACGTATTTCTCAACATTGCTGGAGGTATAAGGGTTGACGACCCTGCCCTCGATGCCAGTGTAGTGGCCAGTATTCTCAGCTCAAACGAAGATGTAGCCCTATCGCCTACCTTAAGCTTTGCGGCTGAAGTAGGCCTTTCGGGCGAAGTGCGTCCTGTGAGTCGCATAGAAACGCGTATTGCTGAGGCCGAAAGGTTGGGCTTTACAGAAATGGTGGTTTCTAAATACAATAAAATAAGTACCTATCCCGAAAACATCAAACTAATATTTGTAAGCCGCGTGGATGAATTGTATAGAAAACTCTTTTAACATCTATCAAAGCGGTATCTACTATAAAAGGTTAGTACAGAAGAATAAAAGATAACTTGTTAATAAAAACAAAGAAGGCCGCTCCGACCGATGTCTGAGCAGCCATTCTCTGCCATGAAAACAACTCTACTCTTTATATTTTACCTTTCAGATATTCGTTTACAAGATCCTTTTCTATAATTTTTTCCTCAAAGGTGTATGCGCCTGTCTTTTCGCTTTTGATCATGCGAATTACTTTGGTGTATGCCTTTGTAGCACCTTCTTTCTTAAGGGTAGCAACTACTTTTTTAGCCATATTGCTTCAGTATTATTTGATTTCTTTGTGTACGGTTACTCTTTTCAGAATGGGATTATACTTCTTCAGCTCCAGTCTGTCAGGAGTGTTTTTCTTATTCTTAGTGGTGATGTAGCGAGATGTACCGGGCAATCCTGAGTTTTTATGTTCGGTACACTCCAATATTACTTGTACTCTGTTACCTTTTTTAGCCATGACAAATTAGATTTTTAAATAACCTTTAGCTGCTGCTTCTTTTAAAACGGCAGATATACCCTTTTTATTAATGGTCTTTAGTCCCTTAGCACTCACTTTAAGAGTAATCCAGCGGTTTTCTTCAGGGATAAAAAAGCGCTTGGTGGTGAGATTTACTTCAAACAATCTCTTGTTTTTCTTATTTGAAAACGACACGTGATTACCCACACGTGCTTTTTTTCCTGTAACCTGACAAACGCGAGCCATTACAATATGGTTTATAAAATTATATACTATTCAAAAATCGGGCTGCAAAGAAACAAAATTTTGCTGAACTACAGAAAGAATATTTTACCTCCTGATACTTAAAAAACTGTTATAATCTCCCCTCTGCTATTCGTCGTAGCTAACCACCACTCGTTCGGTAATCGGGTGGCTTTGGCAAGTGAGCACATATCCTTGCTCCACTTCATCGTCGTCGAGGGCATAGTTCATTTCCATTACCACTTTACCCTCTAACACTTTAGCTCTACATGTACAGCACACGGCACCCTTGCAAGCAAATGGCACATCAGCCCCGGCATCAAGGGCAGCATCGAGGATGGATATGCCTTTAGACGATACGTCGAAGTGGGTCTCTTCTCCATCGAGGATCACTGTTACGTGGCTTAGGATTTCTCCCTTGACTGAAGAAGTTTCAACTGCTTTCTTCTCTAACGGAGAAGTGGTAGAAGTAAAGAGCTCGAAGTGTACTTTTTTATCGGATACACCCAGTTCTGTGAGTGTGTTTTTTACCTGATGAATCATTTCCTCAGGCCCGCAGATAAAATAATGAGCTACGGCAGATGGGCTGAAAAATTTTTGAGCATATAACCTCACTTTTTGAGCATCGATTCGTCCCTTAAGCCAGTCAGTGCCTTGGTCTTCACGACTGAGAATATGGTGAATTTCCAACCGGTTCAGGTAGGTATTTTTTAAATCATCGAGTTCATCTTTAAAAATGATGGTCGAAACAGCTTTATTGCCGTAAAACAAAATGACAGTGCTCTGTGGTTCAAATTGAAGAATGGTCTTTATTAAGCTCATAATGGGAGTGATCCCCGAGCCGGCGGCAAACATTACGTACTGTGCAGCATTATCTTTTTTAAAAGGAATAGTAAAATTTCCCTGAGGGGTCATTACATCTAGAGTTTGGCCTACTGCCAACTTCTCATTAGCATAGGTCGAAAACTTCCCTCCGGTAACTTTTTTTACGGCCACTCTGAGCTCGCCATCGAGCGGGCTTGAGCAAATGGAATACGACCGGCGCACTTCTTCACCGTCGATTGTAGTCTTTAACGTCAGATATTGGCCAGCCGCAAAGCGATACTCATCGCGCAGCGATTCGGGAATATCAAATGCTATAGAAACGCATTCGTCTGTTTCGCGACGAATATCGCTTATAGTGAGCGGATGAAATTTCGGCCTGGGTTGTTTTTTTATATCGTCTAACCAAAAATTGTCTTTATTGGCAGTCTTTTTTTTCTGCAGAAAGAAGGACAGCATAGATATTTTTTGATTTAAATAATTGATTGCTAAAAAATTTGTTTTGCTTTTAAAAAGTTTTTAAATGCTGTGCAAAAGTACAGTTTGAAGGGATGAGCACACTTGCCCTTTTTAAGGTAAACTTTTTCTTCAGAGAAGTCAATTAATTATCCCTATGCTCAAAATCTTCGTGGCGCTTTTCACGTATTCTGCTAATTATCAAATAAATAATTATAAGCACAACAATTACACTAGACACCGCGTAGAAAAAGAATGCTGCTAAAAAAGCTAAAATCTCCATGATACCCTTTTAAAGTTTACGCAAGCGCACGGCAGTGCCATACGCAAGTATTTCGGCTGCGCCCTGCATGATGGCTGATGTGGTAAAACGCACGTTTACCACAGCATCAGCGCCTAATCGAGCAGCGTCATCGGTCATGCGCTTCAAAGCCTGTTCGCGGGCATCGGCCATCAGTTTTGTGTATTCTGATATTTCACCACCTACTATGTTCTTCAATCCGGCAAAAATGTCGGAGGCTACGTTTCGTGCTCTTACCGTTGAGCCACGAGCGATGCCTAAAATTTCTATAACTTCGTAACCCGGAAGAGTTTCAGTATTGGTAATCAGAATATTGTTGTACATAAAATTTCAGTTGTATTCAAAAGGTCTGGGATTGCTTATGAAAACCAAATTGCCATCTGCTACACTACGAGCATATACGCGATAAAAATAGCGCACTTTGCCATTGCAAGGCATTGAACGATGTTTAAAAACGAGAGTATCAGCACGAGCGATGTCATTGAATCGATAATAGAGCCCACCAGCTCTGTCTTCCTGAAAATCGAGATCAAAAAAGTACAACTGGAGCTTTTGAAGTTCTGCTTGGTGTTGGGGGTCTATTTTAATTTTGAATTGATAGGTGCAATTGAGCGTTCCCTCTGGCTCGAGATTTTCTATTTTGACCAAATTCAGTTTTAAACTGTCAAAAATTCCACTTGTGTAAACAAAACTGTCGAGAAAGTGCACCGAAAGATTGAAATCGTTTCGGTACTTTACACAAGCCACCGCTGTAAGGGTCAAAAGAAATGCATATACTTTCTTCATTGCTTAAAAAGGAACAATAATTCGAATGCCTGGATACAACAAATCGTAGGTAAGAGGTTCGAATCGCAAGTAATACTCAGAAAAGGGCACAGGAGGAATGCGAAAAGTGGGAACTTTTCGCTTGCGGTATCGAAGGTAGCCGCGCACTGTAAAAGCCGTCGAAACACCAGCAACAGCAAGCGTAATGTAGTTCATAGCACGATATCTTTTGTAATCTGCCTCATGACGCAGAAATTCATCTAGATAGGTCTGTCGCTCATTTAAATTGGCTCCAAGCCATTTTCTATAATACCAGGCAGCATTGTCGTAACTCAGATTGGCTCGGTTGAAATAATAAAGGGCGTAACCAACAGCAAAAGTGGATGTAATCAGCGGGATACCGAGTTCAATGAAGTTTCGATCGCGATACTCTTTGAGCTGGCGTTGGTAGCGATCAAATTCCTCATTTATGCGAAAAGAGGGCATTACCATTTGGCCATCGGGGGCATCTTCTACTATCAATAAGGTATCAATCAATTCAAACTCAGGAGTATAAATCTGTATGCGTTGTAGACCTTGTGGCAGCTTTACTATCTTTCTCGATTCATACAGCCTGTCATTTGTCCTTATAATAAAATAATAACTCGGTATATAAAATCGCACAACGGTACTATCGACCTGAGCTTTTGCAGGAGTATAGATAATTAATGGAAAAATCAACAGATTAAAAACAGTATTTAATACCCGACGAAACAATGCCACTCATTTAATTTCTGTAAATGTATTTAAAAGGATTAGTAAAATCAAATTGTTTTTGGATGCATAAAAAAATCAAGAAGTTATCTCAGATGTTAAAATATCTAATCGTTTAAGGCTGCTGCTTCGTCAAGAATTCTCTTTCGGCGCAGTGGATCCTTAACAAAGTTGAACAATATTTCTGATGATCTTACTAAATCTCTTGTCGTATAAATAGCATTTTCAAACAAAACCTCGAGCTCTGATCGATGCAGCCATCGCAAAACTGATATAGGATACACCTTGAAGTGATCCAGCAAATAATTCAAACTGTTGTGTGCCGGATGTTTCCAACTAATCATTTGAATTCCTGCACATTGGCCATACATGAGAGCATCGTCAGAAAATCGGGTGTTACATGCGACAGAATAAATCAACTTCTTATCTGGATAAAGATGGCGCAAATCGTCAAACCGAGCTTTAACGTACAAGGGTACTTTTACGTCGCTTTTTACATGGGGCTGATTGTGGTATTTGCATTCCATCAGCAACACGGTGTCGTTAGCCACAGCAATTACATCCACTTCGTGTTGAACACATTTGCCCTTTAACTGCTGACCAACCTGTGTTTTAAATCCTTGTTTAGCAAGAACTTGCGCCATGAGATGCTCAAAGGGGTATCCGGTCGGGCCAAGTTTCATCAGGGCATCTTTCAGTCGGTAACGACACGCTGCGTCTGGATGCTTGCGGTATAGTAGCGAGTGGGTGCGTCGCTTCAGGTCACGTGTGCTTTCATAGGGTTTTGTACGTTGAAGTACGTCTTCAGCCAGCTCTTGGGCCGCCTCGTTACTGAGCCCCGATTTTACAAGAGAATATATGAACTTCTCTGTGTCAAAAGGCTGGGTGGAGCCATCTTGCTTGCGAATATATTGGCCTTTGTGCTTCATGAAAACTTGCGAGAAAGACGTTCGATCACTTTAGCTGCCGGCTTGCCTTCGTAGAGAATTTTGTACACAGCATTAGCAATTGGCATTTTTACATCGTAGGCTTTTTTTATATTTCTGATGAGACCGGTAGCGTAATAACCCTCAGCTACCATTCGCATCTCGAGCATTGCCGCTTGTACTGAATAGCCCTTGCCTACCATAGTGCCCAGTGTGCGATTTCGGCTAAACTGTGAATAGGCTGTTACCAGCAAATCGCCCATATAGGCTGACCCAGCAATATCTCGTTTGATGGGATGAACCGCCTTGATGAATCGCTTCATCTCGCGCAAGGCATTACTCACCAATACTGCCTGAAAGTTATCGCCATAGCCAAGCCCATGACAAATACCCGCTGCTATTGCATAGATGTTTTTAAGCACAGCTGCATACTCTGTTCCATAAATGTCGTCGCTGATCTGGATGCGCATGTATCTGCAACTGAGGTGAGCACCGAGTACATATGCATGTTCCATATCGATGCTGGCAAGTGTCAAGTAGCTAAGGCGCTCGAGGGCAACCTCCTCTGCATGACACGGGCCTGCAATTACGCCAATGTTATCGAGCGGAATGCCTAGCACTGAGTTTAGGTATTCACCCACGATCATGTTTACACCAGGCACTATTCCTTTGATGGAAGAAAATATGATCTTCTCACTGAGATCAACAGTCGTTTTTTCAATTGCATCGCGTAAAAAGGCCGATGGAATTACTAATATAATGATGTCAGCAGCTGCACAAATTTCATCGATGTCGTCGCTTAGGGTAATGTTTTCAGTATTGAGCTCAGCATTGCTCAAATAGCGGGGGTTATGGCCAAATTTTCGGATGTGTTCGATGGCCTCTTTATTGCGCATCCACCAGTAAATCTGGTCGTTGTTTTCGCTCAGCACCTTCACTAAAGCTGTGGCCATACTGCCGCCCCCTAAAACGGCAATGCGCTTATTTTCAACGTTATAGAAATCTGATAAGACCAAGGCGGCAATTCTATGCGGAGCAAAAGTAGGGTTTCAAGCACTATTCGGTATAATGAGGTACGCATTCGATGTGCGATTTGTACAACTCAGTACTCGACAACTCAGAAATTCAGAAGATTATACGATAGCACACAAATTTTTTTTGCGGTTTTAAAAAAAGTTCATTCAAATTGAAGTATTTCCTCCTTTCAAAACATGACGTTTGATACATACATTTGCTTCGCTTATCAAGAAAGACGGAGGGACCGGCCCTGTGATGTCTTAGCAACCCTGAACCCCTGTGGCAGCAGGGTGCTAATTCCGGTTCCGAATGGCACATAAGCCTTCGGAAGCAGATGAGCGCCAGACCGATTCACCGAGGTCAAATGCAAATCTGAAACATATAAGGCGGCAAGCCCCGGCTCTTGGTAGGCAGATAATCAATGAAGACTGAAAGAGCCAATGACTACACAAACCCTTTCTACTCAAAGCCGCATAAAGCGCCTTTACGAAGCTATTTCCCAACGCATTCTGGTACTCGACGGTGCTATGGGCACCATGATTCAACGATATGGCCTCGATGAAGCAGCCTACCGCGGAACGCGCTTTGCCGACTGGCCTCACCCGCTCAAAGGCAACAACGACCTGCTGGTACTCACCCAGCCGCACATCATCGAAGAGATACATCGCCAATATCTTGAGGCAGGAGCTGACATATTGGAGACCAACACTTTCAACAGTCAGCGCATCTCAATGGCCGATTACCACATGGAAGACTTCAGCTACGAACTCAACGTAGAAGCTGCACGCCTTGCCCGCCGAGTAGCTGATGAGTTTACAGCACTTACACCCAAAAAGCCGCGCTTCGTAGCTGGCTCTATTGGTCCAACCAACAAAACAGCTTCCCTATCGCCCGATGTAAATCAACCCGGCTATCGAGCCATCACATTCGATGAGCTGGTAGAAGCCTACCATGAGCAAGTAGCCGGATTGGTTGAAGGCGGTGTGGATATACTGCTCGTTGAAACCATTTTCGATACCCTAAATGCCAAGGCAGCCCTTTACGCTATTCGAAAATATTTTAAAACCACAGGCAAGCCACAGCTGCCCATCATGGTAAGTGGCACCATCACCGACAACAGTGGCCGCACCCTATCCGGTCAAACGGTTGAAGCATTTCTTTACTCACTTTCTCACATCCCTCTGCTGAGCATTGGGCTCAATTGCGCCCTCGGAGCGCATCAAATGAAGCCTTACCTGGCAGACCTTGCACGTCATGCCGAATTTCACATCTCAGCACATCCCAATGCTGGACTGCCCAACGCCTTCGGCCATTACGACGAAACACCGGAAATGATGCGCGAGCAGATTCGCGAATTCCTGGAAGAAAACCTTGTAAACATCATCGGTGGCTGCTGCGGTACTACACCCGACCACATCAAGCTCATAGCTGAAGAAGCTGCCAAATACAAGCCCCGTCCGTTGCCCAATCTGCCGCATTACATGAAGCTCAGCGGCCTGGAGCCCGTGGTCGTGCGCCCAGGTTTAAACTTCATCAACATTGGTGAACGCACCAATGTAACCGGCTCGCGTCAATTTGCACGCCTCATTAGAGAGGGCAATTATCAAAAGGCCTTGGAAATTGCCCGTCAGCAGGTAGAAAACGGCGCTCAGATCATCGACGTAAATATGGATGAGGGCATGCTCGACAGCGAAAAGGCCATGACCACCTTTTTAAATCTCATCGCGTCAGAGCCCGACATTTCGCGTGTTCCCATTATGATCGACTCCTCAAAGTGGTCGGTTATCGAAGCCGGGCTAAAGTGCGTTCAAGGCAAAGCCATTGTCAACTCTATTTCGCTAAAAGAAGGCGAAGAAAAATTCATCGAATACGCCGAGAAAATACGCGATTACGGAGCTGCCGTGGTAGTGATGGCATTCGACGAACAAGGCCAAGCCGATACCTATGAGCGACGAATTGAAATTTGCAAACGCGCATACGATATTCTTGTCAACAAAGTAGGCTTCCCGCCTGAAGACATCATCTTCGATCCAAACATTCTAACTGTAGCCACCGGCATACCCGAGCACAACAACTATGCAATCGACTTTATCAGAGCTACTAAGTGGATTAAAGAAAACCTGCCAGGGGCTAAAGTCAGCGGTGGTATTTCAAATATATCATTTTCCTTCCGCGGCAATGAACCTGTGCGCGAGGCAATGCACACGGCCTTTTTATACCACGCCATTAAAGCAGGTCTCGATATGGGTATCGTCAATGCTGGTCAGATAGGCGTGTATGAAGAGATAGAACCCGAATTGCGCGAACGCGTCGAAGACGTGCTCTTTAACCGCCGGCCCGACGCTACTGAACGCCTTATTGAGCTCGCTGAGCGCTACAAAGGCACCGAAAAGGTAAAAACCCGAGACGACGAATGGCGCTCTTGGTCGGTCGAAGAACGACTCAAACACGCCCTCATCAAGGGAATAGACGAATTCATCGAACAAGACACCGAAGAAGCTCGCCAGAAATACGGCCGGCCACTCGATGTGATCGAAGGCCCGCTAATGGCGGGTATGAACGTGGTAGGAGACCTCTTTGGTGAAGGTAAAATGTTTCTGCCTCAGGTAGTAAAAAGTGCTCGGGTAATGAAAAAATCCGTTGCTTATCTCGAGCCTTTCCTCCAAGCCGAAAAGCTTCAGAACCAATCAGAAGGTCAACGCACCGGCGCCGGCAAAATTCTTCTGGCTACCGTAAAAGGCGATGTACACGATATCGGCAAAAACATCGTTGGCGTCGTACTGGCGTGCAACAATTTTGAAGTGATCGACCTGGGGGTGATGGTACCCCTTGAAAAAATACTTGAAACCGCCCAGCGCGAAGCAGTGGACATCATAGGTCTGTCAGGCCTGATCACCCCATCGCTCGACGAAATGGTGTACGTGGCTCGCGAAATGGAAAAGCGCAAAATGACCATCCCCTTGCTAATTGGTGGGGCCACCACATCTCGCGCGCATACAGCTGTAAAAATCGCCCCTGAATATTCAGGCCCTGTAGTACACGTACTCGACGCTTCTCGTTCGGTACCAGTGGCTGCAGCCCTGATCAGCCCCGATCAGCGCGATGAATTTGTACGCCAAACCCGCGAAGAATACGATCGCCTGCGTGAAGGCTACCTCCGCAAACAAAGCGAAAAAGAACTCTTATCTATCGACGAAGCTCGAAAACGTCGCCTGCAGCTCAACTGGCACTCGTATTCCCCGCCCCGGCCACGCGTCGAAGACATCCAGGTACTCGAAAACTTCCCCCTCGATACACTGCGTCGCTACTTCGACTGGACGCCCTTTTTCCAGGCCTGGGAGCTGGCAGGTCGCTTCCCAAAAATTCTGCAAGACCCCGTCGTAGGTGCCGAAGCCACTAAACTCTACGAAGATGCCAATCGCATGCTCGACGAAATCATTGCCAACCAAAAACTCACAGCTCGCGCCGTCTTCGGCATCTTCCCGGCCAATACGGTAGATATCGACGATATGATCGTGTATCACAAGCCCGATCAGGTCCTTCGCTTTCATAGCTTGCGACAGCAAACGCCCAAACCTACCGGTCAGCCCAACCTGGCCCTTGCCGACTACCTCGCACCTCTTGAGAGCGGCCTAACCGACTACCTCGGTGCCTTTGTAGTCTCCATATTCGGAGCCGACGATTTGGCGCACCACTACGAACAGCAGCACGACGACTACCGAGCTATCCTCGTCAAGGCGTTGGCTGATCGCTTCGCCGAAGCCTTTGCTGAATGCCTGCACGAGCAAGTGCGCAAACACTACTGGGGCTATGCCGCCGACGAACAGCTCGACAACGAAGCCCTTATCCGCGAGCTTTACCGCGGCATACGTCCGGCTCCCGGCTATCCTGCCTGCCCCGACCACACCGAGAAGCCAACCATCTGGAAACTGCTCGAAGTCGAAAAGAACATCGGTACTACCCTTACCGAAAGCCTCGCCATGTGGCCAGCGTCCTCAGTGAGCGGCTGGTACTTCGCACACCCTGAAGCGCGCTATTTCGGCATCGGCAAAATCGACCAATCGCAGCTGCTCGACTACGCCCGACGCAAAGGCTGGGACATCGAAACCGCCACTCGTTGGCTTCAACCCATTCTCAACTTTTAACCATTATCCCTTACCGTACATATGAAAGTCATCGATATCATCCGAAACGCCAAAGAAACCCTTTTTTCCTTTGAAATACTCCCACCCCTGAAAGGCGACAATATTTACGATGTCTATACCAACATAGACCCCCTCATGGAGTTTAAACCGCCATTTATCAACGTAACCTATCATCGTGAAGAAACAGTCTTACGTCCGCTGCCCAACGGACTATACGAACAAAAAGTTGTGCGCAAACGCCCCGGTACCGTAGGCCTTTGTGCCGCTATCATGCACCGCTACAAGGTAGAAGCTGTTCCCCATCTGCTCTGCGGAGGATTTTCAAAAGAAGAAACAGAAAATGTACTGATCGAACTCGACTTCCTCGGCATACAGAACGTGTTGGCTCTTCGGGGCGATTCCCAAAAAGGACAGCGTTACTTCATCCCCGAGCCAGATGGCCACCATTACGCCTATCAGCTCGTCGAACAAATCCAAAACCTCAATCGCGGCATCTACCTCGATGAAGAGATAGAAAACAACACGCCCACCAACTTTTGCATAGGCGTAGCCGGATATCCGGAAAAGCACTTCGAAGCACCAAACCTATCTATTGACATCCAAAACCTCAAGCGCAAGGTCGATGCCGGTGCCGACTATGTCGTAACCCAGCTTTTCTTCGACAACCGCGTGTATTTCGACTTCGTCGATAAGTGCCGTCAAGCCGGCATCACAGTGCCGATCATTCCCGGCATTAAGCCCCTGGCCACCAAAAAGCAGCTCTCCCTTATACCCCACATGTTTCATGTGGACATTCCTGATGATCTTTCAATCGAAATCCTCAAGGCCAAAGACAATACGGCCGTCCGCCAGATAGGCATCGAATGGGCCATACAGCAGAGCCTGGAGCTCAAAAAAGCCGGCGTACCAGTTATCCATTATTACTCCATGGGCAAGAGCGACAACATCTATAAGGTAGCAGCAGCGGTGTTTTGATTTTTTTATTTTGTATTTGGGCGTGCCCCTCACTTCCTTCGCTGCGCTCAGTCGTTCGGGTCGGCGTGCTCCGGGGTACGCTTCGCTTCCGTGCTACGGCTCCGCTGCGCGTCGCCTTCGCACCGCGCTTTCGCGCGCCCTACGCATGCCTCACGCGAGAGAATCGATCATGGGACAAATGTGCTTCGTGCTTCTTTGCCTTCATTTTGCACATCGCCCATTGAATCCCAAATCACTCCCCCTGACTTCTATCTACTTTCTTATCCCACGTAATTCTCGTACTCCTTGAGGCAATTTCAAAAGTAAATTCTTGACGAATTGCCGTACCTACATCAATAGAAATCTTTTTCACCAGCAGGTCTTTAATAATCTGCCCAGCTGCATCTGACCACAGGAAATTGCACCACCTTAAAAATTGCCAGGATCGATCTAAAATTCATATACCGCATAGAACATTAGCACTTCAGATTTATACAAACCCACCTTTTATACTCCTTCAAACAAATAAAAAAAGGCGTCCGAGAATTTTAGGACGCCTTTTTTTATGCATTTAAATCTTCACGATTTATTTAAAAACCGATATCGTTCCGTTTCGTGTTTCTACCTCCTGACTTCCGCAGATTTTTTATTTTTTGCTTAGTTGTAATTATAAATATTTGTTATACAATGATTTATAAAATCCATTTTCGTCATTTTGGGTGTTAATTTTATTTAGAGGCAAAAATTTGAAG
>NZ_BHZE01000014.1 GCF_003851885.1 Thermaurantimonas aggregans | reverse complement strand
CATTTGCCGGGTTGCTGTTTAAAGACTACTCGCCTCACTTAAAATGTCTATGATGGCTCTAATTTACTTCAATTAAGGGTTTTATCAAAATAAAAAAGAAGGCGTCCTTTACTTTTTGGACACCTTCAATGTACATGTAAATATTAATATACCTTATCGATAGGATTGAATTCAGCCCAGCCGGCAGTCCAGTCAGTTGTACCAAATGCACCGCGGAAAGTCACATTTTTATCGAAGAAGTTAGTACGGGTCGCTTCATTGAACTTAGCATTGCTGAACGAAGCGCCTGACAATAAAGGCTTTCCAGTAGCTACAGTGAAGGTAGCTCCAGAGTACTGGTTTGGAAGGCGGTTTCCGAAGAACACATTCGGATTCAGACCCCAGTGATTGTGAGTAGAGTCAGAAATCACGTTGAATGTTTGGTTATTTGCTTCCCAGTTGGTGCGCACTGAATCAGCACTCATACCTGATC
The DNA here is from genome assembly GCF_003851885.1 of Thermaurantimonas aggregans. Classification (GTDB taxonomy): domain Bacteria; phylum Bacteroidota; class Bacteroidia; order Flavobacteriales; family Schleiferiaceae; genus Thermaurantimonas; species Thermaurantimonas aggregans. The sequence continues at coordinate 64,490 of NZ_BHZE01000014.1, read as the reverse complement.
CAGCAAAGTATCTGTTAGAGTTGCCTGCAGCGATCAGAATGTTGTTGGATAGGACTCCTGTACCATTCTGATAGTTGGTAAGTACAGACGGCTGGTTGTAACGGATACCTCTGGGGAAACCGGTAAATACTGAGTTAAACACGGAGAGAGCAGTACGACGACGAGCATCTATACAGTGCTGGAAGTTGGCATTACTAATCGATGAACCTGACTTAATTGGACCTACGATTGTAAGGTTGCTCAACACACCATTGGTATATGGCTGTACATCGTTGTCGTTCGGACCATTATCAGTTTCGATACCGTTAGAACCTGACTGGTCGGCATAGCCAGGATAGCGAACAGCAAGACCAAACTGTACGTTACCAGACCATCCGAAATCGATGTCGAAGTCGTCATCCCACATAGCGAATGAGATAAGGTACTTACCGTTGTTAGTACCGCCAAACCATTCGAAACCGTCGTCGCCACCGAATGATACCATGCAGTACTCCATGATGGTACCGCTACCAACACCACCCATAGTGATGGAGTTAGTTTCGTTATTTGGTGAAAGCTCGATACCAGCAAATTCTACACGAACATAGCGGAGCTCACCGGAAGACTCAGTGTTATTGGCAGTTTTAGCTGAGTTGTTGTTAGCAGGATTACCACCGAAGTACACCGGAGGATCAATACCCTCGATCGCTGGGTCTACCTGATTGCAGGCTGCATTACCGAGGATAACAAGACCACCCCAGTCACCGCGATCACGCAAACCTTCTTCAACCGCTGAGGTGAATACAATGGGTTGATTGGCTGTACCGCGGGCGATGATTCTTCCACCCCGATCGATGATGAGGGTACCTCTTGTTCTGCGATCTCCAAAAATCACTGTACCTGGCTCGATGGTCAATGTTTGGCCGTTTCTCACAAATACCTGACCCTTCAGCAAGTACTTCTTGTCAGCTGTAAGAGTGCGGGTAGTAAGGTCACCAGTCAACTCCACAAGCGTGGGCTGGTTGTTGTTAATGTTGTTGTCATCTTCGTTCTTCGAACAAGATGAGATGACAAGGGCAGCAGAAACCATCAAAGCTGCTTTTAGAGTGTTTCTCATTGTTATCGGGTTTTGGTTTAGTTTACTTTTCAGTATTTTATCGCAAGTCATAGGTGAATTGAAGGTTTATCAACGTACCTCGACGGAAGCTGAAGATGTTTCGATCTAATGCATCGTAAGGAGACCCATTTCGGTCAGTATCTTGATAGAATCGGTACTTGAAGTTTAGCAGGTCTTGAATTCCAAACTTGATCTGATATTTTTTAAACGATTTTGATACAGTTAAATCAATACTGTGTCTCGGAAGCTCATAGATATCCGGGAAGTTCAAATCGCCAATTGCAAAGAGTCTCTCGCCGAAAATGTTATATGCCAGAGAGATAATCTCTCTGCGTTTTTCGTTTGTATAGGCTGTAATAGCATTAAAAATGTACGGAGACTGACCTTGTAATGGACGAACACGGGTCTGTGCTGAGGCTTGTACACCTAAATCAACTATGGAATAGATGTAAGAGGCATTGATGTTAAAGCTGAATCGCTCCAAAATCGGATTTGAAACTACATTTTTTAAACTTTTTCTAAACTCCAATTCAAGGCCATAGTTCCGGGCGTAATCAGCATTTATGAAGGTAAACTGTGGCAATTCTGATGTAACAATATTTCGCTGCTCAATGGGATTATCGAAGTATTTGTAGAATGCTGCAATGCTGATTACTTCACCCAGCCTCGGGTAATATTCGTAGCGGAAGTCAAAATTGTCAATTACTGCATTTTTCAAACCAGGTTCCCCTACTTTATTCGCGTCAAGTTTGTAATCGTAAAAGAGGAAGGGAGCTAATTCGCGAAACTCAGGTCTGTTTACTGTACGGGCATATGCAAGACGAAGCTGTGACTTTTCATTTAAATAATAACTAATATTCAGCATAGGCAAGAAGTTGCCAAAGGGATTGTTTACACGTACAGGAACCAATCCTTGGTAACCGTCGAGCCGCTGAATGTTGTATTCATACCTGAAGCCGTAATCAAAGTTGAAACGTCGATATTCGGAATTTACCCCAATATAGGATGCCGTAAGTAGATTGCTCGCATCGTAAGAATCGACAGGGCGCGTACCCTCTCTCAAAACGAATCCGTTAGCGGGGTTTACGTTTTCATTGGAAAAAATCTGGTCGAGAGGAAGGCGCTCAAGCTCTGCTTTTCTATCAGAAGGAATGGATCCAGGAATTAAGTAAGAGAAATATCTCGAATCAAAAGTTCTTATTTTAACATCAGAAAATACACCTGCTTTTAGCGCTTGGAAAAATCCTGGTTTATTCCACTTGTACACATAGTTTAAAGCTTGTGATGATGAAACCTCAAACAATGAACCGAAATATCTAGAAGCATCGAAGAGATTAGAAGACGGTGGTGTGATCATTACGTACTTGCCATCCGATGAATTATTGGGCAAAAACGTTCTAAAGCGTCTTAAATCGGGCTCTGACTCGTTAAGAAGATTGAAGCCGACGGTGAGATTAAGAGTTTGATGATCGTCTAAGTGATAATCGACTTCACCTTGAGTAATGTAAATAGTACGGCTGCGGTATCCGAGTAGATAATGTCTTCTCAATCCAATGTCTTGAATGTAATCTTCACCTACTCGAATGTTGGTTTCGTTTTCGCCGATTTGATTAAAGAGATTGCTCCATTGAATTTTGAATTTTGAACCTCTAAGCCAAGAGAAATTGGACATGAGCGAAAGTCGGTTGTTCTTCTCGTAGATGTTATCTATAAATTCAAATCGCGGTAAGACCTCGTTGGGGCGAGTGGTATCGTATTCTAAAAAGCGATTAAAACTTCTGGTGGCATGTACATACGATTGCGAGATTGAGAAGGCAGTAATATTTGAGAATTGATTTTTTCCATTATTTACTACACGACCTAAGGTGTAACCTATACTAAAATCAGGTGCTGCTACATATTCCTGTGTAGTAAAATTGTTCGGCAGCAGATGAGCAAATCTTGCGCGATCAGGTGATAATGTGGGTAGGCTTTCGAAACGATCAGTGGAAGGAAAATCAGCTGGCAATCGGCGATAGGTATCAAATCCTAAAAAATCGGTAGAAGAGCCTTTTGACCTATAAAACGGCTGAAAAGTGGTTTGTGTGCGATAACCAATGCCATACTGAATCTGATCGAAATTTGACTCAACGGTATTGTTGGTGTACACTTTTATAATACCTCCGGCCATATCAGCTGGTAGTTCTGGTGTAGCCGATTTAAAAATCAGCATGCGGTCAAGTGCCCCGCTGGGAATTAAATCGAAAGAGAAAGTTCTGCGATCTACCTCAGTGCTCGGTGCCAGTGTGTTATTGATAACTACATTATTATAGCGCTCATTCAAACCGCGAATCAATACAAATCTGCCGTCTACGATGGTAATGCCTGGTATACGCTGCATTACTTGAGCAGCATTATTGTCTTGCGATAGGGCGATTTGTTGTTTTGAAATGCCTGATACTACTTGCTTGGCTTCTTTTACCTCCAGAATAACTGCACTTTGCGTATTTGTAACTTTGGTGGCTACAACCTGTACATCGCTGAGCAACTGGGTGGATTCTTCGATTTGGAAGTTCTGCGTGTATGTTCTTCCGCCAAATACTTCGATAAAAGCAGTTTGTTGGTTGTAACCCACATAAGAGCATACCAGCGTATGTTTGCCTGCCGGTACTTTAAATTCATAGAATCCGTCAATATCAGTTGAAACGCCTATAGTAGTACCTTTTATTACGACGTTTACACCTACCAGGCTTTCTTTCGATTGTTTGTCAATTACTCTTCCTCGTACGGTTGCATATTGTGCATTTAGTAATGAAGCGAAATAGGTTAGAAATAGTACCAGAAAATAAAGTTTCCTCATGCGTTTTTTACTGATTGCAAAGCAATCCGCATCAGGTTAAGTAACATTAATTGCAGTATTAAATGTGTGTTAAGTGGATTAGCTAATTGAGATGATAAAAAGCTGTAAAACAGTTAGTTTTTTCTAAATTCATAAATTATGTAACCAATCTGCTCTTCCGGTGCATCCTGATCGGCACTCCATTTTGTGCGCAATGCAGCATCGCGGGCTATCTGGTTAAGACATTCAGAAAACACGTTTGTAGAAAAGTTTTGAAAGCTCACACCCGGTATGGCTTCGATTACATTTCCGTTCTGATCTACTTTAATACGTACCACTACCCGTCCGAATTCCTGGCAATTGTAATCAGGTTTTGGTTTTACTTGAGCTGTGCGGCCTCCCAAGAAATAACCTGTACCGCTCGATCCGGCCCCTGAACCTCCGCCTCCAGAGTTGCCGCTTTCGTTAGTACCTGTAGGCGAACCCTGTGTACCTGCTTGTGAACCGCTCCCGCTTTGTCCGCCGGCACCCCGATTCGGGTTGTTGAGAATGTTTTGTAAACGTTGGTCTATTTGAGGTTTGTCTTCCTGTGGTTGTTGATTCTCAGGCTTTTTGATGTCCTGTGGTTTTTGGGTTGTTTTAGGGTTTTTATTTTGGTTGATGGCTGGAGCATCTTCAACGTCTTGTGTGGGCGAAGTAAATTCTGTTTTCGAAGTGTTTGATGAGGCAGGAGTAGTCTGTGAAGGCTGTGGTTGCTGCGTATCGGTAATATTTTGCGGGCCTCCGGCGTCTGCATTAAATCCGAATTGTATTGCAATACCCTCTTCAGGTTTGGGATCAAAATAAGTTAGGCCAAAAAAAAGAAAGATGATGAACAACACGAGGTTGATCAAAATGGTGAGTGCTAAGGCATTTTTCTCTTCTTTTGTTTTTGGCCAATCCATTTCTATTATTTTGGGTCTGTTGCAAGCACCATTTTCATACGATTTCGGTATGCGATATCCATTACTTTTACCACCTTTCCGGTTGGCACACTTTCGTCAGCAAACAAGATGATTACAGGTGCTTCTTTGCCGGCTATGAGCGAAACCAGTTCAGACTCCAGAGCATCTTCAGTTACTGGTCGGTCATTAACGGTAATTTTCAGGTCCTTTTTTATGGCTACAGAAATGTCCTGTTTTTTTACGGTTTCGGCTTTGCTTTTTGGCAGTATCAGGTCCAAAGCGCTGGTTGTAACGAGTGTAGAGGTGAGCATAAAAAAGATGAGCAGCAGAAAGACGATGTCTGTCATGCTGGCCATGCTAAACTCTGCACTTACCTTATTTCTTCCTCTCAGATCCATAGCTGACTTGGTTTAAACGGCTTCGTTTAACAGGTCGAGGAATTCTGTAGCACTTACCTCCATTTTATACACCACGTTGTTCACTTTTGTTACCAGGATGTTGTAACTCATATACGAAACAATGCCCACAAGCAACCCGGCTACAGTAGTTGTCATCGCTGTGTAAATGCCTTCAGCCAGCATATCCACGCGGATTTGCCCGCCAGCTGCAGCCATTTCGTGAAAGGCCAGAATCATACCTATTACCGTACCTAAGAAACCAATCATAGGTGCAGCCCCTGAGATGGTAGCAAGCAAGGCTAAGTTTTTCTCCAGTTGCAAAACTTCGATTTTTCCAGTGTTTTCAATGGCTGCGGCTATGTCTTTCAGCGGCCTGCCGATTCTGCTGATGCCTTTTTCGATCATGCGCGCTACAGGTGTATTGGCTGAGGCACACATGGCTTTGGCAGCATCGAGCTTACCGGCTGAAACCTGTGCCTTAATCGCATTGATAAAACCTTGATCGAGTTTTCCTGCCTTTGAGATGGATTGATATCGTTCGAAAAAGATGTAAATAGCAATTGAAAACAACAAAAAAAGTATCGACATAATCACGATGCCGCCTACTCCCCCACTTGTAATCAATTCCATAATTGACAGCGTCTTCTGTACTGGTTCTTGTGGGGGTTCAAAACCTGGATTTACACCTGTTTGAATCTGTAAAAACATTGTTTTTGTTACGTTTTTTCTATTTGGCAAACATAAAGTGAGGGTCACAAAAGTGAAAGTGCTAAATGATTCACAGTTTGTGACTATTGAGTCAAGTAACTAACTATCAATGAAAAATATTGTATTGTAAAACGTAAATCAGCGCTCCAGATAGGTATCCGATCAGAGCGAGAGGGGCTATTTTTCGAAAATACCAACTAAACGTTATACGCTCAATGCCCATTACGGCTACTCCGGCAGCCGAGCCAATGATCAGGGCGCTACCACCAGTCCCTGCCGCATATGCCAGAAACTCCCAAAACAATCCATCTTGTTCGAAAAAAGTACCCGGTTGAATGGGATACATCCCCATAGCTGCAGCTACTAAAGGCACATTGTCGACCACACTCGAAAATAAACCAATTGAAAGAGCAAGGAGAATGATTCCCGATTTGTGCTCTATTCCTATTGTATGATCAAGAAAGGTGGCCAGATGTTTTAAGGTACCGATGCTTTGCAAACTACCAACAGCCAGCAGAATTCCAAGGAAAAACAATACCGATGCCATGTCAATTTTTCGGATCACGCCAATGACTGATAGCTCCCTCTGAACTGCAAACGGTTTTTTGCGGTGTAGCATTTCCGTGGCTATCCACATTATTCCAAGGCTTAGCATCATACCCATGAACGGAGGCAGATGGGTAACGGCTTTAAATACAGGCACAAATAAGAGAAGGGAAAGACCTCCTACAAAAATTATTTTTTTTTCTTTTGATGTAACGGCTGGGTAACTGTGACCGGTTGATACCTTAAAAACCGGATGGCTAATGTTGCCTTTTAAACTGCGGGTAAGCAACAACAATGGAACTATTAAGCAAAAAAGACTAGGTAAAAATACCATAGTAATAATGCGTACTGTAGTAATCTGCTTTCCAATCCACAGCATAGTAGTAGTCACATCGCCGATAGGCGACCATGCCCCGCCCGCATTAGCTGCTATAACTATCATTCCAGCAAAAAGCCAACGATCTTTGTAATTAGCCACAATTTTTCGCACGAGCGAGGCCATTACAATAGTCGTTGTTAGGTTGTCAAGTACCGCACTCATAAAGAAAGTAAGTGCACTTACTAGCCACATAAGCGATAGTCGGCTGGTGGTGTGAATGCGATTTGTAATGATCGAGAAACCTCCGTGAGCATCTATGGTCTCCACAATGGTCATTGCCCCGATCAGGAAAAAAAGTATGCTTGCAATCTCAGAAAGGTGCTCAAGCAGCTGATGATCCGAAATGTATTCCAGAATTTTTTCCTTGTCGGGTTTTGATAGGGGAATCCCCAGATGGTGAGCTACATCGTTCCAATCTACTAATTGGGATGACGATAGTGCATACAATGCCCAGCAGATCACACCAGTAACTAAAGCAGAAGCAGCCTTATTTACATGAATTTTATGCTCAAGTGCGATTGCTACATAGCCAATTACAAAAACAATCACAATGATATACTCCATCATGATAAGAAAGATTTTTGAGAGGCTAATGCCAATTGATAGGCAGATCTCGTTATACCATAAACTGAATGATTTATTTCAAAGCACTTTTGAATTGCCCATAAAATTCTGTTGGAGACATCGGAAAATATGGCTCGATCACTAACCACGGCCGAATCGCTCATCAGATAGGCAAAGGTGCGCGCCATACCACAATTAGCTATAAAATCAGGAATCACACTTACAAGCGAATCTGCTTTGGTAGCTATGGGCCCCATAAAAATTTCATTATCCGCAAAGGGCACATTGGCACCGGAAGAAATAACCTCCAATCCAGCTTTTAACATATGATCTAAGTGATGCTCAGCGACCAATCTGGAGGCTGCTGCCGGCACAAATATTTCAGCACCGATGCTCCAAATTTTTTCATTTACCTGTACGTAATCCATCATATCGTCAGCTACTAACGAATTTTGAGATTTATTTTCAAAAAATTCTTTTATGGTGAGAAAATCGAATCCATCAGGGTTAATTACACCGCCCTTTCGGTCGATGATTCCCACAATTTTCACACCGTAAGAGGCAAGGTAATACGCAGCCGATGCCCCTACATTTCCCCATCCTTGTATGATAGCCCTTTTGCCCTCTAAATCTGAGCCTCTAAAAACCGAATAATAGTGCTTAACAGCCTCAGCAACGCCATAACCTGTGATTAAATCCGATACAGTAAGCACACTCTTAATTTTAGGTGCAATGCCCTCAGAAGTGACTGGCAGTACAACGCCCTTCTGAAGGTTGCTTATTTTCTGAGCTTTAGTTGCCTCATCAGGCGCATAGTGACCAACTAAGACTCCTTCTTGTGGATGCTCAATACCAAGGCCATATGTAATTGGGATTACCTCTTCTTTCTCATCCACGTTTAAGTCGCCCCCAGTACCATAATAATTTTTCAACAAAGGCTTGATAGCCTTATACCAACGGGTTAAAACCTCGTGTTTACGTGGATCGGTAGGGTCAAAATCAATACCCGACTTTGCTCCGCCAATAGGAGGACCAGCTATGGCGAATTTTATTTCCATCGTCTTAGCCAGTGACAGAACCTCTTCTTTGGTAAGTCCTTTACGCATGCGAGTACCACCACCTGCAGCACCACCTTTAAGCGAATTGATCACTACCCAACCGCGGGCTTCGGTCTCTTGATCGTTCCATTCGAAAACTATTTCCGGTGCCTGTGCTTCAAATTTTTTAATCAGTTCCATTCAGTGCTGTAAAAGTTCGACCGGCAAAATTATTTAGAGACTTAAGCCATTTTCTCATATTTGTTTTGTTTTCAGATTTTTAGATATCCTTAACGCTGACTTAAACAACACTCAGCGCTTCACTCGGCCTTTGGATATTGAAATGTTTACCTTTGCAGTCATAATTTTCTTCAAAAATGGGATGTGCATCATGCAGTAAGTCGGACAAAGGATTGCCCAAAGGGTGCAGAAACAATGGAAGTTGCTCCACCGGTGGATGCGATAAACTGCCCATTTTTGATTGGCTGGCAAATATGACAGAGCTAAATGCTCTGAATCCATGTCCATACGTAGAAGTTCGCTTTAAAGGCACGCGGAAAGAGTTTTATCACAATCCTGATAAACTGAGCTTACACATTGGCGATATTGTGGTAGTCGAGGCCGCCCAAGGCTGGGATGTGGGAGTTGTATCCCTCGCCGGTGAACTCGTGAGGCTTCAAATGCGCAAAAAGCAAAAAGGCGATGTTGCAGAAATAAAACAACGCATCCTGCGCAAGGCAACCCAAAAAGACATATCCATCTGGACAAAAAACCAGCAGCGAGAAGAAGAATTGAAATTAAAAACCCGTGAACTGGCGAAAAAACACAATCTTCGCATGAAGGTCTCTGATGTGGAATTTCAGGCAGACGGCACAAAAGCCACCTTTTATTACACAGCCGACGAGCGGGTTGATTTCAGAAACCTCATAAAAGACATGGCTGCCTCTTTTGGTATCCGCATCGAAATGCGTCAGATTGGCTTTCGCCAGGAGGCCGCTCGTCTGGGAGGCATCGGTTCGTGCGGCAGAGAGTTGTGCTGCTCTACCTGGCTTACCGATTTTAGAGCTGTGAATACTGCTGCAGCCCGCTATCAACAGCTCTCGCTCAATCCCCAAAAACTTGCTGGCCAATGTGGCAAACTCAAGTGTTGCCTCAATTACGAACTAGACTCTTATATGGAGGCCATTAAAGAATTCCCTGACTTCAATCAGGTACTGAAAACAAAAGCAGGAGAAGGTGTTCTGCAAAAAGTTGATATCTTCAGACGCATATTGTGGTATGCCTACGCTGATAATACAACGAATTGGCATGGAATACCACTTAATAATGTTCTTAAAACCCTCGAAGACAACAAGAAAAACATCCTGCCCGAAAGCCTCGAATCGCTGGTAGAACAACCTCCTCAAAACGCTGAAATGCCAGTAACTCCTTTGCTCACTTCTACTATCGACACAATTGAAAACTCAGAAAAGGAAGCACAAAAGAAGAAAAGAAACAAAAAGAAAAAGGCAAAAAACAGCCAAAATAAAACCAACAAAAAATGATGTTTTTTAAAAAATACTGGTCATTGATCTATATAGAAAATTTTCGCAAAAATTCCACATCATTTAATTCAAAAAACGGTAAATTTTTACTCCTAATATCTCTTTCCTTTTTTGCACTTTTGTCATTTCAATCATGTAAAGATGACACCATTTACCACATTGAAATTACAGAAATAGAAAATCCATGGCACAAGGATACAACTCTTTCCTTCCAATTTTTTATTGAAGACACGACTAAAGTATATCTAATCAAATCCATTTTGCACTACACGAGCGAATATCCCTTTGCCAACTTATACGTAAAAAGAGAAATTTTTTACGAAGACAATCGTGAGTACGGCGATACTGCTAACTACGTGCTCTTCGACGATATGGGAAAGATGACAGGTAAGGGATTTTCACATACAAAAGTATTAGAAAACACCATTGGTAAAGGACCTCTCCGATTTGGAAATATTGGATATTATTACATCGATTTCAATCATTTAATGCGCATAGATTCCTTACCCGGAATAGAGAAAGTAGGTATCGTAATTCAGGAAGTCAAGTAAAATCTTTTCAGATGGTAAAAAGCACAAAAAATCTACTAAATTATGTAAAACTTTTTTGGTATTCAGTAGGTGCTGCAGCAGCATTGTTTTTGCTATTTATCACAAGTATCGCTCTTGGAGCTTTTGGCCCATTGCCAGGATTTGAAGAAATTGAAAACCCCAAGAGCAATCTGGCTACTCAAATCATATCGCAAGATGGGGTAGTACTTGGTAAATTTTACAAAGAAAACAGAACACATGCCGAGTTTGAAGATCTCAGTCCGCATCTGGTAAATGCCCTAGTAGCTACAGAAGATGAGCGATTTTACAGTCATTCGGGCATCGATGTCAAAGCCCTAATGCGCGCTGTGTTCTTGCTTGGTCAGGCAGGTGGCGGTAGCACCATCACTCAGCAGCTCGCCAAAATGCTCTTTCACGAGCCACCGAGCAACATTTTTACTCGAATTATTCAAAAAGTTAAAGAATGGATAATCGCCCTTCGCCTCGAACGCCAGTACTCGAAACAAGAGATCCTGGCGATGTATTTGAATCAGTTTGACTTTCTATATCAAGCCGTAGGCATCGAGTCAGCAGCACAGATTTATTTTAACAAAAGTCCCAAAGACTTAGACATTCACGAAGCAGCTCTACTAGTGGGAATGGCCAAAAACCCTTCATTATTCAACCCAATTCGCTTTCCTGAAAGAGCCTTGCAGAGAAGAAATGTGGTTCTGAATCAGATGCTTCGAAACAAATTCATAACAGCCGAACAGTACGAAGAACTCAAAAACAAGCCATTAAGCCTAAATTTCAGAAAGCAAAGCCACAACGAAGGCCCTGCCTCATATCTTAGAGAACACATCAGGCTGTTTCTAAGCGAATGGGTAAAAGAACATCGCAAACCCGACGGCTCGATGTACAACATTTACACCGATGGATTAAAAGTCTATACTACCATCGATTCGCGAATGCAGCAATATGCCGAAGAAGCTGTGGCAGAACATTTATCAAATTACCAAAGAGTATTTTTTGCTAAAGAAAAGGGTCGAAAAGACTTTCCTTTTGTAAAACTAACTGAAGCTGAAATCGAAGACCTCTTAATGCGTGCTGTAAAGCGTAGCGAACGCTATAAAGAACTGAAATCCAGTGGTGTGAGTGAAGATTCTATCCTGAAAAATTTCAAAACACCTACGCCCATGCAAATCTTCTCGTGGAGCGGGGAGATCGACACACTCATGACACCTCTCGATTCTATAAGGTACTACAAATCGTTTTACCAAACCGGATTTATGGCCGTAGAGCCACAAACCGGCTTTGTGAAAGCATGGGTAGGTGGCATCAACTTCAAGCATTTTAAGTATGACAACGTGTTTCAGTCCAAGCGGCAAGTGGGCTCTACTTTTAAACCGTTTTTGTATGCTACGGCAATTAAAGAAAAAAAGTACAGCCCATGCTTTGAGGTACCTGACGCTCGAATATGCATCGAAGCCGGTATGTACGGCCTTCTTAAAGATTGGTGCCCCTCTAATTCCGACGATAAATACGAAGGAATGATGACCCTGAAGAGAGCACTAGCCGAAAGTAAAAATACGGTGAGCACCTTTTTAATGAAACAAATCGGACCAGCCAGTGTCGTTCAGCTTTGCAGAGATTTAGGCATCAGAAGCGAAGTGCCTGAAGCACCCTCTATAGCCCTTGGCACTATGGACTTAAGCGTATACGAATTGGTTGGCGCTTACACGACATTTGCTAATAAAGGTACCTATACCGAGCCTATTGTGATACTGCGCATTGAAGACAAAAATGGATTGGTATTAGCTGAATTTGAACCCGAAACACGGGAAGTGATGAGCGAAGAGGTGGCCTACGTAATGCTCGATATTCTGAAGGCCGTAACTCAGTATGGTACAGGCGCCCGCCTACGCAGCAAAGGCGGCTCTTATCTCGAAAATGTAGTTACAGGATTTCCCTGGGGATTTGATAACCCCATCGCCGGTAAAACAGGTACTACTCAAAACAACAGCGACGGTTGGTTTGTGGGCATGGTTCCTAATCTGGTTGCCGGAGCTTGGGTTGGTTGCGAAGACCGATCGGCACACTTCCGCTCTACGTACTTCGGACAAGGTGCCACTGCCGCTATGCCTGTTTGGGCTCTTTTTATGAAAAAGTGTTACGCTGATCCCAATTTGAAGGTCAGTCGCTCCGACTTTGAGCCGCCTCAAGAGCCTATTTCCATCATTACTGACTGCAATCTGTACCGACAAAAGCAAAGTGCCGACGATTTACCCGATTGGATAAGATAACAAGGCTATGGCCCGCACCTATTTGAAAAACAGGCTTAGAGCAAATTTTGTAAGTGTAATCATCTCTCAAACACTCGTCCTTTTTGTACTGGGTGTTTTTGGATTGATCGTTTTTAACGCTCGTATAATAGCCAAAAACCTAAAAGAAAACCTCACCGTATTAGTCGTTCTAAAACCTGAAGTTAATCCTGCTGATGCCCGAAGACTTCAAAAGGTATTAGAAACCGACGAACGCATTCGACGCACCGAGCTCATCACGCGGGAAGAGGCTGCTGAAATGCTCAAAAAAGACCTCAATGAAGACTTCATTGATTTTTTAGGTTATAATCCTCTTTCGGATGTAATCGAACTCAATGTGTATGAACAGTTTGCTGACGAGCAGGTAATCGCTTCCATTGAAAAGCTTTTGAAGTCAGAGCCAAGTGTTGATGAGGTTGTTATCGATAAAGATTTGATTTACTTGATGAATTCTAATCTCAAAAAGCTCACTTATGTGGCTTTGGGCATGGTAGTTATCTTGTTATTGGTCTCCATCGCGTTGATCAACTCATCCATTCGGCTGTCGATCTACTCTTCACGATTTATCATCCGCACCATGCAACTGGTAGGCGCTACTCATTGGTTTATCATCCGCCCATTTATGTTAAATGCTGCCCTTCAAGGATTTGTCTCAGGTTTATTCGCTTCAGGCCTCCTTTTGGCATTATACAAATATTCACTGCGCTGGACGTCTGAAATGTTTCTTCAGCTCGATGAAACCATTCTCTACATAAATATTCCCCTGTTGAGCACTTTGGGCGTGGTTGTTTCAACTGTCTGCACTTTATTTGCCCTCAATAAATATCTTCGGTTAGACATTGAACAATTATACGCATGAAACATAATTCGTCTCAAAAACCCTTTATTTTCGGAAAAACCAACTATCTGATTATGATAAGTGGCATCTTGCTTATGGCTATCGGGTATCTTCTGATGAAAGGAGGGGGTAGCGATGATCCTAATGTATTTAATGAAGAGATATTCAGTCCAAGAAGAATTCGAGTGGCCCCAGCCCTGATCATTCTCGGCTTCATTACGCAGATCTTCGCCATCATGTACCAGCCTAAAGAGCAAGGAAAATGAACTTATTAGATGCCATAATTCTGGGTATACTTCAGGGGCTTACAGAGTTTTTACCGGTAAGCTCCAGCGGCCACCTAGAAATTGGCAAAGCTCTCTTAGGGCTGCACATGGGTGGCGAAGAAAGCCTTCTCTTTACAGTAGTAGTACACTTTGCCACAGCTGCCGCCACCCTGGTGGTATATCGCCGAGAAGTTGGCAAGATTATCAGTGGTTTATTTCAGTTCAAAAACAACGAAGAAACTCAATTTGTCGGTCTTATTGTATTATCTATGATTCCTGCTGGAGTCGTAGGCCTTCTATTTGAAAAACAAATCGAAGCGCTTTTCGAAGGTAAAATTGCCTTTGTGGGAGCTATGCTCATCGTCACCGGTTTGCTTCTTTTTGTAGCAGATAAGTCTAAAGCATCCAAAAAATCAATTACTTCGCTCAACGCTTTTCTCATCGGTATAGCTCAGGCCATTGCGATTTTACCTGGTATTTCACGTTCAGGAGCTACCATAAGTACATCAGTGATACTTGGAGTAGATCGCGAGCAGGCAGCGCGCTTTTCTTTTCTTATGGTTATCCCCGTGATTTTTGGCAAAATCCTTCTTGATGCAGGCGATATGATTCAGGAAGTCTCAGCCGTTGAAAATCCAACCCAAGTATCCTTCCCCGTACTTCTAGCAGGTTTTGCAAGTGCGTTTTTGGTGGGCATTTTCGCTTGCAATCTGATGATTGCAATGGTTAAGCGCGCTCAGCTTAAATATTTCTCCTTTTATTGCTTTGTAGTCGGATTCGTATCCATCGTATCTTACTATTACTATTAAACCATCGTGCGTGAAATCCGCCGATTTTTATCTAAATGGCGCCATTTTGCTCATTGATAAGCCCATTGGTGTTACATCATTTGATGTAGTCAGACGAATAAGGGGCATTATCAAAAAAAAATATCAGCTAAAAGGAATCAAAGTAGGTCATACCGGTACACTCGACCCATTGGCCAGCGGTCTGCTTGTTATCTGCACTGGAAAAGCCACCAAAAATATTGATGCCCTAATCAACGATTCTAAAGTATACACCGGACAAGGTAAACTGGGCTATACCACACCCAGCTACGACCGCGAAACCCTCGAAATAGCCACCAACCGCCCTTTACCGACTGACATCACAGAGCTTCAAACGGCTGCAAGTACGTTTGAAGGTGAAATACTTCAAACTCCCCCACTCTACTCCGCCATCAAAATTGACGGTCTGCGGGCATATGAATTGGCTCGCTCAGGTCAGCAAAAGGAACTCAAAGCCCGTCCGGTTCAGATTTTCAAATTCGAAATTTCCAACTTCTCTCCCCCGTTTTTTGACTTTATGGTGCACTGCTCTAAGGGTACCTATATACGCAGCCTCATTCACGACTTCGGTCAAAGGCTCGATTGCGGGGCTTACCTTACCGAACTGAGAAGGATACAATCCGGAGAATTTCGCATTGAAGATTCCATAAAATTAGAATCCTTAGAAGAGGTACTTTAATTCTCCATGTATCCGAACAGCAGCTTTTCTTAGCTGTTTTAAAAATGTTTTTAACGCAAAAAAAATTATGGAAAAAATTGCTATACACTGGTTCAGAAGAGACTTAAGACTCGAAGATAACGCAGCCCTCTATCACGCTTTGAAATCCGGCTTGCCTGTACTGGGACTCTTTATTTTCGACAGACATATACTCGATAAACTTCAGGACAAAACCGATCGCAGAGTAAATTTCATCTATCAAGAGGTTAAAAGACTCAAGGCTGAGTTAGAAAAGTTGGGTTCAACCCTTTTGGTAAAATATGGATTTCCTGAGGAAGTGTGGCCTCAACTCACCGAAGAGCTCCCAATCAGTCAGGTATTTGCCAACCGCGATTACGAACCCTATGCTCAAAAGCGCGATAAACAGATTTACGACATCCTTCAATCAAAAGGCATCAAATTCACTGGGGCAAAGGACCATGTAATTTTTGAAAAAAACGAGGTTTTAAAAGACAATGGTCAGCCCTATACCGTGTACACGCCTTACAGCCGAAAATGGAAAGAAAAACTCAACGATTTTTACCTAAAATCCTATCCTACTCAAGCCTATTTTTCAAATTTTTACAAATCAAATCCAAAGCCCATACCCACCCTCGAGGAAATGGGATTTGTGACAACCTCATACGAATATCCATCGCGAGAGATTCCGATGGGCATCCTCCAAAATTATCATCTCAAAAGAGACTTTCCGGCCACACAGGGCACTTCGCGTTTAAGCGTTCACCTGCGATTTGGCACTATCAGCATCCGTACCCTAGCCCGCTTAGCTGCCTCCACCAATGAAAAATATCTTAACGAACTGATTTGGAGAGACTTTTATCAAATGATTTTGTACCACTTTCCATACATTCCCGACAAAGCTTTTAAACCCGAATACGACCGCATTCAGTGGGAAAACAACGAAGATCACTTCAAAGCCTGGTGCGAAGGGCGAACCGGTTACCCTATAGTGGATGCCGGCATGAGCGAATTAAACGCCACCGGCTTCATGCACAACCGCGTACGTATGATTGTCTCAAGCTTTTTAACCAAACACTTGCTGATCGACTGGCGCTGGGGTGAGCAGTATTTCGCAGCCAAATTGCTCGACTACGAAATGGCCTCTAATGTAGGAGGCTGGCAATGGGCAGCTGGAAGCGGCAACGATGCAGCCCCTTACTTCCGAATTTTTAACCCCGCCCTCCAAACCGAAAAATTCGACAAACACCTAGATTACGTAAAAAAATGGGTGCCCGAGCTTAACACATCTGCCTATCCCAAGCCTATAGTCGATCACACATTTGCACGTAATCGAGCCATCGAGCGCTATAAAAAGGCTTTGGAACAAAAATGAGCTTTTGAAATCTGTTTGACAATACGAAATTTTTTAAATAAACTGTCTTACAAATTCACGCATAGCAAAGGTGACCATAATGTTCTGATCTCTCGAAGGAATGGGAATCACTTCATTGTAGTGAATGGCGGTATTTCTGCTTCTTGAAAAAATGTTTGCTACATTACTTAAAGCAGGGTCTAAATGAATTTTTGGTAAATTTAGTTTGATAGTACATAAAAGATTTCTTATTTGTCCATTTTGTAGCAAAGAAAAAGTATGAAAATATAAAAATTTCAGTGAGACATATTTCTGAGATTTTTACGCATAATGTAATGGAAGCTATGCAACAATTGCTTTCAAAAACATATTGCAATTTCCTCTGACGTTTAGAAGAATTCCTTTTGGTAAATTTCGAATAGTTTTTTTTTTTTTTTTTTTTGCAGAGTATTATAGAACAACTTCTTGAAAAATCTCACAATTGTTGTTTGAAGTATTGTAAAAAGAAAAATTTTGAAGGAAGTCCGAAATATTCATGATTTCTTAAAATAATTTCATCGTTCACATTTGGGGAATCTTTTTACCGAGATTCATTTTTTTATTATGCTATGAAAAATCATTTAATATGATAGCAAATTGATTTAGATGTTTCTGTAGCACTTAATTTTGCACTTACTTAATACAGCATTTGGATTTTCTTGTTAAGAAATAAATTACATGTTGTTGCATACTCGGTAATTAATGGTTTGCTAAAGGTTTAAAATACAATAAATGCGTATCCTCATATCGACCATCTCCGACCAACCCATGCCTAACTATTTGCTTATTAAGGAACTGAAAGACATAGACCACTATGTTTTTATCACGACTCAAAAAATGGAAGCCAAAGGCAAGTGTGAAACCTTAGCTACCACTGCTGGAATTACATCTGAGCGATACACAAAAGTGATCGTTTCAGAAAATGATTTGCACCAGAATCTTTCAAAATATACCGAAGTTGATGTTTTAAATAGAGAAGAAGCTACCTATTTAGTAAACGTAACTGGTGGAACTAAGCTCATGTCGATAGGCATGTGGTATTATTTCTCCAACCGAAAAAATACTGAATTTTACTATGTCCCTTTCAGCGCAAAAGGCTATGAAAAAGTGTATTCAAATAAATCCGCTGAGTTTATAGAATTCACTTACTTTATGGGTGCTGAAGAGTATCTGAATTTACATGGAATGAATTGCGAATGTAAAACTGAAATTAAAAGCGACAAATGGTGCAACAATGTATGGCAATATCTTTTGAAAAGCGAGTTTAATACTCAAAAATTGCCATTAGAATTTAAAAATCAAGACGGAAGTATTAACGGAAATTTGTACGGTGATTGGTTTGAACAATATATTTATCTAAGCATAAAAAGAAAATTAAATTTAGAAGATAAATACATAAAACTGGGTATTAAACTCAAAGAAATAAATCCTACTCACACCGTTGAAAGTGCCATGAACGACAATGAGATCGACGTGTTAGTTCTCTACAAAAATCAACCATTTGTAATTGAATGTAAAACAGTACATGATCCTATTAAAATTAAATCTACAACGCTTTTAAACCAAATGTATAAAGTAGCAAGTCTAAACAAAAGATTTGGTCTATCAGCGCGCTCTATTTTAATCACGCTAGCCAAACTCGAAACACTGAGCGAAGAAACGAGAAATAATTTGCGTTTAAAAGCCAGCCTAATGGGCAATATTGAGCTTTTTGGAAACACAGATTTACAAAGAAATAAAATAATTCAATTGATCAAAAATACATAAAATATGTCAAGGAAATTTTTCTCATTTCTCGGTACGAGCGACTATGTACCCTGCAAATACGGAAATGAAACTTACACAGACAGCGAACCTGAAAAATACGTGCAAATTTCCACCTTGCGAATGCTTAATGCCCAAGAGTGGAATGAAGCCGATTCCATCGTCATCTTTATGACGGAAGATTCTAAAATTCGAAACTGGCTTGACAATGGACACAAGGATAGAAATACAGGACAAATCATCCTTAATAACGGCCTTGAAAAGAGATTAAACAACTTCGGAACCAGAGCCCGAATCGAACCTGTTATCTTCCCCATCGATGGCCGCAACGAACAGGAAATATGGCAATTATTTGCCATTATGATCCATCAGCTACACGAAAACGACGAAGTGTACATCGACGTAACACATGCCTTTCGATCGATTCCAATCCTGTTCACTGTCTTAAGTCAGTATGCGCGCCATCGATTGAACATTAACATAAAATCCATTACATACGGAAATTTTGAAGGTCGCGACCAGAATACACAGATTGCTCCTCTCATCGATTTAACCATATACAGCTTCTTCATGGAGTTGAGCGACTTCGCATATCAACTCCGAAAATTTGGATATGCCGTCGATGCAAAAGATTTCACACAAGAAATTACCCGCGAACTTGGAAAACTTTTTAAAGGCAATAATGAAGCACTGAACAATCTTAACCAGTTAATAATAAATCTTCAAAATTTTTCTGAAAACATTTTTATCTGCAACGGACCAGATATAAATAAAGGTAAACATTTAAACAAAATACTTCAATTTTCTTTTAACGAAACAGCATCAGACAATAGCATCATTCAAGTAATAACCGATCTTTTTAAACCTATTGTTACGGAAATTCAAAACGTTTTTCCCTCAGGCACATACAATGCTCAAGATAATACCTTGAATTGCCTTTATACTGCCCGCTTTTGCCTTCAAAAAAACCTTATCCAACAAGCCGCTACTCTACTAAACGAAGGTCTTATTGCCCATATGGAGCATACCAAAATAACAGATAAAAACCAGTTTAATTATTCAATAAATGCAACTTCTGAATATAAAAAATACATAGAGCGATATAGTTTTATTTCATCACTGCTAAATGTTGGGGAGTATCCAGCTGAAAATTGGCAAAAGGAAGAACTTAAAAACAACAAAGAACTGGGAGTAACTATTAAAAATAATACACCTAATTTTACACAACTTCATTCCATAGTTTTAGAGTTGAGTGAAATCAGAAATACTCTGAATCATGGTCATTTTGGCAGAAACCAACCGGGTGAGTATAATAAAAGACTTAAAAATATTTACATGCAACTTTTAGAAATTCTGAAAGATGACATTAATTAACATATCAAACCACCCCTCTGCTCAGTGGTCAGCCCGACAGAGACAAACAGCCAAAAATTCCTTTGGAGAAATTGTCGATGAGCCCTTTCCGGTTGTGGATCCATCATGGACATCGGAACAAATAATCGATGAAGTCGAACGTTTCATCGACATGTTAAAGACTAAATACGATCCGCTGTATGCCCTAGCTTTTCATGTAATGGGTGAATTTACCTTTTGCCTAGCCCTTGTGGCACGTCTGATTGACCTTGGAGCTGAAGTGTATGCCTCTACAACCCAAAGGCGCGTGGTAGAAGAAGCTTTTGGCGATGTAACGCGTAAAGTAACTCTGTTCGAATTTGTTCAATTTAGAAAATATTCCTTATAGAAAAAAACTAAAAAAAATGAAGAAACTTTTTATCTACGAAGTAGTCGAAAAAGAAAAGCAATCACTTAATGCTGCATTTTACGAAGGTGTGCAAAATGCAGGATTATTTCTGAGTGATCAATTAGGTGAGAATATGGTCGCCACTTTGCTCACTAGCCTTATACCAAAAGCAGAGGTAATTTATTATGCATGTGACGGCTCAGAAAATCCAGAGACCGAACAACTCTTGAGTGGTCGCTTTGTCATACGTTTAAAAGACAGAAGAATCTTTTCTTACTTCAAAATAGCTTACCAACCCGAAACTACACCCACAAGCAGACTATTAAAAATATTATATCAAAAGCTCAATAAAAGCTCAGAGGAACCAACAATAAATAACGACAGTGATTTACTTGCCTTGATGGCTCAAATAGCTACCGTATTTAACTTCAAAGTACTTTTAGAAACAGAAAAAAAACAAATAAACGACGAAGAATTTAAAAAATTTTTTTCTTCAATAGAAGATCAGCTTAGTGAAGAGCAAAAAGAAGCTTTGGAGATGCTTTTTACGTTCATGAAATCTCCAGAATATCGGATATTTATCTTAAGAGGAGCTGCTGGCACTGGTAAAACATCACTTGTAAAGTATGTCATAAAAATGCTTAATGAACTTTTCAAGGAAGAATCAGCAGCATTAATGGCTCCTACCGGCAAAGCCAGTAGAAATATAGAGGAAAGAACCGGGTATAAATCTACCACATTGCACAAAAAGATTTATAAAATGAATTTAGGAATTTCTATAAACAAAGAATTACAGAGTTCCAATTCATCAATCATTGATTCGGACGAAGCAGAATTTTCATTAATCACTATGACAAAACTGAAAAGTGATTTTGGAAATCATTTAGGTATCGTTGATGAGTCAAGTATGCTTAGTGATTTATTAGATGATGATGAAATTAAAAAGAAAGTAGATGAATATAAGAAAAAGGGAAGAGTATATGTAAATTGTACAGGATTTACATTAAATGACCTATTGAAAATATGCAAGGAAAAAGCCTTAAAATTAATTTTTATAGGAGATATTTACCAATTGCCTCCCATCGAATCAACTCAACCCTATGCGCTAATTCCAAATTTTATAGAAGATAAATATAAACTAAATACGATGATGTATGAATTATATACACCACATCGTTTTAAAGGAGAAAACAGCATTTTAGAATTTTCACTTTTCTTACGTAATAAAATTCAAGAAATTAATGAAGGCACTTCTCAAAAAATAACATTACCATCATTGATTTCGGAATATAGAAAATACAACTCCGTTCGGTTTGAAAAAAATATAACTTTGGATTACAGTGATTTGGACACTTTAATTAACATATTTAAAAGTATTTACTCCAAAAATAACAGTGTAGCTGTTGTAACATTAAGCAATAATGCTGCTGATTTTTGTAATCATAATATAAGGGTTTCCTTTAATTACAAAGATATTTTCAATAGTAATGAACGGTTGATTTCTGTACAAAACAATTACAAATATGAAATTTACAATGGTGATATACTTTATGTAAATAATTTTAAAAAGAGCGAATTAGTGTATGTGTACTATTTTCGTTTTCAAATTGGTGTAATTCTGCCCTTTTTCGACTTAGATGTTCATCTATCAAATTCAAAAGAAATTATTAACGTAAAATGTATACTTGACAATACAGAGGATTTTGACCTGATTAGTCTTTTTGACAAAGGACATCAATCTAGAAGTAATCGATTTATCATAAATCAACGCCTGATCAATTATAAATATTTTATAGACAGAGCAAAATTTAAATTTTGTGCAGAAATAAAAGGAGAAAAAGTTCTAAACTTGAAAGAGCAAAGAGAAATCATCCATAATCATTATGAGGAATTTATTGACTATGTTAACAATTTAATAAATACTGATCAATACATAAATTCTTTATATGTAAAATATGCCTATGCTTTTACATGCCATAAAGCACAAGGCAGTGAATGGGAGAATGTATTACTTACAAATCTGAGAGTTGATGATCTTAGATGGTTGTACACAGCCATTACGCGAGCTAAAGAACATGTGTTTCTATTTCCAAATGCACTGAAAAGAAGCACGGGAATAAAACATCCTCTATTTTTTACATTGGGAAAGATTTTTAGTGGCACTATTTACAATATTAGTTATTACTATGAAGAAACTTTAGAAAATTTACTACGAAACTTTATAAAATTACCTGATGAAATAAATATTGAATTTTTGTTTCCAGAAAATATAAAATCAAAATTGGGTGAAAAATATTTTGCATTTAAAATCAGCGATCAGATGGTCTTAGTAGAGGTGAATCGTTTCAGTCAAGATTCAATCCTGCGATTTAAAAATATAGTGGATAGAGGTCAGGTAGCCGCTATTCAGTTCGGACAGTCAAATAAAGATGGATATACAGTAGCTTACAATGTTTTTCGTCAAAATATAGATAGTATTTGGGAGTAATAAATGGGCCGGGATCGCTATCGATCACCGGCCATTAGCTTTTTTAATTCAACACTTTATTTAAAGTATCTCTCGTTCGGTTCATTCGATTGATATTCAATATTTCACGCACAATTTCGTGATATTCATCCTCAACACCATTTCTATTATTTTCGGACTTCATTAATACAATTAAAAGTTCAACTATTACAAAGAAAAAAGCAAAAACAAAATATACTATGACTGATGACCAAGAACTAAAAACCATATTCCATAAAAGTTTTAAATCATCTATCAATCCAAAAGATTTTTCTACTTCTTTCGTCACATTTTCTCTTAATTGTTGCATATTCATTTGTCTTTCTTGAATTTGTGAATTGATCAAGGCGGTTTTTTCTTTTATTTCCTTGAGAATTTCAATACCAGGATTAGGTACCAAAATAATTTGTACTTTCTTCGTATTTCCAGTTTGTTTTTGATCCTTTATTTCACTGCCATTATTTTCAGTTGATTCTTCCTTAAATATAACTTCTCGTGTGTAGGGTTTTTTCATCACCTCCTTCTGAATTGAATCTGACTTTAACAGCAATGCATTTTTTTCCTCTTCTAACTTGATCAATTGATCCTTTAAATCTTTTGAGCGAGATGCTACTAAATGATCTATTCTTTCTCCTTTTACTTTATTCCTTTCGATTTCAATATCACCTCTAAATAGAAATTGATCTATAACTAAGGAACCTATAAAAGCTATTAAAATTCCAAGTATGAATCTAATAATAATTATCCATTTATTAATCTTATCTATTGATAAAATTATCCGCTCAATGACAAACACCATAAATGCCGCAAAAGCTCCTACATAGTAAGAAATATTTTCCTGCTCAGGAGTCTCATGTGGATTTACATACATCGTGTAAAAAAATTTGCCCAGGAAAAACCAGATTCCAACTATTAATATAAGGCCAATTGTATATGTATTAACAATCCTGGACAATGCAGGTGAACACACTTTTACAACATCGTAGTTGTAGCCTGTAAGGAAGGAAGAAATTCTTAATAAAATGTTTCTCATGGCTGTTGAAATTTAGAAGTAAAACAATTTTTTTATTTGAAAATATAACTATTGTTGGTGTTATTTTTATGTAAATGAACAATTCCCTTCATAAAACCTCTTTCATAGGAAAGTAGGCATTTACGCGTCCAATTCCCTTCTTCTTGAAGGTCATTTTGATACTCTTTAATGTGCTCCAATTCTTTTTTTACATTGTTCAATTTACCCAGTAATATGTTCGCATGATCATATAAATTAAAATCATTAAATTGTTGAATTTGACTTTCCAATGAAATTATTTCTTTAGTCACATCTAGTAGAGACTGTTCAATTACTGAATGTAGCTTAAGCTTGAGGAGTTCAATGCCTTTGTTCATGTAATTTCTATCTTGAATCACTAAACCATCGTCGAATCCTTTTTGATCAAAGTCTTCTCTAAATTGAGCGATAACTGCTCTTATGCCTTTTAGCATGGTGTAACTTTGGCTCATTTCGCTTTGTTTTTGCTGTTCATTACCATTGAAATTCTGGGCACCTTTTGGCGGATTTTCATCGATAAACAAATCGCGGGGCACATCGTAGGAATTAGACCCATAATTATTGGAGTCAGCAGCTCCATTAGATCTTAAATTTTGATCGGTGGATGCATTTGTTTTTTTACCAAATAATCTTGAAAAAAATGACATACTTGTTAGATTTTAAGGTTAAACAATTAATTATTCTACGTAAAAAGTTGGTACCTGAAACAGCTGATGCCCACGAGCATGGCAGCGCTTGCAGAGCGTAATCATCAGATGATCAGGATAGTTCCAAGGTTCGGCATACTTATTTTGGCTGAGGTAGAAGTGATACTGACGGTGATGAACTTCTAATTCATCGGGCGAACCACAGTTTCTACACTTGCGAAAGTCGCGAGCCAGTATGCGTTCACGGCACTTTTTCCACTCTGGGTGCAGCAGCAGTGCTCCATAACTACCGTGAGTAGCCTCTTCTGCGTACATCGGCCTACCTTGTTCAGCAAAAGCATTGTTAGCTCCGTACGCTCCATTTTTGAATGTTTCACTTGTGTTATTCATATTCTTAGTATTCATATTCTTAGCTTTTTTTGGTGGATAAACAACTATTTGCCGTAGGTCTTAAAAACCCTTCGCAAAAGTATAGGTTATGTATGAAATTACATTTCGTATATGTGAAGAATTTAATTCATTTTATCTCTTTATCAGTGAATTATATTCTTTACGTCATGAATATCTCAAAAGTACTTTTGTTTCATTAATGAAAACAAAAACATAAAATCAACCAGTATGGCAGAAACTTATCCAGCGTTTAAGCGTCAGCAGAAGATTGTCGAAATACTTCAGCACCCTTTTCACGAATACTGCGTAGAGGATGTGGTCGAACAAATCAATACCTGGCTCATGCGAAATGGCTATCAACCCATCACCCGCCGGACTTTCTACAACGACATCGAAGAAATCGAGAAAGGCGGTGAAATCGTGGTCGATAAAGTGCGAAAAGGCCGAAGAATCATCTACAAAATTGCTAGTCCAGACATTCAAGAAAATGCTTCTTGGACCCGACAGCTCAGCGAACGCGACAAAGAGCTCTATCGACTCTACTTCAGTACTTTGGGCGACTTCAAAGCCATAATAGATGCTGACATCTTTGAAAAACTTACTGCCCTAACCGAATTGCGCGAAGAACGCGTCGCTAAACAGTACAATAAAATCACCTACGACTTAAATGTAGATTACCACAATGTAAAACTCGTTCCTAAAATCGTGTACTCGGTGCTGAAAGGTCTAAAAGCAGATGTACTCTATGCACCCTTCACCGACGAAAAGCAGCAATTTGAATTTCATCCCTGGCATATGCGCCATTATAACGGCCGCTGGTTCGTATTTGGCAAAGCCATGCACCGGCCGGAGCTCAGAATTATGAATCTGGCTGTGGATCGAATAGAATCATATGAACTGAGCACAAAGGAAGCCATGCCAAATACGGAAATCGATTTCACGGAGTATTTTGAAGACATAGTAGGCGTGACGCGCCCTGAAGGTGCAACTCCGGAGAAAATACGAATATGGGTTGATAAAAATGTATTGCCTTACATTCGAACCAAGCCCATCCATCAAAGCCAAAAAATTATTCAGAAATCAGAAAGTGAAAACGGTGCCGAGATACAACTACAAGTCATCATCAATCAAGAGTTGAAAAATCAATTATTGTCTTTTGGCGGCCAGATTGAGATCTTAAGCCCTGATCATTTTCGAAAACAAATCATGCTCGAAAGCATGAAAATGCTACACCGCTACACGCGAATCATAGAAAATACCGAAAAATAAATATTGCAAAATTTGATTTTTAAAATAATTTTTGTGATGAGTTATGTAAATATTAAATCAAAATAAAGAATATACGCTCAATCATTGCAGAGAATGAAAACAATCACCTTCACTTGCGAAACCATCACACCAATGTTCCTTTCGGGAGCAGACCAAAGGGTACCTGAATTGAGACCACCATCCATCAAGGGAGCATTGAGATTTTGGTGGCGAGCGATGAACGGGCATTTGAGCCTTGAAGAATTGAAGCAAAAGAAAGCGAGATTTTTGGGGGGACTGAACCTGCTCAGAGGAGTAAGGTGGTGATTACTTGCCCAAAAGATAAAAATTTTTTAAAGCCAAGCACTAAAGACAAATTCCCTGAACATAGGGGAAACTATCCACTTTCAAGAAATACGCCTGTTAATATCTTGAATTATCTTGCTTACGGTGTTTATGATTATCGTGACAGATTTACACATGCTTTTTTTGATGAAAGACAAAGGTTTGACATCTGTCTAAGATTTACAAATGAAACAAAAGTGGATGAAGTAATTAAAGCTTTTGTAGTAATGTGTTATGTAGGCGGATTGGGGGCTAAGAGTAGAAATGGTTTTGGAAAAATAAAAATTATTAAAGCGGTAGAAAACAAAGAAAATAATGAGATAGATATAACTCAAAGTTTACCAAAATGGAAAAATTTGCTAAAAACGAATAATTCAAAATCTAATTATACAAGCCTTTCAGATTCAGTAAAGCTTTTTAGTGCAAAAGAAGTTAGCAGTCGTTCTTACGATAATGCGCTAAAAATCATTGGCGATGCTTATATTCATGCAAGGAAAAATATGGGTGACGGGCATACTTATAATACAAGGAGATACATAGCCGCACCTATCGTACAAGATAGTAATTCTTTCTTAGAAAGACACTCAAAATCATATTTTTTATTTTTAGATGAAGAAAATGGAGGATACAGGGGGTACATCTTATTTGTTCCCTATAAGTATGTGTCAGGTATAGGCAATGAAAATTTGAAAAAAGGCAAGTCTATTCCTACAGATGTATTAGAAAAATTTGATGCCGCAACTCAAAAGTTCAATGAAAAACTTCAAGAAAAATTAAATCTTGAGCGACTATGACCCACCTGTTCCTTTTCACTCTTACGCCCGTGCAGAGTTTTATCTCGCAGGCACGCAAAACACAAGATTTGTGGGCGGGGAGTCGTATGCTTTCGGCTTTTGTAGGCAAAGTATATGAGGCTATTACGCGAGAAGGCGGAACTATTATCTTCCCTTCCAAAATATCCAAGTCAATGCCTAACCGCCTATTGGCTTTTTTCAGTTTTAGCAAAACAGACCAAGAACTAAAAGACTTGGGTAAAAAAATAGCCAAATCCGTTGCGGATGAGTTAGAAGTTTTGAGGCTAAAAGCCGAAACCAAAATCGGCACAACCGAATACGCCAAAATCAAAACAGCCTTTGAAGCCCAACTCAAAGACTATTTTTCTACTTTTTGGGTGTTCGTACCGGTTGAAAACAACAACTATGCAGCCGCCTACGACAATGCAGACCGATTGCTCGGGGCGGTCAAAAACGCACGTACCTTCACCCAATACCCCGAACAAGGACGTAAATGCTCTCTGAGTGGTGAGCAAAATGCGTTGGTGTTTAACGGAGCCCCCTTACCTTCTTTTGCTACCAATGTCGCACAAATCAAAAGCGATATGATAGATGATAAGGAGGGCTTGTCCGCCATTTCTTTTATCAAAAGATTTTATCCGTTTGACAGTAAAAAAAAGTCGTTTGATTCTACCACAGATATTGCCTTACTCAAAAGCATTCAAGAAGCCCCGAAAGCATTTCAAGATTTTGAAGACATCTTTGATATTTTGAAAGCAGCAGAACAAGAAAAATGCTTGAAGTTAGAAGGAAAAGATTGGACACAATTCAATGAACAGTTCTTTTATGATGAAAATCTCACTTCAAAAAATATTCCCTGCAAGCAACAATTAGAAATTGCCCAAAAAGCCCATAAAAAACTGCGTGATGCACTCAGAAAAAAAGGCTTAAAATTCACCAAATACTACGCTATCCTGCTTTTTGATGCCGACAGTATGGGGGCTTGGCTTTCGGGCGAATACCTCTCTGACCGGGAAAATAAATTACGCGATTTTCACAAACACCTCTCTGGCTTGCTTTCGAGCTTTGCCGACTACGCTAAAAATTATGTAGATGGCTTAGGTGCTGATACAACTAAAAAAGGTCGCACTGTGTATGCAGGTGGCGATGATTATCTGGGCTTTGTGAATTTGCACTACCTCTTTGAAGTAATGAAGCATCTGCGAGAACAGTTTAAAGCACAAGTCAGTGATAAAATTTCTGATGGCAGGTTTCAAATTACAGACAACAAAGAAATGACCTTTTCGGCAGGCATTGCCATTGCTCACTACAAAACACCCCTCACGGAAGTTCTAAACTGGGCAAGAAGAATGGAAAAAGAAGCTAAAGATACCGATACTAAAGACAGTTTCGGTATCGCTGTACTCAAAAAATCGGGCGAGATACATAAAGCGGTTTTACCGTTTAGAGCAATGAAAGACGGCAAAGACATTTGGTACTCAGAACTGATGAGAGAAGTAAGAGAGGGTTTGGAAACACATTTCAGCAGCAATTACATTACGGTTTTGCAAAGTGAAATGGAACTATTGGCAGAGAACGAAGATACCAGAATTATTCAAATTATGAATTTTGAAATTGAGCGACTTGTGTTGCGAGCCAAAAACAAAGCCACCAAAGAGGAAGCAAAAGAAATGGCTAAAAAAGTAATGCAAGTCTATGAACCGAACAAACGCAATATCAAAAACTTCAATGCTTCACTAAGTATTTGCGATTTTATCAACCGGAAACTGCAAGGCAATGACTAAAAAAACGATACATATTGAGGCAATAGATACACTGTTTTTCAGAGACGGCAAGCCTTTTTCTATGGGGGAAGATGTATGGGCTGACGGTATTTTTCCGCCATTGCCTTCGGTAATTTATGGGGCTTTGCGTAGTGCGTATATGTTTCAACAAGGCATTACAGACCCAACACAGGTTATAGAAAATACAAAAAATTTTATACTTCACAACATTTACCTGTTAATTGATAATACACCCTATTTTACAATGCCTTTGGATTTAGTAAAATTCAAAGACAAAGACGAAAACGAGGCAAAAAAAATCTATTTCTTAAAACGTGAACCTTTCAATACAGGCTCTAATGAATGTCCAGAAATTTTATACACACCGCTACGCAAAAAGGTAGACGAACTGAACAAGGGAATTTTATCGAAAAATCGTTTTGTGCATTACTTAAACTATAACGAAAGTGAAATTTTTGCCGATTCGCTTTCAAAATACATCACTTCTGAGCCTAAAATCGGCATAGGACGGGATAATAACAGCCGTACAACATCAGGTGAAGCCGAAGGCAAAATGTATAGGGTGAATATGCAAAGGCTTGATAATGCTGAAAAAAATAAATTGAAAATAGCCGTTGAATACGAAAACTTAACTCTCGATGATACAGGTATAGTTCGTTTTGGAGGTGAAAACAAATCTGTCTTTTATAAACATATTGACCAAAGTCAAGTACCTAATCTTCATTTAAAAACTGAGAATTTAAAGTCTGATATTTTAAGGGTTTATCTAAATACACCTGCAATTTTAGAAAATGGCTACTGCCCAAAGGCTTTTCTCAATTCCAATGATTTTGAACTACTCACTTATGCAATAGGAAAACCCCTGTTTGCAGGTGGGTTTGATATGGCAAAGCAAGCACCCAAACCGATGTACAAAGCAGTTCCTGCGGGAAGTGTGTACTACCTTAAAGCAAAAAATCCTCAGCAAGTATTTGAGCACTTGTACCAAAATAATCCTTTCAACGAAATTGAAGGCTTTGAAAAACAAGGTTTCGGAAAATTTTACATTGGTACAACCCCAAACAACTGAGCACGATGAATAAAACTATCCTTACTACTGTTGGCACTTCTTTAATTTCTAATTGGAAAGAAACCAATAATTATGGACTTACAGATGAAATTAGAGAACAACTGAGAGAACTTGAAAAATGCTCTTTTTTTGAAAATTCAGGCACAACCGCAGATAGTTATATCAATTATGTAAAGGGCGAATATGGCGAAAGAGGGATTCTTCAATTACTGATAGAATATTTAAATGCAAAATCCAACTGCGCCGAAATCAGCAGCATTACCGCCATTGAAAAGGAATTAAGAAAATCGTTGAAAGAAGGCGAAGAATTAACCTTAACCATTCACCTACTTTGCACCGATACCATTTTGTCGCCTTTGTGTGCAGAGGTGATAGCGGGGTATTTGAGAAGGAAAGGTTATACGGTAGCCTTTGAAGAAGTTGCTGAAAATGCTACCATCATTGAAAAAATAAAAGACCATAACTTTTCGTCAGCCCATATTATAAAAAATCTTAACCTAAAAAAATATTCAGAACAAGGTCTGCTAAACCTTATTGAAAAAATTAAAATTATTACTTCTACCGCGGGTTCAGAAAACACTTTACTTAATATTACAGGTGGCTATAAAGCCTTAATACCACCCATTACAATTTTAGCACAGTTATATCACTTGTCAATTTACTATTTATATGAAGACAGTTCAGAGATTATTCATTTGCCCCCAATGCCCGTTGGTTTTGATTGGGAAATAATTGAAAAATATACAATTTTGTTGTTTAATGAAAATAAAAGAAATAATATAAAATATCTAAAAGATGTTGAAGAAATGCGTGAACTTAATTTGGTGTTTAAGGATAATACCAAACTAACGCCTTTAGGAATAATTTTAAGTGAGTATCTTAAAGATAAAGCAAGTCCGTTAACAGGTACTATTATGGGTTATTTTGTAGAATATAAACTGTACAAATATTACCAAACAAAATTTGATTGTAATAAGGTAAAGCATAGTGTAAAAACTAAAGATGGTGGCGATATCGATTTGGTCATAAAGCCAAATGAAACTTCTAAAATTGGTATTGAAGTAAAACCTGCTTCCGTATTGGAAAATACTTATGATAGTTGGACACATTTGTTAGCGCATTTTCCTAGTAGGGTTAAATCCTTAGAAAACATTAACGAAATATGGTTAATTCTTTATGGTGAAAGTGAAAATAGTGTCAATGTGGAAACAGTAATGCAATTGAAAGAAAGATTTGATATGAATATTGACTTCAAATGTAAATTTCTAAAAATACAAAAAAGTAAGCAAAGTCAAGAAAGACATATTTATCAAGACTTTTTCAAATCAGATATTAAAGATTCTCAATTGATAGATATTATCTTAACATAATCCATAAACCCTGAAATCCTGTCCTAAAACACTAAAACCATAAAACACTATGTACAAAAATGCCAGACCTTTATTTCTTATCTGCGAAACACCCCTGCACGTAGGCAGCGGCTCAGATCTGGGTATCGTAGATTTGCCTATCCAACGCGAAAGGCACACCAATTTCCCAAAAATAGAAGCCTCATCGCTCAAAGGTGCTTTACGAGAGGCTTTTGAAAGTAAATTAGTATTGTCTGAAAAAGACGATAGCAAAGCAAAAAGTAACCTAATCACCATCAACAAAGCTTTTGGTTATGATGATGGAGAATTGGGATTTGATGTGAAAAAACGCTTTTCAGCAAAAGAATTTTTAAAAGAAACTTTCAAAGAAAATTCACAATTTTCTGGTTGTATTTCGATAACCGATGCCCGTTTGTTGTTGTTTCCCGTCAAGTCCTTGTACGGCGTATTTGCGTGGATTACCTGCCCAAGGGTAATTAAGAAGTTTATTGCGGATTTGGAGTTGGCGAGGATTACAACCAGTTTTTCTGCGGATGATTTTAACACAGAGGAAGATAAAACCACTTCAAAAGCAGAAATTCTAAAAAATAACAACAGT
Organism: Thermaurantimonas aggregans; assembly: GCF_003851885.1. Taxonomy (GTDB): domain Bacteria; phylum Bacteroidota; class Bacteroidia; order Flavobacteriales; family Schleiferiaceae; genus Thermaurantimonas; species Thermaurantimonas aggregans. The sequence goes on along the minus strand of NZ_BHZE01000014.1, from coordinate 32,298 downwards.
AAGCAACAAGCCTATTTAGAAGAATTTGTTTTTACACTTACCAAAGATACAGCCAACGGTAATGTAGATAAGTTAGCTAAATGGTTGAAAGAAAATATCTTTTCTGCCACTGATACAAGTTATTGGGCTACGAAAATGGAAAAAGACATCATTATTCTTTCAGATGAAAATTTCCGCGACTTTGTAACCCTTGCTACCGAAGTCATTACCCGCACCAAAATCAACAACGAAACGGGTACGGTACAGCAAGGGGCATTGTTCAGCGAAGAATACCTGCCCGCCGAAAGCGTGATGTATTCGTTGGTGATGTTTTCAGATGAATTTTCATCAAGAGAAGATCGCATGACAGCAGCAGACGTAAAAACGTTTTTTGAAGAAATACCCAACATTGTCCAAATCGGCGGCAACGCTACCCTAGGCAAAGGAATTGTGAGAACTAAATTTTTAACTGAAAAAGAGAAGGAGGTAGAAAATGCCTAACAATCTATCAACCATGAAAAGCATCGCCCAGGCAAGAGCAAAATTTGCGTGGGAGTGTGCGAGTAAATACAATTCGCTTGAAACTGACAGCGAAGAAGATAAAAAACGTAAAAAGAAGGCAAAAGACGAGTATAGTGCCATTGTTGATAAAGTACCCACTTATATCAAAACCAATGGATTATTAAACACTTTGGCTTTTTTGTACTCTAAGAAAGGTAGCGGAAAAAATGGCGAGGTTTTAAAAAATATCCGCGAATGGCTTACACATTCATAATATGGCTTGCTTTCACTCAATCCAAATACTGACGAGCAACTGATGACACATCTAACAACTTCAGCAACGGCAAAGGACTTAATCCAATGCACCACTGAAGTATTAGCCTTGTTCAATTGGTTACGTAGGTTCGCTAAATCAGAATAACTATGGCAAAGCAAGACAAGAGGCAACAAACGGCCAACTCTTTACAGGATTTAGGTAAACTTATGGGCATAGAAAGAGAAGTTAAAAATGTTTCGTCACAGGAAACCGCCCAAAACTTCTATTCTTTTTTGCATAAAAGGAAGAGGTTTTGGACGGAAACTCAGAGGGTAAACAACGAAGATGACAAAGACAGAAAGAAATTTGTTATCAAGAAGATTAATGTTGAAAAAGTAGTTGAAAAGACTGCGGGTAAAAAGAATAGACTTGAAGATGTTTCTATAATTGATATTTTTGAAAAAGAAGAAAAAGGTTGGCAAAAAACACCTTTTTACCAACGTTTCATCGCTCGCCATCATCACAACGCTTTGCAACTCACAGGCGGTAATTTATTGCCCAAAGTGTATGACAACAAGCAGAAGAATGAACTGCAATTCCAACCCGACTGGCGATTAACCGTAGGTTTGGGTAGCGGCTCTGTGTTTGAAACGTCTATTTCGTTACATCACGTGTATGGATTTCCTTATATCCCTGCAAGCGCAATTAAAGGCGTATTGAGAAGTTATATGATTACAACTTTGCAAGGTAATAAGGCAAATAGTGAAGCCTTATTATTTCACAACTCAAAAGAAATGTGTGACATTTTTGGATGTGGAGAAGAAACAATATATGAGGAAAACGGTCAAAAAAGACGGATGACTACTTTTTACAAACGTTGTTTTGATGAAGATAAGCGCGAATTTGGGAAAGATTTATCAAAATATCGCTTTCCTGAAATTACTGAAAAGGAAGGAGATATTATATTCTTTGATGCCTACCCCACCCACAGCCCGCAAGGTTGCATCAAAGCGGATATAATGAATCCTCACTATCCGAATTATTATGAATATGATGTAAATAGCCCGAAATTTCAACCGCCTGCGGATTATCAAAGCCCCGTGCCTATCATTTTCCTTACCGTTGAAAACCTCACTTTTCAATTTATGGTAGGCTTGCGCAAAGGCGTGGAGAATGAAAATATCAAGTTAGGGGCAAAAAGGGGGGATATGCTTTCGGTAACTTCAGGCTTTCTCAAAGAAGCTCTACAAGAACGCGGCATCGGTGCAAAAACTGCTGTAGGATATGGATACATGAAACAACTGTGAAAAAACCTACCAGTAGGTATTGAATATGTGAAAGGAAATTTTTTACTTTTACTATAGATTTGCAATTAATTAAGATATCTTTACAATACCCATGAAAAAAGTACGCACCCTACTGGTAGTATTTCAGAATCAAATAGCTGCGCATGAAATACCTGCCTTCAGAGGGGCGGTTATTAAAAAAGTAGGTCTCGAGCACATAGGTTTTCACAATCATCGACCTGAAGGTGGTTTTTATTACGAATATCCTGGAATTCAATATAAAACCGTACGAGGCAATGCTGCCATTTTCTGCATCGACGACGGAACTGACGAAATCACACATCTCTTTCAACAACCCTCCTGGAAAATTTCCATCAGTGATCGAGAATTACACTTGAAAATACACGACCTGATTCTCAGACAAATTACTTTTAACGTTTGGGATTATTCTTTTGAATACTATATAAATCGCTGGCTTGCCCTCAATGAAGAGAATTATGAAAAATACAATGCCATTGAAGGCGCAGGAGAGCGCATAGAATTTTTAGAAAAAATTCTGATCGGAAATATATTGTCAATGGCCAAAGGTATCGATTGGAAAATCGATAAACCCCTAAAAGTCAAATTCATCAATTTACCTGAGGAAGTATCGGTCAAATACAAAGGCGTAGGAATGAAGGCATTCAACGTGCGCTTTACCACCAACGTCTTTATGCCCGACTACTTAGGACTGGGAAAGGGAGTAAGCCACGGCTTTGGAAGCTTACGGATGTTAAAAAAGAAGAAAGAAACAGAAGATAAAGTAATATCTGCATGAAAAACGCTACAGATAGAGACATCGTTTATTTAGCAGCGTTATTACACGATATCGGAAAATTCTTCCAACGGGCTGACCCAGATGGAATGAAAACTACGCGTTTGTTAGAGCCTGAAATTCGTAAGCTTGAGAGCGTTTACTGCCCAAATCAAGGGAATTACTATTCACATCTTCACGTATTATGGACTGCACAGTTTATAAAAAATAATAATCTTGAATTTACAGTTGACGACCTAAATCTGATGCGCCTTGCCTGCGCTCACCATAAGCCAGGAAAAATCGACGAACAACTCATTGCTTTGGCAGATAAGCTTAGCAGCGGCATGGATCGGATAAAGTCAAATTCCATAAACGAAAACGACGATAATACACAAAAAAGCTTCAAAAAAGTCCGGCTGCACAATGTAATGGAATATGTAAGTCGACCCGACGATTACTCGGGAATCCACAGATTTGATATACAACCATTTGAATACAACTCTGCCCTCGATGCCTCTGCAGTTAAAGAATTGAGTTTTTCCAATGACAAGGACTCTTTCACAAACGATCCAAAATACAGTGAAGTATGGCAGGCGTTCAGCAGAGATATTAAGTCTATCGACACCAAATCAGATCTAAAAACATGGATTGAATCTTTCACCTACGTGCTGGAAAAACATGCCCGCTTTATTCCCTCCAGCACAGTTGACCTGCCCGATGTGTCGCTTTACGACCATTTGAGAACCAGTGCCGGACTAGCCATTAGTCTGTACGATTATTTAATAGAAAACTATAAAAGCATTAATGAGCCCAATGTAAAACTGCCTGATATAGATACACCGTTTGCTCTTTTGATTGGAGCTGACCTCAGTGGCATTCAGTCCTTTATTTACAACATATCTTCAAAAAATGCTGCCAAATCGCTTAAAGGTCGCTCGTTTTATCTACAATGGCTCATAGACAATGTACTCTACTGCTTTTTGAAAAAAACCGGATTGTATCGAGGTAATGTAATCATCGATAGCGGAGGAGGATTTCATGTTCTTGCCCCAAACACCGCACAGGTACGACAAACAGTAGATGAACTGCGCACCACAATAAACGAATGGTTATTTAACAATTTTGGAACAAGACTTTTCATATCAATTGATTACATAGAAATTACCTCAAAAAATCTACTACAACAAGAAGATATTTCCATACCATCGCTTGCCGACAAGTGGACCGAACTGCATAAAAAATTAGAGCGCCACAAAGTGCAGCGATACGACAAAATGTTTATTTCTGAGGATGCTTATCCAAAATTCTTTGAACCGGGTATCGCACCAAAATTTGATGATATTGACGATATATCTGGCGATATAATTGAACCAGAAAATAAGATTGGAAAGAACAGAAGCCGACAGTCACAACTGCAAATTGAATTGGGAAGACAACTGAAAAATAGTGCTGGATTAATAGTAGCTGAAGATATAGGTATAAACAGTCAGGAGAAATTTTTTGAATTCGATTTTCAATGTGCTTATACCAAAAAAGGTGTTTTGATCGAAAAGCGAAATGAAAAATATTATTATAAAGGAAATCACGTAGAAAACGGCAGATCTTTATTGTTTAATGCTACTGATTTTTTAGTGCCTTTATTTAGTGAACGAAATGTAATAAAAGGATTTACATTTTATGGTGGAAATACATATCCAGCTGATGAAGATGGGGAACCCAAAACATTTGATGAATTAGCAGGGGAGGGAGACTTTAAGAGATTGGGAATTTTGAGGATGGACGTTGACAATCTCGGAGCTCTTTTTAAAAATGGATTCTCACGAAAAAAACATAGCATTAGTAGATTGGCAACCCTGAGTAGATCTTTGGACTTTTTCTTTAAAGGATATTTAAATAATTTAGTAGGAACGCACAAAAGTGATTGTTACATTTTGTATTCTGGTGGCGATGATTTGTTCTTACTTGGGAAATGGGACGTTATTCTTGAAATTGCAGAAATAATTCGAAATGATTTCAGAGAATATACAGCCTACAATCCCAATTTATCAATATCTGGTGGAATTGTATTCGTGAAAGGTAAATTTCCAGCCAAAAGATTTGCTAAATTGGCAGAAAATGAAGAGAAAAATGCAAAATCACACAAAGTATCTAATGGCGAAATATCGTTAGAAAAAAATTCGCTTTCCGTGTTTGGATTTGCACTGAATTGGGATACCGAATGGCCAATGGTAAAACACCTTTATAAAACCATTTATTCTAAACTGATGAATGGTGAATTAAACAAATCCTTTATTTCCAGAGTGTTGACATTTTACGAATACAGAAAATTGACACCCGATAATGTTAGCTGGCGATGGTTGCTGGCATACACTTTCGGTCGTATGATAGAACGTGATAAGAATCAAAGAGAATTTCTGCAAGCTTTTCACACGAGTGCATTTACAGATAGCTATATAAAATTTGGAGATTATTCAATATTTTTAAACGGAATTTCTACAAACCAAGCTGGAGAAAAATTGATTTCCGGAAGCGGAAACTCCTTCCTCGACTTAGCCGCTGTGGCTTGTCGATTGGCTGAATTTAAGTGGAGAAGTTTAACCTAAAATTTTTTAATATCATGGCACCAAATAACACTTCAAACAGTCCTAACCCAAAAAGAGATCAATCGAATAATAAAAAAGAAGTAAATCAACAGACTGAGAAATGGAATGTTAAAACTGAATGGATTACCAATGGAATGGACAAAGAAGCAGACAAATTCTGTGAAAAATTTGGAGAGCACCTCGCGACAAGAGAAAAGTTATCTACTTCTCAACTAAGAAATTTTTACGGTGAATTAAAAAGAATTCAATTAAACGGAGTAGAAAAGAATAAACAAAATATCCAACTCTTAAGGCCAAAACTTGCTTATAACGCAGCTCGAAAAACTAATGAAGGTAATAGCAACGCGGGAAAGACATTCTATAATGCTTTAAAAAATATATTTAGACAAGTGAATCTAACCGAAGAAAAAAACTTTATAAATTTCGTAAGTCTCATTGAGGCCATCTTGGCTTATCACAAATATTATGGTGGAAAATAATAAAATTTAAGAATATGTTAAAGTTACGTTCAAAAATCATCATCACCGGTAAAATTAAAACCTTAAGTGGTTTAACAATAGGTGGCACATTTTCACCACTTTCCATTGGTGCACCGGATAATATTGTGATACGAAATCCCATCAGTGGAAAACCCTATATTCCAGGGTCATCTCTAAAAGGAAAAATAAGAAGTCTTATTGACGTAAGAGATGGGTCGATTGTTAGAGCAGATATGAATAATGTAAAATGGATTTCATCGTCAGATGTAAATAATATTTCTGCTCGACTTTTTGGAAAAGCTGAAGCAAATAATCCACGCCCCTCAAGAGTAATTTTTAGAGACGCTGAGATTTTGGATGATCCGGAAAAGTTCCAAAATACAGATATGCCCTACACAGAAACAAAAATGGAAGTGGTGATTGACCGAATCACATCTGCTGCTATGCCACGCCAAATCGAACGCGTTCCTGCAGGTGCTGAGTTTCCCCTTGAAATTGTAATTAATGTTTTTGAAGGAGAAGCTAATGGTGTAAAAGACGACGAAAAAGAATATGTAAATACCATCTTCAGTGGACTGATGCTCTTAGAAGACGATTATTTGGGTGGTAAAGGTTCGCGCGGTAGCGGTCGGGTGAAAATTACCATTGACTCCATTAAAGAGCGCAGTGCTGAATATTATAAGAATCCCATAAAACATCTCGAGAAAAATTTTGATATCGAAATTCCTGAATCGCTCAGGGCACAGGCAGTTTCTTAATTCATCTCAGGCCAAAAAATCCTTTGATTATAGCAACGTATGACCGAAAATAGAACATACAAGGCTATTCACTTGCACATTCACGGACCGCTACACATTGGCGTGATCAACGACGTGCAAGACGAAATGCAAGAATTCTGGGGCAGCGATGCCATTAAGAGCGCTTTAGCAGCTTGTGCCTTGTCGCTTGACCTTGTAAGCGATGTAAAGGAATTTCTGGATGCCTTTAAAGTATCCTCAGCATTCTACTTCCTACAGCATCAAAATTCATACGTTCAGTTTTTTCCACGGCCTATCTTTCCGGGTGTGATTCATCTGGGCAAGTCAGACGACATCACACATCGAAAAAAAGCCAAAAAAATCCAGTGGATAGATAAAGGTTACTACGAAAAATTGCTCTCCGAGGGTAAGCTGCAATTGTCAGATTCAGACAAAATCTTGTTTGAAAAATTTCTAACTACCAAGGATATCGAACTGAATCCCAAACCCTATGAGGGTGAGCCTGTGTATGAGACAGATGACGAGCGCGTTTCTATTGGCCCCATTTATACCGAACAAGGAGACCCTTATTATTTCAGACGCAGGTATTTTCATTCGCAAATAGGATTGTATTTTCTGTATGAAGGAAACGATAAAACCCTCGATGAGACGATAGTACCAGCCTTGCGTTTGCTCGCTGATGAAGGCATTGGCAGCGATCGCTCTGTGGGGGGTGGATGGTTTGAGTTTGACCCTAGCAAAGACATTGTGGATTTAGAGATACAGCTTCCCAAGAGTGCAATAGGATATGTAGCTTTAGGAAAATACTGCCCAACAAGAGAAGAATTGACACTTGCTGATTTGGAACAATCTGCTTACCAAATCACTCGCCGTGGGGGCTACATCAGCAGCCCGGGCACAGAAGAGCTCAGAAACAAACTAAAGCGAACCATCTACATGATGGAAGAGGGCAGTTTTTTAGCGACAAATGATAAGCCAATCGGTAAATGCGTGGACTTAAAGCCCGATACCGAAGACCTGCGAAAGGCACTACCCGGTGATGCATTCGAACGCATGCATCCGGTATGGAGAGATGGACGACCAATATTCTTCCCAGCCAATTTCAAATTTGAAATTCTATGATTCAATATTTTAAGGTTACCACTCTTAGCCCAATTTTTATTGGCAGTGGAATTTCCTTAACGCCTGGCGCTGATTATGTGCACTTTCCGGAAAGAAAAATTGTAGCCATACTTGAGCCGGAGATCTTGTTTAAGAAATTTGATTTAGACGAGCGATTTATTGAGCAATGGTCGAATGCATTGATGAATTTAGAATCAAGACAAGAAAAAGCAATAACTCTGCGAAATTTACTCAAACAAAAAAAGTCCAATTTTAAACCAGAAGACATAAGTGAAACAATAATACCCACCGAGGAAATTAGATTGGATGAAGAAATCAAAAAACACCTTCGATCAGGTAATGGTCTTTTAATGATTCCAGGTAGCTCTATTAAAGGAGCTATACGCACCGCTTTTTTTTCTGAAAGTTTAATATCAATCTACAATTCAACAGGTGGATTAAATCTGAATTCTTTTAATATCTTAAAAAATAATAATAAACCAAAGTATTCTGACAGAAATTTCAATAAAAAAATATTTAAAAATAATAACGACTATGCTACTCATGATTTTTTCCGTTTCTTATTGATTTCTGATGGTTACGCTGAGAGATCTATCATTGTGAAAACTCTATCTGTTGAAGTAAAGGATGATAACCTCAGTAAACGAGATGACCTAAGAACCTTTTTGGAATGCATACCGGAGGAAACAGAGTTCTACATTCAAATGAAGTGGAATGAGAATCTGTTTGAAAGAAATAAAGTTGAAAACAATATCGATCGGAATAAAAATGAGGAATTACTATCGTTACTAAATATATCTAAGGACCGTACTAAGAAACTTTTTGAGAAGGATAAGGAGTTGTTTTTTGACAAAACTGATCATTATAACCAAGAAAGCATTGAAAAAATCGAAGAATCTTTTTATGATAAAAATTCATTTGTTTTAAGAATTTCTGGTCAAACAGGTTATTTAAACATGACCGGAGGTTGGCAAGAAGATTTACTATCTATCTCAGACCAGGAAGAGCTAGCGCTTTACGTGAGAAGGATTACTGATCGAAATACTAATAATAACTCGCTTCCTTTTCCAAAGTCTAGAAGAATTACTGCAGATGGTAAGCCTCTGGGATACATAAAATTAACGCCCATTGAAAAATCAGAATACTACCACGCATTAGACCATCAACTAAAAAAAGCTTTTGAGAAAAAAGAAATCATTACTATTCCTCAAGACGAAACACAACCTAGAAACGAACCCGAAAAACCCTCTTTAAATCCATTCTTTACGGGTAATGAGATTAAGCTAAATACTGAATTAATAGCAGAGTGTATTAGCTCCCCAATTGGCAGAAAATCGCGTGTAAAAGTATTTTTGAAGGAACCAAATACTGTAGAAGCTGATATGAATGGCTATGCCAGCGCTGTTCTGGGAAAACTGTATAAAGTAAAAGTTACGAGGATGCAGTACGGCAAAGTAACTGAAGTGTCCTTTGTAAGAGAAGTTTAATTTAAACTTACTTTGCCGCTTAGACTTTGTTTACTACATCCTTAATAATTTTGGCGGGCTAGAAAAATTACTTACAGTGAAAATCGCACGCTTTGTTCTTTATTTCATCATACTGACAATTGTAGTGATTTATGGCGTTTCCTTCGCCGTAAAGTCTGAATATACCGTAGAACGCGCGGTAGAGATCAATGCCGATTATGAAACTGTATTTCCGCTCATATCGAATTTGAAAGAAATGCGCAAATGGTCGCCCTGGCACAAGCGCGACCCAAAGCTGGTAGAATCGTTTGAAGGTACAGATGGTGCACCGGGTAGCTTGCACCGTTGGAAGGGCAATGACCAGGTAGGCGAAGGCGAACAAGAAATCCTTAGCATTCGCCCTGATCGGGTGGACATTGAAGTGCGATTTAAACAACCTTTTGAAACAAAAAATCGCTCGTGGCTGGCTATTGATACCCGATTTGAAAATGTAGTGGCTGTAACCTGGGGCTTCTCCGGAAAAATTCCCCGTCCCTTTAACCTGATGCTGCTCTTTTCAAATTTTGAAGAAGCCATTGGTAAAGATTACGATGAGGGATTAGTTCAGCTAAAACAACTTGCCGAACAGCATTTTGCCGAAAAAAATCCCTACAGAAACATATATCTGCAAGACGTCAGTTTTCAACCCCGATATTTTGTTTATAAACCGATCAATACATCCTTTGAAAACATTTTAGAAGATGCCTTGAAAATTAGTGGAGATATTGAAAAAAAACTCAACGATAAAGGCATACAACCTTTTGGAAATTTGGTGATTTACATAGCTTCACAATCTGAAAATTCCCTCGAGGCTCACGTTGGTTTTCCGTTGGAACAAAAAGCTTCTTTTCAGGGATTGAATAATTCCGTTTTACCGGAGGGCGATTACCACTTTTTGCCTGTCCAGATAGGAGAATACACCACGGCAGATATTCAAAAAATCATGGCCAATAAGCTTGGCAAGCAAGAAGCAAGCAGAGCCATCATCGACCTGCTCGAATATGCCCAAATTCGTGAAACTGGCAAAGGACTTATCGGAGTTTTTGTCTTGAAATAACCCTATTTCATCACGGTATCATCACAGGCATAAGCATTTTTTTGCTCTGATACAATTTTAAAAGCTTAAGAAAGAGAATAGCTGTGGCCAGTGCGTCGCCAGCTGCTGTATGAGCATCTTCAAGTTGCACGTCAAAACGCTTGCAGAGCGCATCAAGTGAATACTTTTTCGCAATCAATTCGCTAAGGTGTGTTGAGCCCGTATCTGCCTTGATGGCAAGGAGTTGTGTATCAATCAATCCTTTAGGTAAAAAATCGATGGCGTAGGCCTGGCAGCGCGCATGTAGCATTTCGTAATCAAAAGAAATGTGATGCCCCACCAGCCATTGATTTCTGATTAGGTCTGAAATTTCTCTAAGAGCATCGGGCTCTGAGAGATTCCCTTCAGATCGCAATACGCCGTGTACTTGAGCAGCTTCCTTACTGTAGGCAGGTGTGTGTATTTTATAATTTTTCGCTTCGCTAATGCTGATTTTATTACTGTTTATCGAAATGAGTGCTGCCTCTACAATGTAATCTCTGCGCGCGTTTAAGCCGGTTGTTTCTAAATCCAAACACCAAAAAAATTCCGCCTGAAACTCAGCAGGATCAATAGTCAACCTCTTGAGATGTAGGTTAAAAAGTTTTGAGAGTACTTTCAATATCACTGTACAAAGTGGGTTTGAAATCTGGTTTCAGCGATCGATTTGAGCTCTTGCAAAGGCATCAAGGCTTTTTTAAGAATTTGCCGTTCGAGAGGCGATAGGAAATCTTTGGGAAGCCAGCGCCCTCCCCTGCCATTAGCAAGGGCATTTTTCACGCGTATTTTCGTTAGCCATTGATACGCTTTGGCGGCATCTCGCAATAAATCGGTGTAGTGAGGCTCAAGGGTTGCAACGGATTGATAGCGCGATACTGTATCGGTCACTCCCCAAATTTTGTGATAAATGGCAAAGAGTCTTGCACAATCGGCATAAGGTGCTAAAGCTTTGGCTTTTAAGTCAAACATTCCTTTATGCTCTCCTGAGTCTTCTACTGCGAGCGACTTAAAAAAATTAAATGCCGGCGGAGATGCCAATGCATTGGCTGCCAAATATGTCAGAAATTTTTTATTTGTATCAATTTCAGATGAAATGTACCGGGCAAGGTCGCTGGCTAAGGTATCGTTGCCAAACACAGGTCTAAAGTCAAAGAAGATGGTGGTGTGCATCACAGCTTTGGGATCGGGCTCATGGATCCAGTGTGAAAAGGTTTTTTTCCATTCTTCTACTGTAAGACACCATTTCGGATTTGAAGCCATTACCTCGGCCGGGCATTTTTCATAGCCGCATTCGGCCAGGTAGGTATTCACCTGGTTAGCTAGTTTCAAGAAGAGCTTTCTAAAGTGATCACTTCCTGTAAAAATAAGGGCGTTGTCTTGATCGGTGCGAATAATTTGCTCCTGTCGTCCATAGCTGCCAAGCGCAAGCCAGCACCAGTTGTCGGAGAGCGGATATTCCAAATCTTCGCGCAAATCGTTTATAGCCAAAGAAATAGCTCGTTGTACTGTAAGATCATTGACGCGGTTGGCTAGGATGGTAATTTTCTCGATGGGCAAATCGTTGTTGAGCAAATTGCTGATGCGCTTTTCAGCTTCTTGGCGAGTAGCGGCTAAAGCAGCGATTTCTTGAGCCGTTTTGAGTTTTTTAAGCACTGAAAGCATTTGTGCACTGTTGCGTCGCAAGAGGTCGTGTTCTGAAAGCACAGCCATCACTGAGGTCTGGTCAGTACCGTCGGCAGTCAGCACTAAATGTCGAATGCCGTGTTCTGCCATTTTTATATAAGCATCAGACCAAAGGAGTTTGTTTGAGATGGTGATGACCGGACTCGACATTACATCAGAAGCCTTAAGCGCAGTGGGATCAAACTTTTTAGCCACTATCCTCCGGATGTCTTTATCCGTTACAATGCCTTTGGGGCGTTGATTCTCATCGATGATTACCACACTGCCCACATTGTTATCGATCATGAGCTGAGCTATGGACGGCAGCAAGTCGTCTGAACGGCTCACTACCGGAGTGCGATGATTCTTGAGTATTTCATCCAAGGTGCTGCCTTCGTCAGCAGCGTCGGTATTGCCTTTGTGCAGATTATCCCAATGATGATTTTGAGGGATGGTTCCGCTTGCCAAACCTGAAGCAAAAAAAGAGGAGAATCTCGCATTGGAATTCAATAAATGGCGAAAAAATATCAAATCTAGCGTCAGTACGAGGCTTTCTTTCGCCGTTTCGGCAGTGAGCACGTAGGGATTCCCACTAAAAGCCGCCCGTATGCCAAAGGTATCGCCTGGCTCAGCCGAGTCAAAGACCTCCTGACTGTTTGGCCATTTTAGGTGCACCAAGCCTTTAAATACCACAAATACATGTGGCTGTATGGGGTCACCTGCTTTAAAAATAACATCTCCATCAGAATAATGAATCAGGGAAGAGGATTTACAAAGTTTTTCTAAATCTTCTTCAGTAAGCTTGTCGTATGGAGGATGTTTTTTGAGAAACTGAAAAATGCGCTCAGCAATGGGGTTTGTGCTCATGTGTTTATTCGGGGGGTTACTTCAATCAAAAAAAGTATAGTCTCTCAAAAATATGAATGAAAGAGGTCAATTTGAACAGGTATTTGTGGGTAAAAAGTCAATTCTTATTGTTGGTCAAATAGCTGCATTTCTCAAATCAATTATGTAAAAAACTTCCATCCAATTTTCGATCTTCAATTATAACCTCCAGAAGAAGTTTTTACTAGTTTAGTGTATGTATTTTAAATTCTATAAAACTTTGTCAATCAACTCTTTAAAAGCCAATTTTTTTAAAATAAAAAAACCGGATGTTCTTTTAGGCATCTGTGCTCGCAAACATCCGGTTTTAAGAAATTTAATCTTACTAAATAGGGTTGTAAAAAAAAGAAAAAAAGAAGGTATGCCTTACCTTCGTTTATTGTTGTGATTTTTGAAAGTCTTCTAAAAACTTTTTTAATCCAATATCTGTCAGCGGATGATTGAAAAGACCCATGATGGAGCTAAGCGGACCCGTCATCACATCGGCACCTGCTTCAGCACACTTGATGATGTGCAGCGTATGCCGAACAGATGCTGCCAGAATGAGTGTCTCATACCCGTAGTTGTCGTAAATCATTCGTATCTGATGGATGAGTTCCATTCCATCGTAAGACACATCGTCGAGACGGCCTATGAACGGCGATACGTAAGTGGCACCAGCTTTGGCTGCAAGCAAGGCCTGTCCGGCAGAGAATACAAGGGTACAGTTGGTTTTTAATCCCTTTTCTGAAAAATACTTGATGGCGCGAACCCCGTCGGGAATCATCGGAACCTTAATTACGATGTTAGGGTCAATTTCAGCCAAAGACTCTCCTTCGCGCACAATGCCTTCGAAATCGGTAGAAATGACCTCAGCACTTACCGGGCCATTCACAATTTCGCAAATCTTTTTGTAGTGATTGCGAATGTTTGCTTCACCTTTTATACCTTCTTTGGCCATCAGGCTGGGATTGGTAGTTACTCCATCGAGAATGCCAAGGGATTGAGCTTGTTTGATTTGATCAATGTTAGCAGTGTCTATAAAAAATTTCATATGCCTATTTTAGAAGCCAAAGGTATTGAAAAGGTGGTATTTTTACGGTAGCGAATTGCAAGGTAGTAACTTCTGTCACGTATTGGCCTGCAGCGCTGCATGGAATTTTGCTAAAAATTTTTGCTCATGGGATTTTTTGATTTAATTTTCAGAAAAAAGGTTGATTTTAAAGCTCTTAAAGAAAAAGGCGCCATCATCATCGACGTTCGCACCCCGGCTGAATACGCCTCTGGCCACATTAAGGGCTCTCGCAATATACCCCTCGACCAAATCTCAAAATACGTAAACGAACTGAAAATAGCCCGCAAGCCCGTAATTACCTGCTGCCGCAGTGGTGCGCGCAGTGGTGCAGCTGCTAACATCTTAAAAGCCAATGGCATTGAAGCATACAACGGCGGCCCCTGGGATTCATTGAAGGCTAAGATTTAATCTTTGCTCCCTCCAATTCGGCACAAGGTTTTGTTTTTTAGTTGTTTTTAAAAAAAGCCGGAACTGATACAATGAGTTCCAGCTTTTTCATTTGATGATGAAACACTACTCAATCTTTCACCATATCGACGTGTAAAATTCCGCAATCGTCGTAGGCGTCAGTAATGCTTCTGAAGCCAAAGCTCTCGTAAAAAGTCTTCAGGTAGAGTTGGGCTTGGATTTTAATAGGCTGCTTCCCAAAGGTGCTTTCTAAAATTTCTAAGGATTCGGAAAATAACGTACGGCCAAAGCCCTGGCCGCGATGAGGCTTCCGCACGCACACCCGACCGATGCTGGCAAGTGGATAGACCGTATAACGCGGTAAAATGCGGCTGTAAGCAATTAATTCGCCCTCTTGCCAATAGGTGTAATGCAGTGCCTTCAGGTCGTGGCCGTCGGTATCGTTGTATACCGATTGTTGTTCGACCACAAAAATTTCGTTTCGTATCCTGAGTATTTCGTACAATTTTGCGGCTGATAGTTCTGAAAATCGATACACTTCTTTAATCATCAACATGCGAATTGTGATTCAACGCGTAAGCCGCGCGAAAGTAACGGTAAACGGACAAGTTACGGGACAGATCGAAAGGGGTGTTTTGGTATTGCTTGGCGTTACGCACGACGATGGGCCTACTGATGCCGACTGGCTAGCCTCGAAGCTCGTTCAGCTGCGGATATTCAACGATAGCCAGGGGAAGATGAACCTATCGCTGGCCGATGTAGAAGGTGATGTACTAGTAGTGAGTCAATTTACCTTACATGCCTCTACCAAAAAAGGCAACCGACCGAGCTACACAGCCGCGGCTCCACCCGCACTGGCCAACGAACTGTATGAATACTTTGTAAAAAAGGTAGAAGAATTACACGGTAAAAAAGTGCATACGGGCATATTTGGAGCCATGATGGAAGTAGAACTGGTAAACGATGGCCCGGTGACGATTTTGATGGATTCAAAAAACCGGGAATAATCAAAAGAGGAAATATTTATGTAACTCTTTGCTAAGCTCTGGCTTAGAGAGGTCGCAGCGGTACTGTCCATCGTGGCAGACCATGATTTGGCCAGTTTCTTCAGACAGGGCAATAACGATGGCGTCAGTACGCTCCGATATTCCGATAGCGGCTCTATGGCGAAGGCCAAAGTTTGCAGGCAATCGCGGATTTTCACTCACGGGCAAGATGACTCGCGCAGCGGTGATTTTGTTTTTTTCGATGATCACCGCCCCGTCGTGCAGGGGCGAAGTTTTTTGGAAAATGCATTCGATGAGCAAGGCGCTGAGATGCGCATCGATACTGATACCCGTTTGGATGTAAGGCGACAACACGTTTTTTCGACCAATTACAATCAAAGCACCGTTGCGCTGGCGCTGAAGGCGCTCACATGCCAGTAAGATTTGATCGTAATCCATCATTTCGTGAATATCTTCAGACTTCTTAGCCAATATCTTTCGAAGCCAGCGAAAATTGATGCGACTGCCCGGGGTGCCAAGTACAAGGAGAAATCGACGTATTTCCGTCTGAAAGATGATAACCAATGCTAAAAAACCAATATCGATGAAGCGGCTCATGATTTCGGTGAGGAGGGTGAGATTGAGCCAGTGCACCACCTTCCATATCAGATAGATGACAAATATGCCTATGAGTATGCTCTGAGAGGAGGTACCTCGTATCAATCGATAAATCTGATAAATCAGCAGCGATACGAGCAGTATGTCGAGAATCTGAACCCAGGTGATTGCCCCCATATTCAGGCTTCGGTGTATTTGATGAGTTCGTAAAGCTTAATCGTCTGCACGGCTTCTTTCACATCGTGTACACGTAGCAAATGCGCCCCACCCATCAATGCCGCCATGTGAAGAGCTGTAGTGCCATTGAGAGCATCGTCAGGAGAAATTCCCAAAGCTTTATGAATCATTGATTTGCGACTTATGCCCACCATTACAGGCATAGCAAAGTCTTGGAAAATGTGTAAATTTTTGAGAATTAAGAAATTGTGTTCAAGTTTTTTACCGAAACCAAAGCCCGGATCGAGTATGATATCGTTGATGCCGGTATCGCGCACTTTTTTGATCCGTTCGCTAAAGTAGTGGTAGATTTCGCCAATAAGGTCTTGATATTGAGGATCGTCTTGCATGGTTTTGGGCACGCCCTTGAGGTGCGAGAGCACATAGGGAACCTGATATTCAGCCACTATTTTGAAAATCTGCGGATCGAGCGTACCGCCACTGATATCGTTGATCATTTGGGCGCCAGCATCTAGAGCTCTTCGGGCGATTTCTGAGCGATAAGTGTCAACACTGATCACTGTATCTGGAAAAGCCTTGCGCAAAGCTGGTATGATAGCATGGATGCGCTCCCATTCGGTTTCGATGGTCGGAGGTTCACTGCCCGGACGAGTACTGCAGCCGCCGAGGTCGAGAAACTCTGCACCTTCAGCCACCATCTTCTCAGCCAATGCGAGGGCCTCATCGACGCCGGCCACGCGACTTACGGAGTGAAAACTGTCGGGGGTGGCATTGAGTATGCCCATCACTTTCGGCCGATCGAAGACGATGAGTTTACCTTCAACATTGATGCTCGGAGGAATTTCGTTGATGATGTTGTACCTTTTCATTTGGGCAGGTTTTGCGTATGCGCAAATTACATCCATTTAAAAATTATGGTGAAATGATAAAAATTTATTTTGAGGTTGAAAATTTCGCATCTTCTCAAAGATCGTCAATCGTTGTGGCCGAAAAAGTCCTAACCCTTACATGGCCGGTTGCAGTGTACACTATCCTAAAACGCAGGCGAATGGGTCGGCAGCACACTTCGCAATCTTCTTCGTAATCGTACCAACCCTGAACCGGCTCGATTAACGTCGAAATAGGCGCATCGCAATACGGGCAGTGATAAAAATATTCTTCCATGTAGTGGACGTTTGAAAGGTAACAAAAGCGTCACAGCTGCTGTTTGAACTCAATGCAAGCCATATCCGGGCATAGAAATACCGCGAAGGTTCCGATACAACTCAAGAGCGTACAAATCAGTCATGCCCGAGACGAAGTCGAGCACTTTCATTACCTTTTGATAGGCGGTGTCAGCGTATTCGGGTTTGTATTGAATGGGCAAAAGCTGAAGCAATTTTTCCTCTGCTGCGTTGGGCTCTGACGCGAGCACGGCAGGAACGAAATCTTCGAGCAATCCGCGAAGTACGCGGTAGCCAGCGAGTTCAATTTTCACTACAGAATCGTGGTTGTAAATATTTTGTATGGACAATTCGCTAATCTCTTTTAAAATGTCTGATACCTCTGTCGGCACTTTTTTGGCCAAAGGCCTAGGATTATTAAAAATTTCGCCTGATCGAACATAGTGGGTAAATACTTCGGCACAGTGCTTTACAAGGGCATTAATGCTTTTTGCGCGCAAGTAAGCCAACTGTTCGTTAGGGTCAGAGCGGAGGGTTTGAAGAATTTTTTCCGTTTTACTCGCGTTGTAATCTGGATCGGTTTTAACCAGGGCCAAGAGGTACTCAGCAGCATAGTCGTGTGGCAAAATTTTTAATCGAGCTGCATCTTCCCAATCCATTATGGCATAGCAGATGTCGTCGGCAGCCTCTACCAGATACACAAAGGGATGCCGAGCATACACCAAAGGTTCCCTTGATTCGAACCTCATGTGAGTCGCATTCGCGACTTCTTCAAACAAGTTAACTTCGCTCTGAAAGAAGTTGTATTTCTTTCGATAGGCAGTGGTTTTGTCTATTGCTACAGATTCACAAGGATATTTGATCATAGCGGCCAAGGTGGTCATGGTAATGCCAAGGCCCTGTTGTATTCGGTAAGGCTTGCGCTGAGCCACGATGCGGAAAGCATTGGCATTGCCCTCGAAGTTGATCAAGTCAGCCCACTCTTTATCAGAAAAATGGTTTTTTAAATCCTGATTCTGAAGAAAATACTGGCTAATGGCCTTTTCACCGGAATGGCCAAAGGCAGGGTTGCCGATGTCGTGCGCCAGACAAGCAGAGGCAATGACGGAAGGCAAGCTGAAGCGGTAGAATTCTTGTGAGGAGTGATCAGATGCATCTATGCAATGTTGGGCGATGTAATGGCCCGCATAGCGCGCCAAGCTGCGACCAACACTGGCCACCTCGAGCGAATGGGTGAGGCGATTGTGCACAAAAATGTGGCCGGGCAGCGGAAATACCTGTGTTTTGTTTTGCAGCCTTCGAAAAGCCGATGAAAATATAATGCGATCGTAATCGCGCTCGTATTCGGTGCGAAGGGTTGAGGTATTTTCTTCGTCGCCCAGCCTGCGGCCGGTGAAGATTTTAGACCAATCCGGTGAAGTGGACATAGAAATAAAACGCTATTTTGCAGCAAATAAACGCAATACTGCCTTGAAACCACTTTTTACGGAACCTATTCTTTACCCTGCTTCGAAAAAAAAAGCTCCAAACCGAATGGTGTTAGCACCAATGACCAATCAACAAAGCCATGCCGACGGCACAGCTTCAGAAGAAGAAATTCGATTCCTTAGCATGCGCGCACAGGGAGGATTTGGCACAGTAGTGACCTGTGCGATGTACGTACAGCAAGACGGCAAGGCATGGCAGGGTCAAATGGGCATCTCTGAAGATGCGCACATTGCGGGCTTGCGAAAGCTGACCGAAGCCATCAGAGCGCATGGTTCTCTTTCGATTGCTCAACTGTTTCACGCTGGTTCGCGTGCCGATGCTTCCTTAAACGGCGGGCGTGTTTGGAGCGCCTCAGACATATTCCATCCAGCTAAAGGGCATCAGATAGCTGTAGAGGGCTGTGAAGAAGACATTCAAGGGGTCATTCAAGCCTTCGAGCGTGCTGCGATACGAGCAGCAGAGGCCGGATTTGACGGCGTGGAAATTCACGCTGCACATGGCTACTTAATTCACCAATTTCTCAGCGCTACCACCAATCGACGCACTGACCAATGGGGTGGAGATGCAGAAAAGAGAAGGCGCTTTTTAAAAGAGATTTTAAACGCTGTTCAGAAACATCTGAAAGGGCAACTGGTGGTAGGTGTGCGCATCTCGCCTGAAGATTTTTCCTTTTTCTCGGGTATAGACTTCGACGAAAGTCTGGAAACAGCTCAACAACTCTTCACCTTGGAGGTTGACTATGTCGATATCTCGCTATGGGATGCTCTGAAACGACCCAACAAATACCCCGAGGGCCCGCCGGCCATTAGCTACTTCAGCCAATTGAGAGGCTCCTCGCCCACCCTACTGCGCACCGCTGGCAACATTTGGACGCATGAACAGGGCGATCAACTCTTTTCGCTTGGCACTGACTTGCTTGCTGTTGGACGAGCAGCCATAGCACATCACGACCTGCCTAAGCGATGGGCAAGTAATTTGGCTCTCCACTACCCGCCTTATTCAGCTGAGCATTTAATGAGAGAAGGACTGAGTATGCCCTTTGTGCGCTACATGAAGCGCTGGCCTAACTTTGTAAAAGAGGAAATCGCACTCAATGAGCAATAGAAGCATAAAACAACTAGCTAAAGACGACCGACCGCGTGAAAAACTCGAACTGAAAGGTCGGGAAGCCCTCTCAGATGCAGAGCTGCTCGCAATACTTCTCGGCTCGGGTACCAGAGAGCTCAATGCCGTGGAGCTGGCACGCCAAGTGCTGGACAAGTGCGACAAAAACTTGCTTCGACTGGCGCGCATGAGCCTCGATGAGCTCAAATCGATCAAAGGCATAGGCAAGGCAAAAGCTATCACCATACTTGCCGCTCTGGAACTAGGCCGACGGACGCGCGACACACGCAGCAGTAATGAAGAAATCATCGATCGAATTGACAAAGCGTATGTATATCTGAACCGCTACTTGGCCGACTTGGAAGTGGAGCGATTTTACGCGCTCTATTTGTCAAACAGGCTGGCTGTTTTGCGTTGTGAACTCATTGGATCAGGAGGTGTAACCGCCACAATGGTAGATCCGATTGTGGTGTTTAAAAAAGCTTTGGAGTGCAGCGCAACGCGCGTGATTGTGGCTCATAATCACCCATCAGGCAACTTGAAACCTTCGGAAGCCGATCGAGCGCTTACTAAGCGCCTGGAAGAAGGCGGAAAGCTTCTGGGCATTCAGCTGATAGATCATTACATTTTTGGGCACAACGAGTGTTACAGCATCCTGAGGGATGAATTTTTCAGACCCTGATAGACAAAAGTGCCGACATATTTAAAATTCTGAGTATTGCAGTAGGCGATTCAAAGCTTTTTTTTAAATAACTTGTTTAGCTTTAGAGGTAAACCGAAAGCCCACAAAGAGTTTTTACATGTGGCCCTAGTCCACAGCTTCGTGAGGGATAAAAGCGGATGGCACCTTACGAAAACAACCATTGCTGCCTTATCTGGGTTAACCTGACCCAGACGAAGATGCTTTTAGAATCATGTCTTGACAAACCCAAACGACTGAACACAACAAAAGGAGTAAAGGGCACGCCGGAAGAGAAAAAAGAATTATTCCAAATCGACAGGCTGGGCAGCTGACTGTACCTGCTGCTGATACATATGAGCATAATAACCACCTGCATCAATGAGCTGCTGATGGGTGCCCTGCTCAACGACACGACCGTGATCGAGTACAATGATCTTGTCTGCATCTTTTATAGAAGAGATTCGGTGAGAGATGATGAGTGTAGTAGCCTGAGCAGTGAGCTGGCGAATGTTGCGCAATATGCGGTCTTCGGTTTCAGTATCTACAGCTGACAAGCAGTCGTCGAGTATGTACATCATTGGCCTTCGAGCTATGGCTCGGGCAAGAGCTGTCCGCTGTTTTTGACCGCCGGAAAGGGTGATGCCCCGCTCACCCACGCGCGTCTGATAGCCCTGTGGGAAGTCGCGAATGTTGGCGTCGAGATCGGCTATTTCAGCAGATGAATAAATAACTTGATCTTTGGGATGGTCAAGCCCAAAGGCAATGTTGTTGTAAATGGTGTCCGAAAACAGATAGCCGTCTTGGGGCACAACGCCGAGGTTTTTTCGATAGTCTTCAAGGTTAATGGTGCGCAGGTCGTGGCCATCGATAAGGATTCGGCCATTGGTGGGGTCATACTGTCTGAGCATAAGGGCGGCAACGGTCGATTTACCCGAGCCTGTTTTACCTACAAGACCCACCGTAGTGCCGGGCTCAATGGTAAAGCTTACGTTGTCGAGTGCTTTAACCCCACTGTCAGGATAGACCATTGTGACGTTTTGAAATTCGATTTTTCCCTTGAATTCGAAGGGTTTTTCAGTGGGGTTTACTATTTCGGGCTCGGTGTGTAAAAATTCGTTAATGCGCATCTGTGAAGCTTCAGCGCGCTGTATTATGGAGGTGACCCAACCGATCGAGGTAACTGGCCAAGTAAGCATATTGAGGTAAAGGATAAACTCGGCAATATTTCCCGTAGTAAGGCGGCCGGCTAATGTTTCCATACCGCCTACATACACTGTAAGGAGTGTGCTCAGGCCGATGAGAAACATCACCAACGGCATAAACATCGCATTGACCTTGTAGAGCTTTTCGTTTACACGGCTGTACTCATCAGATGCCTCAGCAAACAAGTGGGCGAAGAAATTTTCCTTAGAAAATGCCTTGATGACGCGAATGCCTGAAAAAGTTTCTTGAGCCAACGTGCTTAAGTCTGAGAGTTTGCGCTGCACCACCTCGCTTCGTACATTGATGAGCTGGCTTACATGGTAAATTACATACGAGAGTACAGGAAGGGGCAGAAGCACGTAGAGCGTGAGCTTGGCGCTGATGCTGAACATGATGGGAATCACAATAGCCAAAGTCACCAGCACGTTAATGCCATACATCACCGCTGGACCGATATACATACGCACACGACTGACGTCTTCAGAGATGCGGTTCATAAGGTCGCCAGTCGAATTCTTGCGATAAAACGCCAGATGCAACTTCTGATAGTGTTGGTAGATTTCATTCTTAAGGTCGTATTCGATCCGGCGGCTGGCCACGATGATGGTTTGACGCATAAAGAAGGTAAAAGCCCCTTTTAAAATAGATGAGCCAATGATGACTATCGCATACCAAAGCAGCGTGTTTGATAGCAAATGGTAGTCGACCGCAGCTCCAGAGCGATATAAGTGGATTACTTTTTCCACTTCGTTGAAGCTCAGTCGAATGTACTGTGCCGGATAAATGCCAAAGACTACTGAGATGGCAACAAACAGAGTGCCTGTAAGGAAGTGCCATTTATAGCGAAGGATGTATTTATTGAGGTATGAAAGGTTTTTCATGAATTGCTAAGACCAAGAAATTTGATGAACTGCTCACAAACATTGTACTTTAGCCGCCGATATGCCTTGGCTATATGCAAAGGTATCACAAGGGTTCTTAAACGATTATTATTAAAGTCAAGATGCAAGAAAAAGTTCATCACCTTGTTTTCAATCATCCCTCCTTTGACAACCACGAGCAAGTAGTTTTTTGCCATGATCCGGATACTGGATTAAAAGCCATCATCGGAATTCACTCAACTGTACTGGGGCCGGCGCTCGGCGGTACGCGTATGTGGCCTTATGAAGATGAATCCATAGCTCTTTGGGACGTACTTCGCCTGTCGAGAGGTATGTCGTTTAAGGCTTCGCTGGCAGGCCTCAATTTGGGCGGTGGCAAGGCTGTAATCATTGCCGACAGCCGCACAGACAAGACGCCTGAGATGATGCGCGCCTTCGGCCGGTATGTAAACAGCCTGTCAGGCCGATACATCACTGCTGAAGATGTGGGTATCAAGGAAGCTGACATTCGCTACGTGAAAGAGGTAACCGACTACGTAACCGGCATTCCGCTAGAAATGGGTGGCAGTGGCGACCCCAGTCCGGTAACAGCTTACGGGGTGTTTGTCGGTATTAAGGCCGCTGCAAAACACCGTTGGGGAAGCGAAAATCTTGCCGGCCGAAAGGTGCTGGTGCAGGGCGTTGGCAACGTGGGTATCACGCTGGTAGAACACCTAACGAATGCTGGAGCGGAAGTATGGGTACAAGACGTGTATGCCGATCGCGTAGAGGAAGCCGTAGCTAAATACAGAGCAAAGCCCTTCAACGGTCACTTTGCTGAAGCTGAGGTAGATATCTATGCACCCTGTGCCCTTGGAGCTACCCTCAACGACGAAACAATTCCAGCCCTCCGTTGTGCCATTGTAGCAGGTGCAGCCAACAATCAGCTGGCTGATGAAAACCGCCATGCCAAGATGATCGAAGAACGCGGCATACTCTACTGCCCTGATTTTCTGATCAACGCTGGAGGTCTGATCAATGTGTACTCCGAAATAGCCAAATACGATCGCCAGGAGGCGCTGCGCCGTACGGAAAACATTTACAACACTTTGCTCGAAGTAATCTCCATCGCTGAGCAGCAACATATCACCACTCATCAAGCTGCGTACGTGAAAGCTCAAGAACGCATTCAAAACCATAAGAAGTCACTCGTTCACTCCTAACTATGCTCACACGTCGTCAGATACGGATTAAAACTTTCCAAGCCCTTTTTGCACACCATCACGCCCCGATCGATATTCAGGTAGGATTATCGAACTTGTTTAAAAGTTTCGAGGCCATTTATGACCTTTTTCTATTCGAAGTAAAAGGACTATTGGAACTTCGAAATACCAACCTCGAAATCATTGAACGTCGGAAGCAAAAGGTAAAACCTACCTACGAAGACCTGCATCCTAACCTTCGCTTTGTAAACAATAAAATTTTCTTACATTTAGTAGAAAATAAAGCATTACAGCTGCTCTTTGAAAAACGCAAAATTCAATGGGGCGACGATCGCGAATTGATTCAACGAATTTATCAAAACTTGATCAAAGCTGAGGAATTTCAGCAGTACATGAATGGCACCTCTTCCATGAACGATTTTGAATTCATTGTTTGGGTATACAGTACGGCCTTCGCAAACAACGAATTGGTTCATCAGCTCTACGAAGACAAAAACATTCACTGGTCTGAAGAGCTTGAACCTGCCCAAATGCTCGTTTATCAAACTCTACAAAACATTTGGGACGACAAACAAAACATTCTTCCAGAGCTCTTCAAGGACGAATCAGACCGTGAAATGGCAAAAAATCTTTATCAGAAAACCATTGAAAATGACGCCTATTTCGAGAGTCTGATCATAAAGAAAATAGCCAATTGGGAGCCTGAAAGAGTAAATGTTTCTGACATGATTTTGATGAAAATGGCTCTGTGTGAGTTTATGTATTTTGAAGAAATTCCTGTGAAAGTCACCATCAACGAATATCTCGACTTGGCAAAGCTTTATTCCACCCCAAAGAGCCGCATTTTCATCAACGGAATCATTGACAAAATTGCCCAAGAATTGGCAGAACAAAACCTTTTAATTAAAACCGGCAGAGGTTTGTTACAAGAATGAAAAATTTCCCAAACTAAATACCAGAAAGCTATGAAGTATATCCGCATTTTCTTTCTCTTGTCATTGGCTATCAGCACAGCCATCTCTTGCGATAGCGCTAGCAGCAAAATCAAGAAATCGGGCACTGTAACGACAGATGTCGTCACTGCTGACGATCAGCCGGTTTTCCAGTTTGAGTCAGAAGAGCACGACTTTGGCATCATCGAAGAAGGAACCGTCGTGACTCATGAATTTGTCTTTACCAACGCAGGCAAAGCACCCCTTGTAATCACAAGCGCGCAAGGCAGCTGCGGATGCACCGTGCCTGAATACCCACGCGACCCTGTAATGCCCGGAAAAAAAGGCGTAATCAAAGTCTCTTTTGATAGCAGCAATCGCGCAGGCCGTCAAGACAAAACGGTAACACTCATTGCCAACACAGTGCCCAACACCAAAATTCTCAAAATCACTTCTGAAGTAGTAAGCAAAAAACCACAAAATCAGTAAACCACCAACACAATGAACCACTTGCTTTTAACACTCTTTTTACAGGCTCAACCCTCACCTCTTGGCTCTTTTCTGCCTTTTCTGCTGCTCATAGTTGTGCTTTACTTTTTCATGATACGTCCGCAGGTGAAGCGCCAGAAAGAAGAAGCCAAATTTGCAGAATCGGTCGTAAAAGGCATGCGCATCGTAACAGCCGCTGGCATTCATGGTAAGGTGCAAGAGGTAGGTGACAACTACGTGATCATTGAAAGTGAAAACAGCCGCTTGAAAATTAACAAAAATGCCATTTCTAAAGAGCTAAGCCAGATTTACAACGACGTAAATGCATCAGTGCTTGGCTCTAAAAAAGAAGAGGCAGAAGACTCATCCAAAAAAAAGTAGCACCTCTTATACTTTACCAAAGCCCGAATGGTCTTCACAGAATCCATTCGGGCTTTTTTCATTCGTCTAAAAAGTCTTTACTTAAGCATAACTTCCATCGCACAGAACCAGGATAAACCTACTCTGTAAAATTTTGAACGAACCAGCAACTCCCAAATCAAGTTATACCTGCATAGCATCGTACTTTTGCCAAACTTTTATTGCACAGTAGGATAATGGAGCACATTCGAAACTTTTGCATCATCGCACACATCGACCACGGCAAGAGCACTCTGGCCGATCGGCTGCTCGATATGACCAATGCCATCAGTGAGCGCGAAAAAATGGATCAGGTACTCGACAACATGGACCTCGAGCGCGAACGCGGTATCACCATTAAAAGCCATGCCGTGCAGATGTACTACAAATTCGAAGGCAAAGAATACACCCTAAACCTCATCGATACCCCAGGCCATGTGGACTTCAGCTACGAAGTTTCTCGTGCTATTGCTGCCTGCGAAGGAGCTCTGCTCATCGTAGATGCCTCCCAGGGCATACAGGCTCAAACCATTAGTAATCTATACCTAGCCCTCGAGCACGATCTCGAAATCATTCCCGTGCTGAACAAAATTGATTTGCCCTCCGCCAATCCCGAAGAAGTAAGCGACCAGATCATCGATCTTATAGGCTGCAAAAGAGAAGACATCATCCCCGCCAGCGGCAAGACGGGGCAAGGCGTCGATAAAATCCTCGAAGCCATCGTCAAGCGCATCCCTGCGCCCAAAGGCGATCCCAATGCGCCTCTCCAAGCCTTGATCTTCGACTCCGTTTATAATCCCTATCGCGGTATAGAGGCGTACTTTAAGGTAGTAAATGGCACCATACGAAAAGGGCAGCGCGTCAAATTCATGGCCACCGACAAGGTGTATAATGCAGATGAAATCGGCATCTTACAACTCAAGCAATACCCCAAAGACGAAATATCAGCCGGCGACGTAGGGTACATCGTTTCCGGCATTAAAGATGCCCGCGAAGTCAAAGTCGGCGACACCATCACTTCGGCCGACAATCCCGCGGATGCCCCCATTGAAGGCTTTGAAGAAGTAAAGCCTATGGTCTTTGCGGGCGTTTATCCTGTAGAAATCGACCAGTACGAAGAGCTCCGTTCATCGCTCGAAAAGCTACGGCTCAACGACGCCTCCCTCACCTTCGAGCCCGAATCATCGGCAGCCCTCGGCTTTGGCTTCCGATGCGGCTTTCTCGGCATGCTCCACATGGAAATCGTCCAAGAGCGGCTCGACCGCGAGTTTAACATGGACGTAATCACCACCGTGCCAAACGTATCGTACATCGCCTACATGAAGAAGGACCCCACCGTACCGGTGAAGGTAAACAATCCCGCCGACTTCCCCGATCCGGTGAAACTCGACCGCATTGAAGAGCCCTACATCAAGGCTCAGATCATTTCCAAAAGCGAATACGTCGGTTCTATCATGAAGCTCTGTATCGACAAGCGTGGCATTCTAAAGAACCAGGTATACCTTACCTCTGATCGCGTCGAGCTCACCTTCGAAATGCCCCTAGCCGAGATCGTTTTCGACTTCTACGATCGGCTTAAGTCTATCTCGCGCGGTTACGCTTCATTCGACTACTACCCGATTGGCTATCGCGAGAGCGACCTCGTTAAAGTCGATATCCTCATCAACGGCGACCCTGTCGACGCCCTATCTGCCCTTGTTCACCGCTCCAATGCATACGACATTGGCCGAAAGATGTGTGAAAAACTCAAAGAACTCATTCCTCGCCAACAGTTTGTTATCGCCATACAAGCAGCTATAGGCTCCAAAATCATAGCCCGCGAAACCATCAGCGCCCTTCGCAAGGACGTTACCGCTAAGTGTTATGGCGGTGACATCACCCGAAAACGCAAACTGTTGGAAAAGCAGAAAGAAGGTAAAAAGCGCATGAAACAAATCGGCAGCGTCGAAATACCTCAAAAAGCTTTCTTGGCTGTTCTTAAGCTCAACGATTAACAAACAGGCCCGTTCTGCGGGCCATTTTTTATTTTTCTTTGTTTTTTTATTGGCGTACCCCCCAATTCCCTAGTTGCGCTCAGTCGTTCGGGTTTACCCACACTGATTCTAAAAGCATCTTCCTCTGGGTCGGGTTAATTCAGGCAAGCTAGTGATAGCTGACTTCGCTTGCAACTATCCGCTCATATTTGCCCCTATCCCACACGCAATTTTTTGCGCTGCTACACTCAATTACTCATAACCTCCGTTTAAGGAAAAATTGAATCGTGATTTTTCATAAAAAAATCACACTTCCCGAATAGAATTCAACACTGAAAGCTGAATTGTTATTCCTTTTAAAATCAAAAGTTTACCTCAAAGTTTTAGTTGAAGTGGTAGTCAGAGATTTAGTTTACTTTTAATTCAGAATTCCGAAACATTGACTCAAATCATAGTTCATACATCCCTTTTAAAAGAACATTTACTCTGTAAAATCTCCTCACGAATGAACCTAGACATCCCCATCACCGAAATAATGACTAAGCAGGTGCTCACCATCGATGTAAAAAAACACCCTGCCGACGCTGAAAAGCTGATGAAAAAGCACAAAATCAGACACGTGCCCGTGGTAAAAGCCGGTAAAATTGTCGGAATGCTCAGCCTTACTGACCTTCTGCGCATCAGCTTTGCCGATGCCGTTACCGAAGATGACTTCAGCCCCGAGGTGTACGACATGTTTACCATCGATCAACTGATGAACCGACACGTCAAAGCTTTGAGTCCTGCCGACACCGTGCGCACAGCCGCCGAACTTTTCGTAAACAATCCCATCCACGCCTTACCCGTGGTAAACGACGCCGGTGAACCCATTGGCATAGTCACCACTACCGACCTGATTAAATTGATGTTAGCCTGATTTATTACCCTATTTTCGCTAATTAATTAGAAAGTTTCAAAAAGTTTTTCAGGCACACACCACAAAAAAAATTTTCCTACGAGCCTATAGTGTACTTTTGACACTATAAATTTTTCTTATGAAAAAACTTTACTTATTTTTCTTATTTTGTATAAGCATTCTTTCGTATGGGCAAATTTTTGCCCCCGAAGGTTTAAATATGCCTGGAAACTGGAACTCCTGGAGTAATCCACCTACCAACCCTGCCATAGGCGGAGTTCAGGTAAGTGGCGGACGCATTCAAATCAAAACCGGCTTAGGAACAAACATTTACCAAACCATTTTTAGCGTAGCCTCTTCCGGTGGAGACCTTGTAGGAGGTAATTACACATGGTTGTTTACCAGCGGCCCCTTAGCAACACCTTATGCCAATAAATGGGCTAACGTAGCTGTGTCTATGAATACTGTACAGACCTATTCTTACAACTCTGGACCCGATAATACGGTAACTCTCACCAACGGAAAGTGGTACACCGTCAATTTCAGAAACATTGGATACGATAGCACACAAGCCATCTTTATGGAAACCAGCGGTGAGCCGCGTACCATCACTGCCGTTACCACCTCTCAACCGCTAACCAGCGTTTATCCCGGTGAACTTACCGTAACCATTACCCTCAGCGGCACTCCGGCATCCGACGAATACTTTTACCTGCGCTGGACGACTAACAACTTTGCATCCAGTAACATTACTCCCTTCACCATTACAGGTACTACTGGAACAGCTACCTTCAATGTGTTGCCCAATCAAAGCATTGCGTTCTACGTATTCAGTTCTTCCATTGGAACGATCACAGGCGGTGAGTCAAGCCTCTTTTACGACTTGCGCACAATACATTTCAATAACAACTCCGGCCCCAACTACACCTTTACCGTTCAACCGGCTTATCGCACCATTGCTACTGCAGGTATTCTACCCTACACCAATGCTTCTACATGGCGAGGAAATGTAATACCTCCCTCTGGTGCACGCATCCAGGTGGAAGACAGTGTAGAGCTTAATGCAAGTAGCCTACCTTCTCCATTGAATCTTGATTCCATTGAATTAATTGGTAATGGGAAAATTGATTTTTCCTTTTCTTCAGTAGAATTTGTAAATGATGCCGCCCTAGTTGGTATAGCTTCTAATTTTATAACCAATGGAACCAATTTTACTTTTACAGGAACAGGCAGACTTCCCGCTAACTTTTATATGAATGGAGAAATAACCATTAATGGAAATCTCATCTTGGATACCAACGTGACCATTGGTAATAGTCTGAAAATAAAATCAGGTGGTTTTGTGAGCGGATATGCACCCATCTACGCGTATGGTTCTTGGCTGCAATACCTCGCTCCAAGTTATTCTCCTGGTTTGGAATGGAGTCATTTAGGTACCGGTATCGTGGGTACTGACCCTGGATATCCATTTAACGTTATCGTTGGTAACGGAACAGACCCTACTACAGTCAATTTCACCAATCTCAATCGTGCTGTTGGCAATCAGCTGATTATAAACACTGCCTCTACATTCAATTTTACCAACACGACAGTGCCTTATGATTTTGTAATAAATGGTTCAGGCATTAATGTCCATGGAACCTTAAACATGAATAACAGTAATCGAAAAATAGTTTCAAAAGGTTTGCTCCAGATTTCTGGAGTTGTAAATCTATCGACAGTAATAGGTGGTGATATCGAATTTTTGGGAGTTGGAGGAGGAATTCATAAATCTGCGGGAGGGACGCTCAATACCAACAACCGCGCAATCTTTTTTACCAATAATACCTCCGGCACGCAGACTTTTCAAGGCAGTGATTTTACCCTTGACTACGTAATCATTGACAATGCCACCATAGGTGTACAATTCGGCACAGGAACAGAAAACATCACCATTCGAAAAAATGGATTTATCTCTACGGCCAACAATTCAAAAATAGTCGTACATGGCACCCTCACCTTAGAAGCAGACGCCACGGAATATGCCAAATTAGTAATATGCTCCAATTGTACACTAAGCGGCACAGGCACCATCACAAGACAAGCATTTTTCCCGGCCGGAGCAGCTAATACAAATCCTCTATCAAGCGACTTCAATGATGGTAAAAATGGCCGTTGGTTTAGCATTGGCTTTCCAATGCCTGGGGTTGCAATGAGTCAATTTGATGGAGGCAGTCCCGCGTTTTTCTCCGCAGCATCACCACTACCGATAGCACGCTGGAATCCCAATACCGGTGACTATGTATATCCGACAAGCATTACTACTGAGACATTTCTCCCTAATCAAGGTTATGTGATCTACATGGGCGAAAACCAACACGGTATCATCACTCGAAATTTGACTACCCAAAATCTGGTGAATATTAGCATGAGCCCGGCTAATCCATCGCCATCCATCAGTCTCGGTTATACCAATACCCCAACTTTTACCAATATAATCGGCTCTCATACTGATGGTTGGAATCTTATTGTAAATCCATATTTGGCTCCATTAAATCTTCAGACCACTTCAGTATCAAGTGCAGTCGGCACAGCCTACATCTACAATCCTACCACCGGAAATTTCACTACTTACAATTTTACAGACCCCACTCCCTTCACTATAGCGCCTATGCAGGCATTTTGGGTACGGGCGACTTCCACTGGTGGTAATGTGACTGTAGTACCAGCAAATCAGAGCACTAGTGTAAATCCGGCTCAGGCAAAGCCGCAGATCTCAATAGACCACGCATGGCTAAAGCTCAGCAGAGCAGATGGAAGCACTGATGAACTGCGCATCTACTTCCGCAGCGAGGCCACAGATGGATATGAAAATACCTATGACAGCGAAAAACTAAAAGGCGACCCTACACGCATTTCTTTCTACACCATCGCAGGTAATAAGCCCTTAGCTGTAGACAGCAGAAGTCTGATAACCGGCAGCAAGCAGATACCTCTGCACGTGTACTGCGGCAAGCCATCAGTGATGACCATAGAGCTTGAAGCCTTGGGATTACCAAATGGATATCATGCCTGGCTCGAAGACCACGTGACTAATCAATTTGTGAAAATCGAAGATGGTCCATACAGCTTCTATCAGCCTACTACGGGTAGTCATCACCGCTTTACACTACACCTTGCAGAAAACCTTATCGGAGTAGATGAAGGTGCTCTTAATAAAGCTTCGCAAATCTGGGCATCTGGAGAAACACTTCACATAGTAATGAGCCCAACTGCTGCTCGTGGAGAATTTTTCCTCGTCGATATGACAGGTAAACGGGTTTTCGAAAAGAAATTCACTGCTTCAGCCGGTCAGCACCTTACCTTTGACCTAAGTATGTTGCGCCAAGGAGTGTATGTGGTAAGAGCCAACATCGAAGGAACAGAAACAACCTTAAAATTTGTGCGATAGTCATGAAAAAAATACTTTTACTTGCAGTTTTATTGATTGGTATCGGTGTAATGGCTCAGCCAGGTATGCCCAACAATCCAACACCCATTGACGGGATAAGTGCCCTACTGATTGCTTCAGGTGCTGCTCTAGGAATATCAAAGTTCAGGAAAAATAAATAATCGAAATGTAAGTTATTCCAAAAAAAAAGAAGCTGTCCTAAAAGAGGGCAGCTTTTTTTTATCAGTTTTTAAATGGTATTTAATGTTACAAAAAATGAATTAGACTTAAAGCAGGTTTTTGGTAGTGATATTTCAAAAAATTGATT
>NZ_BHZE01000013.1 GCF_003851885.1 Thermaurantimonas aggregans | reverse complement strand
TTTGCCGGGTTGCTGTTTAAAGACTACTCGCCTCACTTAAAATGTCTATGATGGCTCTAATTTACTTCAATTAAGGGTTTTATCAAAATAAAAAAGAAGGCGTCCTTTACTTTTTGGACACCTTCTTGATTGTATTGATGTTTCCAGTTATTGAGCAACCGTAATCTGTACCTCGTGTAAAATGGCCCCGTCGTAGCGGGCTGTAACACGAGCAGCCACCGGGTCTTTGTCTTTGTAAAGACTGATGAAGCCCTTCATGTCTGACAGATTTGGATCTTCGGCTGAGCGCATAATCACGCTGGATACGAAGATCACTTTTGAAGGTGTTTGAATGCTGGTAGCCGATTCAATTACCTCTCTATCGAGGTAAATATCCACTTTTCGAAGTGTTCCATCTTCATTTTGTTCAATGATGGCATTGCGTACCGGAATAGCAAAGCTTCCGAGATTAGGGATATTCAGTATCACATCTGGATGTGGCTGCTCAGCCGGCATGGTGGCTTCCATGCGTACGGCAGATTCGGTTAAGTCAGGCGCTTGGTGTTGATCTTTTACAGCAATATGAGGAGCAATAACCAGTGAAACTATGCTCATTAGCTTGATGAGGATGTTCATCGATGGTCCTGAGGTGTCTTTAAATGGATCTCCCACTGTATCACCGGTTACGGAAGCCTTGTGTGGTTCTGACTTTTTGTAATACACCTGGCCATTGATTTCTACGCCTTTTTCAAAAGATTTCTTGGCGTTGTCCCAAGCACCACCGGCGTTTGATTGGAACATACCCATCAACACACCCGATACGGTTACACCGGCCAGCATACCGCCGAGCACTTCGGGACCGAAGGCATAGCCAATGATTACAGGTACGACCAGAGCGATAGCCCCTGGAGCAATCATCTCGCGGATAGATGCCTTGGTTGAAATTTCAACACAGCGCTCGTATTCCGGACGCGCCTTATACTCCATGATGCCGGGAATTTCGCGGAACTGACGGCGCACTTCGTTCACCATGTCCATTGCAGCGCGACCTACAGCTGCAATGGCCAGTGAAGAAAAGATAAATGGGATCATGCCGCCGATAAATAGCCCCGCAAGCACGTCAGCTTTGTAAATGTTGATGGCATCAATACCTGCTACACCAACAAAAGCAGCAAACAGGGCTAGCGAGGTAAGGGCAGCAGAAGCTATGGCGAAACCCTTTCCAGTAGCGGCAGTGGTATTTCCTACTGCATCAAGTATGTCAGTACGGTGACGCACCTCTTCTGGTAACTGGCTCATTTCAGCTATACCGCCAGCATTATCAGCAATGGGGCCGAAGGCATCAATGGCCAGCTGCATAGCAGTGGTTGCCATCATACCAGCAGCTGCTATTCCTACGCCATATAGGCCTGCAAGCTGATACGAGCCATAAATACCAGCTGCCAAAACAATGATCGGCAGAACGGTACTTTCCATACCAACAGAAAGCCCACCAATGATGTTGGTTGCATGTCCGGTAGCTGACTGCTTCACAATCGAATTCACAGGACGCTTGCCCATTGAAGTGTAATATTCTGTAATAATGCTCATAAGAGCCCCAACGATCAAACCGAGAATGATGGAATAAAATACCTGAATGTTTGTAAAGGCATACCCGCGAATTTCCATATTTTCGGGCAAGATATACATTACAGCAAAGTAGGAAGCAATAGCTGTAAGCACGATTGAGCCCCAGTTTCCTAAATTAAGTGCTTTTTGCACATTGCCCTTATCGTCAGAGATGCGCACCAATTGCATACCTACAATTGAAAAGATCAGTCCAAGACCGGCAAGTATCATCGGAAGTATTACTGGAGCTATTCCTCCGAAGCTATCGTTTGATGCAATTTCTCTCCCTAATACCATTGTAGCCAAAATGGTAGCCACGTAAGAACCAAAGAGGTCAGCTCCCATACCGGCTACGTCGCCTACGTTATCGCCCACATTGTCAGCTATGGTTGCAGGGTTGCGCACGTCGTCTTCAGGTATGCCAGCTTCTACTTTACCTACTAAGTCAGCACCTACGTCAGCAGCCTTGGTGTAAATACCGCCACCAACACGGGCAAATAGGGCAATTGACTCGGCACCGAGAGAAAAACCGGCAAGCACCTCAAGGGCAGTAGCCATTTCGTCACCGTTCACATTGCCGCCTACACTTACCACGTACATATAGTAAAAAACAATAAACAAACCACCTAATCCGAGTACAGCAAGGCTAGCAACACCGATACCCATCACGCTGCCACCTGTGAAAGAAACTTTAAGCGCCTTAGCCAATCCGCTGCGCGCAGCTTGAGTAGTGCGCACATTCGCCTTAGTAGCTATGCGCATACCTATGTAACCTGCGGTGGCTGAGAAAACAGCGCCAATGATAAACGCAATCGCAATTACTGGACTCGAATTGTGTGTTTGCGTACCCAGCCATGCGAGCAGCAGCATAGCAATAGCGGCAAAGTAGCCGAGTATTTTCCACTCAGCCTTTAGAAAAGCCATTGCTCCGCTGGCAATATAGCCGGCCAAATCGCGCATTTTTTGTTCGCCGGCATCTTGTTTTTCGACCCAAGAAGATTTAACAAACATCGCAATGAGCCCTAAAGCGCCCATTAACGGAACCAAATACAGTATCGAATGCATCATAATAATCTGATTTTCAATTCATTCTTAAAAAAACGGCTGCAAATGTAATGCAGAAAGGCTTGTTAAAACACCATCCCTTACAAGCTTTGTTAAATAGAGTCTTACACAGATAGCTTAGAACGTATTTCGGGGTACTATCTTAAATGCCTTAATGTTAACCCCATCTACAGGCGGCAACTGCCCATCGGGGTAGCGATCTGCAAAATTTTTAAAGCCTTTTTTTACTACGTAAACAGCTAAGGCATCGCCCAAATTGGTGTAAATCTCAAAATAGCCATCCGGATCGATGGGTGTATTGAAATCGTCGAGCAAGGGCTGAATCCACCAATAATCGGTACGCGAAAAAAGCACTACATCGTGCTCAGCCGGAGAATATCCGCGAATAAAACCGCCAGCTATCATGACATCTCTGTAAGGCATAAAGCCTACGTATATTCCCTGTGAAGTAGCCTGTTTTTCTAAATGACGGAAGTAATTGTTGTTGATATCTATTTCAACTCCATCGCTCCATTTGCTCTTCAGACCTCTAATGTCTTCAGCATACACTCGAGCCAGGTAGGGATTGGGCTCAATATTGCGAATACGCATTCCTGTGTTGTTGGTGTAATAACTTATACCCACTGCAGTGCGTTGGTTCGTCGGCAAAAACTCTAAGCGATATTTCACTGCACCGAAAGTTGGAGTCCAAATCACATCAAAGCCTTTTTTCAAAATGGCTTTTTGGATTTTTTCCCCATTTTTTGGGGTTTTTATCTGTGGCGGATCAGGCAAATCCACAATTTGAGGGGCATCGCCAGTTGGCGGTATAATTGCCGCTTTTCCACTTTCAATCACATAATCGCCAGAGGCATTTTTCAAGGTATGATCACCAGCATAACTCGAAAACAAGGTTGATTCGCCACCTGACTTTTGCGTGATACCTGTTTCGATGTAAGGTACTGCTGCTTTGTTGGATTGGAGCAACACTTCGCCACCGCTGTATTTGATTTTTCCTGTTGAAAATGCTAAGTCGGCATCAAGGGTATAGCGCACATCTCCTTTTATCAGATATAAAGCGCCTTTACCGTCGTTGGTCTGCTCGAGCCAAACTTCACATTCGTCGATAAGCTCGATCTTGCTTTTTGGATTAATTACCAATGCTGCCTCTGTACCAGCCGGTATGCGAATGCGATCTCCCCAATAGATCTCGTCGCCATTGCGAGCAGGTTCCCAATTTTCTTTGTTTGAGCGCAATACCTCCACCGCATCTGAATTGCAAACAAGGGTGGTTTTCAGATTGATTAGGCTAACGGGCTCTTTGGGTTTACGCAGGTAGAAGTACCAATAAATTCCAAAACCTATAGCAATTACTAAAATGAGAACGGCTAAAAAACTTACAAGTCTTTTCATGTGTGTTTGAGGTAATGAGTTAAAGAGTGGGTAGAGCTTGTAAGTGTTTGACTTTTGCCGCCAAAAGTAATGTTTTTTTAAGGTTAGAGAATTATGGAGTGTAATACAGGGAAACTCCCGGACCAATCGGCAAGTCTATGGCGATCCACACAATCAAGAGCAGAACCCAGCCAATTAAAAACAACACAGAATACGGTAGCATGAGCGATATAACCGTTCCGATTCCGGCTTTGGGCTGATAGCGCTGTATGAAGGCCACAATTAGGGCAAAATAGCTCATCATCGGACTAATGATATTGGTAACTGAGTCGCCAATGCGATAAGCAACCTGCGTAAACTCAGGAGAATACCCCAACAACATGAGCATCGGTATAAAAACCGGAGCCATAATGGCCCATTTGGCAGAAGCAGAACCCATCACCAGATTGATCAAGGCTGATAGTAAGATGAAGGGTATCATGATAAAAACTGCCATGAGTAACTTGTTTTCCAAACCTAGAGATCCGATAATGGCTTTGAGTCCTTCAGCTCCTTTAACCGCTGAAATTAAGCCCAAATTTGTCCAATTGAAATACGCGACAAACTGCGCTGCAAAAAAAACGAGAACAATGTAGGACCCAAGTGTCTCCATGGATTTTGACATGCCTTTCATCACATCGGAATCGTTTTTTATAGTCCCGGCACCAATTCCATAAGCTATTCCCATAAGACCCGCACTCAGAAACACAAGCGCAACAATGCCATGCATAAAGGGCGACTTCAGCACACTGCCATCCGCCCCTCGCAACACTCCATTTTCTGGTATAATACCAATAAGAATCAATGCTGTGAAAGCCAAAAAAGTTACCAAAGCATATATCAACCCCCTGCGTTCCGATGAATTAAGCTGTTCGATTTTATCCTGATTTTGAACCAAATAATCTTTCCCGAGCCGGGGTTCTACAATTTTTTCCGTAACAAAAGTTCCTAAAAAAGATATCAAAATCGTGGAAAAAGCCATAAAGTAATAATTGCAGGCAGGATTCACCAAGTAATCCTTATCGATGATGCGTGCTGCCTCTTCTGAGAGCCCCGCCAGCAGGGGATCAATCGTTCCAAGAAGCAAATTAGCACTGTACCCACCCGATACACCGGCAAAAGCAGCTGCAAGACCTGCCAGCGGATGACGGCCTGCAGCTTGAAAAATGATGGCTGCCAACGGCACCAACAGCACATAGCCAACTTCGCTGGCCGTATTGCTCAACACTCCCGCAAAAACGACTACAAACGTGAGCAACTTAGGGGGCGAGGACAAAACAATTTTTCTCAACACCACGCCAATCAATCCGCTGCCTTCTGCTATACCTATTCCCAGCAAGGCCACGAGCACCGTGCCCAATGGAGCAAAGCCCGTAAAGTTGGTGACCATTTTCGTCAGGATCATGTCTAATCCCTCCCTCGAGATCAGATTTACCGGCTTAATGATAGACCCATTGCCAGGATGCACGACTTCGATATGAAAAAAACTGACGACTGCCGACAGCACCACAACAAACACAGCAAAAAGGAAAAACAACGTAGCAGGATGCGGCAAGGCATTGCCTGCACGCTCGATTAAAGCCAAAAAACGATCAACGCGCGAAGATTTTGTCATTAAAAAGTGCTTTTTAAGCAGGCGAAAATAAACTTAACCTTTGTACCCCGCGTATTTTTAAAGAAAATGAAAACCAAGAAACTCACTGCTGCCATCATAGGCTCAGGCGTAGCCGGCCTTGCTTCGGCAATTCGCCTATCGGCAAAAGGATTTGATGTGCATGTATTTGAAAAGAATTCTTATCCGGGCGGAAAGCTTTCAGAAATTCAAGTCGGGAATTATCGATTCGACGCTGGTCCATCGCTCTTTACCATGCCACAGTATCTGGAAGACACCTTTACAGCAGCCGGTTTGCGCCTTGCAGATTATTTTTTATACGTCAAGCACCCTACTGCCTGCCATTATTTTTGGGACGATGGCACTTTTCTTCCCGCCTCTGGCAATCTGAACGAATTTGCCGCTAAGGTGGAAGAAATTTTACAAGTTCCGAAAAATCGAGTTATTGAATATCTCGAAAATGCTCGTTTTACATACGAAAAAACAGGGAGAATCTTTTTGGAGAAGTCGCTACACAAATTAGGAACCTGGCTTACAACCGAAACGCTAAAAGCGATTGCGCATTTGCCCCGCTACCAAATCACCACTACCCTACACCGCGTAAATGAAAAGTGGCTGGAGCATCCTAAACTGGTGCAGCTCTTTGATCGCTTCGCTACTTACAATGGATCTGATCCTTATCAAACGCCAGGCATTATGCACATCATCCCACATTTTGAGCATAACGTTGGCACCTTTTTCCCGATCGGCGGCATGCACGCCATCACTCAAGCGCTGTACAAGGCTGCCACTGACCTGGGCGTTAAATTTCACTTTAACACGCAAGTCGATAAAATTCGCTGGGAAGGCAATGTGGCTAAAGGTGTAGTTACCGATGGAGATTTTCAACCCTTTGACCTGATCGTCTCAAACATGGACGTGGTGCCTACCTACAAATATCTCTTGCCCGACGCCCCTCAACCAGAAAAAATTTTGAGTTATCCGAGAAGCAGTTCCGCATTAATCTTTTATTGGGGAGTGAAACATCAATTTTCGGAGCTGGATATGCACAACATTTTCTTTTCAAACGATTACAAAGCTGAATTCGAACACATTTTCCGAAAAAAAACTATTTATCACGACCCGACAGTGTACATCAACATCACCTCGCGCTGGAATGCCGGCGACGCCCCCGAAGGCTGTGACAATTGGTTTGTAATGGTAAATGTCCCTGGCAATACTGGACAGAATTGGGACGAGCTCTTGCAACAAACGCGTGAAAACGTACTCAGTAAGCTCAGCAAAAGACTTGGCACTGCTATTGAACCACTGATTGAAGCCGAGGCAACCCTAGACCCCAGAAGTATTGAGAGCAAAACTTTCTCCTATCAAGGAAGCCTTTATGGAGCGGGCAGCAATGATATGTTCTCAGCTTTTGCCCGCCATCCGAATTTTAGCAGAAAAATCCGAAATCTCTACTTTTGCGGAGGAAGCGTTCATCCGGGAGGGGGAATACCTCTTTGCCTTCTCTCAGCCCGAATTGTCTCCGATTTAATTGAAACACCTTGATGAAAGACTTAAAAGACCTCTTCAAAAATCTGGAACAGTCCCTACTTGTGCTGCTCATTGTAATGCACGCTTGGGCTCTGGTAGCCTTTAACCAACCTACCCTCCGGAGTATATTCCTTCCTCTAACGCCATTGAATCTGCTCCTAAGCGGTTTTGTGGTTTTTAAAAGTTATCGAGGACATACTCTGTCTGTCTTCGCACTTGCATTTGCCATCTATTTATTGGGATTTTTCATCGAAGCTATTGGAGTTAATACAGGTTTTCCCTTTGGAGAATATGAGTACGGCAGCGTTCTCGGTCCTAAAGTCTGGGAAACCCCCATCATCATTGGCGTCAATTGGTTTATCATGTTTTCAGGTATCTTAAATGCCGTTGAACTTATTCGACTACCAATTATTATTAAAGCACTTTTAGGTGCCACACTTATGACGGCAGCTGATTATTTGATAGAGCCAGTGGCTATTTCTCTTGAGTTTTGGACTTGGGACAAAGGTTTACCACCTGTTGAAAATTACATGGGCTGGTTTGGCGTATCCCTTGGCATGTATCTTATGTATTACAAGTTTTTTAAATCAGTGGTTGTGACCAAAAATGCCCTTTGGGTTGTTTCTATCTTTGTATTGTTTTTTATGTTTCAAAACTTGTGGATATGATTTGGGCTTACATCCTTGTAGCGTTAGTCACTTTTGTAGCGATGGAATATGTAGCATGGGCCGCACATAAGTATCTGATGCACGGGCCTCTATGGGTATTACATCGCGATCATCATGTTAAAAAACCCGGATTTTTTGAGAAAAACGATGCTTTCTTTCTGATTTTCGCCATACCTTCTTGGCTGTGCATCATGCTTGGCCTGATGTATTCAAACAATTGGTCAGTGAGCGTAGGTGCAGGTATTGCTTTGTACGGCATTGCTTACTTCATCGTTCATGAAGTGTATATCCACCAGCGCTTTAAATGGCTAAAGCCTTCTAAAAACCTGTACTTCGCTGCCATCTTGCGCGCGCACAAGATGCATCATAAACATTTGGTAAAAAATCCGGGGGAGAGCTATGGAATGCTCTTTATTCATCCCAAATACATTCGCGAAGAAATCGAATTTCGCAAGCGCAAAGCATCTGCGTAAATTTTATACTTTATTTATTTTCTCAGATATCTATTTTTGCAGCCCTGAAATGCCGAAGTGGTGGAATTGGTAGACACGCACGTTTCAGGGGCGTGTGGAGTAATCCGTGTGGGTTCGAGTCCCACCTTCGGTACAAAGTGAAAAAGCTGTTCGACGTTGGGCAGCTTTTTTATTTTAAAAATCGCTTTTTCTCGCTGCTTTACATCTATTTTCTCAAGATAAAATATTCGTGGTTTTTGCCCCTCTTCTCAAAAAAGTTCATTTATATGATGTGATAACTTTTTCTGACTGATGGTTTTGGTACATTTTTATTTTGAGCGATTTAATTATTTTTTTAAGTAGCAACATTGTCTTCTTGGTTTGTCAAATATCGAATTTTGAAAAACCTTTTTGATTTTATTGAAAAAATAGTACATTAATTCTGCCGAAATTTGGAGCGTCAACCACTAATAGATGAAACCCGGCGAAACAAAAGAGATTTACATATACAATACTCTTTCAGGTGAAAAAGAAAAATTTGAGCCTTTAAATCCCCCCTTCGTAGGTATGTATGTGTGCGGACCCACTGTATACAATGACGTACACCTGGGCAACTGCCGCACCTTTATATCTTTTGATGTGGTGTTCAGGTATTTGCAACACATCGGCTACAAAGTGCGCTATGTGCGAAACATTACAGATGCCGGCCATTTGGAAAACGATGCCGACGAAGGTGAAGACAAAATTGCCAAAAAAGCACGTCTGGAACAGCTCGAGCCCATGGAAGTGGTGCAGCGCTATACTGTGGGCTTTCATCGCATCATGGAGCGCTTTAACGTACTACCTCCTTCCATCGAGCCTACGGCCACAGGACACATTGTGGAACAGATTCAAATGATCAAAAAAATTCTCGACGAAGGGCTTGCATATGAAGTAAATGGCTCGATTTACTTCGATGTTAAAAAATACATGGAGAAAGAACCTTATGGCGAACTGAGCGGCCGGAATGTGGATGAATTGATCGCAGGTTCACGCGAGCTCGAAGGTCAGAGCGAGAAGCGCAATCCTCTGGACTTTGCTCTTTGGAAGAAAGCCTCACCCACGCACATCATGCGCTGGGAATCGCCCTGGGGCGAGGGCTTTCCGGGTTGGCATCTCGAATGTTCTGTGATGAGCACCAAGTATTTAGGCGAAGTATTCGACATACACGGCGGTGGGATGGATTTGAAATTTCCGCACCACGAGTGCGAAATAGCCCAGTGCACTGCCGCCCACCATAAGAAACCCGTGCGCTATTGGATGCATGCCAATATGCTTACGCTCAACGGCAAGCGAATGAGTAAGAGCACGGGAAACACCCTGCTGCCGCAAGAAATCTTTAGCGGGCAAAATCCTTTCCTCTCAAAGCCCTACAGCCCGGCAGTGGTGCGCTTCTTTATGCTTCAAGCCCATTACCGCAGCACACTCGACATCAGCGACGAAGCATTGGCCGCGGCTGAAAAGGGATTCCGGCGCCTGATGGATGCTGTTGCGCTCTTGCCAGAGCTGAAGGCTGCTGAAAAATCTACCTTCGATGTACGTGCTGCCGTACAAAAGGTGTACGATGCTCTGAACGACGACTTTAATACCCCCATAGCCATAGCTGAGCTTTTTGAAATCGTACGCATTATCAATCTGATGAACACTGGCCAGGAGTCTTTGACTGCCTCTGATTTGCTATACTTATCAGAGCGTGTAAAAGCCCTGGTGCACGATGTACTTGGCCTTGAAGACGACACTCGTGCAACTACTGATACCAGCAAGCTGGATGCAGTCATTCAAATATTAATCGAAATGCGACAGAAGGCGCGTGCCGATCGGAATTTTGCTCTTTCCGATCAAATTCGCGATCAATTGTTGAAGGCTGGAATTCAGCTAAAAGACACCAAAGAAGGCACCACCTACACCCTCTTGTAATGGGACTTTTAAAAGCTTTAAAAAGACTGACGGGCTACCTAATCATCTTGCCCGTCAGAGCATATCAATACATTATATCCCCATTCTTCCCAAAAGTCTGCAGGCACACACCCTCTTGCTCAGAATACATGATTGAAGCGGTTCAAGTGTGGGGGCTTTTTAAGGGCACCTGGTTAGGACTGAAGCGATTGTCGCGCTGTCACCCCTGGGGCACCTATGGTTACGATCCTGTGCCCAGACCTGATTCTGCTGCACAAAAATCACAATCTGCTGAGCACATCCAATCCCCTGAGGATTAGTTCCTCCATTACTGCATCCGGATGGGGAGAAAATTCGCCCGTGATACGATTGGCTAAGATGGCGTTGAGCGAAATAGCCCGATGACCCAGAAGTGCACTCAGCGCGTAGATACCGGCTGTTTCCATTTCGAGGTTTGTAAGGCCCTTTTCAGCTACAAAACCACTTTCTGATCTCAACCAGCTAAGTGCCGAAGGTATCCGTATGCTTCTGCCTTGTGGGCCATAAAATCCGGAAGTAGTAAGTGTAATTCCCTTTGTAAATCCGGCTTTCTGAAACTCGGAAATCAAACCTGCATCGCCCCGAGTGTGATACGCATAAATGCCAGGCTGAATCTCGGTTAAAGGTCCGAAGTCATAGCCGGCATGCAAGCCATCGATGCCCCAGGCTTCTTCACTTACCAGTAATGTTCCTACTTTGATATCAGGCCTTATGGCACCTGATGTACCCATTCGGCAGATGATCAAACTCTTAGGAAAGGGATGTGCCACGCGCTCCGGTAAAAGCACATTGGCTAACATGTCTAATTCGTTGAGCACAATATCGACATTATCCGTTCCAATGCCTGTGGACACTACAGTGATCGGTCGTCCTCGATAAGTACCGGTTATTGTGCGAAACTCTCTGTGTTGACGTGTTAGTTTTACTGATTCAAAGAATCCGGCCACTTTGTCTACCCTGTCAGGATCGCCCACGGTGATGACGATCTCAGTTATCTCTTCTGGTTTTAAGTGAAGATGATAGATAGAACCATCGTCATTTAAAATTATTTCGGCCAGATTTTGCATAATGGCATCATTTACTTTTATTGCACACAAAAGTACAGGCCATAACAACCGATTCAGGCTATCCTGTTGATCAGAGTTTTTTATCGCTATTTCTTTTCTGTTATAAAACCCGAATCAATAAATTTTTTGACTTCGTTGTTAAAAGTTTCGGCACCTTCCCATTGCACAAAATGTCCGCACTTTGGAATCAATATCAGGGATGCTTTGGGTATTTTGTTATATCCGGCCATGGCAACATCGCTGGTGCGTCCAGGATTTAGAAAACGGTTGGGAATCAAATTGTCGTTCTTGCCAAATAAGATCAATGTGGGCTGAGTCAACTTGTCGAGCAGGTTAAAGACTGGCTGATTAACCATGCCTTGTACACTTTTCGGAATGATATAGCAATACCCGTCAAAATCAGCAGCAAATCGCATGGCCAATCGATCGCGTATCATAAAGTCAGCATCTTTGGGAAATTTGTAGAAGTTAAAACCAAAATTGGTCTGTACGGTTTGGGCTGGGGTTAGTGCCGTACTTCGTGCAGTTACCACCTCTCGGAACCACTGTTTCTGACCCTCGTTGAAAGTTTCAAATCCGGCAGGTGCTGCCAGTATTAAAGCTTTTATACGCTGAGGGTACCTCAAGGCTGTGACAATCGAAATTTGCCCGCCCATCGAATGACCTGCTAGAACAAATTGTTTGAGCCCTAATTTATCAGCAAACTGAATGACCACATCGGAAAAG
The DNA here is from genome assembly GCF_003851885.1 of Thermaurantimonas aggregans. GTDB lineage: Bacteria > Bacteroidota > Bacteroidia > Flavobacteriales > Schleiferiaceae > Thermaurantimonas > Thermaurantimonas aggregans. The sequence continues at coordinate 52,880 of NZ_BHZE01000013.1, read as the reverse complement.
AATTCCATCGAGCCCTCATAATCGCCTTTCGAAGATTTACCGTAGCCCGGTAAATCAATGGCAATGCATCGGTAATACTGGCGAAGTACTTCTACATTTTTTTTCCACGCTGGCAGGTAACTTCCTAATCCGTGGATGAAAATAATGGTTTCGCTGCCTTTGCCTTCATCGGCATAGGCCACAGTTATTTCGTTAGAAAGCTGTATTTTCTTGGTTTCAAATGGATATTGCAGCTCGTCGAAGGTCGAAATACGCGGGTAATCATCCATAGGAGTCATCAGTATTTGTGCTTTTATAATCGACATCCACGAGAAAAGCATCAGAATCAACCCGATTTTTTTCATTGTTTAAAAGCTTTTTAATCGTGATTTTTAAAACAATAGCCATCTGTACACCAGAAATACCGTCCAAGGATTTACAGGACGGGTATTGACGCCTCCATTTACAAGTGAGCTGTTGTAAAAGTCACCAAGCCACAGATAAGCTCCGTGCAGTTCAATGTTCATAAAAACCTGAGGTGTATACTGTATCCTGAAGTTCAATTCATTGCCTATTAGAAATCCGCCCCCTGAAGGTGCAACATTGCTGATGGCCGAGGCTGCACCGATCTTTCCATTAAATTTATGAGGTATAAAATCTCTATGAACATTCAGCACCAAACCTGTAACCCCGAAACCCAAATTCGATGGATCGGTCACCGCGGCAACAAATCGGTTTACTACATTGCCGTGTGGAAAGAGGATATAGGCACCGTGGCTTATGTATAAGCTTACAGGCGAGCCCCAGGTATTTCCCGTAAGGACGCCGGAATATTTACTATCTGCCAGCGAATTAGCATCGCCACTGGTGTAAACGGCATCTAAGTGAATTATGTCTCCAAGGGTTTGTCCATATTTATAAGCAAGGCGAATATTGGAGCCAAAGCCACCGATAGAGGTACGCTTGTGAAAACTTTGAGCAGGAGAAAGCGTATCGACTCGACCAAAATTGTAGTTGAAAAAGCCGTTGAACGTCCAAGGCCCCATAGCGTGATCGGCATTGTAATTCACAATTGTACCCACCCAGCCGATATCTGCTCTATAAGCACTACCCAAAGGAAAGCGATAGGTACCGTTGTATTCGTTTAAAACCGAATTCAAACCTTGACCCAAAATAGACGGCCCCCCTTCGCCATTTCCGCGGTCGCGTACATAGTCAGCACTTAGCCCTACGCGCCACAGTCGGGCCACTTCACGCTCATACATCCACTCAAAACGCTGCACATCGTCATCTTCCTGTGGGTTGTTTTCGTAAAACTGCCAAAAACCCACTTTCATACGTTCGAAGTCGCCATCGTAGCGCACATTGATACCCGAAGCATCCGTCCCCCAGTAAAAAAGCCTGTAACCTGTATTGGTCAATTGGTCGAAAAGGGTGCGGTATGCGTTGCCCGGATGGTCAAACATGCGCTGTAGTCCTAAAAGTACAGACCATCTTTTAAACGGAAGAAGTTCCAATTGAATGTTTTGAGTCTGAATATTGACCTGATCAGCTGAGAGCCCTCCACCGAAATTTCCGCCCACTCCATAGGCCACATCTCCCCAGGTATAATCTATTTCAAACGAAGTACGCAGAATGGCTTTGCCGTTCAATAACTTAGGAGTATAGATCAAAAATGGCAGAAGCCTTTGCTCAAAATATGTGGCGGTCAGCTCATTCGAAGTATTCGTAGTATTTTGACCGAAGAGGCGACCGAAGATTTGTCCTCTCAAAAAGTCGTTTGTGGGAAAGTAATTGCCCGTAACGTATTGGTTGTAAAACAGGGCGAAGACCTGTAACTCACGGTCTGCTTTTTTGGGAATGGCCCTGTCAAGTTCGCGCAAAGTGGGTGCCTGCACTTGCGACATTGCATGTAAAACAGCAAGCAGGCAAGTGGCAAGTAATATCCCTTTTTTCATACATCCAGGTAAATTTTGGGCATAAAAAAAGCTGATAAGCTGCCTTACAGGGCATCTTATCAGCTCCGATGCACTTCAATTAAGGTACTCTAACGTAGGTCTGCACGTTAGCCTGACCAAGTGCCCCACCATTTGTGCTTCCGAATCCACCTTGTGGTGTGGGTGGTACGGCCTGAATATCGGGCTGAGTTTGTACGATTTCGTATTTCATCGTATTGCCCGTGATTTCAAAAATTCCCTCGCTGATTAATGCTGATGGCGCTGTTTGCTCTACGCGTATTGTCCAGATATTGCCCACATTGCTTTTGGTCTGAGTATATGTTCCGGTCAATGTTGGCAATTGTACACCATCGCGGTTCCATTGTCTTACTTCATAAGTGTTATTGGTATTAAATTCTGCATAGATCGAGTCTATTTGAAAGAGTGTTACCAAAAGTGGTGCAACGTTTGACTTCGAAGATTGCCACTTTCCCTGAATGCCAACGAGTTGATTGGTGTTGTCGTCGTTGTTATCGTCTTGTTTTTGACAGCCCACAAGGGCAGAAGCTGTAAACAAAGCTAATAAGACAAAATTTTTGTACTTTTTCATTTTTAGGAGGTTTAAAATTTCACGTAAAGTTAAAAAGATGTTTCTACAGTGTGAAAGACGCACAAAATTCAGAATGCCCCTGACTTATGATTTTCGAAAAATTGAAAATTTGTTTTAAATCTTGATTTTCAACATTTTTTACTTTAAAAACACTTAACGACAATCCATCAGTGAAACACTCAATTTTCTTCCCAAAATCCCTTATCTACCTAAATACTTGTGCTCTCTAGCTGCTAAAAAGTAAGATCTACAAGTTTTAAACACATTGGCCCAACTCTGCATGCAAATGCATTGGAAAAGACTTTTCCGTGTTCTTCTGATTTTGTATGTATTACTCATCATACATTTAGTCAAAATCTCAGAATACTTACATTTTAAATGAACACAAAAGTCAACACACAATTAATCATTCACAGTGCGCATCCAATAGAGTAAAATTAATAAACCAGCTGGATAACTATTTAAAAGTTCTTAAAAGAGTAATCTTTGAATAAAAAATGCTGTTCAGATTGAAGAATTGAAAATTTAATGTACTTTTGCAGCCCAATTTTCGGCCATTGTAAAACAATATTGTTCAAACAATTATAATTACGACAACTGTGGATACAATAAGTTATAAGACCATTTCAGCCACTCCCGCAATGGTGGAGAAGAAGTGGTACGTAGTAGATGCAACAGGCGTGACGCTCGGAAGACTTGCATCTGTAGTGGCTAAGATCGCCCGTGGAAAACACAAGCCCTATTTTAGCCCAAACATCAACTGTGGTGATCACGTGATTGTGATCAATGCGGAAAAAGTAGCTTTGAGTGGTAACAAGCTGACCGATAAGCAATACGTATTTCACACCGGTTATCCCGGTGGTCAATACCACAGGACTCCACGCGAGATCATGGCAAAAAGACCAGAAAGAGTGGTAGAATTAGCTATTAAAGGTATGCTGCCAAAAAACAAATTGGGAAGAGACCTCTTCCGTAATGTGCGCGTATATGCAGGCCCCACTCATGAGCACGAAGCACAAAAGCCAGAAGTGTTGAACATAAATGAATGGATATAATATGTCAATAACACACGCCATAGGCCGCAGAAAGACCGCTGTAGCCCGAGTTTTCTTTAAAGAAGGAAGTGGCAACATCACCATTAATGGCCGCGACTTCAAATCGTACTTCTCTACAGGCATTCTTCAGTCAAAAGTGCTTCAACCACTGAAACTCACTGGAACCGAAGGCGCTTTCGATATCAAAGTAAATGTTCAAGGCGGTGGTATCACTGGTCAAGCAGAGGCTATTCGCCATGCTTTTAGCCGCGCATTGTGTTTAGTGAATGCTGAATATCGCCCGACTCTTAAGGCCGAAGGTCTCCTGACCCGCGACCCACGTATGGTAGAGCGCAAAAAGTACGGTCGTAAAAAAGCTCGCAAGAGATTTCAATTCTCTAAGCGCTAATGGTGTATTTAGCATCCAAACCGATAGGATCGAGTTAACCTCTCGCTACCTGTCGGTTGCTAAGTCAGCAGCTTAGTAAAAGGAAAGTAAAGAACCAACTTAACCTCAATACATGAATCACGAAGAAGTAGTAAAAGAGTTGCTCGAAGCTGGTGTTCACTTCGGCCACCTCACTCGCAAGTGGAATCCTGCAATGGCTCCTTACATTTTTATGGAGCGCAATGGCATCCACATCATCGATCTTTACAAAACCGCTCAAAAGCTTGAGCAGGCTGGTGAAGCTCTTAAAAAGTTAGCAGGCAGCGGTAAAAAGATTTTATTTGTAGCTACCAAAAAACAGGCAAAAGACGTAGTTGCCAACTTGGCTCAAGAGCTCAACATGCCTTACATTACAGAGCGTTGGCCTGGAGGTATGCTTACAAACTTTGTGACCATCCGCAAGGCGGTAAAAAAAATGACCAACATCGACCGCATGAAGGCTGATGGTACCTTCGATACGCTCTCAAAGAGAGAAAAACTACAAGTAGAGCGCTTGCGTGCAAAACTAGAGAAAAACTTAGGCTCTATTGCCGATATGAGCCGTCTGCCTGCAGCTCTTTTTGTAGTAGACATCAATCGAGAGCATATCGCCGTTAAAGAAGCTCACAAGCTCAACATTCCAGTGTTTGCCATCGTCGATACCAATACGAATCCTTACGACGTTGATTTCCCCATTCCCGGTAATGACGACTCATCGAAGTCTATTGCTAAAATTCTTGAATACGTAAGAGGATTCCTCCTCGAGGGAATGAACGATCGCCGTAGCGAAAAAGACAAAGGCAACACTGAAAAAGTGGCTAAAAAAGCCGCAAAAATGGCTACAGCTGACGAAGGTGAAGAGTAATGAAGTAACCTTAATATTCACGTAACATACTCAGCAAGGGCAAAAGTGTAATTTTGCCCTTGTTTATTTAAATAATAACCTAAAAATCAATCGATTAATATGGCTAATATCACAGCAGCTGAAGTAAACAACTTAAGAAAAATAACCGGAGCAGGTATGATGGACTGCAAGAAAGCTCTTGCAGAAGCCGATGGTGATGTAGAAAAAGCTATTGACATCCTCAGAAAGAAAGGGCAAAAAATCGCAGCTAATCGCGCAGATCGCGCTACTACCGAAGGTTGCGCACTAGCTCTTACTAACAGTGAAAACACTTATGGCGTAATCGTAGCCCTTGCCTGCGAAACAGATTTTGTGGCTAAAAATGAAGGTTTCATAGCGCTCAATCAAGCTATTCTCGACATTGCCCTTGAGCACAAACCAGCCGATATCGAAGCGCTGAAGGCACTTCCATTCCAAGGAAGCCTCACAGTAGGTGAAAAATTGATCGAACAAACCGGTGTAATTGGCGAGAAAATCGACATTGCTGGGTACACTACCCTCGAAGGTACATTTGTGACCTACTACATTCACTCAAACAAAAAGATCGCTACTCTGGTGGCCCTTTCAGCTGTAGCTCCTGAGGCTGGTAAAGACGTGGCCATGCAGGTAGCCGCTATGAACCCAATTGCACTTGATAAAGACTCGGTATCTCAAGAAATAATTGAAAGAGAACTAGAAATAGGTCGTGAGCTCGCTCGCCAGGAAGGAAAGCCTGAAAACATGATCGACAAAATTGCTCAAGGCCGTTTAGGCAAATTCTTCAAGGAAAATACTCTGGTCGAACAAGAGTTTATTAAGGAGCCTAAACTGAGCGTCGCTCAATATCTTGATTCCGTTCAGAAAGGTCTTAAGGTTACTGGTTTTAGAAGAGTAGCCTTAGGTTAATTACTGGCTTAACATGTAAGAATCCGTTGCTCTACACAGCAACGGATTTTTATTTTATATCGAGTGTAATGGTCTTCGACCATTGCTTTAAAGCTTAACCCTTCAATTTGGTTGTTTAAAAATGAATGCTCTTGTGTTAAGCCTTAATAAGCCTTTTGCGCAAAAAAAAGGTTTTTCAAAAAATAAAAAAAGCTGCCCATTTTTCGGACAGCTTTTTAAAGCATAATCGATGCAATACTAATTATCCCCGAAGGGTTTACCTTTCACTGTTGAATAGTTAATCTTAAGGGCTTGAGCTCTGCGCAATTCAAATTTTAGGTCGGTTATCAATCCCATTTTTACAGTCTTGTCGGCTTTAATAGACACGGTCATAAGCGGTCTTTCAGCCTCATTTCTGCGCTCTCTTTCGTCTGTAATATAGGGACCTATATCGTTGAGTGTGGCAAATTGGTCGTTGAGCTGTATGCGTGGCTCAGTACCAAATTGTGCTTGGAGCGATTTGATCGGAGGACCAACATAAATGTACGAAACCAGCGATCTGCGCTCAAGCTTCACTACCTCTGTGGCAAAGGGCTTTCTGTTCTGCACCAGAAGGGTAACTTCACGCATTACGGTAGTAACCATGAAGAAGAACAGAAGCATGAAAACTATGTCAGGCAGTGATGCTGTTGATATGGCGGGCTGGCTTTTACCTGTTTTGCGTTTAAATTTTGACATATTATTTGAGTTTTACAGGTTCAGCTTCAGAGATTTTCAACGGGTAATAGTCGGCTATTTCTTTAGCGCTGGCTTCGTCGAGAAGGTTGAATTTACGTCCGAAGCGCTTCATCGCTTCTTCGTCTCTGAGCTCATTGTAGGCAGCTGTCAATTCATTTTGCACGGCGATGTACATTTCGTATGATGTACCTCTATCGTTTTGCAAAGAAATCACGTGCTTTTCAGGGCTTTCAGAGAGGTTCTCTTCTTTGCCGAAGTTAGCGATGTGTCTTTTGGCGTATTCCTTTAAGTCCTCCAGTTTCATGTACTGGTCGTCCACAAGAAGTAGGTCTTGGCTATTGACCAGCACACGCAAGATGTTGCGCTCCTTAATGGGTGGCATTTCTGGTGGTTCACGCTCATCGTAAGGAGGAAGCTTGCGAGAAATACCAGAGTCCACGTCCATTGTAGTAGTAACGAGGAAGAAAATCAACAGCAAGAAGGCTATATCTGCCATCGAACCTGCATTGATCTCCGGGGCTGCTCTTCTGGCCATTTTATTTGAAAATTTTTGAAACTTCTACGTACAAAATTGAAAGTACTGAAAGAAGGGCAAGAACGTAAAAAGTAGTAAGCCCTGTACCTACCATTTTTGATTTTGCTTCGGTAATGCCCATGGAAGCTGGATAGTTTACGTAATCGCTGCCATCGGCTATTGAGTAGCCAATCAAAAAGATTACGAGCAATACAGCTATTCCGATAAGTGCATTTTTTACCTTGCTGAAGTGCGTAAACACCTTAGAAACTGCAAAACCTACTATGGCGGCCACACATATACCAATCATGATATATGTGAGTATGATTCCGGTGTCGATCATAAGTCAAATTTTTTTAATTATTTACCATGCTTGTGATTGTACTTCACAAGTAAATCGATCAATGAGATGGAAGCTTCTTCCATTGAGTTGGTGATGCTGTCAATTTTAGCAATGATGTAGTTATAGAATATCTGAAGAATCATTGCTACTATAAGACCAAATACTGTGGTCAAAAGAGCCACCTTGATACCACCTGCTACCAGTGACGGAGAAATGTCACCTGCAGCTTCGATGGCGTCGAATGCCTGAATCATACCGATTACCGTACCCATGAACCCAAGCATTGGGGCAAGAGCGATAAAGAGCGAAATCCAAGATACACCTCTTTCGAGCTGACCCATCATCACTCCACCGTACGATACAATTGATTTCTCTACGATGTCGATACCTTCATGATATCTGTCAAGACCTTGATAGAAGATTGAAGCAACCGGACCACGAGTATTGCGGCAGACTTCTTTTGCCTTATCGATACCTCCGCTGTTCAGAGCTTGCTCTACGTTGGCAATCAGTTTTTCATTGTTTGTATTAGCAAGGTTGAGATATATGATTCTTTCGATGCTGATGGCCAGACCAAGAATCAGTGAAATCAATACAATTCCCATGAACTCTGGACCACCTTCTATAAATTTTTCTTTAATAATTTGGTGGAAAGTCTTAGTGTCTTCAGCTGTAGCTTCTTCAGAGGCTGTTTCGGTTTGAGGTGCGGATGCTGTCGATGTCTGCTCTGTCTGCTCAGTTTGCTCTGTTTTAGCGGTGTCTTCTTGAGCGTAAGAAGCATTGAAAGTAAACATCAGCATACCAGCTGAGAGTGTCAAAATAGAGAGCGCTTTTCTCATACTTGATGTTGGTTTTTAGGTTAATTTACAGTTAATCAGCGGAGAGAAAGGGATTCGAACCCTTGATACCCTTTAGGGGTATACACGCTTTCCAGGCGTGTTCCTTCAGCCACTCGGACACCTCTCCGAACCTCGTTTTTTATTTGAAAAAACGCGCGCAATTTAACAAAATTTCATTCGCATGAAAAAATGAAAATTATTTTATGGTTAATTCACCAGCGAGAGGGCTTTGAAACAACTTTTTGAACTCTGTAATGTCTTTAGCAATGGGCAGGGTGCACATGGCTTTTGTGATGGCAGCTTCGCGCGTCATGTCATATCCACTAATCACATCGTAATCCAAGAGCCAATGACTCACTTCGTATTTACCCATAGCAACGGAACCAGCCTTACACTGTGAAATGTTTATAACAGGAATTTTCCTATCGTTCATCATTTTGAGCAGCGATTTCAGCTCAGGGTTTTTCGGTGCATTCCCTGCACCATAGGTCAATAGGATGAGGGCTTTCAGATGGTGTGCATTTTCTAAAGCACTTCGCATCCACTGAAAATTGATACCAGGAAAGAGACTAATGTTTAGGATGTTTGACTCGTAAGCAGTAGAGAGTTGTACTGGAGAGTCTGAAGAAGGTAGTAGGTTTTGCCGATAAATTTTGATTTCAAGACCTGCTTCGCCGAGTAAAGGATAATTCGGGCTTTTGTAGGCTTTAAAGGATTCCGATGAGTGTTTATACGTTCGATTGCCTCTGTAAAGTTTATATTCGAAATAGATGCATACCTCTCTCACCAGGGGGTCACCTTTTTCATCGCTAAGCATGGCGATCTCAATGCTGGTGAGCAGATTTTCCTTTCCGTCGGTTCGAATAATGTTAATGGGCAATTGAGAGCCGGTGAGAATAACAGGCTTTTTTAAATGGCGAAGCATAAAACTCAAGGCAGAGGCCGTAAAGGCCATGGTATCGCTGCCATGAAGCACCACAAAGCCATCGAAAAAGGCATAGTTCTCAAAAATCTGATGAGCGAGCCTTACCCAGTGATCGGGAGTCATTTCGGTAGAGTCAATGGGTTTTTCCCACGACTGAAAGTGGATTTCAGCGGGTAGTTCCTGCAGCTCCGGAATTAGGGCATAGAGTTTTTCAAATTCAACAGGTACCAGAGCACCATCGCTACCTTGGCGTGCCATTCCGATGGTACCTCCGGTATAAATGACAAGTATTTTTTTCATTTCCAGGCTTTTGGAAATAATTTTTTTGAATTGGCATAAGTGATTTCAGCAGCATCGCTTACAGTAGTCTTCCAGACCTCGGCCAACTTAGCAAGTGTGTGTAACATGTAAGCGGGCTCATTTCGCTTACCTCTGTAGGGAATGGGACTCAAATATGGTGCATCTGTTTCGAGTATTATTCGCTCTTTAGGAAGATGCGGCAAGATTTCAGGTAATTCTGATTTTTTATATGTAAGTACACCTCCTATTCCCAAATAGAAATCAAAATCTACAATCCATTGGGCCTCTTTTAAGGTACCTGTAAAACAGTGAAATACTCCCTTAAGACCTCTGGCTCGATACGGTTCAAGGGCTTTAAAAATGGCTTCAAAAGCATTTCGGCTATGAATCACAATAGGCAAGCCAAACTCCAATGCCCATTGAATGTGTTGATCAAACGATTGAATCTGAAGGTCGAGCGTAGAAACATCCCAATAGAGATCGATGCCCGTTTCGCCGATGGCTACTATTTCTTTTAGATTTTCATTCAAAAGATTCTTCAGCTCAGAGAGTTGCTCTTCGAAACCTTCTTTTACCGATGAGGGATGAAGCCCAATCATGGGAAAAAGCTTTGAAGGATAGCGTTCAACAGCTTTACGGAGAGCCGGCCATGTAGAAAGTTCAATATTTGGCAAGAGCATCCGCTCTACACCAGCATCCATGGCTCTCTGTACCATTTGATCGAAATCCGAATTAAAATCTTCTAAGTAAATATGTGTGTGGGTATCAACAATTTTCATGAAATGCAATAAAACGGGCTCAAAGGAACGCCTACTGCGGTCTTTTTACAACTATGTCGGGAGAAAAAGACCGGGCAGACACGTTTAATGCTCTATCTACCAGCCGTATTCCCACTCTGATGGAATCGCCCTCAGCAAGTCCATCGATGGGAATCTCGTATTGGATTTCGCCTTCCAGGCTTTTAACCTGTCCGGGAGGAGTAATGTTGGGAATTCGTGCATTAAAATTAAAGGTATCGACGATGAAGGAATTTTGAACAGTAAAAAGCTCAATCCACAAATTGTGGTAAAAAGGACTGGAGATATCAAAGGGAGGCAGCGTGTCGCCATCGTTAAGGCCGATGTCGCCATCGCCGTCGCGAAAAGTCATTTCGAGGTGAAGCATATGTAAACCAAGAGGTTGTGAACGCTTGAAATTGTGGCTTTTATACTCTATTACGGGAATCGGATCAAAGGATTTGAACTTTCGGCATGCGCCTATGAGTAAAGCTATTGAGAGTATCCAAAAAAATGGCAGACGTACTTTTGCCATAGTTTCATCATAATCTTTGCTAAGGTACTTCATTGGAAGCGTCATTTTTCACACCGTCAGAAATTATAACAGAGCTTACAGACGAATTATTCATCGAAAAGGCATTGAAAGTTTTTGATTTTCAATATGCCCATTGCGAAGTTTATCGAATGTTTGTGGAAGGGTTGGGCATTAATGCCTCATCCGTCAAAAGTGTAGAGCAAATACCCTTTCTGCCAATCGAAATGTTTAAAAAATTTCGAATTCTTACCGAAAATAATACCTATCAAACCATTTTTAGAAGCAGTACCACTACTGGTTCAGTGCCCTCGAGTCATTATATAGCTGACCTTGATTGGTACGAAAAGAGTTTAACGGCCGGATTTCGGCTTTTTTACGGAGAGCCTGAAGAATTTTGCATCTTAGGCCTTTTGCCTTCCTATCTCGAGCGCCAGGATTCCTCATTGGTGTATATGGTAAATCACTTGATGAAACTGAGTGCACATCCGTTGAACGGGTTTTTCTTAAATGAATATGAGGAACTTGTGCGCCGATTAAAAATTTTACATAGAGAAAACCAGAAAACTCTGTTGGTAGGTGTAACCTTCGCTCTACTCGATTTAGCCGATAGCTACACATTAGAACTTCCGAGTACTATACTTCTCGAAACAGGCGGAATGAAAGGGCGAAGGCGAGAAATGATTCGCGAAGAGGTACATCGTATTTTGACCGATCGGCTTCACCCTCTGCGCATTGACTCAGAATACGGAATGACCGAACTGCTCTCACAAGCTTACAAAATTGGCTCCTTGCCCTTTGCTACCGTTCCCTGGATGCGTGTTTTAGCTCGAAACATCAACGACCCGCTCGGGTCCTTCACGTATAACAACACCGGACTCTTGCATGTAATCGATTTGGCGAATGTATATAGCTGTTCTTTTATTGCCACTCAGGATGTAGGGCGGGTACAACCCGATGGTAAATTCGATGTATTGGGCCGTTACGACCATGCCGAAGCGCGCGGTTGTAACCTGATGGTGAATTTTTAAACAGTTTTCATTTACTGAACTTTGCTTTTATAAAAAGAAAAACGCAATACCTTTGCCATCGATCTCAAGGGGTGCTGGAGTAGGCGCGCGATGCTCCGGCTGAGATTACACCCATTGAACCTGGGCGGGTAATGCCGCCAAGGGATGAGATGGCTCTTTACATTGTTTAATGCACACGGGTAACCGCCCCTGTTACTTGTGATTAACCATCAGTTAATCATGAGAAAAGTACAACGGTACAGTGTGCAGCAGCTATCAGGTATATCTGCTGTGGCCCTTTTCGGTAGGGCGTGGGCCTTTACAATGGCCTTTTTTGGATTCTTCTCCACAGCCTCAGCTCAATCAGGACTGTGTTTGGTGATTCGGGATGCTGCTAATGGTCGTCCATTAGAGGGCGTATCTGTCTTTGTGCCATCTACGGGTGAGCGATTGCCCTCTGATTATGAGGGCAAGGCCTGTCTAAACAAAGTCTTTCGCACGGCACAGGTAATTCTCGAGGCTGACGGGTATAGGGTATTAACAACTCAAATCACGTGGTCAAAATCAAACATTCAGCTACTGATGACACCTTTGATGGAGTACCTAAGCGCGGTAGATGTTTCAGCTTACCGAGCTCTGAGTACGACTCCTGTAGCTCAGACCCGAATAGAAAAAGCTGAACTCACAAAGCTGAACGACGGTCGCGACATACCTGTAGTGCTCGAAAACGTACCCGGTGTTGTTTCGTTTTCTGACGCAGGAGCGGGCATTGGATACACAGGCCTTCGAATACGCGGCAGCGACCCTACTCGTATCAATGTCACTGTAAACGGGGTTACCATCAATGACGCTGAGAGTCAAGGAGTTTTTTGGGTAAACATGCCTGATTTGATCAGTTCTGCACAATCGGCTCAAATTCAGCGAGGGGTTGGAACATCGGTCAATGGTCCGGGAGCCTTTGGTGCAAGTATCAACATCGAAACCGATCAACCTCGCCGTGAGGCGTATGCCGAAGGTATTCTTGGAGCCGGCAGCTTTAACACACGTCGTTTGACTGCCAAATTCGGCACTGGAGTACTAAAGGATCGTTGGGTATTAGACGGCAGAATATCGCGTATTCAGAGCAATGGTTACATCGATCGCGCCACGAGTAACCTGCAAGCGTGGATGTTTAATCTCCATTGGCTAGGCGAAAAAACGTCGGTGCGTCTTGTGTCTTTTGGAGGTCAGGAAATCACCTACCAAGCTTGGTACGGCATTGACAGTGCCTCTATTGGTCTTTATGGACGAAAATTCAACTTCGCCGGAGTTAAATACAACGACCAATGGGAACCGGTAGACTTCTACCGCGATGAGGTGGACAACTACCGCCAGCAACACTATCAGCTGCACGTGCGCCATGCCTTCAACGATACCTGGTCGGCGCACTTTACAGCCAACTACACCAGAGGAGCAGGCTTTTACGAACAGTTTCGGCAAAACGATCGCCTCTCGCGCTACAATCTGCCTCCTATGCTCATGGGTGCAGATACCGTGCACAGAACTGACCTCGTGCGCAGACTTTGGCTTGACAACGACTTGTATGTTGCCTCAGCTACTTTGAGATATGAAAATGCCGGTTGGAATGTAGTAGGCGGTCTGTCATACTACGATTATTTGGGCGACCACTTCGGCGAAATTATTTGGGCACGCTATAGCGGAGTGCTCAATCCCTATCAACGCTTCTATTTCAACGATGCCCGTAAACGCGATTATACTGCCTTTGTAAGAACTGATTATCAATTAAATGACAAATGGTTTCTCTATGGCGACCTACAATATCGCCTGGTGACCTACACCGGACAAGGGATCGACCGCAACCAAAACGTCATCAATGTAAATGATAGACTTCCCTTTTTTAATCCTAAGGCTGGTCTGTACTACAAGATGGCAAAAGGCTTGGATGTGTACGGTTCGGTAGCTGTAGCGCATAGAGAACCCGCGCGTCGCGACTACCTAGAGAATACCGAATTACCAAAACCAGAGCAACTCATTGACTACGAACTCGGTGCTCGCTGGCAGTCAGGTACTTTTTACATGGAGGCTAATGCCTTTTACATGGATTACTACAATCAGCTCGTAGTGACTGGCGAACTTACCGACGTGGGCTTCGCACTGCGCAGAAATGTGGGCCGCAGCTATCGCACAGGTGTTGAATTGGCAACCACTTACAAAAAAGGCAATTGGGAAGCCTTTGCTAACGCAAGCCTTTCACAGCACAAAAACATCGATTGGAAGGAAGCCTTCAACGATACGACCATAATAGCTTTAGGTAATACACCTATTGCCCTTTCAGCGGGCGAGATCGTACAAGCCGGACTAACCTATCACCTCGTTAAAGGCATATCCGCATCTCTTATTCATCGCTTCGTAGGCCGTCAATATCTCGACAACACCGGAAATAGAGCCTTAAGCCTGAATCCCTATCAAGTGACAGATGCCCGCATCACAGCACAAATTCCCGCCAAATGGTGTAAAGAGCTGTCAATAAACCTCTTTGTAAACAATCTCTTCTCTTCCCTCTACGCATCTAATGGTTATGTTTACGAAGGTGTGGCTTTTATCTTCCCTCAAGCCACTCGAAATTGGTTGTTAAACATCACTATCGGGTTTTAAAAATCGTTTTGCAGATACTCAGAATGACTTCTCCCGGTTAAACCTGTAAAGGTGACCGGGATTTTTTATTCTTAGGGTAATAAATTGGATAGATGGTTTTCAAAAACTTTTAGATACCCAAAACGTACCTTTGCCGCTATAAATGAGGTAAGAAAAGATAAATGATTTACATACAGCGTAAAGAGCGCTTTAGCGCAGCCCATCAGTTGTACAATCCCAACTGGAGCGAGGAGAAGAACGATGAAGTATTTGGCAAATGTGCTAATCGAAATTTTCACGGACATAATTTTACACTCACTGTAACAGTAAAGGGCGAAATCCATCCGGATACCGGATTCGTAATGAATCTCACTGACCTAAAGGAACTCATTCGCACACATGTAATTGATCGACTTGACCATAAAAATCTGAACCTGGATGTAGATTTTCTGCGCGGCAAGATGTGTAGCACAGAAATCATCGCTATAGAAATCTGGAAAATTTTACAGCCCCTTATTGCTGAGAGAGGTGCCACGCTGCACTGTGTGCGACTCGATGAAACAGAGAACAACTCTGTAGAATATTACGGCGAATAATTTCCTTAATTTCGCCACCGATAAAATTGCCAACATGAAAAAAGCTTACGTTTTTCCTGGTCAGGGGTCGCAGTTTCCAGGGATGGCAGCAGAATTGTACCGCAGCCATCCGGATGCCATGAACCTCTTCGAACAGGCTAATGAAATTCTTGGGTTTCGGATAACCGACGTAATGTTTTCGGGCACTGAAGAAGAATTAAAACAAACCAAGGTAACACAACCAGCCATCTTTTTACACAGCGTAGTGCTCGCCCTTACTTTAGAAAATTTCGCTCCTGATATGGTTGCAGGCCACTCGCTGGGAGAGTTCTCAGCTCTGGTGGCAGCCAGAGCTCTTCGATTTGAAGATGGCCTAAAGCTGGTATATGCCCGTGCGATGGCCATGCAAGAGGCCTGCGATGCTGTGCCCTCTACTATGGCTGCTGTTCTTGGTCTCGACGATGAAAAAGTGGAAGAAATTTGTAAACAAATAGATGGAATAGTAGTGGCAGCCAACTACAACTGCCCCGGACAGCTCGTAATTTCAGGCGAAAAAGAGGCTGTGCAGAAGGCTTGTGATGCCTTAAAAGCTGCCGGCGCCAAAAGAGCACTGCCTCTGCCTGTAGGCGGAGCCTTTCACTCGCCTCTGATGCAGCCTGCCTCCGAACAGCTGGGAAAAGCCATTGCAGCCACTCATTTTAATACACCTATTTGCCCAATTTACCAAAATGTGACAGCTCGACCCCATACCGATCCGGAAGAGATAAAAGCAAACCTGATGGCACAGCTCACCGGGCCTGTGCGCTGGACGCAAACCGTAAAAAATATGGTGGCTGATGGCGCAACTGTCTTCACAGAAGTTGGACCAGGCAAAGTACTTCAAGGGCTGGTGAGGAAAATAGCGCCTGAAGTAGAGGTTAACGGTATTCAATAATTCGTAAAACCACACTGAACATGTCAGCTTTCATTCAATCCGGATTCAGCGATGGCGTGCTCTCCATCTATTTAAATAGAACTGAAAAGTACAACGCCTTTATACGGGAGATGGCTTTGGCTTTTCAAGAGGAACTCAATCGAGCTGATGCAGATGCCTCCGTACGAGCAGTATACATTAGTGGTCGAGGTAAAGCGTTTTGCTCAGGGCAGGATTTAGCGGAAGCCATTGACCCAAACGGGCCTGAACTGACCCGTATCGTAAGCGAACACTACAACCCTATCATCATAAAAATGCGCCAGTGCATGAAGCCCATCGTGGTAGCAGTAAATGGTGTAGCCGCCGGAGCTGGAGCCAACATTGCTCTGGCCGGTGATGTAGTGGTAGCTGCTCGTTCTGCGACTTTTATACAGGCTTTCAGTAAAATAGGGCTAATACCTGACAGTGGAGGTACCTACACCCTTCCTCGCCTCATCGGCTTTGGCAAAGCATCAGCACTAATGATGTTAGGTGACAAGGTAACAGCCGACGAAGCAGAGCGTATGGGAATGATTTATAAAGTCTTTGACGATGTTGAATTTGCAACAGCCTCCTACAACATTGCCAAAACTCTGGCTCAGATGCCCACTAAAGGCCTCGCACTCACAAAAAAAGCGCTCAACAAATCGGCTTCCAACGACCTCATCACTCAGCTAAAACTCGAAGACGAACTGCAAACTCAAGCCGGAAATACTCACGATTACAAAGAGGGTGTAACAGCATTTTTAGAAAAACGTACTCCAAAATTTATAGGTAAGTAAAAAGGCAGTGCATTCCTTTCTGCTCTATCGCAAACCAGGCTATCAACATTCGGAGATGGTACTCTTAAGTGCCGTGGATGCACAGACTGTTCCTACTCCCGATCAACCACTTTTTGTTTTTGCAGGTTTTGAAGCGGATGTGCGGCTGCACCTTTTCAGGATGACAAATGCTCGGGGTGAAACAGACATCAAAGATGTTGACGCTGTGTTAAAAAAAAACCTCACCTTAGCTCCTGAAATCTCAGCGGATTCAAAAAAACACTATTTAAACGCCGTAGAATCAGCCATTAAAAACTTTGACACAACCGTATTTACCAAAGTAGTTTTATCGAGACGCGCCACATATCCGGCAAAAGGTATATCGTACTTATCAACATTTGCCGAATTAAGCAGGAGATACCCTGACACCATGGTTTTTCTGATGTACAGTCCGGAAACCGGCTGCTGGATGGGAGCTACACCTGAGCGATTGCTCTATGGCGATAACAAAGAGATTCACAGTATGAGTTTGGCCGGTACACGACTTACGATAGATCCTACTCCATGGGCTGATAAGGAATTAGAAGAGCAAAAAATTGTAACCGCATACATCGAAGAAGTATTCAGCTCAACATATCACACCATTTCGATCAAAAAAAACGGTCCATACGAAGTAACTGCCGGTCCGGTGAAACACTTGCGCACCGACATTAGCGGTACTTTGCCTGTAATGCCACACTGGTTACAATTAGCCTTGCAGCTCCACCCTACCCCGGCAGTGCTGGGCAGTCATCACACCAAGGCTAAGGAATTTATAAAAAAATACGAAGGATACGATCGCTCCTACTATACGGGTTTCTTCGGGTTCTGGAACTTCGACAGTGCCGACTTTTACGTAAATCTGAGAAGTATGCAAGTCTTTGACGATCAGGTCATACTCTATGCCGGGGCTGGAATTACAGCTGGATCAGATGCTGAATCTGAATGGCGTGAAACCGAATTAAAAATGCAAACTCTTTTAAGTGTGTTGGTGTGACAACGACGTTCGATCAGTTTGATTACACCAATTGGCTGCTTCATGTCCTCACAAAAGCGGGAATTGAGGATATTATAATTAGTCCCGGCTCGCGCAATGCGCCTCTAATGATCGCGCTAATTAAGCATTTCCCCAATTTTAAACTGCACTCGGTGGTCGATGAGCGCTCGGCTGGTTTTAAGGCCATTGGAATTGCTGATGTAACTCAGAAGCCCGTAGCCCTCATCTGCACATCGGGGACTGCTGCAGCCAACTATCTGCCAGCCGTGTGCGAAGCTTGGTTTCGGTCTGTACCACTAATTGTGATTACTGCCGACCGCCCTATTCATCTCACCACGGCCCGCGATGGCCAAACCATCTTTCAACATCACCTCTACGGCCGACATGTAGATGCCTTTTGGTATCTTTCAGAAAATTTGTCGGCAGCTTCACTTATTGAAAATCTTCGGGACATTTATCTACATATTATACATCAGCGAAGACCCATTCACATCAATGTACATTACGAAGAGCCTCTGTACCGATGGAAAGATCTCGTTGAGCCGCCGTTTTCCTTGACCGAACCGCAACGCCCAAAAAACTGGAACAAACCCATTGATCTATCGGGTTTTCGAAAAATAATGATTGTTGTCGGTCAGTGCCGACCCGGTTATATATCCAAACACACTCAGCAATTCCTTAATGACAAAGGATATCCTTTAGTAAGCGGAGGGTTAAGCAACTTACACCCCGATTTAGCCATCTACCACGTGAATGAATTTGACTACACTACTTTACCTGAACCGGAATTGGTCATTACGGTAGGTGGAGAAATCACTCACAAGAATTTAAAAAAATACTTGCGTTCAATTCCCACACTTACACATTGGCACGTCGAAGACATTCCATATCCGCCAGACACCTTCGGCAAAGGTGTACGACTCATTCCGACTGATGCTTCTGAATTTCTTAAAAGATTAGCTGACTTACCTGTGTATCTTGACAACTCTTTTTCGCAAACCTGGTATACCACAGATCGCTCTTATACAGAAGCATACTTGAAAAATGAAGAAATCAAAAAGTTTTATGCCCCGATTGCCAAAGCAGCCCAGAATAGAAAGGCGAAAGTGGTGTTAGGCAACAGCGCTGTAATTCGCCAATTCTTTAAATTACCCGGCATATGGCAGCAAAATATCTATGGCAACAGAGGAACAGCAGGTATCGACGGCAGTCTATCGACGGCAGTAGGTATGGCTATGGCTTCCGATGCTCCGGTTTGGTGCCTTTTAGGTGATCTTTCTTTTTTTTACGACATAAATGCTCTTTGGCAAAATCCAATGCCTAAAAATCTCACAGTTTTTGTCTTCAACAATAAGCGCGGAAAAATTTTCGAGATGATCGCCGGACCTGGTGATTTCCCAGAAATTTATGCCCTACAAACAACTCCTCACTCTTTCACTTGCAACCACTTGGCAAAACACTTTTCAATGAACTATGTACTTTGGAACGGCGAAGACGACAAACTTTTTGAAACCGATTTAAGCAACACAATTGTTGAAATTTCTTTGACATAAACAGAAAAAAGTGAAGCTGAAAATCGCAGAAAAATATGTAACCTTTGCTCAAAAAGCATATTCTGCTTTTCGAACTCCAGCAATAAACAGTGCTATAAAATATGCTGTAATTATCGTCTGTTTTTTTGTTCTTTTTCAACGTCTTTCTAAATCCTATTTTAAGCCCGAATTTATTTTTAATCAGGCTAATTTTCTTCACAATATACCACTTTTCATTTCACTCTCGTTGGCAAATTTTTTTCTCGATGTACTGTTGTGGTCATTGATTTCTAAAGGCAGTCACAAACTTCGGTTTTGGCACTACGCAAGGCATCACCTCATCTCGATGTCTCTTGGTTTTATTACTCCCAATAACATTGGGGAATACGGGGGAAAAATGCGTCAATTCAAAGCTCCCCTGGCCAAGCTAAAAGGTTTTTTTCTGGCATTTCACTTTCGCACAGTAAAGACTGTTGCAAGAAATCTTCTCGGACTTTTTGCCACATTTCTGTTGTTCTACACGACCGAATCTTTTTTAAAAAAATGGCACTTATATCTCTTCTTTTTCTTAGTACTTACTCACTTTTTGTTTTATTGGTATATTGAAAATTTTTTGCCTTTTATAACAAATATTAGCATACAAGGCAAAAATTACTTTCAGTCTTTTTTACGCATACGTATTTCTGCTATTGACAAGATTAAATGGATTAGTCTATCAGCTGTAAAATTCATCATATACACCTCACAGCTTTCCATATTACTTCTATCGATAGGCTCATCCGATGCTCACTTCTTTATCGTCTGGTTGTATGTGGCTTTTTATTATTCTCTTGCCTCATATATGCCTACCATATTAGTATTTGATCCCATTGTAAAAGGTGCAGTAGGCATCTTGTTGTTAAAGCAATTGCACTTGAGCGATTGGGCCATTTTTACCTCCGTTACATTGGTGTGGACGGCCAACGTGGCTTTGCCTGCTTTGATTGGTAGCTTTCTCTGGGCAGGACGAAAAAGACATCACTAATCACTTGATATCGTGGGATCTAACCAGCGATATAAAAGATCAGTGAGCACATTCACTACAATAAAAACTGCTGAAAATGTCAAAACACAACCCATTAACACAGGTAGATCGAGCGTAGTAGCCGACTCTACGACCAACTTACCTATACCATTCCAACCAAAGATATATTCCACAAACACACTACCTGCCAGCATTGAAGCCATCCACGAAGACGATACAGAGACTACTGGATTTAAAGCATTGGGCAGAATGTGCTTAAGAGCTATGGTCCGATATGTTAGTCCTTTGCTAATAGCTGTCAGCACGTATGGCATGGTCGATTGCTCGAGATACGAACTGCGCATCATTTGAGTAATGACACTGAGAGGCCTTATACCAAGAGTAAGAGCAGGCAGAATAAGATTTTTCCAGCGTATTGTTCGAGCTTCACCCAGGTCGTCCCATTCCCAAAGATTTCCTGTAATGTTTAGACCAGTGTAGGAATGAAGTAAAAAGGCAAAAATCCATGCAGCTAAAATAGCACTCACAAACGATGGCAACCCCATACCGGCAGTGGATATTAACGTTATCGCCTTGTCAATCCATGTATTTTGATATATACCCGCGAATAAACCCATGATAACTCCTAACGAAAAAGCAATTGTAAAGGCCGAAAGGGCCAGAATTAAGGTGTTAAAAAATCGCGTTTTAATTAAAGATGCGACTTCAACTCCCTTATATTGAAAGCTTTGACGGAGATATGGCCACTTAATGCCCACATAAGCATTGTTGCCAAATTCCATGAGCTTTACTGAATGTATTCCGCGTTCTGAAGCTCTCAGAAGTGAAATATTCGACTGATTGTTGTAATAGCTTAATGGTGATAAATCGTTGATAAAGAGCAGGTATTGAACAGGAATGGGCAAATTAAGTCCATATTGTTGCCTTATGGCTTTTAGTTGATTCTCATCCTCGCGCTGGTCAGTAAGCATTCGAGCCGGATCGGCAGGCAATAAGTAAAAGAGATTGAAAATGAGAGTGGCTACGCCCAAAAAAATCAAAAGACTGTACCCAAGCTGCCAAAAAAGCCGACGAACCATCCTCTTAAAAAAGTTGAGCGGCTATAGCCTCGTCGGCTGAAGGCACATCGCGATGGCTAAACATGGCCTTTACAGTACCTTTACCGAGTATTACAACGCCAGGATTCGAGCGAATCATGGTTTTCAGAGTAGTCATATCACATGTAGCCCACGGATAGGCAGCCTGCACCTCATGGCGAATGGGTTCGAAATCAGACTGTGAACTGCCAGTCACGCCATACACTTTAGCTCCTTTGCGCTCTGCTAAATCAGCAAGGGCATTGATTTTCGAAAAATTACGAAGATCTGTTTTGTGAATGTTGTACATGATCACGAGCATCACCTTGTCGGCTGAAAGGACATCTTGCGTTATGTCTTCGCCGTCGAGCACTATTTTAAAGTCGTGAATCGGGGGTTCATACCCTTTGCGCACTTTTACAGTGCGCGTCTTGTCGCTTTGAATTTCCCATTCTTCTCTCTCCCACCACCTCTCGGCGAGGTATTCGTCGCTGTTTACCTCGCGCGTTTCTCCTGTTCTGGTATTTTTTAAAGTGTAAATCGTCATGTATTTAGGCGACTCTAAGCCGAGCTCCTCGGCAGTCTTCATGCCTTCAACAATGCTCTTTCCCACAGCATAGGGCCGGAAGTCAATGAAAGGCAAGTGGTACAAAACATGGCGAGCTAAGATGAGGCAGGCAATCACTGAAACAAATACGATCCCCAATGAAACCCTGTCAGAGAGTATAGGCTTAATAGCATCTCTGTAGATTAAAAGAAAAAGGATTAAAACCAACAACACTACATCTTTGGTGAACGACTGCCAAGGCGTAAGGGGAATAGCATCGCCAAAGCAACCACAATCGGTTACTTTATTGAAATAGGCTGAATAAAAAGTAAGGAAGGTAAAGAATACGATCATGGCCAAGAGCAAATTCAGCGTAAGCCTCGCTCGAAAACCGAGTAAAAGCATAACGCCCAAAACAATCTCGACAGTAACAATAGCTATGGCTAACGGTAAGGCAATTGGGGTTAAAAAGGGAAGGTTCAGAACATCAGCGGCAAAATAGTCTTCCAGCTTAAAGGCAAAGCCCATAGGATCGTTGAGCTTCACCAAACCGGAAAACACAAACAGTCCTCCTACAAGTACTCGAACAATCCAAACAACCCACTTCATGATTTAGTAGTTTTTTCTTCTTTTAAACGTATTAAAGCAAAAATAGCGTAGTTCACTATATCCATGTAGTTGGCATCTATGCCCTCTGACACGAGGGTCGCGCCTTGATTATCTTCTATCTGCTTGATGCGCAGCAGCTTCTGAAGAATCAAATCAGTGTAGCTCGAGATGCGCATGTCGCGCCATGCCTCGCCGTAGTCGTGGTTTTTGCGGTCCATCAGCGCGAGTATTTCACGGGCCTTTTTCTGATATAAATTTTCAGCTTGAGCTATATCAATATCAGGTTTGTCAGAAACTCCGAGATCTAATTGTATCAGTGCCATTATAGCGTAATTGATAATGCCAACGTATTCATTTTCAATGCTGTCTTGTACCATCTGTTGCTTTTTCTCTTCGATGGTACGAATGCGTTGCACTTTGATAAATATTTGGTCAGTTAGCGAGGGTAAGCGCAGAATTCGCCAGGCAGTACCGTAATCTTTGAGTTTTTTGGAAAATAGTTGAAAACAATCTGTTACTACTTCTTCTGCTTGTTGCCGGGTGCGTAAATAATGCATAGTTTAAGTATCATCTCTAAAAGGCCAAAAGTAACCCCATTGATAATTAAACACCAAGCCTTAAAAGAAGAATTATTTACTCCTTTTCTTACTAATTGCTTTAAAGTGATAGGAAGTATTGAAAATTAAGCCAATCAAACCTGTAAACGTAAAAAAAATAGCTATCATGTAAGAGATTACAACGTCTGAAATTATAGATTCAAAAAACATAAATATTCCAAATATTATCATTAATGTAATGATTAAATATAGAAGATAATTGCTCTTTTGATTAGATCGGTAAAAAAGCAGAGATATTGCAATAAAAATGGCGAATATTCCAATGAAAATTGAAAAATGTTTTGATATGTATGTTGAATTAAAATAAAGTAATATTGATATTAAGATATCTGCAGAAGCATGCAGAATGTATGAAACATTTGATTCCTTTTTTAAAATTTTTAATATGAACATAAGAAATGTAATAATTCCCAGAAAAAACCAAATTATTCCAAACAATTTTATTAAGAAATCTGGATTATTAAATCGTATATAGAGAGCATAAATTCCAAAAAAGAACATAATTAAAAATCTTATATAAAAAAAGTAGATATTTTTTACAAAAGAAGTATTCATAAAACTTAATTTTAAAACCAATATCCTACAGAAATATACCCCAAAATTCGCGATGAATTACTATTGCCCATCAAACTTAATTCGATAGGACCCAGTAGCGTATTAACACTGTAGGTAATGGCATAGCCATCGATGATCTCATTGGTAATTAATTCAGGAATTTCCTCGCCAATTTTACCTACGTTGTAAGTAAAAGTAAAGTACTGATTCGGAAAGGTACGGAAGAAAAATTCACCGCGCAAGACAGCATTTTGCCGACCAGATAATTCGAGAAAACGATAACCCGCAAACTTGTGTATGTGCTGAAAATAATTGTTGCCCAGACCACCTAGAAATACTCGGTAAGGAAAAAACTGGTTGTTACCCAGAGATATGGTTGACTGAAAGGACAAATTCATTCCCACCCTTCCATAGCCGAGTGCTTGCATGTAGTATCCACTTATTACCGTAGTGGGTTTAATGAAAACTTGATACCTCTCTGTACGTGATAAAACACGGGCTATTATTTCTACTTTAGCGCCTTTTTGCGGTTTAAAGAGTTGGTCTAAATTGTCAAAATGCAGTTGACCAAAATAGTTTAAATACGCAAGATTATTTCGAATCAGAGGATTGTCGAGTTGAGTAGGAATTAAGTTAAAAAATTCTGTCTGAACCCCGCCTGTAACCGATATAGATTTTGTCAAAATGGATTGAATAAAAATATCGCTACTCAGATCTGTATAATTAATAAAATTTATCGGTCTTTCATTGCTCCAAAGTGCTGAACGAAAAGTGTTAAATCTGCCCCTAATCCCCAACATAGGAATAACACCACGAT
Source organism: Thermaurantimonas aggregans (assembly GCF_003851885.1). Lineage (GTDB taxonomy): Bacteria > Bacteroidota > Bacteroidia > Flavobacteriales > Schleiferiaceae > Thermaurantimonas > Thermaurantimonas aggregans. The sequence goes on along the minus strand of NZ_BHZE01000013.1, from coordinate 28,413 downwards.
CGATAAAGTAAGTAAAATTTCCACGCGGGTTATCACCCAAAACAAGATCTATATTTAAAAACGAATTTCTAAAAATCAAATTTTTGTTGTAATATGAAAATAAAAATGCGCTGCCAAAATCAGTATCGAAGTGAAGACCTAAGCGCAAATATTGATTGTATTTAAAAGGTTTAAAATAAAAATTGAGAGCATGGGATGTGTCAGTGATTGGAAACAAATCGTATTTGATGATTTCGTGATTTTTTCGACCATAGATTTGATCCATAAGGTCGTGGATTTTGTCAAAAGAAAGTGCGGTGTTTTTCCTAAAGCCCAGTTTAGCCGTGATGTAATTTTCATCTACATCAGCCGAACCTGATACTCGTATGTTAGAGACTATTACATCGTTCGGAGGAAGTTCTCTTTGATACGGCACCGCGCGCGGATAGATTTTAGCAAGGGCTACAAGCGTATCCCAATACCTCAGGGCAACATTTCTACCTTCTTGAATTACTCTATCCATGAGCTCAAAACTCAGCAGACCCGCCTCTGGCACTTTGGGTTGTAAGAGCATTTGAGCCTCGCAGATGTAATCTTGATAGGCGCGTATACTGGCGAAGGTTGCCGCCTGTTCAAGGATTTTGTTTATAGAGTTAAGTTCTTCTTTGGTGTAAGCAGCATTTTGTACGTCGGAGGCTAAGATGAACTGCACACCCCTTTTTTTGAGCAAGCTGATGGGCAGATTGTCCATTACTCCACCATCTACGTACAGCCTTCCATCGACTTCGTAAGGCGAAAAAATACTTGGAAAGGCTGTTGTAGCCCGAAGAATATCGCTGATGATGCCTTCATCGAATTCTTTGAGAATTCCATTTTCGATGTCGGTGCCAGTACATACAAATGGAATTGGAAACTTTCTAAAATCTTGATATCCAGGATAATGTACAGTAAGCCTTGAAAGCGTTTGCAATATGTAGTATCCATAATTGATGCCGGCGGGTATAGAAATTCCCTTGTCAGTAATTGGCAAGCTCAAGAGGTATTTGTCGGTTTGCTTGCGATCGAAGTATGAAAGCTTTTTGCGCTGGATGCGATTGTCGCTCACAGCTTGCCAATCGACCGAGCGCATGATGGCTTCGATCTGCTTACCGGAGTAACCCATGGCGTAAAAGGCACCTACTACTGCGCCCATGCTTGTACCGGCTATGTAGCTCACCTGTAGGCCTGCTGAGTCTATGATTTGCAAAACGCCTACATGTGCCATAGCGCGTGCCCCGCCACCGCTAAGCACCAGCCCAATTCCCTTGGGCTGGGCAAGACACAGCAGCCCGTTAAAGCAAATCAGCAGCATATGTAGCGCACGGCGAGTATTCAAGATTTGGTCACATTTTCGCGATGAAAATATGAAAAAATCTTTTGAGCTTTGGATTTACCGATCACCTCGGCGAGCTGATCGAGGGTTAAGGTTTTAATTTTTTTCACGCTGCCAAATTTTTTGATGAGAGCTTCAGCAGTGGCTTCTCCAATGCCGTCGATTTTGGTCAATTCGGTTTTCAGGGCCGATGAGGTTCGGCGCTTGCGATGGTGCGTGAGTCCAAATCGGTGCGCCTCATCGCGAATGTGCTGAAGGACTTTGAGGGTTTCAGATTTTTTGTTGAGCATCAAAGGCAGCGGATCGTTTGGGAAGTAAAGTTCTTCCAGTCGCTTGGCTATGCCAAGTATGCGCATTTGCTGGTCAATCCCGAGCTCTCTGAGGCTTTGGAGGGCTGCGTTGAGTTGACCTTTTCCGCCGTCTATTACGATGAGCTGAGGCAGAGGCTGCCCTTCGTCGAGCATGCGTCGGTATCGGCGGTACACTACCTCGCGCATGGTGGCAAAGTCGTCGGGACCTTCTACGGTTTTTACATTAAAGTGTCGGTATTCCTTTTTGCTGGGTTTTCCGTCGCGAAAAACGACGCAAGCGCTTACGGGATTGGTGCCCATGATGTTGGAATTGTCGAAGCACTCAATGTGGCGCGGCTCTTGATCGATGCCGAGGTCGGCCTTCATCTGCTGCATGAGGCGATTGACATGGCGATCGGGGTCTGTAATTTGGAGGTTTTTCAGGCGTTCAAGCCGGTGATAGCCGGCATTTTTGACGCTGAGCTCCACGAGGTCGCGCTTTTCGCCACGAGTAGGAGTGTGGATTTTGACGTTTGGAATTTCGAGCTCTACCGAGTGCGAAGTGTAAATCTCGCGCGCCTCCGACTCGAAGAGCTTGCGAAAGTGCGGAATGGCAAGCTCGAGTATTTCGCTCTCGGTTTCGTCAATTTTCTTTCGGAATTCTTCTGAAAAACTGTTTATTATTCCACCATCTACGATTTTTAGGTAGTTTACATAACAAAATTCAGCATCGCTCACGGCACCGAATACGTCAGCTTCTTTGATGTTAAAATCAACAACGCTCGATTTCGCTTGGTACTTGAGCAGAGCGTCTAGTTTTTCTTTAGTTTTTTGAGCTTCTTCGAAGCGCATTTCAGCAGCGAGTGCCTGCATTTGGTCGATGAGTATTTGCTTTACGATGTTAAGATGGCCTTTGATGATGTGGCGAGCGCCTTCAATCTCACGCTGGTAGTCTTCTTTCGATTGCAGGCCTTCGCATGGCCCACGACAGTTGCCCATGTGATACTCGAGGCACACTTTGTACTTGCCAGCTTGTACTCCGGCTACGGTCATGGGCATTTTACAGGTGCGCACCGGATACAGAGTGCGTATCAGTTCAAGCACGGTGCGCATTACTTTGACAGAGGCATATGGACCGTAGTAGGAGGAGCCGTCATTCACCTTTTTGCGGGTCGGAAAAATTCTGGGGAAGTCTTCGTTTGTAATGCAGATCCAAGGATAGGTTTTGTCGTCTTTTAAGTTAATGTTGTAGCGCGGTTGGTATTTTTTGATAAGGTTGTTTTCAAGTAATAAGGCGTCAAATTCAGTTTCGGTTACGATCACCTGAATATCAGCCACTTTTCGCACAAGCATGGCCAGGCGGCCGCTAGTGTGCTCTTTTTGGAAGTAAGAAGAAACGCGTTTTTTAAGGTTTTTGGCCTTGCCGATGTATAGGATATTTCCCTCTTTGTCGAGGTGTTGATAGACTCCCGGTTTTTCGGGAAGGGTTTTGAGCAGATTGGTTATGTGTTCGCTTATCTCCATGTGTTTACAAATAGTGGACTGCAGAAAGTATGGCTTTTGGTATCGAAAGCAAAGTTCCTTTTTAAAAAGCCAAGAATCACAACATGATACAGGTGTAAAGCTCAACTTGTTTGAACGGATAAATGCACAGTGGGGTTAGAAGCGCAGGTGATGAGGTTTTGTAGCAATTTTTCAAAGGTGTGCTTATGGCATTAAAAAAAGTTCTGAGAACAATTCTTACGTAAGTACAGGATAAAAACTTCTCATCGGTTTGCAAATGAAACGCTTTCAGACGGAAAGTGAAAAAAAGAGGGTAAGGCTTGAAAGTAAAGAAGCTGATAAAACTCGATTTTTGGAAAATCAGGTTCATATGTTTATACCACTTTTTACCACCTAAAAAATTAGCAGAAAATCAAAGCGTTTTTCCTCTCAAAAAGTTTTAAAGAGAAAAACTTTTCAACAATCAAGGAATTAAGTGGAAAAATGTGGGAAAAATGTTTTTACCTTTGAACATCAGAAACATAAAAGCGAAAATCCTTGAATCTGATAGGGGTACACGAGTTAAAAGCTGACGAAAAGGCGCGGATACTATTGCCATCAGCGCTTAAAAAGCAGCTACTGCCCCTACTGGAAGAAGGATTTGTGCTGAAGCGAAGTGTCTTTCAGAAGTGCCTTGAGCTGTACCCCATGCGCGAGTGGAATCAAATCATGAACAAACTGAATAAGCTAAACCGGTTTGTAAAGAAGAACAACGACTTCATTCGCATGTACACCGCTGGTGTGCGCATGGTAGAGATCGATGGCAATGGAAGACTGCTCATCCCGAGAGACCTGGTGAACTTCGCTGGAATACAGGGCGATATCGTGCTCAATGCTATGGGCAGCTGGATCGAAATCTGGAACAAAGAGGCTTATGAGGCAGTGGTGAACAATCCGGATGTCGATTTTGCTGCGCTGGCTGAAGAAGTGATGGGCCATTTGGATGACACTGATAGTAATTAAGCTCAATACAAATGACTGTGCCTGCTTACCACATACCGGTGCTTCTGCAAGACACCCTGGAACTGCTCGCTGTAAAGCAGAACGGGGTGTATGTGGACTGCACCTTCGGAGGAGGTGGGCACAGCCGGGCGATACTGGAACAGCTGGGCGATGAGGGCAAGTTATTTGCCTTCGACCAGGATCCTGACGCTGCAGCTAATGCCCCTGACGACCCGCGCTTTAAGCTGATTGAGGAAAATTTTAGATACATTAAGCGCTTCTTGCGCTTAGAAGGCATACGCGCTGTCGATGGCATTTTAGCTGATTTGGGTGTGTCGTCGCACCAGTTTGATACAGCTGAACGGGGGTTTTCACTGCGGTTTGACGCCCCACTCGACATGCGGATGAATCCAGAGATTTCACTCACAGCGGCTGACATTGTAAACGATTGGCCTGAAGATGCCATTGCCGATCTACTGCAGCGCTATGGCGAGCTGCCCCACAGCCGCCGAATTGCACGCGCCATCTGTAAGGCTCGCGCCACTGAACCAATACTTACCACCGGTAGGCTCAACGAAGTGTGCCAGCCCTACTGCCGCAAGGATCGCGAACATCAAACCCTGGCGCGTATCTATCAAGCCCTGCGCATAGAGGTAAACCAGGAGCTGGAAGCCCTTAAAGAAATGCTAATGCAAGCTACAGACTTGGTAAAACCAGGTGGAAGGCTGGTGGTTATCTCCTACCATTCGCTCGAAGATCGGCTGGTGAAGGTCTTCATGCGATCTGGAAACTTTGAAGATCGCACCGAAAAGGACTTTTATGGCAACGACCTCTCGCCTTGGAAGCCTCTGACCAAAAAAGCCATAGAACCAAAAGAAGAAGAAATAGCTACTAACACTCGCTCGCGCAGTGCCCGACTGCGAGCTGCTGAACGAAAGTAAAGGATATGAAAGCAAAAGAGGTAAAAATATCGGAAATCATTAAAGGCAGTTTTTTGGCCGATAGCCGGTGGAATCGCCACCGCCTCTTTGTGCTATGGCTAGCTCTGCTGGCCTTGCTGAGCATCTTCAGCGGACATATGGTGGAGCGCAAAGTACTGATACTGTCAGCTCTGCAATCGGAAATGAAAGACCTGAATTCCGAATTTACCGAAACGCGCTCGCGCCTGATGAAGCTGAGTATGCGAAGCAAAATAAAACAAAGGGCTGAAGCTGTAGGGCTAGTAGAGAGCAAAGAACCTCCGCTGATGATAGTAGTGGATAAAAAAGGAAGACTCGTAAAGCAAGACGAAAAGTGAAGGACCCAAAGAAAAATTTATACATCCGACTGTACCTCACAGCACTGCTGCTGATGGTGCCCTTTGGCGCCATTCTCTACAAGCTGATAGTGCTTCAATGGGTGGAAGGTCCTGAACTAAAAGCCTCTATCGAAAAACAAATCATTCGCTACCATACCATTCCGCCGGTGAGGGGAAACATCTACAGTTCCGACCAAAAGCTCTTGGCTACTTCGATGCCACTTTTTGATATCTACTTCGACCCACTATCAGTGAGCAGAGAAATCTGGAGCAATGAAATCGATGCCCTAGCCGAGAAACTATCGAGATTCGGCCGCTCAAAGAGAGAGTGGCTTACCCTACTGAACAGTAGCCGAAATGCAAAGCACCGATACGTAAAACTGCTCGACAATATTGCTTTTTCAGACGTACAGCAAATAAAAAATTTCCCTGTCTTCAGACATGGAAAATTTAAAGGGGGGCTTATAGTCGAGCAGCAGAGCTTTCGCAAAATGCCTATGAGCGGAGTAGCCGAACGCACCATAGGCTACAGCAATGCCCACCGAGGACAAACCGGCTTAGAAGGTGCTTTCGACACTTGGCTAAAGGGCAAAGAAGGCAAGCGATGGATGCAAATGATGGCTAAAGGCCATTGGAAGCCAATCAACAACGGATGGGACGAAGACCCTGAAAACGGCTATGACGTGGTATCGACCATTGATACCCGTATGCAAGACATATTACATCACGAGCTACTTTCTACCCTACAATACTACGAGGCCGATCACGGCACTGCAGTACTCATGGAGGTAAAAACCGGCAAGATCAAAGCCATGGTAAACCTAGGACGCACCGAAAACGGCAACTATGGAGAAATTCTAAACTACGCCATTTGGGAAAGCACTGAGCCTGGTAGCACTTTTAAACTGCTAACTACCCTCATCCTACTCGAAGACAACAAAGCCGATACTTCAACTACCATTGACATAGCTAATGGCTCTTGGACTTTTTACGACCGAGTAGTGACCGAATCAAACTTCAGCGAAAAAGGCGCTTCGGAAAATTTCGGTACAATTACGCTGGCTAGAGCCTTCGAGCAGTCGTCGAACGTAGCCTTTGCAAGGTTGGTTTTTGACAATTACCGCGATAATCCGGCCCAGTTTGTCGATAAACTGTACAAAATTGGCCTACACAAACCTTTAAATTTTGAAATAAAAGGCGAAACTCCCCCAAAAATACCTCATCCCGACGACCGCGAACAGTGGAGTGGCATCACCCTACCGTGGATGGCTTTCGGCTATCAAACCAGCTTTACACCACTTCAACTACTTACCGTTTATAACGCTGTGGCCAACAATGGCGTAATGGTAAAACCCTATATCGTAGAAGAAATCCGCAAAAACAAGAAAACCGTTCGCCGATTTGAGCCAGCCGTATTGAATCCATCCATTTGCAGCCAAAAGACACTCGATAAACTTAAAGTACTATTATCCAATGTAGTAAAACAAGGCACTGCAAAGCACTTGTACAATCCTCAAATAAAGCTCGCCGGTAAAACAGGTACAGCTAAGCTCGACTACTGGAAGGAGAAAGGCAGCCGAAAATACAGAGCCTCGTTTGCAGGCTTTTTCCCTGCCGACAATCCTCAGTACAGCGTCATAGTGGTGGTAGATAAGCCCAATGCCGAAAAGGCGTATTACGGTAGTCGAGTGGCTGCACCTGTAGCTGCACGCACTGCGCTCGCTGTAATGAGCTTAAGTCCTACTAAACCACGAGAGCTTATCTATACCCCTATCACAACTGAAGCAGCTTCGCCTCAAAAAATGCAGCCAAAGTACGAGCACATCCTTCAGGAATTGCGCAAGGGGCGAATGCCTGATTTAACGGGAATGCCTATCTCCCTGGCCCTATCTACGCTCGAAAACGAAGGCTACCGCGTGAGTGCCACAGGCGCAGGTCGCATAGCATGGCAGTACCCCACTCCACAGACAGCTATTTCAAAGACCATGATGGTCGAACTAAAAAGCTACAATCGATGAAGGTATTAAAAGACATTCTCTATAAAGTTAATCTCAAGGGAGTACGCGGCAATCTGAACCAAACGGTTTCAGAAGTGGCGTTTGACTCACGCAAGGTGGTAAATCAATCGCTCTTTGTGGCAGTAGCAGGCACCAACTCAGATGGTCATAACTACATAGAGCAAGCTATAAACTCCGGAGCTATGGCCATAGTGTGCGAGCACGATAACAATCTAAGCGAAAAATATCCCGAAATATCTTTCATATACGTAGAAAACAGCGCTCGAGCATTAGGAGTCATTGCCTCAAATTTCTACGGAAACCCTTCAGAAAAGCTGAAAATCGTAGCAGTAACAGGAACGAATGGGAAAACTACAGTAACTACCCAGCTCTATGAAGTTTTCAAAAAAATCGGCTTTCGCACCGGATTGATTTCGACCGTACGTGTGATAATACACGACGAGGAATTGCCAGCCACTCACACTACACCTGATGCACTTTCGCTTCAGAAGCATCTGGCTGCCATGGCAGATGCAGGTGTTCAATACTGCTTTATGGAGGCCAGCAGCCACGGCATTCATCAAGAGCGCCTGGCAGGTACTGACATCGCCGGCGCTGTTTTTACTAACATTACGCACGATCATTTAGACTACCATAAAACATTTGCCAATTACATAGCTGCCAAGCAAAAGCTCTTTAACGAATTGCCCTCAAAGGCTTTTGCCCTCTACAATGCCGACGATAGAAACGGCCAAGTAATGGTGCAGAACACAAAGGCCAAAAAATACTCCTACGCTCTGAAGCAAATGGCCGATTTTCACTGCAAGATCATTGAAAACAACATTGGTGGCCTTACGCTGCGCATAGGTGGAGCCGATGTGTACACAGCTCTTACTGGCGAATTTAATGCATATAACCTCCTTGCTGTTTATGCTGTAGCAGTGTTGCTTGGGGTTGATGAAAGTCTGGCACTTATGGCCATAAGCTCTCTTAGGCCTGTGGAAGGCAGATTTGAGACCCTTACTGGTCCGACGGGTCAAATAGCCATTGTCGATTACGCACACACCCCCGATGCATTGCTAAACGTTTTGAAAACCCTGCACGAGTCGCGAAAGCACGACCAGCAAATTATCACAGTATTTGGCTGTGGTGGCGATCGTGATAAGGCTAAGCGACCTGAGATGGGTAAGATCGCTGCCGACTGGAGCGACCGTGTCATCATCACTTCTGACAATCCGCGCTCTGAAGATCCCGAGCAGATCATAGCAGAAATAGAAGCTGGCATCGAACTGCACCAACGGCGGAAATGCCACAAAATCACGGATAGGCGCGAAGCCATCCGCATGGCCTTAAGCCTCGCCCGGAAAGGAGATGTGGTACTTGTGGCCGGGAAGGGGCACGAGAAATATCAGGAAATCAAGGGTGTAAAACATCCATTTGATGACAAACAAGTAATCCTAGACTACTACAATCAATTATAATCGAATGCTTTACCACCTCTTTTCATACCTCAACTCAGTGTACGACCTCCCCGGAGCGGGAATGTTTCAATACATAACGTTTAGGGCATCGATGGCGATCATCTTCGCTCTTTTTATAACGCTCGTTTACGGAAAGCGCGTTATCGTCTTTTTGCGCAAAAAACAAGTAGGTGAAACCGTTCGGAATTTGGGTCTCGCAGGTGAAAACCTAAAAGCAGGTACACCTACGATGGGCGGTATCATCATTCTAGGAGGAATTTTGATACCCGTTCTCCTCTTTGCACGTCTCGACAACGTTTACGTGATACTCCTCCTCATCACCACTGTATGGATGGGGTTAATCGGATTTATTGACGATTACATCAAAGTATTTAAAAAAGACAAAAAAGGACTTAGAGGCAAGTTCAAAGTGCTCGGGCAAGTAGGCCTTGGCCTCATCGTAGGTACCACGTTGTATTTTCATCCCGAGGTAACCATTAAAGAAAAAGAAACCGAGTCGCGTATTCACACTCTCACCGCTCAAATTGATCAAGGTAAAAAGCCCGTCTTTGGCGAAGCGAAAAAGAGCATTAAATCAACTATTCCTTTTTTAAAAAACAATGAATTAGACTATTCTGAAGTCGTGCAATGGTTCGGACTCGACGGCCAAAAGTGGGGTTGGCTCGTCTATATCCCCATTGTAATTTTCATTATCACAGCAGTTTCTAATGGAGCTAATCTTACTGACGGCCTCGACGGATTGGCTACAGGAACTTCGGCCATCAGTTCAGTGGCGCTAGGAATCTTTGCCTATGTATCGGGTTCCATCATTTTCGCCGACTATCTAAACATCATGTACATCCCCAACTCTGGGGAAATGGTAGTGTTTGTAGCTGCCCTGATCGGAGCTTGTGTGGGTTTTCTTTGGTACAATACCTACCCAGCACAAGTATTTATGGGCGATACTGGCTCGCTAGCACTGGGCGGTATATTGGCTACGCTGGCCATAGCCGTTCGAAAAGAATTGCTTATTCCTATCGTGTGTGGCATTTTCCTGGTTGAAAATCTTTCTGTAGTTCTTCAAGTCAGCTATTTCAAATACACAAAGAAGAAGTACGGCGAAGGTCGCAGAATCTTTTTGATGTCTCCCCTACACCACCATTACCAGAAAAAAGGATATCACGAAGCCAAAATCGTAACCCGGTTTTGGATCGTAGGCATCATACTGGCCGTAGTAGCCTTTGTAACGCTAAAAATCCGGTAATGAGAGACACAGAATTTAAAAAAATTGCCATTATAGGAGCCGGCGAGAGCGGCACAGGAGCTGCCTTACTCGGCAAGCATTTGGGTTTGGATGTGTATTTGAGCGACGCGGGTAAGGTATCTGAAAAATACGCCTCTAAGCTCAGAAATGCACAAATTGATTTCGAAGAAGGTCGTCATGATCTTGACAGAATACTAGCGGCCGATGTGGTGATTAAAAGCCCCGGAGTGCCTGACAAGGCTCCTGTAGTTAAAAAAGCGCTGGTGGCCGGCAAGAAAGTAATTTCAGAAATTGAATTTGCCTCATTATATACTCACAAGCCTATCGTAGCCATTACCGGCACTAACGGAAAGACTACAACAACCTCACTTACTGGACATATCTTTTTAAAAGGTGGAGTAAAAACAGGAATCGGGGGAAATATCGGAAAAAGCTTTGCCGAACTGGTAATCGATGATCACCTCTACGAAGCCTACGTACTCGAGGTGAGCAGCTTTCAACTCGATGGCTGCTACACGTTTGCGCCTGATGTAGCAATTCTCACCAACATCACCCCCGACCACCTAGATAGGTATGATTACAAGTTTGAAAACTACATAGCATCCAAATTTCGGATAACTCAGGCACAACGCGAAGACCAAGTATTTGTGTACTGTGCTGACGATCCTGTAACGGTGACTTACATGCCCAAATTTCTCATCAGGGCTCGCAAAATACCCTTCAGTGCACAAGTAGAACCCGAAGAGGGCGCTTATCTGGTAAAAGAAATCGAATTCATTGTAAAAATAAAGAATATGGAAACGATGGTAATCAAGGAGTTTAAGCTTAAAGGCACACACAACGCCTACAACAGCATGGCAGCAGCCATTGCTGCACGCATCCACGAAATTCGCCAGGAAAAAATCAAAGAAGCCTTCTCCGATTTCGAAGGCGTCGAGCATCGATTAGAGCATGCAGGTACTATTGGCGGAATCGACTTCATCAACGACTCAAAAGCCACTAATGTGAATTCGGTACTTTACGCTCTGGGAAGCATCAAACGACCCATAGTGTGGATTGCCGGTGGTGTGGACAAGGGCAATGACTACTCCGCCTTGCATCCCTTGGTTAAAGAACGCGTAAAGGCCATTGTTTGTCTGGGTAAAGACAATTCAAAACTGCTGGATGAATTTACCGGAATGGTGAATGTAATTGCCGACACACACAGCATGGAGCAAGCTGTAAAAACTGCCTACAGTCTGGCATCAAAGGGCGATGTGGTTTTGCTTTCACCGGCCTGTGCTAGCTTCGACCTGTTTGAAAACTACGAAGACCGAGGCAATCAATTTAAGTACTGGGTACGCCAACTGTGATCGCATGATTAGCAGCCAACTCAAGCTTAAAGGAGACAAAGTCATCTGGATAGTAGTGTTTCTGCTATCGCTTTTCTCCTTTTTAAGCATTTACAGCGCGGGCAGCAATCTACAGTGGACGTATGGCAAGATAAGCGCCTTCGCACTGCTGCTCAGGCATGCTATGCATGTACTGATGGGTTGGCTCATCATATGGATGCTTCACAACATCCATTACCGCTACTTCGCACCTGTTTCGGTCATTTTGTTGGTACCGGCAGTAATTTTATTGCTCTACACGCTCTCACAAGGCTACACGATTGGCAACGCGAATGCAAGTCGATGGATACAAATCCCAATGCTCGGCATCACCATTCAGAGTAGCGTAATTGCTGGATTGGTGTTGATGGTGTATTTGGCCCGAACGCTGTCGAAAAGAGAAAACCCGGCTGAATGGACCTTTAAGATGGTTTTTTGGCAAATACTTGCACCGATTTTTCTCGTGTGTGGATTGATCTTCCCAGCCAATTTCTCTACAGCCGCCATCATCTTCGCACAGGCTGTGCTGCTCATGATTATCGCGCCTTTTCCTAACAAATACGTTTTCTACACCATAGGCGCAATAGCTGCCGGCTTGGCATTATTCATCGCAGCAGTGGTCACCTTCCCCGATTTAATGCCCAATAGAGTAGATACCTGGAAAGCGAGAATTGAAAATTTTATAAACGGCGATGCCGATAACAATTATCAGGTAGAGCGCTCAAAGATGGCAATAGCCAATGGCGGACTCTTAGGCACAGGGCCGGGTAAGAGCACTCAGAAATACTTCTTACCTCAATCGTCTAGCGATTTCATCTTCAGCATCATCACTGAAGAGTACGGATTTGTAGGAGCAGTGTCGGTGCTGTTCTTGTACTTTTTATTGCTTGTAAGGTTTTTAATGGTAGCCACGCGAGCTAAGTCATTATTTGGCAGTCTCTTAGTAGTGGCGGCAGGCTTTGGAATCATTATCCAGGCACTTATCAATATGGGTGTAGCCGTCAATCTATTGCCCGTCACCGGTCAGACTCTTCCGCTGCTAAGTGCGGGCGGCAGCTCCATTTGGACCATTTGTGCAGCCATCGGCATTGTGCAATCGGTGAGCCGCTACTCTACTGAAAACCTCAATGAAGATGACAAAAGCAGCGACGATAAGGCCGCTGTTTCAAACCAAACAACAGAAACTCATGAGCAGGAAGCCAATGAAATTTATGCTTAGCGGAGGTGGAACAGGAGGCCATATTTTTCCTGCTCTCTCCATAGCCGACGAACTTAAACGAAGGCTACCGGAGGCAAAATTTCTATTTGTGGGAGCTCTGGGACGAATGGAAATGACTCAAATTCCTAATGCTGGCTATGAGATCGTCGGTCTGCCCATCACAGGCCTTCAACGTTCCTTTTCGTTAAAAAACTTTTTAGTACCTTTTAAACTCCTTTACAGCATCGTAAAATCCATAGCTTTACTACGACACTTTAAGCCAAACGCAGTTATTGGTACAGGCGGATTTGCCAGTGGCCCCCTTGTAATGGCGGCAGGTTTACTCAATATCCCCGTTTTTCTTCAAGAGCAAAACTCTTATCCCGGAATAGTGAACAGATGGGCGGGTCGCTTTGCGCGCAAAATTTTTGTAGCTTACGAAGGCATGGACAAATATCTGCCCGCCGAAAAAATTCTAATCACCGGTAATCCGATTCGAGCAGAAATAGTCACTACTAAACAAAAAGACCCTAAAGTAGCAGCGAAATTCCTGATCGACCCTTCGAAACCAACTGTTCTTGTCGTTGGTGGAAGTTTGGGTGCACGTTCTATAAATCAAGCTATTGATTCCCTGGTTAATGAAATTCAGGAGAAAGCGAATCTGGTTTGGATTTGTGGCAAAATCTATTTCGATACATACCGAAAAAAATATCCGATAAACAAAAGCAGATTTTACCTCGACGCCTTTGCAGCTGATTTATACGAAGTATATCCCTGGGCTGAAATAGTTATTTCACGCGCCGGGGCAGGTACGCTTTCAGAGCTTTCTGCAGCTGGCAAGGCTTGCATATTAATTCCCTCGCCTAATGTGGCAGAAAATCATCAGCTTAAAAATGCCAAGGCTTTTGCCGAGAAAAAAGCAGCCATCGTGATCGAGGAAAAAAACCTTTCATCACTAAAAGACACCTTGATGATGCTACTTACCTCAGCAGAAGCGAGAGTACAACTCGAACAGAACATTAAACTCCTGGCCAAACCAGATGCCACTCAAAAAATAGCAGATGAAATACTAAAAGCCGTAATCGCATGAACCGACCCATCGATACATACAAATATTTTTATTTCATTGGTATAGGAGGCATCGGAATGAGTGCCTTGGCCAGGTATTTCAATTTGAAAAAAGCCATAGTTTCTGGCTTTGATAGAGAGCGTACAACGCTTACTACTGAACTTGAAGCCGAAGGCATAGCCATCACTTATTCAGATACAATCGACGCTCTACCGATGCGCAGGATTGGTACACCTGCCGATACCCTAGTAGTGTATACACCCGCTGTGCCCCAGAGCAATCAACAGATGATATGGTTTCGAGAGCGAAATTTTACCCTTATGAAACGAGCCCAGGTGCTGGGTTTGATTACGAAGTCGTCGCGTAGCATAGCCGTGGCAGGCACACATGGCAAAACGACCACCACAGCCTTGGTTGCTCATATTTTAAAGCACAACAACATAGATGTAAGTGCATTTATTGGTGGCATCAGCGCCAATTACAATACAAACTTTCTCTATGGAAATAGCAATACAATGGTAATCGAAGCCGATGAATTTGACAGATCCTTTCTTCGGCTTGAGCCATCACTGGCTGTAATTACATCAACAGACCCCGACCACCTCGACATTTACAAAGACCAAGAGGGCGTGCGAGAGGCTTTCTTAGAATTTGCCCGAATAGCCAAAAAATTTGGAAAACTTCTCACAAAAATCAATCTACCTGTCTCGGGCGATTTTTCGTACGGTTTAAATAAAAATGCGCATTATTACGCTGAAGATATACAGATTCAAAACAGGCAATTTCATTATACCCTTTCTTTTCCAAACGGAGAGAAGATATCCACAAGCTGCCAAGTACCTGGCATACACAACGTTGAGAATGCCGTGGCAGCTGCTGGGCTATGCCATATTTATGGACTTACTCCGACTCAAATCGCCGAAGGCATTAAGACGTTTAAAGGAGTAAAAAGGCGTTTTGAAATCATTCTGCAGTTGCCCAATCTCGCGTTTATCGACGATTATGCCCATCATCCGGCAGAGCTCGAAGCTCTGTTGAAATCAGCCAGGCTTTTATATCCCGACAGAAAGATTACCATCATCTTCCAACCGCACTTGTACAGCCGCACACGCGATTTTCACCAAGAATTTGCAGAAAGTCTAAGTATAGCTGATCGTGTAGTATTGCTCGACATATATCCGGCACGTGAAGAAAAAATTGAAGGTGTAACAGAAGAACTCATCTATAAACACCTTACCTGTGCTGAAAAAGACATCGTCTTTCTGGGCGAATTGATGGATTTTGTAAAAAAAATTCGATTGCAAAATGACGTAATCATCACTGCAGGGGCTGGCAACATAAGTGATGCTGTTGAAGGCATTAAAAACATCCTCTATGAAAAGAAAAAATAATTTATTTCGACTACTTATTTTGATCAGCCTTACGATAGGATATTTAGTCATTTCGGGCTTTGCAAAGCACAAACTCGAAAGCTCAACTATTGATCGTATTTCTATCGACATCGAACGCTATCACGATAAGTATCTCATCAGTAAAGATGAAATATTGAAATTGAGTTCACTGGAAGAACAAAAAAGTAGAGCATTAGGACGAAAAAGTATCAACATAAAATTGTTAGAAGAATTATTAGATAATCAAAAAACCATTGAAAAATCAGAAATATTTTTCACACTAAGCGGTGAATTGCATATCCAAGTGAAACCGAGATATCCCTTGTTGCGCGTACTAAGTTCAAGCAAAAATTATTACATTGATAACCATTGTATTGCATTTCCACTTTCACCCTATTTCTCAGCCCATGTACCCGTGATAGACGGTGCCATCAATGATGAAATACTTGAAAAAATTGTTTCCGTATTACAAAAATCAGAAGGTGACGACTTTTTCAATCATTTCTTCAGCGGATTTTTTGTATCAGAGCGTCATGAGATAACAGCATTTAGTTCGAGATACGACGAAGTTATTTTTATCGGGAAAAGCGAACAACTCGAAGAAAAATTACTTCGATTGAAAGCATTCTACAGGTATATATATCCCACCTTGGAAAACAAAAAAATTAAAACCATCAATTTAACCTTTGGCAAACAAGTAATTTGCGAGTATGAGCAGTGAAAAAATCGCCGTAGGGCTCGATATAGGTACTACAAAAATTGTGGCCGTAATCGGTCGAAAAAATGAACATGGAAAAATAGAAATCCTTGGGATGGGTCGCGCTAAATCCATGGGCGTAAGTCGAGGTGTAGTAACGAATATTACTCAAACCATCGAAGCCATTAGGCAGGCAGTATCGGAGGCTGAGGCGCGCTCAGGGCTTCAAATATCTCATGTAGTAGCAGGCGTGGCAGGCCAACACATCCGCTCGCAGCAGCACAGAGACTACATCGTGCGCGAAAATCCGGAAGAAGTAATCGAGGAAGAGGATATCGAAAAATTGATATCCAACGTGCAGAAGATGAATATGCTGCCCGGCGATGAAATCATTCACATCATACCTCAAGAGTACAAAATCGACGGTAAAATTGAAACTACCGAACCCCGCGGTATGTATGGCTCTCGGCTCGAGGCGAGCTTCCATATCGTGATTGGTGATATGGCATCCATTAAAAACATTGGCCGCTGCATAATCGAATCAGGATTAAAACTCTCACAAATTACCCTCGAACCCATTGCGTCGGCCGAAGCAGTACTCACTGAAGAAGAAAAAGAAGCTGGCGTAGTACTGGTCGATATAGGAGGCGGAACTACAGATGTGGCCATCTTCAAAAACGGCATTATTCGCCACACAGCCGTTATACCGTTTGGCGGAAACATCATCACCGAAGACATCAAAGAAGGCTGCTCAATTATCGAAAAACAAGCTGAATTGCTAAAAATCAAATTCGGATCGGCATGGCCAGGTGAAAACAAGGAAAATGAAATCGTATCCATTCCCGGTTTGCGTGGCAGAGATCCGAAAGAAATATCACTGAAAACCCTCTCTAAAATCATTCATGCTCGCGTATCTGAAATTATCGAACAAGTTCACATCGAAATAAAAAACTACGGATACAACGAACCCCGCAAACGCCTCATAGCAGGCATAGTGCTCACCGGAGGGGGTGCACAGCTAAAACATCTAAAGCAATTAGTGGCCTACATCACAGGCATGGATACCCGCATCGGATATCCCAACGAACACCTTGCCCAATCAGAGTACAGCGAGCTGGCATCGCCTGCTTACGCTACGGCAATCGGCTTAGTAATGAAAGGGCTTGAATCACAAGAACTCGAAGAAAAGAAAAAACAAAAGGCTAAAACTGAAACTTCGGCTGAAACAGAAAGCAATAACAATCCATCAGACAAAATTCAAGCTGAAAACACCTCTCAAGAAATCACTGCCTCAGAAGATTCGAACTCTTCTTTTGACCTGTCCAAAAAACGATCAAGCATCTTTGAGCGCTGGACCAAAAAAATAATAGAATTTTTAAACAACGACGTGAATACTTAAAACCATAGACAACATGGAAACGAGCGAAATTCTCAACTTTGACCTGCCTAAAAACAAGTCATCTATCATAAAAGTAATCGGTGTAGGCGGTGGCGGTGGCAATGCCGTCAATTATATGTACTCCCTCGGCATCAAAGGTGTGGACTATGCCATCTGTAATACTGATCGCCAACATTTAGAAAACAGCCCCGTACCTATTAAACTGCAATTAGGTGCAAACATCACTGAAGGGCTTGGTGCCGGAGCAAATCCCAGCGTAGGTAGAGCCGCAGCCGAAGAAAGCCGTGCTGAAATCGAAAAACTGCTCGCTCAAGACACAAAAATGGTCTTTATTACAGCAGGTATGGGTGGAGGAACAGGTACTGGAGCAGCGCCAGTAATTGCAGAAATTGCAAGAGCACTCGGAATATTAACTGTGGGCATCGTTACTACGCCTTTCGGATTTGAGGGCAGATTACGGCTTCAACAGGCCGAAGCTGGCATAGCTGAAATGAAGAAGCATACCGATTCACTTATAATCATTAACAATAATAAACTCAGAGAAATATTCGGAAACCTCTACTGGAAAGATGGCTTTGCCAAAGCAGACGAAGTAGTGGCCACCGCTGCACGTTCGATTGCTGAAGTTATTACCAGGAACTTTAACATCAACATCGACCTGCGCGATGTAAAGACCGTACTGTCTAACAGCGGTACCGCAATCATGGGCAGTGGCCGCGCCAGCGGTACCGATCGCGCATCAAAGGCTGTTAAGCTCGCTCTCGACTCCCCTCTACTTAACGACAACCACATTCACGGAGCCACTAATGTCTTGTTGCTCATTAATGGATCAAGCGATGTAACCATTGATGAGATCGGCGAAATCAACGATTACATACAAGATCAAGCTGGTGGAAATGCAAACATCATCATGGGCTTGGGTGAAGATGAGTCTTTAGGACAGGAAATTTCCGTAACTGTTATCGCTACAGGATTTAATCGCGACAATACTCGCCTCATAACTGAAGAACCCGAAAAAAAAGTACACTTCCTAACAACTGATGAGGTGCAAAGTCCTGCTCCAAAACCAGCGGAAAAAACACCTCTACCTACCAAAGCACAAGAATCTACTCCAAAAGTAATTCAACCCTCATTGCTTGATATTGAAGAAACTTCTGATAAAAAATTAGAAAACGAAAAACAAGAAATTCCATCAAACACATTAGAACAAGTTAAACCTCAAAATCCAACAGTAAAAGAAATAAAAATATCTGAAAATTCAGATGAAGAAATTCGCTTTACCTTAGAAGACGAAAATGAAGAAATTCAGATTACCTATATAACAGATAACGATGAGTCGGCCCAGGTGGTAGAGTTTGACTTCGAAAAACCCTTGAATGAAATTTTTTCTTCAAACACCCAGGAAGTCGCTACACAAACTCCGGTTGAAGAAAAAATAACAGCAACTTATGACAGTGGAGTAAAGGTATTTGAGCTCATGGATGAAGAGGAAAAACAAGTACAGAAAGTTGCTGCACAGTTTGAAAGTGAGGATGAAACTTTGGAATTTGAAATTAAAGTAAAAAATGAAGTTCCATCACTACCTAAAAAATCTAATAAAAAAGAAGTAACAGAAGAAGAAGATTTCTTCGACAAACCCATCGAATACGCATTAAATAATTTGAGTAAATCTCGTAGAGAAAATTTAAGAAAATATAACCACATTTTCAGAAACAAAAAGCACCAGATCGACGAAATGCATGCAGAACCAGCATATAAGCGTAGAGGGATTAATATTGAAAAAGAATTGTATTCAAAAAAAAACAGTGAAAGCAGATTCACTGTTTCTGGAAAAGGAAATAATACAGAGTTGCGAACAAATAATTCTTTTTTACACGATAATGTAGATTAATCTTTCAAACATATATCTTTTCGCAAGGCGTGTCAATTTTTATTCTGATGCGCCTTTGCATTATAGATTTTTATTATCTAATTTTATTATTAATTTGTTACATCGATAAAACATTACATAAATCACACTGTAATCGGCAATAGGCAGGCTACCTTTGCAGCCTAATTTTAAAATCTCCTAAAAGAATGGAACAACACAAATGTGTAATCATAGGCAGTGGACCTGCGGGATACACAGCCGCCATTTATGCAGCAAGAGCCAATCTAAAACCCATTATGTACACCGGTCTGGAGGTAGGCGGACAGCTCACCACCACCACCGAGGTAGAAAACTTTCCGGGATATCCTGATGGCGTAATGGGCCCTCAAATGATGGAAGATCTCAAGCGACAAGCTGAGAGATTTCATACTGACGTTCGCTTTGGTATGGTAACAAAGGTCGAATTTTCAACTGAAAAAGGCGGCTGGCATACCCTGACTATCGACGACGAAAAACAAATACAAGCCAGAACAGTAATCATCGCCACAGGAGCTTCAGCCAAGTATCTCGGCCTCGAGAGCGAAAAACGGCTTATGGGTCACGGTGTATCAGCCTGTGCGGTTTGCGACGGCTTTTTTTATAAGGGCAAGGAAGTAGTACTAGTGGGCGGTGGTGATGCCGCTTGCGAAGAAGCTATCTATCTATCGAAGCTCTGTCCGAAAGTAACCATGCTCGTCCGCAGTGATAAGATGCGCGCCTCCAAAATCATGCAAGAGCGAGTGTTTAAAACTCCAAACATCGAGGTACTCTTCAACACAGAAACAATAGATCTTATCGGAGATCATGCTGTAGAAGGGGTTAAAGTGCTCTCAAAAAAAGAAAACCGTGAATATGTGATTCCAGCTTATGGGTTCTTTGTAGCCATCGGTCACAAGCCTAATACTGACATTTTCAAAGGACAGATCGACATGGATGAAACCGGATACATTAAAACCATTCCAGGTACCAGTAAAACGAATCTACCAGGCGTATTTGCTGTGGGTGATGTGCAAGACAAAGTATATCGTCAGGCAGTGACAGCCGCCGGTTCAGGTTGTATGGGCGCGCTGGACGCTGAGCGCTATTTAGCTGAAATCGAGGAAGCATAATCCGCTGTTTATCAAATAAAAAAAGCCGGCACGCATGGCCGGCTTTTTTTATTTTAATCAATTAGAAGAATCGATATCTTTGATCTACAATGTTAGCCGATTTCTTCAGCGATTCAAAAATTTGAGAGCGTACAAAAGGCTTAACGGCATTTTCAAGGCCTTTGGTGTAATTGTCGTACTCACCAGTATCACTTACAGGTTCAATGGATTTTACATTCACTACAATGGCGGCTACTTCTCCTTCGTAAGGTTTTAGGTTCAGACCAGCTTGTAAACCGCAGATGTAACCGACTGCCTTCGGGTCGTTACCTATACCGGGTATAATATTAGAAGTAAAATTAACACGAGCGTTGGTTACTCCTACTTTTAATTTATCAGCTATTGTCTTCAGGTCAGAGGCCCCCTTTACAGCGTCTTCAAGTTCTTTTAGGGCCATTTTGGCCTTCTTTTCTTTTAGTACTGCCTCTTTTACTTGGTCTTTTACTGACTCGAGTGAGCGGTATTTGCCGTCTTCAATCTGAGTGAGTTTTACTACCACATACGATTTGCCTTCGGATGTATTGATATCTATGTCGCCTACTTTTCGGTCTTCATTGAAGGCCCAGCGAACAATATCTCTGTTTCTACCAAGACCAACGATGAATTCCTGCATTGGTGTAATGTCGTTTACGGGACGAATTACGGTACCTAAAGCAGCGGCCTCTTGTTCAAACTTAAGGGGATCGCTAGCTACTGAAGCCAGGCGTGAGGCTTTTGCATAAACTTCTTCGAGGGTTTTCTCGCTGGGCTGCAATTCACGAACGATAGTGGCAAGCTGAAGGGCGCGTTCAGAACCTTTTTGATCGAGAATTTCAATGATGTGGAAACCAAACTCAGAGAGTACTAATCCAATTTCACCTTTATTATTCGTAAAACAGAACTCTGAGAAGGGTTTTACCATTTTATCAGGGCCAAACCAGTTCAGATTACCGCCTTCTACGGCAGAACCTTTATCATCGCTGAGCGTACGCGCCAAACTGTCGAACTGATTGCGGTTTTCTTTTAAATAGGCAAGTAGGGAATCGGCCATTTCCTTGGCTTCCATAGGTTGGCGAGTAGATTGGCTGCCCTGAGCCCCAGCAAAAGAAATCAGAATGTGACGGGCATTTACCGAATCAGGCAAAAATTTCACCTTGCTTACCTTAGTAAGCTTGTACTCATTGTCAACTAAATAAGGCCCGTGAATAAATCCGGGATTTTTCCCTTTGAAAATCGTGTCTTGATCCTTGAGCTGCGATTCGCGAATAAATTCTCTTTTAAAAGGCACATCGCTGCGTGTTGCTACATAGGCTGAGTCGTCTTCAGCCTCAAGGAAAGATTCGATCGGCTCTATGGTGCCGTCAGGATTTACTTTTTCAGAAGGGATGGTATAGCTAATCAATTCTTTGCGCACATTTTCTTCGTCTTCAGCTGAAGGAGTCACTGAAAAGCTGGCATACAGAATCGAGCGAATAGGCTCTTCGAGCTTGAATTTTTGCTTGTTTTTGCGATACCAGGCGTTGATATCAGAATCTTTTACTACCACAGCCGAGTCGGGAATGGATTCATAGGTTTTAGCTACGAGCTCCACGTTAAAGTACTGATTGTTGTTGTAGAGCTCCATTTTTCCAAAAGCTTTAGGCACATAAATGGCGAGCTCTACAGCCTTAATGTACTTCTGCTGAGCAGTTTGTTCGCGAATGGCTTTTTCGAAGTTAAGCCACTGGCGCCAGCGTTCGCGACTCTCTTGGTCGTTGTTTTGATTGTCTTGTAGCTGCTGAATGTAGTTTTGAAAAAGCGCATCGGAGAACATTCCGGTCATCTGATCTTTAAAGACTGGCGCTTGCTGAATGTTTGGGTCGCTTTTCAAGCGCTGGTAGAGCTCTTCAGGGGTTACAACGATGCCAAGTTTTTGCATGTAGCTGCCCCAAACTTTTTCGCGGATGAGCTCATCCCAGATTACATCAGCGAAATCTTTGCGCGAAGCATTTTGAAGAGAATAGTCGCCACTCTGTTGTTTGTAGATTTCGATGCGTTCGTCCACAAGGCTGTTAAACGTCATGACATCAATGGCCTCTCTGTTGATTTTTCCTACGTTTACAGCATCGCCTCTCAGCAGTGAATTGCCCGATGACAATAAATCTGTAAGGATAAAGACCACTAAGGCCAAACCTACCATGATGATGAGCAAACCAGAGCGCTTGCGGATTTTTTCTAATGTCGCCATGTATTTCCTTTTGTTGTAGTGATTTAGGTTTTAAAAATCAGGCTGCGAATATACAATAAGCCTTAAGCCAGGCAAAAGCTCTGTTATTTGATTGCCTCAAGTATGCGCACTTTTTGAATGCGGGTTTGTTCTATATGTTCAATTTTTAATTTATATCCTTCAATTTCAACAAGTTCACCTGCATTCGGAATGCGCTCAAGGCGATGAAAAATAAGCCCGGACAATGTGCTGTAATTTTCGTCTTCGGGCAAATGCATTTCATATACTTCGTTCAGACGATTGATTTCTACTCTACCACTGGCCACTATATCTTTTCCATCTTCCACTATTTCCTGATTGTCGTTTTCGGCTGTATCGTGCTCGTCTTCGATATCGCCAAAGAGTTCTTCCACTACATCTTCAATGGTAACAATTCCCGAAAGCGCGCCAAACTCGTCGTACACTGCCAGTATGCTGCGGTTTTCTTTGGTCATAAGGCGCAGCACTTCGCTTGCAGTCATGCTTTCAGGCACAAAGCGTATCGGACGTAAGATGGAAGTGATGTCTTTAGGAGCATTAATAAGGTCGTATACATGTACATATCCGAGCAGATTGTCTATAGTGCCGCGGTAGATGAGAATCTTGCTGAGATTTGATTCTTCGAAAAGTTTTTTTAATTCTTGGATGCCAGCGGTAATGGGTAGTGCAATCAACTCGGTACGCGGGATGATGAATTCGCGTAACCGCCGGGTTTCCATTTGAATAGCGTTTTTGAAAATCTCGATCTCGTTTTCTTCGCGGGCGGCAGTGGTGCTGTTTTCGTACTTCTCTTTGAAGAAATGCGCCAAATCGTGCCTTGTAAAGAGAATATTTTCTTCGTTTTCGATGTGGTGCTTTTTAAAAAGCAATCGAAGGATGCCATTGCTAAATTTTACTAAAACGTACGTAAAAGGCCATAACAAGATGTAAAACAACCAGGCAAAAACCGCAAAGCGCTGCAGCATGGTGTGCGGACGACTCTGAAACACGCTCTTTGGCAAAAATTCAGCTAACACCAAAATGATAAAGGTAGAGACGATACTTTGTAATGCTAAGAGCGTATAACCAGCAGGAATGCCTGCAAAGAGTGGACTTAACAAATCGGGTATAAAAATGCCATAAAGTACTAAGGCAATATTGTTGCCGAGCAAAAGTGCAGCAAGTAGCATCCCTTGCTTTCGGCTGAGAAAGGAAACGATTTTAAAAGCGAAAGAACCTTTTTTTTGCTCAACTTCAACGAAAAAACGGTCAGCACTCAAAAAGGCAATTTCTAAACCTGAGAATAGTGCTGACAGCAGCAGCGATACGATCACAAACGTATATGCACTCATTTCTGATGATGAGCGTTATTATCTCGTCTAAGGTAGCGTTTTCTCTGTGTTCGTCTTAGAAAAAACATAATGGTAGCCCCAATGCCTACCACGATGTATATCGAAATGTTTGTACCTGAATCTGTGGCGATTGCACGTACTATTTCAAAAACGCATATTGTAATGACTACCAGCCATGCAATTTCTACAATTCTTAGTGTGTCACTGATTTTCATCTTCTAGAAGAATTTCTCCTGTGATTTTCTGTATTTTATAGGTATTGAAATACTGATCTGCTTCAAAACCTTCTCCTATTATGATTTCTCTACCTGTAGTGACGGTAACTTTTTTGTCTGAAAAAATTTTTTCAGCAGCTTCATCCCAAATGAGATGGTCAGTTTCCAATTTTTCTCCTTTTTTGCTGACAAATATAACGTTATACATTGCTTCCCAGCGGTTTAAGGCAGGAAAGCGCACTGCGTATCCGGCTGAAAGTTCACTTTCTACCTGGCCATAATAGTCATAAAACCACACATGAATACCTCTTGAAAATTCCAGCTTCGGATTTTGTAGGTCGTTGTAAAAGGCAGCCACTGGCGCTTTCATTTCAAAGCGTTTGTAACCGCTATCGGTATAAACGAGATGTACATTCTCTCGCTGCTCTACAGGTAGAGTATCTACCTGATTGATCTGCCGTACTACTTCTGGATTATTTCTGCACCCGACAAATAAAAAAAGCACTACAACGGATGCTGCAGTGCCTGTTTTCAAAAACTTATGGGACATTATTTGATGTCAAAATCCACTGTTATTGTTTCATTTATCCAACAGCCGATCGTGTATTTATCGCCTTGCTTCCAGTTGAATTGGAAAGAGATACCCTTATCTGGCAATCTACGGCTGTATTCTGCAATGAGCTTTCTGGCTTTGTTTGCCACGTTAGGATCAGTGTTAATGGCTGCGCGAAGTTTGTCGATGGCAGCCCAGTACACGGCTTTCTTTTCAAACACATTGTTTCCACAAACACCTTCGGCAGCGGCATACACCTGTGCCAGCAGAATATATCCTTCTCCAGACTTGGAATTTATCTGAATGCTCTTCAAGGCTGCTGCTTTTGCGGCTTCGAGTTGACCTTTTCTCAGCATAGCCTCACCTGCCCTGCGCCAGTCGTCTGCGCGCTTTACGGGGTCAGCCTCCAGCTCGGCTGCTTTCTTAAAGGATTCGAAGGCGAGGTTGTAATCTTTATTGTACAAGGCGATCTTACCTAATGAACGCGATGATGTAGCGCTAGGCTCGAGCTTATTAAGTTCGTTGGCAATTTTCAAGAAAATGGGAAGGGTGATACAGCTCTCGCGTTCTCCATCTTCGTTTTCACGCTCTTTTTGCAGCAGTTTTGCAGCTCTCCTTAGCCAGTTGATATCGTTTTTATTGGCATTAAAGGTTTCGTCGTTGTACAGTACAGTCAGTCTGTCGCAAGTAGCTATTTTGGCAATTTGGAGCTCGATATTGGTCTCTAC
This sequence comes from Thermaurantimonas aggregans, assembly GCF_003851885.1. Taxonomy (GTDB): domain Bacteria; phylum Bacteroidota; class Bacteroidia; order Flavobacteriales; family Schleiferiaceae; genus Thermaurantimonas; species Thermaurantimonas aggregans. The sequence continues at coordinate 3,038 of NZ_BHZE01000013.1, read as the reverse complement.
CTTTGTGTAATTCTCAAGTTCTTTTTCAAGTCTTTCTTTGGTTTTCAAATCTTTATCAGTGGCTTGATTAAGATCTATCTTTTGTTGTATTTCTTCTATTTGTCGGTTGTAATTGTTATTGTTTTTTTCTAGTGCCTCGCTAATAAGGTTAAACGTTTCAAAAACTTTGTCCAAACCAAATTTTTTACTATCTTTCTGATACATGCGTATCACCATAATAAAGTAGTTGTTAAAAAATGCAGCACTGTGCTCAAAGGTTTCAAGCTCCAAAGCTTTTTGAAAGGTGTTAAATACAGTTTCCATTTCAGATTCAGGCTCATAGGTCATCATATCCATTGCTTTTAGCCCGATCACATAGCCTTCTTTTTCAGGAAAGTATTTGTTTCGGTCGTCGTAGATTCTGTAGAGCAATTGTGTGAGTTCTCTTTTTTTGGCTTGATCTTTTTCCGCATCGATTTTAGCCTTTACAATGGTAGGACCATAAATATAGATGTTTTTGGTCATTTCCTTACAGTTGTCGAAGGTGTATTTCCAACCTTCGAAAGCCTCTACGTAATTACGTGTTTTGTATAATTCGTAAAAAATGGAATAGTTGTTTTTACAATCTTCTGAAGCATTCTGAAATCCCCCCTGTGCAAAAGCCCACTGGTAGAATGCCAAAGCAAAAAACACAATCAGAGAGATGTTTTTTGTTTTCATCATTATCTGTATTTGTATTTAATAAACCATTTGTCGTTTAGTGTGACACCGAAGTGAAACCTGAGAAAATCTTCTTGAATCAGATTACCTGAGGTTGTACCTCGGCGGCCTGCGACTACACCGATGTTTATGTGGTTGTATTTCACTTCGCCTGGTGCCAAGCCTCGGATTCGCAGCGGTAGAGCGAGGCCAAAAGTCATGCCAAGTTGAGAAATGTTTTGATTCTGAATATTGACGATTCCTGTCTCATAAAAGCCTCCAAGTCTGTATTCCAATCGATTAAAATAATTTGTGCTCCTCTCAAGATCGGGGAAGAAAAAGCGCGGCAGCATACTTACACCTGCAGCATAGCGCAGACTGTTCTGCCAGGTGCTACCTTCTACAGGCATGATCAATTCACTGCCATTGATATAACGCACTTCAACTCCAGCTGTGAAAACTGGTATTACGTGGCTCGTTGAATATTGTTGATAGGTAATTGCTCCACCCCATTGCATTGGGTATCTCACAGTGGTTTCTGCACCAGATTGGCTAAAGGTATCTACTGGATTTCCAAAATCACCGCCTGAATGGCTGTACTGCACGTCGGTATATTCGGCAGCTACTTGAATGGTAGGGGAAAATGTGCCTGCAATTACCAGTTCTTTGCGCTCAGCCAGTTTCAGTTGATATGTGAGGCCTGCGTTATACACAAATCCGTCGATTCGCACAATGCTTTTCTGGCGCGTATTCAGCGCATTCGATAAGTCAGGAATTACGTAATTCAATCTTTCTTTATCGCCAAAGAGATATTTGAGCGTTAAACCAATAGATAAACCTTTAACTGGTTTAGAACCCACAGCAAAAAAAGCCTGGTTAAACCCGCCTGATCCGGTAAATCGGTACAACACTTTGGGCAAAGGATCTTGGTTTTCTTCTACCGTGCGTATATCGTATCCTATAAATGAATAGGGAATATATCCAAAGGAAATTGTTTGCCCTTTATACACTGGAATAGCAAACTTTAAATGCGAAAAATTGGTCGAATAATTCCGAAGGCCTGACGGATTCTGCTGGTTTGAAATGTTGTAAACTGCTGTGTTTAGACCGAAGTCGAAAGTTGTAAGGTCTAGCGCACTAAGTGTAGCTGGATTGTCGATGTTAAAGAACAGAGGGTTGTATTGACCAAGGGTCATGCCGCCCAGAGCAAAGCTTCTTCCATTAGTAATCCACTGCAAATCGCCTAAGCCGTACTGCGAATAGGCAGATACTGAATTTTTTTGACCGAAAAGCGATATTGCATTTATAATTAAGAGGCCTACAAGGGCTGCGACTTTATGCATTGAGTTTGTAAAGAATGTTTAAACCTTCCAGACACATATTTGGACGCGCAAAGATGTCCGATTTTATCAATTTTTCCAAAGTAATAGCATCACCACCTGTTAAATAAATATTTAAATTTTCATGCATTTGAGATAAACGATTGATGTATTCATTTATTTCAAAGGCTGCCCCCTGTACACTTCCAGCCAAAAGGCACTCTTCGGTTGTCTTACCCACAAAAAGGGGATTTTCTTCCTTCCAAAGAGCATTGAATTTAAAAACATCTACTTCGGGCAAGGCTTGCGTGAAATGATGCATGGCTTTTGCTCGCATCTTTACTCCGGGCGATATACTACCACCGATGTAGGTAGTGCCTACTAAAACATCGAAAGTAATGCACGTACCGGCACTTATAATCAAACTGGCAGATGACTTCCTTTGAGCGGCTGCAGATACTACACAAATTCTATCAGAGCCTAAAGTGAAAGGCGTACAGTATGCTATGGTAAAGGGCAAACGAAGCTCTGAATGTACCCTCATAATACGACCTGATACGTTAAGCTGCTCAATTTCAGAATGAAAAGCAGGAATTACAGAACTGTAGAAAACGTCTTGTACATCGTATTCTTTAATGATGTGCTGCCATTGGTCGCGCGGAAAATTTCTGTCGTCAGTAAAACTATTAAATGCTATTTGCTGAATTTCAACGCCATAATGAACTTCTACTTTTGTGTAAGTATTGCCTACATCAGCGAGCAAGAAATTTTTTTTTGTCAAGTGAAAATTTTTTTTGCAAAATTAGTTAGTCGAAATACCTTTGCAGCCCGAAAAAATGGTGCGGTAGCTCAGTAGGTAGAGCAGAGGACTGAAAATCCTTGTGTCGGGGGTTCGATTCCCTCCCACACCACGTGAAGAAGCTGTCCTAAAAGAGGGCAGCTTTTTTTTATCAGTTTTTAAATGGTATTTAATGTTACAAAAAATGAATTAGACTTAAAGCAGGTTTTTGGTAGTGATATTTCAAAAAATTGATTTTTGAA
>NZ_BHZE01000012.1 GCF_003851885.1 Thermaurantimonas aggregans | reverse complement strand
ATTTATCAAATCGAAATCACTACACCCAAGACGAAAGAAACCATTAGCAAAGTAATCCTTTTAACAGAGGAGCAAAAAAAAGTAGCTTCAATCTTCAATTTTGGGTGTTAAAATGCGGAAGTCAGGAGGAGAACAAAAGCTCAAGGCAAAAAAATGGGGAGATATTCCGGCTATTTGTGTACTGGATGCCGGCAATAAGGAGGTAATCATCTTTGGCAACAAACTCTTTAAACCGAGAGCCTTCGCCATTATGCTGCCCAATATTTTGGGTGATTTCAGCAAGGTGCTTTTTGAAAAATACTTCCTCTGGAAAACTCGAAACGGCTATTCTTTTTTGCCGTAGTCAGGATTAAAACATTAGCTCAAGGAAGGTGTTTTAAACGTCAAAGAACACCTTCCAATGTGGCGTGAAGAAGATAACACCCTGATCAAAACTTTTGAATTCAAAGACTTTGTCGAAGCTTTTGGGTTCATGGCGAAAGTAGCCTTGTTGGCCGAAAAAATGAACCACCATCCCTATTGGATCAATGTGTATAACCGGGTTGAAATCAGACTCAACACACATGACGCTGGCGGGGTGGTTACTGAAAAAGACTACGCCTTAGCCAAAGCTATAGATGGGCTAATATGAATTATCTACTGCTCAGAAGTTTTTTGTCGAAGGCATATGCCATCAAATGACCTTGCGCCGTGCGACAAACCAGCAGGATTTGATCGGAACGCCCTGAATTCAGAACAAGGGGATCACCTATTCCATATACCGGAAAACCTGAGAGCAGATTGCCATCCTTTCGGATAATAGCGATCTTTTCATCTCTCTCGCTGGTAAGCAGGTAAAAAGGTTCCTTTTCTACAACCATTTTTTTCGGTGCTGATGAGAGCATGAAAGGCATTTTTTTGTCAAAAATCACATCCCCGTCTTTTACCATTACGCGATTGCCACCAGCATAGCCAAGGTAGATGCCGTCATATTCTACCATACCGTATTCCACGGCATTGAGTAGGCCTACGCTGTCCACTTTGCCATTTTGAAATGCACTAACCAATTTTCCGTTGGGTTTTATGTAGGTGAGATACCAGAGTTTAGACTCTCCAGGAAATACGAGCCGCACTTTTGAGGTCGTTTTAAACGGGTACAATCCTTTTAACCGTGAGGTACCTGTGCGATCAGTTATATAGATAGAACCGTCAATGCACTGAAAAACAAGGTAATCAAGACCTCGTGACTGATAATGCTCTGGTGTATAAGCAAGGGGAGCTGGAAGTCGTTGCAGCTGCCAGCCTTTAACAGCATTGCCTTTTACATCGAGGTTGTGTAGGGTGGTTCCTTCGCCTATGAGTAGGCGGTAATTTCTATTTCTATCGTAATCCATCAGAGCAGCAGACGTGATTGTACCTCCGAATTTTTTCGGCCAAGGAGGTACGTCATTTCCGTTGCGGTCGATTACATACACGCTGCGCTGCGTCACTACCACGTGCTGCAGGCGGCCATTTTTAAACATATCCCATTGCGAAACCTGTACAACAGGGGCATCTAATTGTTTTTGCCACAGGCGAGATCCAGTTGCTGAAAGCACGTGCAATACATTTTTGGAGTCTTGATATACTATTTCATAGCTTCCATCCAGATGATTGATCGCTTTGTAAGGTCCGTTAATTGGATCTGCATTCTTTAATGTCCAAAGTTGTCGGATGGGTTGGTCGTCGGTTGATTCGCTGGTGAGCAATGCTGAAATATATGCATTTTGGTTTATTGGGCTAATTTGTACGATAGCTTGATTGAACACTGCTGAGCGTTCTAAAATTTCTTTGACGATCTCGTATTTTTTACCAATGTTTTTTTGTAAATTTTTTTGTAGGAACCCTCTTCTGGAATACGCGATAAAATGTCCTATTTGACCAGCTCTCGAATGTATTTTTTCAAACTCTTTGGTTCTCGTTAAAAAGAGTGATTCTTCCCAAGAGTTAATCGAGCTAATGAGTGCTGATTCGGAATCTGAAAACAATAAATACTCACCGAAAATAGTGTAAAAAACATTAGATGAAAATTGACTTACATTGCTGAATAAAAGGTCGAAAATTTTAAAAGAGGGCCATTGAAAAATATCTTGACCTCTGTAAGAAAAAACAGGGTTTTTACTGAAGTCAATATTCAGTGCATTAAAAAATTCTTGGGCGTTATTAGTTCGGCAAAAAAACACTTTTGAACTTCCGTTTTCTTCTGGCAAATAGTACAATCCAAAATCTCCTTTTAGCCATTCCTGTAGTTTTTTTATGTCGATGTTTTTAAATTCTGAATCCAATAATTTCTGGTGTTTTTGGAGTTTGGCATTTTGTTCTAGATATTCTACGTATTTTCTGTAAAAGGTGGAAAAATTTTCAAGATTGTAGTACACAAAAGCTTCTGCATGAGCTGGGATGGGAAGGTGTTGAAGTTTTTTTTCAGCTGTGTAATTCTGTGACAAAACGGAAAAGTATAAACCCATGGAATCGGGCACTTGAACGAGACCGTCGATTTGCAATGTGTTTTCAGAGATAAGTGCATCAAATGATGCCCAAACTCCCATTTTGCCCATCCACTTTGGAGAATCAGCAGGCATCAGCACATCCAGTACACTAGCAAATTCTTTTACGTTGATCAGAAGGTTTAAAGGTTCCTTTTTGTTGATTTTTTTTAAAGCTTCCACAAAAGACTGCTGATAGTGCAACGAATGTTTCCCGGAGTAGGTCCGTATAGCCTCTTCGATTAAAGCTTTCTCACGGCTAAAGAGCAGATTGTTCTTCACCTGAGAAAAGAAAAATTGTCGAGAAGTAGCATCTCTTACTTTTAAAATGCGCGTGCCCTCATACATATAAGAATTCAGCTCAAACACTGTAGTGTCTTTAACCGGTTGAAAGTTTCCGGAAGGATTTTTAAGAAGGAACAGCCAACCGTATTTCTTGGCTCCTGATAGCACCAGAGCACTGGTCAATGAATTTTGACTCAATACATTAAAAGTACTGTCGCCGGCCAGCAGTCGGAAAAACTCCAGATCTTTTTTTATCTCCTCAAGCCATTTTGACCCTTTAAGATTTTTGAAAAAGGCATTTTTCTGAACATCAGCAATCAAATTTTGCGGATTGTGAGAGAGCACGATAGCCGATGCATCAGGGGTAATGAATTGAAAGGGGGATATTTGTTCTACTTCCTTTCTGACACAGGCACTAAGGAGGAATAGGGCAATAATCAGAAGGTTTTTTGAGGCTTTTAAGGGGCAAAATTTTTTCATTCCTCAAATTTGAAACAAAATTATTGTTTTGCCCTTCCTTGATTTTTTAGAAAACCTCAAAAAAACACTCTTTTAAAATAAAGTTTACCTCACTGTACGTCGGTGGTTTTGCCTTGCAGTATCTGCTGTTGAATTTTTATGCTCGATCGATGAATGAGTTGGAAGATTTCCAAAATCACATCTTCGTCTAAGCCCAATATTCTGGCCAGTTGGCTTCGGTCTTTTACGATTTCGAACCAGCGCTGAAACTGTAATATCGTAATGTTGTGATCTCTTTTGAGTTCGCCAATGCTCTCGACCAAATGCTTGCGCTTTTCTAAAAGGTTAAGTATTTGATGATCAAGAGCATCGATTTGGTGACGTAGTTCGTAGAGGTGTTCCAGTGCCTCCGTATTTTCTGGCAATTCTTCTCTACGAACGAGCTTTGTCATGATTTCCTTAAGCTCGGCGGGGGTCACCTGTTGCTCGGCATCGCTCAGGGCCTGATCAGGTCGGTAATGCGACTCGATCATAAGCCCGTCCATTTCGAGGTCGAGGGCTGCTTGGCTGATTTCGAAGATGTAGTCGCGTTTGCCCGATATGTGGCTGGGGTCGCACACGATGGGAACATCGGGCATGTGTGTGCGAAACTCTACAGGTATTTCCCACTTGGGATCGTTGCGAAAAACACTGGTGCCCGAAGTGAAAAATCCACGGTGAACGGCCACAATCCGACGAATGCCTACCTTGCGAAGCCGTTCTACACCGCCGATCCACAAGCCTAAGTCTGCGTGGATAGGGTTTTTGACCATTACAGGCACATCTATTCCGCGCAGTACCTCGGCTATCTCTTGTACGTAAAAGGGATTTACCGTGGTACGCGCACCGATCCAAAGTATGTCGATGCCTGCTCTAAGGGCAGCTTCCGTTTGCCAGGAGTTAGCCACCTCAACGGCAAATTTGAGCCCTGTTTCTTCTTTGATTTTTTGAATCCATTGAAGGGCGTGTTCGCCTATGCCTTCAAAACTACCTGGCCGAGTTCTCGGTTTCCACACGCCAGCTCTTACAGCGATCAGATTCGAAATTTCTCTTAGCTCAAGTACTGTGGTGCGAAGTTGCTCATAACTCTCAGCGCTGCACGGACCGGCAATCAGCGGCACATGGGCACCATTGCTCTTACCGGTTAGTATTTCCGTCACATTTTTCATAATCCCACCTGCAAAAATCCAACTTTTTTAACGATTTCGTAATCATATTGTTGGGATTTTGTCGCTGTGCAGGGAATTTTATTTTTATTTCACACTGCACAGCATCGTTTTTCCTCTCGACACGCGTTTATGGAGTCTAGCTTTGATATACAAACTCCCAATAGTCATCGGTAAAAGAATTATCACTCCTGCGAATGATCAGTTCGACGGATTCAAAGATGGAGGGGTGTGGTTGCATTGTAAAAAAGAATATTACACGAATTGGCGTTTCTGAGTCGGGTTTAGAGCGAATAATTATTTCGCGTGTAAGGCGTAAGTCTTTTTTCTTGGCCAATTGTACAATCACATTTTTATATGTAAAGGGAACAATAAGGGCTAAGGTACCTGATAACAATTCTGCTGATTTGCCAAAAAGTACATCATAAGAAAGGCTTTCGTCGCCATGTCGCGCGGAAGTTTTATCTGCTTTTGGCGACTTGAGCTGGTTGTGAAAAAAAGGCGGATTTGAGACGATCAAATCGTATTTTTCATCAGTAGAAAATGTTTGATAATCGGCACACAGAAATTCTGAGCGGTTTTCTAAATAGTTCCTTCGGCTGTTTTCAATGGCTTGCTCTATCGAAGGCCGATGTAGGTCAATGCCTGTCAATAAAGCATTAGGAAACTTTTGTGCAAAAGACAAACCGATGATGCCACATCCACAGCCTACGTCGAGCACACGGTCGGCAACTGCAAATCGACGAATAGCAGCGCTCAGCAGTACGGCATCGGTGCCAATTTTGATGCTCGATAAGTGATGAAAGAGCATTAGTCCAAAAATTTGAAAAGGTTTCTCGTCGGCCGAAGTCATGGTGAAGATTGAAAGGCGAAAATAATCGGAGTGTAACCATGGCACTGCAAGGCTTAACTGTACCTTTGTCGTATGGCAACCGAGAAGCTTGAAAAAAAAGTTTCGATCCAAAATCGCAGGGCGCGCTTTGAGTACGAAGTGCTCGACAAATTCGTGGCCGGTATGGTACTACTGGGCACAGAGATTAAGTCTATTCGCCAGAGTAAGGTCAATCTTGCGGATAGCTATTGTTACTTCAAAGGTGATGAGCTCTTTGTGAAAAATATGCACATAGCCGAGTATTCGCATGGCAACATCATGAATCACGACCCGCTACGCGAGCGCAAGCTGCTGCTGAGCCGCCGTGAACTCAAGCGACTGAAAGATGCTATCAAGAATCAAGGTCTCACTATTGTGCCCCTTTCCCTATTTATCAACGACAAAGGACTCGCCAAACTCGAAATTGCCTTAGTGCGCGGTAAAAAGCTCTACGACAAACGCGAAAGCATAAAAGAGCGCGATCAAAAACGCGAAATGGACCGCATGCGCCTATGACTATGAAAAAGGCCCCGCTTCAGGTACTTATTACTGCCGGGAATGAAGAAGACAACATCAGAAGGGTACTTGATTCAGTATTCGATTGGGCTGATCATGTACTGCTCATGCTAGACAGCAATAGCACAGACAAAACACATGAAATAGCAAGAGAATATCAAAACATACAAATCTACAAGCACCCATACGACACTCCTGCCCGCCAAAAGAACCGCGGACTCGACCTTTTGAGTACGCGCTGGACGCTGATACTCGATGCCGATGAAGTAGTAACCGATGCTCTAAAGCATGAGATTGACGCAATCGTACAGTCGAATAAAGGGCTAAAAGCCTACTGGATTCGACGGAGAAACAACTTCATGGGCCGATGGATTCGTTTCAGTGGCTGGCAGGGCGATAAAGTAATTCGGCTGATTTACAACGACGGCACCTGCCGATATCCCGATGTACTTGTTCACGAAGAAATGGAATGCTCTTGCGAGTTGGGACGCATTGATGAGCCACTGCTGCACTATACCTACCGAGGTCTCGATCACTATCTGCAGAAAATACATCGATATGCCACTTGGCAAAGTGAGGAACTGTTTGAAAAAGGTAAAAAGCCTGGATTTGTACATTTTGTGATTAAACCCCTTTTTCGCTTTGTGAAGCACTATTTCCTTCAGCAGGGATTCAGAGATGGGATACCGGGTCTGGCCATCAGCGCAATTCAGGCATGGGGTGTGTTTGAACGCTATATTAAATTAGCTGAATTACATAGAAAAAACGCAAAATAAATGATTGCTCAGTTTCTCGGATTTTTCATTTTTATCATTACCACCTTTGCTCTGTTTATTTTTTATTATATCAAGGTGTTTTGGCATTTGAAGCTGCTGGTTTTACAGAATAAAAAGGGTAAAACACCTAAAGAGCTTCAGGCGATGGATCTTTTGATTTTCGATTGGAAGAATGCTGAAGAGCGCAAGCTGAGGCTGGAAGCCCTGTGGATGTATCCGCTGCTCTTTCCGGTGGAGATTGATGAAAGAGACAAAGGAGAAGTACTCCACATCAAGCAAACCATAAAGCGATGGAACATAGCGATCTACCTTACGCTGATGGCTATGCTCCTATCGTACATTTATATTTCGAAAACGGGTTTTGGCGGTTAAGCGCTCTGCTCACAAAGCCGAATTCACCACGACCGATTTAACGTTTACAAAGGCACGGATGCCTTCCTCCGAAAGTTCGCGGCCGTAGCCACTGTCTTTTACACCCCCAAAAGGCAAGCGCGGATCGCTGTGGATCCATTCGTTGATATACACGGCCCCGTCCTGAAATTTTGGGACAAGCTTTTTAGCACGCTCCACATCTTCGGTAAAAAGGGCCGTACCGAGACCGTAAGGAGTGCTGTTGGCCAATTGTATGACTTCTTTTTCAGAAGAATAAACAATTAATACAGCCACAGGCCCAAAGAGCTCTTGGTCAAAGGCAGGCATACCGGGCTTTACATGAGTGAGTAGCGTCGGTGTGAAAATTGTGCCGCTGCGCTGAGCGCCCAGATGTACTCTTGCCCCCATATCGACGCTGGCAGCTACCTGCTTCTCGAGTTGTTCGGCCAGGTCGAGGCGTGCTACCGGGCCAATATGCGTATCGTCCATGAGAGGATTTCCCACTTTTAAACGCTTGATACGAATAGTGAGCTCTTTGATATAAGTATCGTATTTATCCTTAGGTACGAAAATGCGCTTGGCAGAAATGCAACTCTGTCCGGCGTTCATAAAGCGCGCATTCACAGCTTGCTCAACGACTTTTTGAACCGGTGCATCAGGAAGTGCTATGAGCGAATTGCTGCCGCCGAGTTCCAGAACCGAAGGCTTCAGATGCTGACCTGCCAAGGCTGCCACAGCTCGACCGGCTCGAGTGCTGCCCGTAAGTGAAACACCTGCAATCTCTCTTCGAGAAATGAGACCACTGACTTGTTGAACAGAAATAAATAAATTGGTATAAACCCCAACAGGGAAACCTGCACGGGCAAAGAGCTGCTGCAACATAAGCGCAGATCGCGGTGTGTTGGGAGCGTGTTTCACCATCACCACATTGCCAGCCGCCAGAGCAGGAATGGCAAAGCGTATCACTTGCCAAAAGGGAAAGTTCCACGGCATGATGCCCAGAATTACGCCGAGAGGTTCGTAGCGCACCTCGCCGATGCGACCGGTTTCAAGGGGCACTTTTCGAGATTTTAGCTGACTGGGAGCGTGTTCCACATAATATTTACATGCTACAGCACACTTTTTTACTTCGGCTATGGCTTCGCGCAGTGGTTTCCCCATTTCAAGGGATATGGTTTGGCCGTAGGTTGGTGCTTCGCTGTTCAGCAGATTGCCCAGCGCATCGATGAGTGCCAAGCGTTCTTTAAGGCTTGTTTTGCGCCATTTTAAAAAGGCTTCTTGCGACTTTTGTAAGGCTTTATCCAGTTCTGAATCGGTAAGCAGTTCAAATCGGGCAAATTTTTCGCCTGTGTAAGGATTGATGCTTTCAAAAGAATTTAGGTCGTGGTAAACCATGGATGCCATGTTTTTGGTATATCTTCGAGTGTGTAAAGGGTTAAAGGTTTCCATTGGTAATGCTCTACGGGATCGGCGTCAGAGAGGTCGATTTCGATGTATCCGAATTTGAGCTGAAGGTCGCCGACTTCTTCCAGTTGCCATTTCCACATTTTTTCGGCCGGGTAATATATAGCCGTAAAGCTTAGGTCGGCGCAAACAGTGCCGGCAGGGGTGCGCAACTTTGCATTGCGAAGCAACACATCGCGCAGATTCTGTCCGTTGATGGGCAATGAAAAGTAGGCAATAGATGAGGTTGCTACGGGATCAGATAGGTGTTGTAAAGCATTTTTTAAAAAGTGAAAGCACATCTGCCGGGCTATAGTGCGATGTGGATCGTGGTAATGACCACCGCACTCGACCAAAACGGTAGAGATCCCTCGGTCGGTACACCACTCGCCCATAGCTTGCGGGTAATACTCATCGCTAAACCGGGCGATGTATTTGCGATCATTGACTTCAAAGGTCTCTAGCGTATTAGAAATCAGTTTTATGGCATTGAGTCGTGCCTGTTCGCCACGCTGTGTGATGGTGGAGGGTGCGAGTAGCGATAGTGTAGCAGGCACCGAGGTACTGCCGACACTGAATAAGGTGCGCTGATCGTGGAGATTGAAGGCCCAAGCAGCATTTTTCCCGAGCAGCGATTTCAGTAAGGCAGCCTCTGGCGAAAGGGCGCGAAGACCTTCTCTGTTGAGGTCGGATCCAATGGCATTGTACCGGCTGAATCGAGCCGCTCCATCGGGATTGAGCATAGGAACTACCACCAGCGAGTAGCGGTTCAACAGGTTGTTGAGAAGGTTAGCATCTTCCTCAAGGGTAAGTAGTAAATCGGTAAGCGCATATGTGCCAGTGGCTTCGTTGCCATGCATTTGCGACCAGATGACTATTCTTTCGGATTCATTGCCGGCGTGTAAGGTGTAGATAGGTCTGCCTTCTACCGAAAAAGCGATTTCGCTTCGCCAACGGGTAGTGTGTTTTAAAAAATCTAGAATCCAAGCATGTAAGCGCTCGGGCTGTAAGTGAATGTGTGACTGTAACCTGTCCATCAAGTCGTTTAAAATGCGAGGTCAAAGGTATCTTGATGGGCTATTTCGTTGAGTACTCCAATCATTATTTGGGCTTGCTCAGAGGTGTACGTTTTGGTGCGATAGTTTGTAACGGGTGTAATTCCTTGGATTACATTGGTGAGCCAAAGCTCGTCAGCCTTTAGTAGGTCGAATGGTGTTAGGTCTTTCTCTTCGACCGAAAGGTCTGCTTTATTGGCAGCTTTGAGTATGCGCTGGCGCATAATGCCGCGCAGTGCCCCCGAACGGAGTGGTGGGGTGATGAGTTGCCGGCCAAAGAGGGCAAAGATGTTTGAACGGGCGGCTTCCACAATGTTTTTAGCGTCGTTGATCAAAAGCGCGTCGTAGAGTTCGTTTTCAGCTGCAAAAATGGAGGCCAATACATACAGCTGGCTGCCGATAAGCTTAAGGCCTGAGAGTAAATTAGTCGGTTTAGGGACGTCTTTGTAAACATCGACGCGGATGGTTTGCGAAGGAAAGGAATATTCATGTGCCTCTAGCTGAGTACAGGTGATGAGGTATTCGGGGGCGTGCAGCTCAGGTGTATACAATCCACCACCAGAGCGCCATACAGTGAGGCGCACGCGAACGGCTTGCTTCTCCCAGTGGTGTGCAGAAATGAGCTCTAAAATTTCGCTTTGTAAAAATTCAGGTGTCCAATGCTCAGGGATGCGAATGCGCAGAATGCGCATGGAGGCCATCAGCCGAAAGTAGTGGTCTTCCCAAAAGAGCAATTTGCCGTGGGCATACTTAATGGTTTCAAACACGCCATCGCCGTAGAGCAGCGCACGATTGCTAAGTGAGACGGGCAGGGTGTCGGCGTCGTTGATATTTCCGTTGTAATTAAAGATCATTTTAAATGGATTCAATCAGGGTATAGCAAATATTTGGAGCGAATGCGCTGAAAGCCAGCCAGCTCTTCAGCCCAACTGTTGCGAATGTCTTCTGCCTTCATCCCAGCTAAGATTTGCCTGCGCAACTGGTCTGTACCGGCCAGTTTGTCGAAGAATGGGGCAAAGAATTTTGAAGGGTTTGGTTCGAGCTCCACAGCACCAATCAGCCAATCGAGATATAGGAACGCAGCATCGGCCATAAAGTTTTCTGCAAAGTGGCGAAGGTCGAATCCCCTACACTTTTGGCCGGCATATGGCGGATTAGAAGCGCCGGGTCGAGACTCTGGAGTGAAATAAAAATCGCCATCAGCAAAGGTGGGTGAACCAATGATTTCGAAGGGCCTATCGGTACCTCTGCCGACGCTTATAGGAGTTCCTTCAAAAAGGCAAAGCGATGGATAGAGCAGCATGGCTGCGCGCGTGCGCAGATTAGGCGATGGTGGTACCGTCGGAAAATAGCGCTTTTTTCGGATGTAGTCTTTGATTTTTATGACCATGAGGTCAGCTTTTACTCCATTTTTCAGCCAGCCTTCGCCATTAACCATTTGGGCGTATTCACCTATGGTCATTCCGTACACGATGGGCACGGGATGCAAGCCTACAAAGGATTCGAAGCCCTTGCGAAGCACAGGGCCATCGATGTAGTGGGCGTGTGGATTGGGCCGGTCGAGTACAATGATTTTTTTGCCTTGTTCTGCACAGGCTTCCATAATGTAGCTCAAAGTAGAGATGTAGGTAAAAAAGCGCACGCCCATGTCTTGCATATCGAATACGACGAGATCTACCCCTTGAAGATCAGCGGGTGTGGGCTTTTTGCGATCGCCGTACAGAGAGATTACGGGTATTCCTTTGTACTGCGAATGACCAACTTTTTCACCGGCGGAGGCCATTCCTGAGAGGCCGTGCTCGGGAGTGAAAATGACGGTTGGTTTAAGACCTTGAGACAAGACAAAGTCAATAAGATGTACAGAATCTCGCACGGAGGCGTGATGCACTGCCAGAGCGAATCGCTTGCCGTGCAAAAGGGGCAGCCATTGGCCTGTCTGATAGATGCCTGAATAGGGCTGTGCACTTGATGTGCTCAATGTGAAGGCAAAGAAGAACAAGAAAATATTTCGGATTCGGGCTATCGACATGGCTGAAAGCGTGAAAGTGATTGAAACGTCGAAATTCCGGGCAAGTTTACCACAGATTGTACCAAAATTAAGCATATTAAACGTCTGGTATTTGTAGATGCGCATCACAGGCAGACTTGTTCATAAAGAGCAAAAGTGAAAGCTGCACATGCGAGAGGGATTGAGGTAATTCGTCACAGAGTGATAAAATAAAAAAACCCGCCCAGGTGAGTGAGCGGGCATTTAGGGAGCGGTTGTGGGAAGTAGAGTTTATACGGGTTTGGATTTGACTATTTTCAATCCAAGTCGATACTTCAGACCGTTGAGCAAATACACCATTACTGGCACAATGATCAGGGTGAGGAAGGTGGCAAAGGTGAGGCCGTAAATCACCGTCCAGCTCATAGGACCCCAGAAGGCTACGTTGTCACCGCCAAAGTAGATGTCGGGGTTGTATTCGGTAAAGAGCTTTATGAAGTCGATGTTCATTCCGGTAGCAAGGGGTATAAGGCCCAGTATGGTGGTGATGGCAGTGAGCAGCACCGGGCGAAGGCGTTTCTTGCCGGCCTCGACGATGGAATTGTAAATTTCAGTCATAGGTAGCCGGTCGTTGGGGTTGATGCCAAGCGCTTTTTTACGGCGTGCCATAAGCAAATTGGTGTAGTCGATGAGTACAATGGCGTTGTTTACTACTACTCCTGCCAGGGAAATGATGCCTATCATAGTTAGGATGATGACAAAGTCTTGCCGGAAGATGACCAGCCCTAGAAATACGCCAATGAGGGAAAACACTACGCTGATCATGATGATGAGTGGTGTAGATGCTGAATTGAACTGAGCTACGAGGATGAGGAAGATGAGAAATACTGCGATCATAAGGGCTTTAGACAGGAATCCGAGTTCTTTGGATTGTTTTTCCTGTTCGCCAGTGAATCGGAGTGTAATTCCTTCCGGTAGCTCGTAGCTTGTCAGCAGGCGCTTTATCTTATTCACGGTGGCGGTGGCATTAACACCTTCAAGCACGTTTGAGGTTATGGTGATGGTACGCTTCAGGTTGTGGCGTTTTACAGAAGAGAAGGTAGAGGATTTAACTGGATGGGCCAATGCAGAAATAGGAACTTGTTTGATTTTGCCTGTGGCCTGGTCGCGGAAGGTGATGCGCGTATCCATGAGCTTGTCGAGCTCGTAGCGGTATTGGTCTTTGAAGCGAATGTTGATGGGGTAGTCGTCGTTGCCATCTTTGAAGGTGGAAACTTCGCGGCCGAAGAGGGCTGTGCGCAGGGCATCGCCGATCTGATACGTGCTGATGCCAAGAGTTTTTGCCTTCGTACGGTCAATGATGATGGGCAACTCGGGCTTAGCGCGGTCCACGTCGAGCTTGAGTTCTTCGATGCCGTAAATGTTGGCATTGTCGATGAAAACTTTGATGGCTTCGGCTTCAGCAATGAGCTGCTCGTAATTGTCACCAGAGAGTTCGATGCTAATGGGTGCTCCGGCAGGTGGACCTTGGCGGTCTTTGCTCACGGTGATTTGAGCGCCCGGAAACATCCGAAGCTCTTCGCGAATGTCTTCGAGCACTTCTGAAGTTTTTACGCCTCTGCGCTGCTTTGCCTCTACAAATGCGATGGTGACTTTGGCTTTGTGGGGGGTAGCGGCCTGAGAGGGGCCCTGATTGGGGTCAGAGGCTCCCTTACCTACCTGAGAGATGATGCTCGAAATGAGGAAGTTATACGTAGTGTCTCGTCCGTCGGGAGTTTTTTCGGTTACGAGATAGCGATCGTAGATGGACTTGAGGCGCTCTTCGATCTGAAGAGTAAATTGATTTGTAGTATTAACATCAGTACCCATCGGCAGCTCGATGTAGATTTCAGCTCTATTTGGTTCATTGACGGGGAAAAACTGAACCTTTGGCGGGAAGATGGCAATAAGTATAAAACTGAGAACCAACAGAGCTATGGTACCGATGAAAAAGTAAGTGGGATTTTTGCCCCGTAGGGCAAACTTTAACAGGGCTTCGTAATTTTCTTCAAGTCGAGGGAGGAAGTGATTTTGGAAGGAATCGGAGAGCGGCATCAATACTTTGTAGTTGAAAGGCCCAATGAGTCCGAAGAAAATCAAGAGATTTCCGAACCAATAGACTCCGGCTACTAAAAAGAGCGTTCCGACAAATATGAGAATGGCGGTGATGCGCCAAACGCGCTTCATGTTGGGCTCATCTTCTTTGAGCTTCATATACACAGAGGTAAGCACGGGATTAATGACTAAGGCCACGAAGAGCGATGAGCCTAATACAATCATGAGTGTGACGGGGAGGTATTTCATAAACTCGCCAAAGATGCCCGGCCAAAAAGCCAGTGGAATAAATGCTGCCACAGTAGTGGCCGTAGAGGCAATAATGGCTACAGCTACTTCGCCCACACCCTCCTTAGCTGCGCGGATGAGCGGCTTGCCTTCAGAGAGGAGGCGATAGATGTTTTCGACAACTACGATACCGTTGTCCACCAGCATACCAAGGGCTAATACGAGCGAAAAGAGCACGATGGTATTGAGGGTTACCCCCAATGAATTGAGAACCATAAAGCTGATGAGCATGCTGAGGGGAATAGCGATGCCCACGAAGAGGGCGTTGCGCAAGCCCATAAAAAACATAAGTACTGCTACCACCAGTATTACGCCGAAGATGATGGAATTTTCCAACTCAGCTACCTGATTGCGCGTGCGGTCGCTCTGGTCGTTGGTAATGGAGAGATTCAGATTCTCAGGAAAGTAGCTGGCGCGGGCCTCTTTAATGATTTTATTGATTTTGTCAGAAACGATGATGAGGTTTTCACCGCTACGCTTCATTACGTCGAGCATTACCACGGGCTTTCCAAATTCGCGCGCGAAGGACTCTTTCTCGACCTCTCCAAAAGATATATCGGCAATGTCTTCGAGATAAACGACTTCAGCGTTTTCATTCTTGACGATGATTCGTCCCACCTCAGAGGGGTCTTTGAACTCGCCGATTACGCGAATGTTTCGACGGTATCCATCCACTAGGAAATCGCCAGCAGCCACTGAGATGTTTTCGCTGCGGATGGCATTTGCGATGTCGTCAAATGAGAGATTGAGCAGTTCGAGCTTTTGCTGGTCGAGGCTGATGCGCAGCTCCTTGTCGTCCATGCCGCGTATTTCCACCTTCGAAACCTCTGGCAGGGCTTCGATTTTATCTTCGAGATATTCGGCGTACTGCTTGAGTTGGTCTGAAGAGAAGTCACCGCTTAAGTTGATGTTCAATACAGGAATTAGTTCAGCAAAACTGAGCTCAAACACGTTGGGTTCCGCCGGCAGGTCTTTGGGAAAGTCCTTGCTGCTGCGCGCCTGGTCCACTTTGTCCTTTACCTTTCGCAGGGCTTCGTCAGGTTTTACTTTGAAGTCAAACTTTACTTGAATGGTCGAATAGCCTTGTACGGAGGTTGAATTGATTTCTTCAATGCCCGAGATGCCGTTGATTTCTTTTTCGAGTGGCCGGGTGATGAGCTTTTCGATGTCGATAGGAGAGTAACCCGGATAGGCGGTACCTACGTAGATTTCTGGGCTTACGATTTCTGGGAAGGTTTCGGTAGGCATGCCTTTGTAGGCTACCAGACCGGCTATGAAGAGAATAAACGTCAGCACAAATACGGTGGTCTTGTTGTCCACCGAAAAGGAGCTGAGTTTAAACTCTTTTTTAATGGTTGCTTTGGTCTCCATCTTCTTTAGGCATTTAGGTCGGTTTCGCTCACCAGTTTTACTTTTTGTCCGTCTTTTACGTTGCGCGATCCCTTGTCGATGATCAAGGTATTCGGGCCAATGCCTTCGATTACTTCGACGTGGTTGTGATAGGATTTTCCTGTCTTAACGTACACCTTGCGGGCAATGCCTAGGGTTGAGGAGGTTTTTTCCAGGATTAGTACAAAGTCGTTACCAGCGGGGTCTTGTTGAACTACGCGCACTGGCACGGTAAGGGCTGCCGGATTTTCGTAGTCCTTTACCATTATAGAAACCAGTGAGTTGGGCAACAGCCGCACAGATTTATCGACGAGTTCAAGGCGGATTTTAAAGGTTCTATTGGTTGGATTGATGAAGCGAGCTGTAGAGGTAACCCTTGCTTCGTACACTGAATCAGTGCCGGGCACGCGCACCTTAGCTATGTAACCGGGCTTTATCAGTCCGGCGTAGTTTTCTGAGATTTCACCTTCGATGTAGATGTTGTCGAGATTGACAAGGCGCAGCAGTTGAGTTTGCGGGCCGACGAGCTGACCTACCTTTGGAAAAATATCGTCCACTACACCGTCAAAGGGAGCTCTTACGATGGTCTGACTGTATTGAGCCTGCAGGGTTTTGAGGCGATTTTCAAGCGATTCTTTGTTGTTTTTTGCCTGTAAGTATTGAATTTCAGAGCCCACCTTCTGCTCCCAGAGCCTTTTTTGCTTTTCGAAAACGGAAGTGGCTAGGTCGAGTTGGGTCTTTACTTCGTTGATGCTGCTGAGTATGATGGAGGCATCGAGCTGAAGGAGGGTTTGACCGCGGGTTACTTTTTGGCCGGGCTTCACGGCGATGGAGGTGATTACCCCACCTGTCTCTGGAAAAATCAAGGTATTTTTCTCTGACCCTACGGTACCGTACACTTCTACAAAGTGTTCGAAGAGCGCCGGTTTTACTTCAAAAGTTGTAACGGTATAAAAGCGCGCTGTGCTGTCGAGTTCGTTGATGCGCTCGTTGATTTCAGTGAGGAGCAGATTGCTTTTTTCGATGTGTTTGAGCAGAGAGTCGCGCTGTCTGTAGAGTTCAGATAAGGGAGTTTCTGCGGCTGTTGATCGGTTTCGGCTGCTGCAGGCACCGGCAATTACTGCTATTAAAGCTAAAAGGAGAGTCTTTTTCATTGTAATCAGTTGTTATAATTTCCAAGGAGTTTATTGAGTGATGAATGAGCGTTTACTAATTGAAGCATGGCTTGTACGTACTGGCTTTGAGCCTCGATGAGCTGATTTTCCGCTTGAGTCAGGTCAAAACTGCCGGCCAATCCTTCGCGGTATTTGATTAAGGTTTTTTCGCGCACACGGGCAGCTGTTCCGAGGTTTTTGCGACGCACGCGCAGGTTGTTGAGGGCAAATTCAAAATCGCTGCGAGCGCGGTTGTATTCTACCATTTTGCCGTCTTCGATTTGCTTTTTGGCATTTTGAACGCGCAGTAGATCGAGACGCGCTTTTGATGTTTTTGCGTAGCGGTCCAAACCGGTGAAGATGTTCCAGCTAAGACTTGCTCCTACGATGGTAACCGGCACCCAGTATTGATTAAAGTCAAACATTTTAAATGTTTGGCCAAACGAATTCTGTTGATGCGAAGCAAAGGCGGCCAGTGAAGGCAAATAGGACATTTTGTAGCGCTTCAATTGTAAGCCGGCTGCCTGCTCCTGCAGCAGGATGCCTTTGTATTGGTAATCTTGCATCAGGTCAAAAGGTTTGGAAAGCAACTGAAAGGCTTCGTCGTCAATGGATTCAAAAATTTCTATACCGTCAGTCAGGGCAATACTTTCCTCGATAGGTATGCCCATTTGCAGTTTGAGCAGCATAAGGGCTATGTCATATTGACGGCGGGTATTGTCGAGCTGATTAGACACAGTATTTACCAGAATGTCGAGCTGATCCACGTCCTGTTCTTCGATAAAGCCCTCTTCATACAGCTTGCGGTTGTCATTGTAGATTTTGCGCAAAACCGACAGATTTTCTTCTAAGATTCGGATCAGCTCTTTGGTCATTACCACAGCTCCGTACGACTTGGTCACATTATCAATGATATCTACTTTTGAAACCTGAACATCGTTTCTGGCAATTTCTTTGAAAACTCGGGTGGCCATCAAGGCGATGATGTAAGAGCCATCGAAAATGAGCTGGGAAGCCTGAATTCCATACGAACTCTGATGCGGTACACCGAACTGTACGAGCACAAAGTCTACTCCTTCGGGCGGATTCGGGAGCAGGATGGCTGGCAGTGGTGTTTGAGGTATTTGTGAATTGTACTGGTGGCGGGCTTCCGCTTTGATCTGCGGAAGACCGATGGCCGCTGTTTCAGTAATGGTTTTTCTTGCTTTTTCTAGCTCAAGTTGCTTATCTTTAACTGAATAAGCATGCTCTACGGCATATTCGCGAGCTTGTTTGAGCGAAAAGGTCTTTTGAGCAGCCAGAGGATAGGACAGCGTTAGCAAGCCTAGCCAATAGATGGAAAAGGTATTAGGGATCTTCATTTTGTGGTGCTAGCGTATTTGGTTTCGAGGTATTCAAGGCCTTTTTTTGAAGCGATGCCGCGTATGTGGTAAAGCATGGCTTCGCGTGTGAGTTTTTCCCAATCGAATTCGTTGACGGGGAAGTATTGTTCGTCCATGATCATCAGAACCCGGCTGTAGTAGAGATTTGCGATGATTTGTACGTCGAAGTCATCTCTGTACCATCCTAAGCGTATGCCTTTTTCCAGGTTCTGAGTAGTGACTTCAATAAAATTTTTGCGCTGGGCTTCTTTAATTTTAAAAAAAGTTTCCGGATAGTATTTGCGCAGCTGAAACTGAATGCCCTGGTGCTGCATTTTGTTGAAGTTGCGCATACCCTCATCGAGTATGAAAAGTTCGTCGATGGGGTTTTCCACTCTGGGACAAATGGAACCGCAAAACTCGCGGATGTGATCGATCACCAGATCAGCCCCTTTTTCTACAATCTCAGCCTTGTTTTTATAGTATTTGTACAAAGTTTTTTTTGAAATGCCGAGTTCGCGGGCGATATCGTCCATCGTCACGCTGCGAAGCCCTAAACGACTAAACAGTACTACAGCACCAGCCAGAATCTGCTGCTCGGGCGATAGCTTTTCGACTAAAGCTACTGAGGGAAAAAATCCGTAAAAGTCTTGTGAAATCATTTTGTGCTTTGCGGGGGCAAAGTTTACATGCATTAATCCCTTGGAAACATTTTTGTTTTATTTCGTTTCCATTATTAACCAAAATTTAATACAAGTCATTAATTCATAACAAATTCTTAAAACCCGGATGATTGTAAACTATCTCGTATTTAAAATGTCTTAATAAGTTGAAATTCTAAATCTAAGAGCTATGAAAAGAGGAATAATGCATGTGTTTACATGGGTTATGGCCATTTCGTTAATGGCAGTAAGTTGTAAAAAAGACGACAATCCGCAAAATGAAGAACCTACTCCAAACATTGTGCAGATTGCCCAGTCAAATCCGGATTTTAGCGTTCTGGTTCAGGCACTTACACGCGCTGATTTAAGTGTGAATTACGCAGACGTTTTGAGCGGAGAAGGTCCGTTTACCGTATTTGCCCCTACCAATGCAGCCTTTCAAGAGTTGCTTACTGAACTGAATATCAATTCGCTGAATGACATTCCAGCTCCTGTGCTCGAGGCTGTATTGACCTATCACGTAGTAGCCGGATCAATCCGGAGCAATGCACTTTCGAACGGACAGGTCGTTACAACTCTTAATACTGCCACATTTACTGTAAATACTGAAGGAGGTGTGAGCATTACTGATGCAAACAACCGCGTAGCAAATGTGGTTCAAGCTGACATTGTGGCCTCAAATGGGGTAATTCACGTGATTGATAAGGTTATTTTACCACCACTTTAAAAGAAAATTTTGCTTAAACGCACAAAGGCAGCCATGTTAGTCGGCTGCCTTTTTTTGTTTTCAAATTGCAGAAATATTATGCATGCAAATAAATTATTGTATCCGTGTAAATCGAATTTCGTTCATTTGCACCTTCAAAATTTATTTGACTACATCGTATTATGGATCGCCACATCACAGCGGCCATCACTTCCGTAGGTGGATATGTGCCTGAATTCAGGCTAACCAATGAAATACTGGAAACCATGGTAGATACCTCTGATGAGTGGATCACTACCCGAACCGGTATTAAAGAACGCAGAATACTGCAGGGTGAAGGGCTCGGAGTATCGTACATGGCCAAAAAAGCCATTAAAGAATGCCTCGATAAAAGAGGTATTGAAGGCAAGGAAATCGACTTAGTGATCGTAAGCACTACTACACCTGATATGCCGGTGGCTTCTACTGCGGCCTATCTGTGCAGCGAAATCGGAGCAACAAATGCCTTTGGTTTTGACCTTCAAGCGGCTTGTTCCGGATTTTTGTACGGCTTGGCCACCGCTGCTCAATTTATCGAAACCGGTCGCTATAAGAAAGTACTGCTTGTAGGTGGCGATAAAATGTCGTCGATCATCGATTACACCGACCGCACTACGTGTGTAATTTTTGGCGATGGTTGCGGTGCTGTATTACTGGAGCCCGACACAGAGAGATATGGGGTGCTGGATCACATACTGCGCAGCGATGGGGTAGGGCGCGAATTTCTTTACATTAAAGCTGGCGGAAGTTTGTACCCGCCTACCAAAAGCACGGTAGAAAATCGCGAACACTATGTGCACCAAGAAGGCCAAGCAGTTTTCAAATTTGCCGTTACCAATATGGCCGAGGTAGCAGCTCAAATCATGGAGCGCAACAACCTATCGCCTGACGATGTAGCTTGGCTCGTACCGCATCAAGCCAATAAACGGATCATCGATGCCACCGCTCGCCGAATGAATCTCGACGATTCGAAAGTGATGCTCAACATTCACCGCTATGGAAACACTACCAATGGAACAATTCCCCTGCTGCTGTGGGACTATGAAAGCAAGCTCAAGAAAGGCGATAACCTAATTATGGCAGCCTTTGGCGGTGGATTCACTTGGGGAGCTGTGTACGTAAAATGGGCCTACGATGGCAGTTTGAAAGGTAAACCTTTTGAAGAATAACAAATCAGAAATCACATACCTAACTCTTAAACAACGCGTCCTATGGATTTGAAGGAAATTCAAAACCTGATAAAGTTTGTAGCCAGATCAGGTGCTTCAGAAGTAAGCCTGGAAACGGAAGACTTTAAGATTACAATAAAAACCCATTCGGGCGTTCCCTATCCGGTAGAATCAGTGCCTGTGGTAGCACATACAGCTCCAGTACATCAAGTGGTAGAGGTACCCGCAGTGCCTTCGGCCCCTGCTGCTGCTGCTGAGCCTGCTAAACCTGCAGCTCCAGCCGTAGATGAGTCGAAATACATTACCATCAAATCGCCCATGATCGGTACCTTCTATCGACGTCCGGCACCTGATAAACCCCCCTTTGTAGAAGTAGGTAGCGAGATCAAAAAAGGACAGGTTGTGTGCATCATCGAGGCCATGAAGCTCTTTAACGAAATAGAGTCAGAGGTAAATGGGCGAATTGTAAAAGTGCTCGTCGATGACCAAAAACCGGTAGAATACGATCAGCCGCTGTTTTTGGTAGAGCCACTCTAAGTGGTTTTTTCGTCTAACGGACTGTAATTAAACATCTTCCTATGTTTAAAAAAATACTGATCGCCAATAGGGGTGAGATAGCTATGCGCATCATCCGCACGTGTAAAGAGATGGGCATCAAGACTGTAGCAGTTTATTCCACAGCTGATAAGGATAGCCTGCACGTGCGCTTTGCCGATGAAGCCGTGTGTATTGGCCCCCCACCCAGTAAAGAATCGTATTTGAATATCCCGCGAATCATCGCTGCAGCAGAAATTACCAATGCGGACGCCATTCACCCTGGATATGGATTTTTGAGCGAAAACGCTAAGTTTTCAAAAATCTGCGCCGAGCACGGAATCAAGTTTATCGGTGCTTCGCCCGAGATGATTGAAAAAATGGGCGACAAAGCCACTGCAAAAGCCACCATGAAAGCAGCCGGTGTACCTACCATACCCGGCAGCGACGGATTGCTCGAATCGCTCGACCACGCTATAGCTGTGGCGCGCGAAATTGGTTACCCAGTGATGATGAAAGCTACAGCCGGCGGTGGAGGCCGTGGCATGCGCGCCGTGTACAGCGAAGAGGAACTCAAAAAAGCCTGGGAAACTGCACGTCAAGAGGCCTTAGCTGCCTTCGGCAACGATGGCATGTACATGGAAAAGCTCATCGAAGAGCCGCGCCACATCGAAATTCAAATCGTGGGCGACTCCACCGGTAAGGCGTGCCACCTTTCGGAGCGCGACTGCTCTATTCAGCGTCGTCACCAAAAGCTTACCGAAGAGACGCCTTCGCCTTTTATGACCCCTGAGCTTCGCGAAGCCATGGGTGCAGCTGCTGTACGCGCTGCTGAATACATCAAATACGAGGGTGCTGGTACTGTAGAATTTCTGGTAGATAAGCACAGAAATTTCTACTTCATGGAAATGAACACTCGTATTCAGGTAGAGCACCCCATTACCGAACAGGTAATCGATTACGACTTAATACGCGAACAAATAAAAGTAGCCTACGGAATCCCCATTTCAGGGAAAAACTACTATCCGAAACTGCACTCGATCGAGTGCCGTATAAATGCCGAAGATCCATACAACGACTTCAGACCAAGTCCCGGACGCATTACTACCTTTCATGCCCCGGGCGGGCATGGCGTGCGCCTCGATACTCATGTGTATGCAGGCTATGTGATACCTCCGCACTACGACAGTATGATTGCCAAACTCATCACTACTGCCCAAACACGGGAAGAAGCCATCGATAAAATGAAGCGCGCTTTAGATGAATTCGTGATCGAGGGCATTCAAACGACAATCCCCTTCCATCGCCAACTCATGGAGCATCCTGACTACGTGAGTGGTAATTACACAACGAAGTTTCTCGAGAACTTTAAACTGAAATAGAAGCATAAAAAAACCGGCTTATTTGGCCGGTTTTTTTATTTCATTGATTTGTAGCGCTCAAAGAGCTTGGCAATGTACTTACCTAAGATGTCGAATTCCAGGTTTACTGGGTCTCCAGGGCGGAGATATTGCAGATTGGTGTGTTCCCAGGTGTAGGGGATGATAGATACGGAGAAGCCGTCGTCTTGTGCGTTTACAACGGTGAGGCTGATGCCATTTACGCAAATAGAGCCCTTGGGTACAGTGATAAATTCGGGTGCTACCGGATGACGAAAGTGTAGATTCCACGAGCCTTGAACGTCTTCGAAGTGTTCAAGTATGGCAGTAGTATCCACATGTCCTTGTACCAAGTGACCGTCGAGGCGCGCCCCGGCTGCCATAGCTCGCTCCAGATTGACCTTGGTGCCTATTTTCCAGTTTTTTAGAGCGGTTTTTCGCAGTGTTTCGTCTATGGCAGTGACTTTGTGCAAACCGGGTTCTGGTAACTCCGTAACTGTAAGGCACACCCCATCGTGAGCTACGCTTTGATCTATTTTGAGGAAAGAACTGATGTTAGACTGTACGGTGAAGTGGATGTTGGTGCCTTGGTGCTCAATGTGTGTGATGGTGCCGAGTGTTTCAACGATTCCGGTAAACATATTGTGCGTTAAGTTTGATCAATGTGAGCGTTGGAGCACGTACAATGCGAGGTTGCGGAGAAATTGGTCGGAGTGTTCCGTTTTTACTTCTTCGAGCACTTTCAGGGCTTTGTCGTGGTATTCGTTCATCTTTTGTTTAGCGTATTCTACACCTCCGCTGTTGAGAATGAAGTCAATGACCTTTTTTACGGCCTTAGGATCGTTGTTTTTGTTTTTAACGAGGTAAGTGATTTCGCGCTTTTCGAGCCAGCCGGCGTTGCTGAGTGCATAAATGAGGGGAAGGGTCATTTTGCGCTCTTTGATGTCGATGCCTGAAGGCTTACCAGTATTGCTTTCGGGGTCGAGGTCAAAGAGGTCGTCTTTGATCTGAAAGGCCATGCCGAGGTATTCGCCGAAGCGGGTAAAGTGCTCTATTTGCGTGTTGTTGGCCCCGCCGGCATAGGCGCCTATGGCGCAGCAGGCGGCTATCAAAGAGGCCGTCTTTTGGCGGATTATTTCGTAATAGACGGATTCGTCAATGTCGAGCCGGCGGGCTTTTTCGATCTGGAGAAGTTCGCCTTCGCTCATTTCTTTTACGGCCGTAGATACAAGTCGAAGCATCTCAAAATCGCTATGCTCAACGGCCAGAAGCAAGACCTTAGATAAGAGATAGTCGCCAATGAGTACGGCAATTTTGTTTTTCCAAAGGGCATTGATGGAAAAAAATCCGCGACGGTAGTAGGCATCGTCCACCACGTCGTCGTGAACGAGCGTGGCCGTGTGCATCAGTTCAATCAAGGCAGCCCCTCTGTAGGTCTGTTCTGTAATACCGCCAAAATATTCTGAGCTCAGAAAGACAAGAATCGGGCGAAGTTGTTTGCCTTTACGACGTATGATATAATAGGTGATTCTGTCGAGCAAGGGTACCCTTGACTTCATGGCCTGTCGAAACTTTTCTTCAAACAGTTCCAATTCTTTGGCCACGGGTCTTTTGATGTCGTCGAGAGCTATTTTCACACGTACAGAATCACTCAATGTATAGGTTGCAATATTACTGATGTAAAGCAATAACTGTGAGGTAGTCGATTTTGTTAATAATGAACCGAAGGATCGGAAGATTTTAATGGTGTTTTTGGATTTTTATATGCTTTCCCGAAATTCCCCGAAAGGAGTTTTTTGAAAAATTTAAAAGGATTAGTCAGATTAAAATTATCAATTTCAATCAAGTTATTGAAACCCTTATGAACTAATATCCCTCCAAACTCACAGTGAGACATAAAAAGAAGTTTAAGTTTTAGTTTTTATTTAAAGTTTGATTTTTCAAAAGCAACTCGACAGGCGGGGTTACCTTCGCATGTAAAACCAATGGGCCATGAAGCGATTTTTGCAACGGGCGATGGCTGTGGCCATTGCCGTACAACTGATGCAATGTAAATCTGACAAATCTGCTGATACGATGACTGACGACTTTCAGTGGGAGCTGGAGCGCTTTGCCGACATTCGCATATTGCGCTATCAGATACCTGATTTTGATAGCCTTACGCTGAAGCTAAAGCTACTTGTGTATTATCTGGTGCAGACGGGTCTCTCGGGGCGCGACATCATCTACGACCAAAATCACCGCTACAACCTCACGCTGCGCAACTGCTTCGACAAGATTATGACGGAGCTGGATGGGCGAGAGTCGGGCCCGGAATGGGAGGCCTTCGAGGAATATGTGAAGCGCTTCTGGTTTGCCAACGGGGCGCATCACCACTATTCACACCAAAAGTTTGAGCCGCGCTTCAGTCGGGAGTACTTTGAAGTACTTCTGAAGAAGACCGGGCAGTCGCTGCCGGCGGAAGTGATGGAGTTTGTGTTTAATCCGACCATCGAGGCCCGCAAGGTGGTGCGCGACGAGGGCAGCGACCCGGTGCTGGAGAGTGCAGTGAACTTCTATGACCCCGGCATTACGACGGCTGAGGCAGAAGCTTTTTACAATGCCATGCGCAAGCCGGACGACTCTACGCCGATTTCTTACGGCCTGAACAGCAAGCTGGTGCGCCTGTCGGATGGAACGTTGGCCGAAAAAGTGTGGAAAGTGGGCGGCATGTACGGCCCGGCCATTGAGCGTATCGTGTATTGGCTGGAGAAAGCAGTGGAAGTAGCAGAAAATCAGAAACAAGCTGATGCATTGAAGCTGCTAATAGAATACTATAAAACCGGCGACCTGCGCACGTGGGATGCCTACAACATTGCCTGGGTGCAGGCTACCGAAGGGGTGATCGACTACATCAATTCCTTTATCGAGGTGTATAATGACCCCATCGGCTACAAGGCCAACTACGAAACCATTGTGCAGATCGACGACTTCGAAGCGAGCCGGCGCATGCGTGTGCTGGCTGAAAATGCCGGCTGGTTTGAGAAGAACTCACCCATACAGCCTGAGTACAAAAAGGAAAATGTGGTGGGCATTTCGTACCGAGTGGTGAATGTGGCCGGAGAAGCCGGTGATGCCTCGCCGGCGACGCCCATCGGCGTAAATCTGCCGAATGCCGACTGGATACGAGTGCGCTACGGTTCGAAGTCAGTGAGCTTAGGAAATATCGAAGATGCGTACGACAAGGCCGGTTCACGCCCGATATTGGAAGAATTTTGCTTCACCACCGCTGAGCTGGAGCGCGCTTTGAAATACGGTGGAGTAGCCTCGAAATTGCACACGGCCCTGCACGAAGTAATCGGCCATGCCTCAGGCAAGCTCAAAGAGGGCGTGACCAATGCCAAAGAGCGGCTGTCGAAATACTACTCTACCATAGAAGAAGCCCGAGCCGACTTGGTGGCGCTCTACTACATCGCTGATCCTCATTTGCAAAAGCTCGGCCTTGTAGAGAGCGACGAAGTGGGTAAAGCCGAGTACGACAGCTACATCCGCAATGGGCTGATGCTGCAGCTGCGCCGGCTGAAACCGGGCGAACAACTCGAGGAAGACCACATGCGCAACCGCCAGCTTGTGGCTCAGTGGGTATATGAAAGGGGTAAGCCCGATAACGTGATTGAGAAAAAAGTGGTGAACGGCAAGACCTATTTCATCATAAACGACTACGACAAGCTCCGTACGCTCTTCGGCCAACTGCTGCGCGAGGTACAGCGCATCAAAAGCGAAGCCGATTATGAGGCTGCGCGCAAGCTCGTGGAAGGATACGGGGTAAAGGTGGATGCTGACATCCATGCAGAGGTGCTGCGCAGGACGGAAGCTCTTAAAATCCCGCCCTATGCCGGCTTTGTAAATCCGGAATTGGTGCCGGTGGAAAAAGACGGGCAGATCATCGATATACGGGTGGAGTATCCGACCTCCTTCAAGCAGCAGATGCTCGACTATGGCCGTCGGTACAGCTTTTTGCCCCTGATCAACTAAAGCATGGCGCGCATCGCCATCGTCGGCAGCAGAGGCATCCCAAATGCTTACGGCGGCTTTGAGTGGTTGGCCGAAAAGCTGTCTGCGCACCTGGCAGTAGCTGGCCATCAGGTGGCGGTTTGCCAATCTTCACGGCATCCGTACAAAGCCAGGAAGTGGGGTAAGGTCGAGCTGCTCAGAGCTTATGACCCGCCCATTGGCACTGCTGGTCAATTCGTGTATGACCTTCTGTCAATACTTCAGGTGCGCCGGTGGAAGGCCGATGTGGTGCTGCTGCTGGGCTATACGAGTTCGGCCGTCTGGTCGTTTCTGCTGCCAACGTCAGCCCGCATCCTTCAGCACATGGACGGCATGGAATGGCAGCGCGACAAGTACAGCCGAGCAGTAAAGGCCTTTTTGCGCCGGAGCGAACACATCGCTGTGCGACATGCGGATGTGTTGATCGCCGATCATCCCGTCATTGGCGACTATCTGAGCCGGCAATACCCGACAAAATCCATCGCCTACATCGCCTATGGCGAAGACGACCTGTTGCCTGAGGAGCCTGTAGAGCCTCTGAATGGCAAGACATTTGACCTGATAATGGCCCGCATGGAGCCTGAGAATCAGATCGAAATGCTCATCGAAGGCTGGCTGGGGGCACGACTGCCTCATCATCTCGCCTTAGCCGGTAGCCTTAGCACGCGGTATGGGCGGAGAATTTTCCGGAAATATGGAAAAACCGAAGGTATCGTGTTTTTGGGAGGAATCTTTGACAAGCCAAAAGCTCTATGGTTGCGCAGGCACTGCCGGTATTACCTGCACGGTCACAAGGCCGGGGGCACCAATCCTTCGCTTATTCAAGCCCTGACCCATCACCGGCGCATATTGGTGCATGCCAATCCGTACAATCTGTATGTAGCGGAGTGCTATGGTTTAAAAACTTTTGACAGTAGCCTGACGCTGGCCAACTTACTTACAGAGTCTCCACCTACCGAGTCTGTCGTCTCACTTCTGTCCGAGCATCGGTGGGCTGAGGTTTATCGGAGGTTTGAGGAGATTTTACGGAATTGAAATCAAGGCCATCGTATTTCATGATATACTGTATCGTTGTAGGGCACAAACACCCTCTCAGTTCGAATGGTATAAGTTCCCTGAAGATTTATCTGCATTCCAATTGAATTGTAATGATTCCCAATTCCTTTAAAGAGATGAGTTTGGTCTTCCGACCCAACTGCGGCATGCTGACCTTGAAATATCAACCAGATCCAATCTCCGGGTCTAAAGTTGTCATTAATAAATCGTATTCTTGCCCAACCATGTCCATAAAGGTAATAATTCATGCGTACGGTACCTCCAATTTTAGTAATACGACGCTCGGGCAATGTGGCATCGCCTAATGTGGGTGCAATTAAATCGACGAGTTCAGCTGACCGCTCCGGGTCCAATCCAAGAAAGTATTCTCCGTCGCGACGTAGTCTTGCGGTAATGGTAAAATTGGCATTAGCATCAGAGGTAGCTTCCGCGATTGCCCTAACGTTAAAGACCGATTGAGGCCCTGACCCTGGTATTCGTTCATAGATTACCATGGTGACAGGGGTATGCTCGATGGCCTTTTCGGTGCCTGCTATACGTACTTGACCGGTAATGGTCGTCTCACGCTCTTGACTGCAAGAGAGGGTGAGGATTGCTGCTGTGAAAAGAAAAATAAACTTTTTCATGTTTTAGAATTTTAATTGTTAGACATAAAAATTTACCACTCTTCAAAAAACCACCTCAGTCCAATCTGAAAACCAAGGGATATGGGCACAGTACGACCCCGCTCCTCGTAAGGAGTATAGCCATTTCGATTCAATAAGTCGGGATAAAAATCAGCTGACCCATAAAGTTTCTGCCGTTGATTAATTCCGGGATAAATAAACCAAAAGGGATATTCCACAAGAAAAGTTCCGTCAGGAAAAAGTTCGCTGGTCAATATCTTAGACGGAGGTCGAACATCTTCTCTGTATTTCTTTTCTACGGATAGAGGAGAATACGAGCCAAATAAACCCACGCTGGCCTGCCATTGATTGTTTATTGCGATGTTTACTCCCAGACCAAGGTTGAGTGCTACATTTAGCACATTGTAAAAAATGTTTTCATAGCGACCTTTTGAACGAACTGGGCCAACTAAATTGCCAGTATAATTTTGATAAAAAGTACCTTCTAGATCAAATCTGCTTTTAGTAACTTCCAATTTATCAATATATACATCTCCAACATCTAAATTTATATAAAGACTTGACAATAAATATGGGTCAATATTATCTTTTGAATATCTTAAAGAATAGTTGGCCAACCATCGAAATATTGCTCCTACTTCGACAAAGGGTTTAACATTGGAAGTGCCAAATTGATACTGAAACTGAAGGGGAACAGAAAGGTAATGCAATCGTTCGCGCAGGGTTTCAGCTCTACTTTGTGGCCAACCAATTTTATAAAATAAAAATTTGATTGAATCATCGCCTTCTGAATCAGCAAGTACTGTATAACCACTTCTTTCATAATGCATGTAAAAGGATTCATACCCTACTCCAAGAGATATACGGAAGTAGTCATTAAAGGCATATCCCCCGTGGAGATTAAACTGGAATCCTTCGGGTATTAAAAAATCTTTATTTACGGGTCTTATGTAATGAAAGTAAAAACCTGTACTGTAGTTTTCATGATTAGAATATAGATTATAAATTATATCGATAATATCTTCCTTTGTGACGTTATACATGTAGTCATGTTTGTTGTAGAGCCAGGTATGTCTTGGCTCAGCTCCTATGCCTACAAACCAGCCTTGCTGTGCAAGGCCGGTCTGGCGAAATAATAGTGTTAGAACAAAAACAATCAACCATTTAACCACAACTTTGAGGATTTTGAAAGTTGAATTGTGAAAGAAGCGAATTTTGGTTTTTAAAAATAAAGGAAAAATAAATACAACGAATAGTCTTACATTTTTTTATTTTGTATTAACTTTTTGATTCAGAAAATGTTAAAGAATAGACTAAATCGACACTCTTTACTCTTGTTTTATTTCGATTTATTAGACCATTTGTATTGTTTTGTGTTTCACTTTTGTTGCGATAAATGTTTTATCACCAATGATTCTTCAACGCCGTAACCGCACCCTTCGCCGTAGCGCTGCCATCCGCACCATGGTGGAGGAGACTGTGCTTAGACCTGCCGACTTCATAGTACCCATGTTTATCATCGAAGGGGAGAACCAAAAGGAAGAAATCCCCTCCATGCCCGGATACTACCGATACACCCTCGATCTTACCGTAGAAAAGGCCAAAGAATACTATCAAAAGGGCCTGCGTTCGGTATTGCTCTTCATCAAATGTCCGGACGAGCTGAAAGACAATACCGGCCGTGAAGCTCTGAACCCTGACGGGCTAATGCAGCGCAGTATCCGCGCTATCAAGAGTGCTGTTCCCGAGTTGGTCGTAATGACCGACGTTGCATTGGACCCATACAGCAGCTACGGACACGACGGCATTGTGCAGGATGGTGAGATTGTGAACGACGCCACGGTAGAAGTGCTGGCACAGATGGCTGTCTCGCACGCTGAGGCCGGAGCTGATTTCGTAGCTCCAAGCGACATGATGGACGGTCGCATAGGTGCTATACGCGAAGAATTGGAGCTGGCCGGCCATACAAAAACCGGCATACTTGCCTATTCGGCTAAGTATGCTTCTTGTTTTTACGGACCCTTCCGCGATGCATTGGACAGCGCTCCCGGGTTTGGCGACAAAAAGACCTACCAGATGAACCCTGCCAACCGCATCGAAGCCATTCGCGAAGTTTTGGACGACGTGGCCGAGGGGGCCGACATCGTAATGGTAAAACCTGCCATTCACTACCTCGACATCATCCGCGAGGTAAAAGAAGCAGTAACCCTACCTGTGGCTGCCTACCACGTAAGCGGGGAATACAGCATGATCAAAGCTGCTGCGGCCAATGGATGGCTCGACTATCGCTCTGCTGTGCTTGAGGCTACCCTTGCCATCAAGCGCGCCGGCGCCGACCTCATCGCCAGCTACTTCGCTCCGGAGATTATGGAGTGGATTTAGGGGTAGGGTTAAGGGTTAAAGATTTGTACTTTAACTTTTACTAAAACGATAACCTTTTCAGCGCTTTTCAATGAATTTGTCAAAATCCCCATTTTTAAATCCAACGGATTTAGAGAAGGGGCAGGGGGGTGAGTATTTTTTTGGGCTAAGGCTTTATACTTCAACTTTAACTCTTACTAAAACGAAAACCTTTTTTGCACCCATTTGCGAGTTCTGAGGGAAATACCCCCCTTTTTGCGTACGAAAGACGTAGAGAGCCGCAGATGCCGACAAAGCTCTCCTGAACTTTCGTCGGTAGGGGATGGGAGGGGTAGTAAAAAACTTCCTTCGCAATGAAAATACCTATGTTTGTACACACATCTACTTCCATATTTTCAATCAATGAATTGGATTGACTGGCTCGTCGTCATCGCAAGCATCGGTTTCATAGCCGGCTATGGCATCTGGCATACTCGTCGGGTAGCTTCTACAGTTGAATTCCTCAAAGGTGGCGACGATCGCTGGTGGAGTGTAGGCCTCTCTGTAATGGCTACGCAGGCCAGCGCCATTACTTTCCTTTCAGCCCCTGGTCTCGGTTTCGAAAGCGGATTGCGGTTCGCTCAATTTTACTTCGGTTTGCCGCTGGCCGTTTGGTTCATCAGCAGATTTTTTATCGACCCCTATTACCGCAGTCGCGTCATTACTGCCTACGAATTTCTCGAGCACCGATTCGATTTGAGAGTTCGATTGTTTACCGCCTTTCTCTTCTTGCTTCAGCGCGGCATGGCTGCAGGCATCACCGTTTATGCACCAGCTATTGTGCTCTGCGTCCTCTTCGGATGGGATTTGGCCACAACCTGTATTGTTATCGGCTTGGTGGTGATCGCTTATACTGTTTCGGGCGGTACCAAAGCTGTGTCTGTCACCCATCGCTGGCAAATGGGCATCATCTTCCTGTCGCTTTTTATTGTCTTTGGCATTTTGATCGTTCGCCTTTCTCAACTGACTGATATCACTCTCTTATGGCAAGCAGCGCGGGGCAGTGGCAGGCTCGATGTGCTCGATTGGCGCTTCGACCTCAGTACGCGCTACACTGTGTGGAGCGGTCTTTTGGGTGGCTTCTTCTTGTCGCTCAGCTACTTTGGCACCGATCAGAGCCAAGTGCAGCGCTACTTAGCCGGCACCGATGTAAGGGTGGCACGCAGAGGTCTGTACTTCAATGCCGTTTTAAAAATTCCCATGCAGCTCTTCATTTTACTCATCGGGGTAATTGTCTGGATGTTCTTTTTGGTCGAAGGGCAGCCCCTGGTATTTAATCCTCTCCTTCGACAAGAAGTGGCAACGATAGACGCTCCGGTGCTTCAAGAGTTGCAAGGGCGTTTCGAATACCTTCAAAACGATTTAAAAAGCTCTTTAAAACAAAAGTCAGCCATTTCTGCCGCCGAAGTGAGTTACAAAGCACATGAGCTGCAATCGTGTAGGAATCAATATTTGCAAGAGTTTAAAAAATCCACCGGCAAGGAGCCTCCCAAAGACACCAACTTCATCTTTTTGCACTTCGTGGTGCACTATCTGCCGCACGGACTCATCGGGCTCGTCATCGTAATGGTGCTCTCTGCTGCCATGAGCAGCACCGCCGGCGAGCTCAATGCCCTGGCTACCACCACTATGGTCGATTACATCGAGCGCTTGGGCATCAGTGCGCCTGACAGCCGGTGGAAGTTACCCCTTACGCGCCTCATCACCTTGCTCTGGGGCCTGCTGGCCATTGCCTTCTCCATCGCTGCCTCCCTGTTCGACAATCTCATTGAGATGGTCAACATCATAGGCTCGCTTTTTTACGGCACCATCTTGGGCGTATTCCTGGTTGCTTTTTTTGTCAGAAAAACCACTTCGCGCTTTCTGCTTGCCACAGCCATTCTTGCACAAGTTGGCATCCTGGTATTGCACTTTTTCAAAGATGCTTTACCCACACTACAGGTCGAATATTTGTGGTACAACCTGTTTGCTGCAGTCTTTATTTATTTGACTAATGCTGCTTATGCTGTCTTAGTAGCGAAAGGCAATTAACTCCACATTAGAGAGGGAGCTCTTCGATCAATCTTCGGCGTACACGCCCATGGAGGTAAACTTTTCGATGCGCTGGTTAATGCGCTCTTCCGGCGAGAGTTTTTCCAGCTCTTCTATGGCCGCCTTTATGTAGCGTTTTACCGTTTCGAAGGTCGTTTCCTGGTCGGTATGTGCCCCGCCGAGAGGCTCCGGAATGATGCCGTCGATCAGCTTGTGTTCGAGCATGTCTTTGGCCGTGAGTTTCAGTGCTTCAGCCGCTTTTTCCTTAAAATTCCAACTGCGCCACAGGATAGACGAACAGCTTTCGGGCGAAATCACCGAATACCACGTATTTTCAAGCATGTACACGCGATCGCCCACCCCTATGCCTAAGGCTCCACCTGAAGCCCCTTCACCGATGATGATGCAGATGATGGGAACTTTCAGCATACTCATTTCCAATAGATTACGCGCAATTGCTTCCCCCTGTCCGCGTTCTTCGGCTTCCAGGCCAGGATAGGCTCCCGGCGTGTCGATGATGGTCACCACCGGCTTGCCAAATTTTTCGGCCATTTTCATTAGGCGCAGAGCTTTGCGGTAGCCTTCTGGATTAGCCATACCGAAGTTACGGTATTGGCGCATCTTTGTGTTGATGCCTTTTTGCTGGCCGATAAACATGACTCCCTTGCCATCGAGCAGTCCCCAGCCACCCACCATGGCTTTGTCGTCTTTTACCCCGCGGTCGCCATGTAGTTCCAGAAACTTTCCTCCGGTCAGATAGTTGATGTAGGCCAGAGTGTAGGGTCTATTGGGATGCCGGCTCAGCTGCACCCGCTGCCAGGCCGTCAGGTTTTCGTGTATGTGTTTGCGTGTTTCGATCAGTCGTCGCTTGAGTTCGTCTATAGTGGCTGTCATATCCACCTTAGTCTCTTCTTGCAGTTGCAAGGCTTTGGCGATTTGCTCTTCTATTTCTTTTACAGGTAGTTCGAAGTCTAGGTAATCCATAGGGATTCGAGTCGTTTAAAAAAGTGGCGAAAGGTATAAAAAGTCCGCCATTCCACTCTGACCTCTAGGTCTGATCTTTGCCTATTTCATTTTAGTTTTTTAACTAATTGAAAAACAAAATATTAAGATCGTTTAGACTCTGTTCTTTCATTGATCATTTTGCGCAAGGTGGAAAACAGTACATGCGAAAAGCACAGATAAAAAACATTTTTGTAAAGCAAAGAGACTACACTACGTGAAATATGACCTTTGGGACTGGAAAATCTGGGAAAATCAGGTGCTTAGAAGAAAAATTTTTATCAGCCTACACAAAAAGATCTATGTAGTATAAGTGCAGTGTAATCACAGCTAAATCGCTACATAACAAGTAAATACAAAAAAATAATGTTCAGATAATATACGGAATGTTTACAAAAATTAATAAGAAAAATATGAACTAAAATTTCATTTTTTAAAAAAGTTTATTTTGTAAAAAATTGTTATTCAAGCATATTAAAAAAACAAAAAAATTTCACTCGAAAAAAATTTCGTAAAAAAATTGAGGTATTTTAACAAGTTTGACATTAAGCATATATTAATTGATTCGTAACCTTGCTCAAATTTTACCCACATGAAAAAAGTCTATCTCTTGGCCTTCTTGGCCATCTTTTCATGGCTTACACAAGCACAACCCCTCACGGGCATTAAAACCATACCCGGGGATTATGCGTCCATAGCAGCAGCCGTCACTGACCTCAACACACAAGGCGTTGGCTCTGGTGGTGTAACTTTTAATGTTGCTGCAGGACATACGGAAACAATCTCTGCAACAATTGTTTTAACTGCAACTGGTACAGCAGCTAATCCAATTGTTTTTCAAAAATCAGGTACCGGTGCTAATCCACTTATTACAGCATATTCAGGAGGAACAGGTACACCAGGTTCAGCTACTCCAGATGGAATTTGGGCATTATCTGGGTCTGATTATGTTACTATTGATGGAATTGATCTGGTAGACCCAAATACGACCAATCCTGCTACAATGGAATTTGGCTATGGTTTATTCAAAGCTTCTGCAATTGATGGATGCCAATATGTTACAATTAAAAATTGTACAATCACTTTAAACAAAGTTAACAATGCCAGCGGTTCAGGACCGATGGTAGAAGGTTCGGTGGGTATTCTTGTTATAAATTCAACAAGGACAGCTGCCACTACAGCTTTAACTCCTACTGCTTCGTTAGGCTCGAATTCATTTAATTCATTTTATGCTAACACAATCCAAAATTGTAATTATGGAATTGCTCTTAGTGGTTTTGCTGCTACCTCTGGAGTGGGTCCTTCGCCTAATCCAGCCACATTTTTGGGTGATATGAACAATGATATTGGTGGAACTTCTTCGTCTACAGGAAACACAATACTAAACTACGGCGGTGCTCCAAGTGCCACTAACCCCGCTGCTGGTATTAGAGCTAATAACCAATGGAGTATAAATATTTCCTATAACACGGTTAACAACAACGATGGCAGTGGTGTTAACCACGTTTCTACTTTAAGAGGAATTTTTGCTCAAGCAGGAACTAGTGCTAACGCCACTATTAATTATAATAACGTTACTATTAAAGGCGGTGGAACTACGCAGCAGGTTGCTGCTATTGAAAGTGGAATAGGTGGCACCCCTGCAGGCAACACGGTTTCCATCAGCAATAATACAATTACCGGCGAATATCTTACAGCTACTACTGGTGTGTTTTATGGTATTTTTAATAATGGAGTAGCACCTGCGACTTTGAATATTCAGAACAATACTGTTCAAAATTTAAATTACAGCTCTGGTAGCCTGGCTGGATCAGGAGCGGTTTATCCTATTTATACAACTGGAACTAATTCTGCTTCTACTTTTAATATTACAGGAAATACAGTAAATAATATCACCCGAACCGGAACTACAGGTGGAACTACCATAGGGATCTTTGCGTCTACAGGCACGAGTGGTATGACATATAATG
This sequence comes from Thermaurantimonas aggregans, assembly GCF_003851885.1. GTDB lineage: Bacteria > Bacteroidota > Bacteroidia > Flavobacteriales > Schleiferiaceae > Thermaurantimonas > Thermaurantimonas aggregans. Next base: position 34,977 of record NZ_BHZE01000012.1, on the reverse strand, counting down.
TAAACAACAATACTGTTTCCAATATGAGTATTAGTGGAACGGGTAGCTCAAGCATAATGTATGGAATACAAACAGCTACAGGAACTATTACCGTTAATAACAATAATGTTTATAATCTGCAATGTACCAAAACATCTGGCACAGGCGCATTATATGGTATTTTCAATATAGCATCTCCGACCAATGAAACAGTAAACAACAATACTGTTTACGATTTAACGCATAATGGAACAGGTATAGTTTATGGTATTTACCATTTTACAACTACTGGTACTCGTACAATGTCAGGAAATACTGTATATAATATAACTGGTGCAGGAACTACCATAGCAGGTATTGTAAATGCAGCCAGCTCTCCAACAGTATTTAATAATCGTATATATAACATTCAAAGCACAAATAATACTAGTCCAACGGTTTCCGGTATTTTATTAACTTCTGTTTCGAGCGGAAATGCAATATTTTATAATAATTTTATAAGTGAAATAAAAGCACCTAATGCAAGCACAAACACAGTTACAAGCCCAGCAGTCAGAGGTATTAACATCACTAGTACTTCAACATCAACAAATGTTCATCTTTACTATAATACAGTTTATTTAAATGCAAGTTCCTCAGGAACAAATTTTGGCTCTGCTGCAATTTTTCATACAGCGAATGCAACAGCTACTACTTCAAATCTGACGATGAGAAATAACATTTTTGTTAATAATTCCACTCCAAATGGTACAGGAAGGACCGTTGCTTATCAGTGCTCATCTACAAATTTAGCGAATTATAATAGCGCGTCTAATAATAACCTCTTTTATGCTGGAACAGTATCTACAACAAATTTAATATTCTATGATGGTACAAATTCAGACCAGACAATCGCAGAATATAAGACAAGAGTTGCACCACGAGATGGGAATTCATTTACGGAGGATCCACCCTTTGTCAATGTCACTACCCCACCATACGATTTACAAATTCAGACGACTGTTCCTACACAAATCGAGAGCGGAGGGGTACCGATTACAGTGCCGGTTGCTATTACTACCGACTACTTCAGCACTACCCGAAATGCCACTTCGCCTGATGTGGGGGCACATGAAGGTGCATTTACAATTCTAGATTTAACTCCGCCAAGTATCTCTTATACAGTATTAGGGAATGGAATTGTGGCTGCTACTAGAACGTTTAATAATGTTACAATTACCGATCCAAGTGGGGTAAATACAGCCAGTGGAACCAAACCAAGAGTTTATTACAAAAAATCTACGGATGCCAACACTTTTGCCGGTAATACATCTGCTGACAATGGCTGGAAATTTGTGGAGGCCTCAAATACTTCTTCACCCTTTAATTTTACCATTGATTATACAATCCTCAACGGTGGAAGTGTTTCTGTAGGCGATGTTATTCAATATTTTGTAGTAGCGCAGGATTTAGCGACCACTCCTAATGTGGGTATTAATTCTGGAACATTTGCATCTACACCATCATCAGTTTCTCTTACAGCGGCTAACTTTCCGATTACGGGTACAATCAATCAATTTAATATCGCTATTCCATTATCAGGAACGGTGACCGTAGGTACCGGAGGTACGTACTCAACATTAACAGGTACTAGTGGTCTTTTTGATGCTATTAATAATGCTTTATTAGGTGGCAATTTGATTGCGGAAGTAATTTCAGACATCACAGAGCCAGGTACGATAGCTTTAAATGAAATAGCAGAAGTTTCCCCGGGTGGATATACGCTGACCATCCGTCCCGATGCGGCTACACTGCGAAATATTACTGGAAATATCGCCAATGGTCTTATCCGCCTCAATGGCGCTGATCGCGTTATTATTGACGGGCGATTTAGTGGAAGTGGTAATTACTTTTCCTTTATCAACAACAACAACACGGCTAGTGCGGCTACTATTTGGGTGAATTCGGTCAATGCATCAAATCCTGCTACAGATATTACCATTCGAAATATTACAGCAAAGGGAGGAGGTGCATCTACTTTAGCGGCTATTGTTGTTTCAGGTTCCACATTAGGTGGGGTTGCTGAGACGGATAATACCAATATTCAAATCCGTGAAACAGTGACTGAACGCGCTCAATATGGTATTGCTGTTGTCGGGCCAACATCAGGTCAAACAAATCTGGTGGTAGAGGGTAATACCGTTGGTTCTACTGTGGCTGCTGATAAAATCAGTTTTCAGGGCATGTTTATCTCCAATCAAAACGGTGCCCTGATACAAGGCAATACAGTATCAGGAATTTCCAGTCCTAATAATGACAACAACTCATCGGGAATTACCATCGCGGGCAACACCACCAACACAGTAGTAAATGCCAACATATTAAACGATATCGTAAATTCAAACACGAGTGGATGGGGAACTTCCGGAATACGACTTTCCTCTACTTCCACAGCAAGCAATACCCGCATAACCAACAACGTCATTTATAATGTAAGAGGATATGGTTGGGCTAGTAATATTACTGACAACGGTCATGGGATTCGAATTACGGCAGGTGGAGGCTATACCATAGCCTACAATAGTGTAAATCTAGCTACCAATCAAACTATAGCCGGACAGTCTTCGGCTATATTGATTTCATCTGGAAGCAACCTCGATATTCGAAACAATGTGTTTGTAAATACTCAAACCACCGGTACCAGATATGCAATCTTTTCATCTGTGGCAAATACCGCCTACTCACAGATTAATTTCAACAACTATTTCTCTACCCAGCATTTAGGTTATTTAACTTCAAACCGGACCTCCCTCTCCGATTGGCAAACCGCTACCAACCAGGATGGTATGTCGATAGTCCGTGATCCCAACTTTACGTCATCTACCAATCTGCTGCCTACGGACTTCAACGGCTACTTTGCACAGCCCATCAGCGGTATCACTACAGATATCAACGGTAGTACGCGCAGTACTGCTGCACCGGCCAAAGGTGCCTTCGAGGGCACTGTACCAGGCGTATGGCTGGGCAGCACATCTGCCTGGACCAATACAGCTAACTGGAGCGATGGCAGTGTGCCGGGTGCCTCTACGATGGTGGCTGTAATCAATTCTACCGTTACTCAGCCTGAGATCACCACCGCTGTAACAAACACCAATTTCATGGGAATTGCTTCCGGCTGCACACTCACTGTTTCCAATGGAGGTGCTCTGACAACTGATTCGTTGCGTTTGTTTGGAAATATTACGCTCGACGCATCAGCCTCGGGCTATGGTTCGCTGATAGAAAGTGTAGTGACCGGCACAGGTACCATCAGCCGCCGTATGTATCTGAACGCTTCCACACCACCCAACAACGGCCGCTGGTACACCATCGGATCGCCCTTTGCCGTGCCCATCAATCAGCTGCACGACGGCACCAGCGAGTTTGATGTAACCAATGCCACGGAGTCGCCCTTCAGAATATGGAATGCCGGTACCGGCGACTATGAACTGCCTACCGGCTCGACCATGCCCTTTGAGCGCGGTCGCGGTTATGTAGCCTTCTTTGGCGAATTTGTAGGCAGCACCTTCATCCGTCCGGTACCCGGCAACATCACTGTAACCGGCAACTACGGCAACGCAGCCAACGTGACCAGATTGCTGGGCTACACGTCATCACCGACCTTCCCGACCATCGACGGCCCTACAGATGGATGGAACCTGCTGGCCAACCCTTATCTGAGTTCTTACGACTGGAATGGTCAGACCCTCGGTCCCAATACCGGCGGGGCCATCTACGTTCGCAATGCGGCAAACACCGGCTGGGTGACTTGGAATACCTCAGAGACCACCAACCGCCGGTACATACCTCCCATGCAGGGCTTCTGGATCAGAACGACCCTATCGGAAAATCTGACCTTTGACATCGCTCAAAGAAGTACCAACAGCACTCAAGTCATCGAAAAGCCATCGGCTCAGGAAGTACTCACCCGCATAAAGGTGACCAATACCGCCACCGGTCATGACGACCGCGCCGTCATCAGTTTCCACAACGATGGGTCAGCCGGCTTCGACCGTCTGCTCGATGGCTACAAGCTGCGCAACGATGCCGGTATGCACAATGTATATAGCCGCAGCCAAAATCTGTCGTTAGCACTGAACTACCTGCCGGCCTTCAGTGGCACAGCCAGCGTACCGGTGTGGTTTGAAAACGACCAGCAGGGCACCTACACCTTCGCCATCAACCGCGACGACATCGATCCGAGCATCGAAATCACCTTAGAAGACAAGCAGACCAATGCGACTTTCACCTTCCAGAGCAGCCAGAGCGTCTATACCTTCACCCACACCCCACAGATGGGCAAGGATCGCTTCATACTGCACTACAACAAAGTGAACATCGGCCAGGACGAATACACCGCTCGCGGTGGCATCAAGGGCTTACAGGCCTGGTACTTCGACGGCCGCATCAATCTGAAGTCACTTGGCTTTCACGGCCCGGTAACTGCCCGCTTGGTGGACGTAAGCGGCAAGCGCATTGCCGAGGAAGTAGTGACCATCAGCACCGGCGAGCTCACCCGCTGGAATGTACCAAGCCTGAAACCGGGCGTGTACATGGTACAGCTCATCACCCGCGAAGGTCAAACCATTGTGAAGTTTGTGTACTAATCTTAAAATATTCAAGGATATGAAAAAGTTAGCATTCGCCCTGATAGCCCTGATGCCTGTCTTTCTGATGGCTCAGCCGGGTATGCCCAACAATCCGACACCCATCGATGGCCTCATCGGCTTGTTAGCAGCTGCTGGCGTCACGTTTGGCATCAGCGAGTACTCCCGCCGTCGTCGCAATCGAGACTAAGCACACTTCATAGGCATAAGTTTGTTTCATCATCCCACCTTAGGCTTTGGCTGAGGGTGGGATTTTTTATTGCCGCGGATGAGCGTGGATTTGTTCTTTGCGGATGAGCGCGGATATAAGCCTCGGATATCATACGCGGATTTTTATGCAGATATACGCAGATATGTTCTCTGAGTAATGCTTTTTTAGGGCTTTTGAGCTTAAATGTTCACTTTGACTAAAACTAAATCTTTTTTTAGTGCTTCTCTGAGAGTTCTGTGGGGGACACCTCCCTCTTTGCGTCCGATGGACCTGGAGAGCCGCAGGTGCCGATAAAGCTCTTCAGAGCTTTCGTTGGTAGGGGTTTGGGGGGTGTGTGTTTATTAGCTTAAGGCTTTGTCAAAGCCTAAATAACGTTGACTTTAAGTTTTACTAAAACTAAAACTTTCTTTGCCACGCTGCGAGATCAGCGTGAAAGAGATATATCAAATCTTACCTTTTACCAGATCCTTCGAGAGACCGTCGTCGATACAAAAGTGTTGGATAAACTGAGCGTAGAACTGAATAGCGGCCAAGTAATCGTCAATGCCCACGCGCTCGTTGATGCCGTGTATGCGCGGCAAATCCTCAGCCAGAAGCAAGATGGGATTGAACCGATATACATGTGTACTGATTCCGGTGAAATGACGCGCATCGGTTGCCCCAAGCACCAAATACGGCGATACAATCGCCTTTGGAAAGGTCGTTTTCACTACCCCTGCCAATTGACGAAACACCTGATCGTCGTAAGGCGATGCCTTGCTGCCAGGTGTATAGGGAGCATCCTGAATTGGGCGTATGACAATCGAACTATCGCTTATGAGTGCACGCAAGCGGTCGATGATCATGCTGTCGGTATGGCCGGGTAAGAGCCTGAAATTGTAAACCGCACGCGCCAAGTTGGGAATGACGTTGTCTTTTACGCCACCGCTTACAATGGTTGGCACTTGTGTGGTACGCAGCATAGCTGCCCCCTGCGCTGATTTTGAAAAGGTTTTAAAAATCAAAGGTTTAAACAGCCAGGTATTGGCAAAAGCCATGTTGGCCGGAAATTGCATGTGCGGACCCATGCATTCGATAAAACCCCTGACCGGATCTGAAATCTCAAATGGCATCGGATGTTCGTTGATTCGATGCATGGCTTCTGTTAAAACCGATAGCGTATTGTTCCGCTCGGGCATAGAGGAGTGTCCACCGGCACCTTTTACCAGCAGTTCGACGCTTAGGTAGCCTTTTTCGGCAGTGCCGATGAGAGCGGTGACATCATCTACACCCGGCACCAGTCCTTGTCCCAGGGTGCCTCCTTCGTCAAGAACTAGTGCTGGCCGAATGTTGCGCTTCTCAAACAGTTTTACTACTTGCACCGCACCATCGTCACCACCGATCTCTTCGTCGTGGCCGAGAGATATGAGGAGTGAGCGCTTTGGGCGCATTCCGTAGGATAGGAGGTTTTCTACCGTTTCGAGTATTGCAATACAGGGTGTCTTGTTGTCAATCGCTCCACGACCGTATACGTAGCCATTTACCGTATCGCCTGAAAAAGGCCCTGCATCCCATCGGTTGAGCGTTGTGGCCTCTACGGGGACGACATCGTAATGACCCATCAACACAATGGGGTCAAGGCTGGGATCGGTTCCCTGCCAAGTGAAGAGCAAAGTGAAATCGTTGACAGTATCGACCCTCAGCTCTGCAAAAACCTTTGGAAAACTCTTGCCAAGAAAGGCGAGAAATCCCTGAAACGCCTCAAGGTCCATCATTTCTCTGCGATGGCTGATGGTGGGGTAGGTGAGGGCTTCTCTGAGCTTATTGATGGCTGCCTCTTCGTCTATTATCCACTCCACTGGTAGGGTGGATGGTGTTATGTCGTCTAAAGGCGAGTGAAAGCGCAACGTGCGCCATATCACCACACTTATGAGCAATACAAGAGCAACCAGAAGAACCAAAAGCAGCTTTTTCATTTTTTACAGGCTGTAGAGGATTCCGAGATATTCGTGTAAAGCTGTTTCAGAAATGCGCAGATTGTTGGCTGAAGGCAGTATGTCCGAAATCCAGAATTTCCCGGATTTGATTCGAAAATCGGTGGGTGCAGGGATCACGTCGATGCCCAGCTTTCTGAAGTTGCGCACCGCTCGGGGCATATGCCATGCACTGGTTACCAGCACTAGGGGCTTCTTTGTACCGAATTGAAGCTTAAAGACCTCCGCTTCTTGTTTAGTATCCCTTGATTCGTATTGAATTTTTATGCGGTCTTTCGGGAAGTAATCTTTCACAATGGCCAATCCGTAATCTGCCACATCACAAGTTCCCCTCCAGCTAGTACCGCTGAGTACGATGGTTGTATTAGGATACATCTGAGCGATGCGAATGCCTTCAAACACCCGTCGCAAGGCGCTTTCGTCGAGTCGTTCGTATTCGCTGTGGCCTGAGGTATTGCAGCCGCCACCGAGCACCAGCACGTAGGCATCATGCTTGTCTTCGGGCAGAGCCTGGAAGGTTTCGTACTGGTTTTCCAAAGGCTTCATCAGCAGCCATGCTCCCGGTCGGGTACTAACCAGCCAAAACAGTACGACCAGCCAAAATACCCATTTGCGCGCCCCCCTAAAATTTCGAAGGCTGAAAATGGAAAAAACCAAAAGCAGTATGCCCAGCAGGGGAGTCAGCATCAGAAAGGCTTTAATAAACTTTTTGACGAACATGTGTGAATGCGCTTTTGCCTACTACAAACGTATGCGATTTTTTAATGCTAAACGTAAGGTACTTCGGATATTTGAACAAAACTAGTCACATGCGCCTGAGACGAATGCCTCCGTTGGTTACCCAACTCCTGAGCAGCGCCCTTACCAAACTGCCTCACCCAGAGAAAAAGGCAGTTTATCTGACTTTTGACGATGGGCCACATCCCGAAATAACTCCCTGGGTAATAGAACAGTTAGCTCAGCACCATGCCAGGGCAACCTTTTTCCTTATAGGGCAAAATATGGATAAATATCCTGATCTTTCGGTCGATTGGTACCGCTCACATGGACATGCTGTAGGCCATCATACCTACAATCACCTCAATGGTTTAAAGACTTCAAGCGCTGTGTATTACGAAAATGTGGAAAAATGCGCCCGAATGGTCGGCTCCGACCTCTTCAGACCGCCCTATGGCAAGATGAAACCCTCGCAATACCTACACTTGGCAAAAAGATATCAGATTGTACTCTGGCATCTGGTAACCTACGACTTCGACAAGGCAGTGACCCCAAAAAGCATTGTGGAGCACGTGTCGCTCAATGCTGAAAACGGCTCCATCATTGTGTTTCACGACTCCGAAAAAGCTTATGGTAATCTGAAAAAATCATTGCCCGAAGTGCTCAAAGTGCTGCATGAAAGAGGATTTGAATTTGAGGTATTACAGAATATTTTCGCAAAAAAGCTGTAAAAGAGATGTAACATGAAAGCTGCAAAAAGCTTGATACTGCTTTTTTTATAGCGTTTTCACATTTTGCATTCGGCCAATCAATGGCTTCAAAGACTGAAGCGATAACCAATTTGGCACAAGCTAAAAGGATTTTCAATCAATTTTTCAGAGATTCTAATGCTTCGCTTGACGATTACGGCAACGTATATTTAGGGGGAGGCTCAGCTGGTGACGGACATTGTCTTTTTAGAATCACAGATGTCCATTTCGACATCGAATTACGACCTCAAGAGCCGGGTTGTGCGGATATATGTGATGAGCGAGTAATCTTTCACATTCAGTGTCGTAGATCTGCCTGCATACGAGACCCATGGATGGAATCAATATTTTATGGTTCGGTAGAATCAGTCGATGAACTGTTAAAAAAATCAACCGATTGCCAAACCGTGATGTTTTACGGCGATGTAAAGGCTGGTAAAGCTGCTTTTGAAGCCCTTAAACGCATTAAAGACTTCTTCCACAGGGAAGCATGTATGACGCAATAAAAAAACCTGCCGCTTGCAAGCGGCAGGTTTTTTTGAGTAGGGTTATAAGAATTATTCTTCCGTGATTTCAGGCACTTCGATGTTGGTAAACACAAAGTCGGTACCGTCGTGGTCGAGTAAGATGACGCTCTCAGGAGTGACGCGACCGGCTAAGATCTCTTTGCTCAGCTGATTGAGCACGCGCTTCTGAATGACGCGCTTCACCGGCCGGGCACCAAACTGCGGATCGTAGCCTACTTCGGCCAGATAGCTGACGGCTGCATCGGTGTATTCCAGAGTAATATGCTGCTGCTCGAGCACCTTTTTCACCTCGTTGAGGCGCAGGCGTACGATGTCGGTCATTTGTTCACGGCTCAGCGGGGCAAACATGATGACTTCGTCGATTCGGTTCAGGAATTCTGGCCGTATGTTGCGCTTGAGCAGTTCAAAGACTTCGTCGCGCAGGCGCTCGAGAATGAATTCGCGGTTGCCGGTAGCCATCTCTTCCATACGCTCTTGTATGAGGTGTGAGCCCATGTTGGAGGTCATGATAATGATGGTGTTCTTGAAGTTTACGGTGCGGCCTTTTGAGTCGGTGAGGCGACCATCGTCGAGTACCTGAAGCAGAATGTTAAACACATCGGGGTGCGCCTTTTCGATCTCGTCGAGCAGCACAATGCTGTAAGGTCTGTGGCGCACGGCTTCGGTGAGTTGCCCCCCTTCGTCGTAGCCCACATAGCCCGGAGGCGCACCGATCAGCCGGCTCACGGTATGGCGCTCCTGGTATTCGCTCATATCGAGCCGTACCATGGCCTTTTCGTCGTTGAAGAGAATTTCAGCCAGAGCTCGGGCCAGCTCAGTCTTACCTACACCAGTAGTACCGAGGAAGATGAAGGAACCAATCGGCCGGCGCGGGTCTTGCAGTCCAGCTCGGCTTCGGCGAATGGCATCGGCTACGGCAGCAATGGCCTCATCTTGTCCCACGACGCGCTTGTGGAGCTCATCCTCCAGTCGCAGCAGCTTCTCGCGTTCGCTTTCCAGCATTTTTGAAACCGGTATGCCAGTCCAGCGCGAAACGACTTCGGCAATTTCCTGGGCATCGACTTCTTCTTTTATGAAGCGGTTGCCTTGTTCGTTCAGCTGACGCTCTGCGGCTTTGAGTTGATTTTCGACATCTTTGATTCTGCCGTAGCGAATCTCAGCCACACGGCCGTAATCGCCGGCGCGCTCGGCAGCTTCGGCTTGAATACGCAGGTCTTCGAGTTGCTTTTTCAGGCCTTGCAGATGTTCGATAGCCTCTTTTTCACGCATCCAGGCGGCATTCAGGGCAGAGCGTTTTTCGTTGAGTTCGGCCAGCTCTTCGCGGATGAGGGCGATTCTGCGCTCGTCGTTTTCGCGCTTCATAGCCTCTAGCTCGATTTCGAGCTGACGAATTTTGCGGTCGAGGTCGTCGATTTCCTCGGGTTTACTGTTGATCTGCATGCGCAGGCGCGAAGCGGCCTCGTCCATCAGGTCGATGGCCTTGTCGGGCAAGAATCGGTCAGTGATGTATCGGGTTGAAAGTTCCACAGCAGCTACGATGGCTTCGTCCTTGATGCGCACTTTGTGGTGCATTTCGTAGCGGTCTTTTATACCGCGCAGGATGGCGATGGCATCTTCGGGCTGAGGTTCATCGACCAGCACTTTCTGGAATCGGCGTTCCAGAGCTTTGTCTTTCTCGAAATACTTCTGGTATTCGCCCAAGGTGGTAGCACCTATGGCGCGCAGCTCACCACGGGCTAGAGCGGGTTTCAGGATGTTTGCGGCATCCATGGCGCCCTCTCCACCTCCGGCTCCCACGAGGGTGTGAATTTCATCGATGAAGAGTACGATCTGGCCGTCGCTCTGGGTTACTTCCTTTACTACGGCTTTCAGGCGCTCTTCAAATTCGCCTTTGTACTTCGCTCCGGCTATGAGGGCACCCATATCGAGGGCGTAAATCACTTTGTCTTTGAGGTTTTCGGGCACATCGCCATTGATGATGCGGTGTGCCATGCCTTCTACGATGGCCGTCTTACCCACACCCGGCTCACCGATCAGGATTGGGTTGTTTTTGGTACGACGTGAGAGGATTTGTAGCACACGTCTGATTTCTTCATCTCGGCCGATGACTGGGTCGAGTTTGTTTTCTCGCGCCAGAGCGTTGAGGTTTTTGGCGTATTTGCTCAGGGCATTATGGGTGTCTTCTACACTGGCTGATGTAGCCTTGCTACCCCCACGCACAGTCTGAATGGTGCGAAGCAGGTCTTTTTCAGTCACACCGGCGTCTTTCAGGATGCGCGAGGCTGTGTCGTTGCTCTTTACAATGCCGAGAAGCAAGTGTTCGAGGGTGACGTATTCATCTCCCATTTCTTTAGCCGCCTTAGTGGCATAATTCAGGGCATCAGAAATGGAGCGGCTGAAGTACGCCTCCCCACCCTGAACCTTAGGTATGCTATCGAGAGTACGACGTACAGCCTGTTCTACGGTGGCTACAGGCACACTCATCTTGCCAAGCAGCGATTTGGTAAAGCCGCTTTCTTCTTCCAGCATTGCCTGCAGCAAGTGGATGTTGTCAATTGCCTGATGGGAGCGCTCAGAAGCTATGGTGCGGGCCTCTTGCAGCACTTCCTGCGATTTTATGGTTAGATTGTTGAGATTCATATTTAAAAAGTTTTCCACAAGCTATTAACAAGGATTTATCCATTGTGAAAAACACGACAAAATGGCTGTAATTTTCACTAAAACCTATTATAAATTGTCAATTTGACACATACTAACTTAACTTCTTCGGATATAAACCTGTTTGCTCAATACAGTATAAATGTGCGCTAATCCTACAGAATTGACGAAAAATTCATTCTAAATCTTTTTTTCGGATCGGGCTCGGCAACCATTCTTCAAGAGAATATCCGTCCGCGCTTTTTCTTCATTCCGGGCTTCTCTTTAGGGACGCTTACTTCAGAAAATAAAATGCGGGAAATTGGCGTTCGATTTCATCTCGATTTGGGCTCCGGTAGTGAAAGGTGGAATAACTACATAGGCTTTATGCTGACGTTTTAATGTAGCCGAGCCAAAGGCAAATTTCTACAGAATCCCGGTTTTCTTTACTTTAGAGAAGGCCGGGATTTTTTATCCTTCCAAATCAGTACTCTGCTGCGAATCAGACTGGCAGCAATTGAAAGAGCGAGTATCAATATTAACTCAAACAAGGATTGTAAGAGAGTTAAAAAAAGCTTAGAATCTTCAATTAATAACTGATTGGTTGACAAAAAATGTTAATTATGTATTAAATTTAAATCTGTTAAATTTTTTTTATTTTTTAATAAATAATATCTTTATATTTTTGAAAATCAAAATTTATAAATTTTGAAAGCAAATTTAGACTTCAACCGGAAACTTCAACCGGAAACTTCAACCGGAAACTTCAACCGGAAACTTCAACCGGAAACTTCAACCGGAAACTTCAAATTATTTTATTCGACAGATATTTAATTAAAAAAAGTTCAAAATATATTAAATTCTTTATACTAGGTAATATACTTTTTGTGCTTTTTTTATTAGGTTGTAAAAAAAATGAAATAAATTTAGTTAATTTAAAAGATAAATCTTACTCAAGTCCATCTTTTGTTGAAAATCAAAATAATATTTATGACTCCATAGGAATTTTACATAATTTATGTCTTGATTACTTAACCACACTTGAAGGATTTGATACAATAGATTTAGGCATGAACATTAAGAATTTCTATGATAGTTATTATAATAAAGATATTGATTATCATCTAGATGGCAATATCATTGATTCATTAGCATCATTATCATGGTATTATTCCTCTTCTTCAAATTTTGATGGTTTAATTAATTTGCTAATTGAGCAATATGATTTAAGTCTAAATTTTAAATCATACTATGATGAAATTCTCAACATTTTAAATCGTGAGTACGATTTAGAAAATTTAGAAGATATAATAAACGAAATTAAATATTTAGAAAATACTATTATTAGTAGTAATAATCTAATTGATTACGAATTGAAATTAATATTGGGGATGACATCAGTATTTAGACATTCATTATTTTATTGGACAGAAATAATGAAAGGTGATATATCCAATCCTTTTTATCCTTATGTATTAAATTATATAAATTCAGACAACTTAATTTCAAACGCAAGAATTCCTTGGGGTAAAATATTAAAAGGCTTTGCCGTAGTTACAGCAGATGTAGCTGGTTACGCATGCGATTATTTAATAGGCGGCTACCTTGGAGGAGGCATTTTAGGCTATGCAGTTGGTGCATACACAGGTGGACAAATTTCAACTTATGGTTCAGCTCTTGTAAGAGAAAATTTATAAATAAAAAATTGAAGGTATGAAAAATTCGAATTTCTGTAAAAATATTGGAATTTTAATCCCAGCATTGTTTCTTGTTCAACAATTAAATGCCCAAAAAACTTTATCTGAAACGATTCCAAAGGCAACACCGGAATTTGCCTTTATACAGCTGAACATCGACAATGTAGGGTACGCTGGCTTTTACTACGGTTTTTTTAATGATTTTATTTCAGCTACGTATTTGGACGACAGAAATCGAAATCTCCTATCTGTACAAAATACCATGCAATTTGGCGCTTTCCAACAAACTTCGTCGGATGTAAACCTATTTGTCCAATACAACGTAAACTTGCGCTACTCCTACAGAATTACAGAAAAATTCTTTATAAATCTGTTTTCCGGATTGGGCTCGGCAACCATTCTTCAAGAGAATATCCGTCCGCGCTTTTTCTTCATTCCGGGCTTCTCTTTAGGGACGCTTACTTCAGAAAATAAAATGCGGGAAATTGGCGTTCGATTTCATCTCGATTTGGGCTCCGGTAGTGAAAGGTGGAATAACTACATAGGCTTTATGCTGACGTTTTAATGTAGCCGAGCCAAAGGCAAATTTCTACAGAATCCCGGTTTTCTTTACTTTAGAGAAGGCCGGGATTTTTTATCCTTCCAAATCAACACCCTGCTGCGAATCAGACTGGCAGCAATTGAAAGAGCGAGTATCAATACCACTACCATCAACGACTCAAAGGCCTGGATGCCCCACAGGTCGAAGTAGTGCTCAAATACTAATTTAAGGCCAATGAAAATCAATAATATACCAAGCCCATACGTCAAGTAGTGAAATAAATCGACCACCTTGGCCAACAGAAAAAACAAACTCCTAAGTCCCAAAATAGCAAAAATATTGGAAAAAAAGACGATATACGGGTCTAACGTGATGGAAAAAATGGCCGGAACGCTGTCCACAGCAAAGATGATATCGCTGAATTCCACCAACAGAAGTACAATAAAAAGTGGAGTGACGTACGTCTTTCGGTCGTCGGGGTGGCGAAACATGAGCAGCGACTTCACATTGCGTGGAAATACGTTGAGATACTTGCTGGTGAGCCTCACCAGTGGATGACCTTCGGGGGTGATGTCTTCGTCTCCCTTCTTGCTGGTCAGCACCTTAAATCCCGAATACATCAGAAATGCACCAAATAGGTACAGCAAAAAGTGAAACCGCTGAATCAACTCCGCCCCAAGAAAAATAAAGGTGAATCGAAAGATGACAGCCCCTAGGATGCCCCAGATCAAAATGGTCTTGTAATCCCTTTTTCGCACCCCAAAATTTCTGAATATCAATAAAATCACAAACAGATTGTCGGCCGAAAGGCTGTACTCGATAAAATAACCTGTCAGATACTCCAAAGCGATGAGATTCCGATATCTCTGCAGGGCCTGGTCGAAGCTCAAACCTGTAATGTCCAGTTTTTGTCGGTATTTTTCTGTGATGTATAAAATCTCGTCAATTGACTTCGGATTGTGTATCCAATGACCGTAAAATTTCAAAAAAAAGTAAAATCCAATGGATAACCCAAACCAAACAGATGTCCAGACAAGCGCTTCACGAAAGGACACCTCATGTTTTTCTCGCTGGAAAACGCCTAAATCAAAAGCAAGAATCAGGAAAATAACCCCAATAAATACAGCAAAAAAAATTTGTTCGCTCATACAGTATCTTGAGGCAAAAGTATCTTAGCCTACATCTGAAGAGGCAGGTTCAACGCACTACAAGTGTTCTAATTATTCGTTAATTCAGATTAACAAGCCATTTGCCCAAATCGGATTTAATCACTACGACAGACTTCGAATAATTAAGAATCCTGTCAATGGTGGACTTTTTAGGCTTTATAGAATTTTTAGGCGATTTTTTTTGTGAGGGGGTAGCAGTTTGTTGCATAGGCACACATTTAATTTGTTTGCTTGTTGTATAACGGCTGATATTGGTCTATTATTTCAATTGCGAATTATTAAATACATTTTTATGCTTTCCGAAGAAAGTTTGATTTTTTTAGAAAAATTGCGTCAGAACAATCACAAAGAATGGTTTGCGCAACATCGCGATGCCTATGAGCAGTACCGACGTGAATTGCTCTCAGCGGCTGAGTATATTTTAAACTCGTTAAAATCAAACGACCCTGAACTTGCCAATACCAAGCCTGTTCAATGCCTATTCAGAATAAACCGCGATATACGCTTTTCAGCTGACAAAAGGCCTTATAAAACCCATGTTTCACTCGGCTTTGCCCCTGATGGTCGCAAGGGCGACTTAGCCGGCTACTACGTGCACTTCGACCTCGAAGAGAGCTTTGTAGGTGGTGGCGTTTACATGCCTCCTGCTGATGTGCTGAAAAAAATCCGAAACGACATTGACCTTTATTGGGAAGAATTTTCTGAAATTTTAAACGATGAAAAATTTAAAGCGATTTATCCTGATCTGGATTTCGAAGAGCTCTGGACGCTGACTCGACCCCCTAAAGGATATGACGAAAGCAATCCGGCCATCAAATACCTGAAGCTAAAGTCTTTTACGGCTACACACTCTTTGAACTACAGCCAGCTATCAGATCCTGATACGCTTCCCATGCTTGTAGAGCACCTTTTGCCGCTGAAGCATTTTATCCAATTTCTCAATCGAGCCATACAATCTGACGACGAGCCTGATGTGATTTTAAAGCCTTTTTATAAAATCTAACACAATACGTTACCTAGGTCACATCGTACATTTGTTAAAACCATTCGGTATGGAACGCTACATACTTACCACCCAGCAAAAAGCGCTAAAAATTAACCTCAATAGTCAGATTTATGGCACTTTTGCTGAAATAGGTGCTGGTCAGGAGGTAGTACGCCACTTCTTCAGAGCGGGTGGTGCTTCAGGAACGGTCGCAAAGGCTATGAGCGCGTACGACAAGGACTTTAGTGACGCCATCTATGGTCGTGAGCCCGACGGCCGATATGTGACCGAGAGTCGCCTTCGCAAAATGCTTGCGCAAGAATACAGACTTGTAGAAGAGCGCATCGATCGGTCGAAAAATCCGGATAAGTGCTTCTTTACTTATGCCAATACAGTAGCGACCATTGACTTCGCCAAGCGCTACAAGGGCCATGGGTGGATGGGCTGTAAATTTCAGCTGACACCTGACAGTCCGCCCAATGAGGTAATTTTTCACGTAAGGCTTAAAGAAAATGAGGCTGTTCTGCAGCAAGAGACCATCGGCATAATGGGGGTAAACTTGATTTACGCCTGCTTTCACATCATCAATGACCCGAATGAGCTGCTCAAATCACTCTACGACAACTTGTCGCGCGATAAGGTTGAGATCGATATGATCAATGTTTCGGGTCCTGATTTCGAAGGTGTGGACAATCGCTTGCTCTCCTTGCAGCTAATCAAAAACGGCTTTACAGATGCTGTGATTTTTGGACCTGATGGCAACAACCTCTTGCCTGCCGGCTTATTGTACAAGAAAAATATTCTTGCCCTTCGCGGAAGTTTCCGCCCTGTGACCAAGGTAAACATGGATATGATGAAAAAGGGCTATGAATACTTTTTACGCGATCCAAGAGTGAAAAAAGACAATGTAGAAGTACTCTTTGAAATCACCCTAAACAACCTGCGCGCCGAAGGCGAAATCGATGAGCAAGACTTCCTCGACAGAGCTGAAATATTGTGTTCGCTTGGCTATAAAGTTCTGATTTCCAACTTTCAAGAGTATTACAAGCTCGTGCACTATTTCTCTGAGTTCACCAAAGCACGGATGGGCATCATTTTGGGAGTGTCAAGCTTAAAGGACGTTTTTAACGAAAAGTACTATCGCTCATTGCCTGGCGGCATTTTGGAAGCCATGGGCATTATGTTTTCTCGTGATTTAAAAATTTACGTATATCCCTCAAAACCAACAGAAGACAGTCCGCTGGAAACCACTCAAAACATGTGGGTACACCCAAGGCTACGACCTCTTTTTGAATATCTCACCTTCAATGGACGCATCAAAGACATTGAGACGTATGATCCCAATATTTTACACATCTTTTCACCCAGAGTGTTAAGGATGATTAAAAAAGGTGAACCTGGATGGGGCGATATGCTGCCTGAAGGCGTAGAAGAGATTATTCGTTCGAAGCATCTTTTTGGTTATAAGGAAGTTGAGGCTCCGGCTGAGAACGTTTAAAATTTATTACTTTTGACTTGTGCAAAAAAGTTTCGTTCGTATATTTGCAGCCCGATTTCAGGGAATTGCCCGATCGTCTAATGGCAGGACTACGGATTTTGGTTCCGTCTGTGTTGGTTCGAATCCAGCTCGGGCAACCATGTAAAAACCCGCTCTCTTAAGAGTGGGTTTTTTATTTTGTAGCTTTAAAAAAACCCCGGCAGAAACCGGGGTTTTTCGTTAACTTATGTGCTGTACTTATCACAAATGGATTACTTCCCCATAAGCATCAGCAGTGGCTTCCATAATGGCCTCGCTCATAGTGGGATGAGGATGTACAGACTTTATGATTTCGTGACCTGTAGTTTCAAGCTTGCGCGCGACTACAGCCTCGGCAATCATTTCCGTTACATTGGCACCAATCATGTGGCATCCGAGAAATTCGCCGTACTTGGCATCGAAGATCACTTTCACAAACCCATCTTTATGCCCTGCAGCTGATGCTTTTCCGCTGGCAGAAAATGGGAATTTACCCACGCGGATTTCATAACCGGCTTCGCGAGCAGCCTTTTCGGTGTATCCAACACTGGCAATCTCCGGTGAGCAGTAGGTGCAGCCCGGAATGTTGTTGTAATTAAGCGGTTCCGGATTGTGACCAGCAATTTTTTCAACACAGATGATGCCCTCAGCTGAGGCGACGTGAGCCAATGCTTGTCCTGGCACGCAATCGCCAATAGCATAGTATCCGGGAACATTGGTGCGATAATATTGATCAACGACGATTTTGCCCTTCTCGGTTTTGATTCCCACCTCTTCGAGACCGATGTTTTCGATATTGGCCACAATGCCTACGGCCGATAGCACCACGTCGCATTCAATAACTTCTTCGTTTTTTGGCGTTTTTACGGTTACGCGCACGCCATCGCCAGAAGTATCAGCTTGGGTTACCTCTGAGGAAGTAAGAATTTTGATACCCATTTTTTTGAATGAGCGCTCTAGGGCTTTTGAAATCTCTTCATCTTCCAGAGGTACGATGTTGGGCATGTATTCTACGATTGTCACATCTGTTCCCATTGAAGCGTAGAAGTAAGCAAACTCCACCCCGATAGCACCTGAACCTACTACGACCATCTTTTTGGGCTGTTTGGGTAAATTCATAGCTTCGCGATACCCTATGATCTTTTTGCCGTCTTGGGGCAGATTGGGCAACTCGCGGCTGCGTCCGCCGGTAGCTATGATGATGTGCTTGGCCGAATACTCGGTCTTTTTACCTTCAGCATCAGTTACTTCCAGCTTATTGCCCGGCTTCACTTTGCCGTAGCCCGAGATCACGGTAATCTTGTTTTTCTTCATCAGGAAGTTCACCCCATTGCTCATACCAGCGGCTACCTGACGGCTGCGCTTGATCACCGATTCGAAATTTGGTACCGCTTCGCCATGAATTTCGATGCCGTAGTCTTTTGCGTGCTTTATGTATTCGAAAACGTTGGCACTTTTTAGCAAGGCTTTGGTAGGAATACAACCCCAGTTGAGACAAATGCCGCCGAGCGATTCTTTCTCTACTACGGCTACCTTCATGCCCAACTGCGATGCTCTGATGGCAGCCACATAGCCGCCGGGCCCTGTGCCTAATACGATGAGGTCAAAGTTCATTTTTCTTAAATTAAAAAATTAACCGTGCGAAAGTAGTTTATAATCGCTTGTGAGGCTATTAAACGGTTGGTTAAGTCGGGTGTAGAGCACTCATTTTTTAGTCTGCATGATTCTGGTTTCGCAGATTCAAACTTTTTAAAATCAAACATTTAACATGGAACTGTACTTCAAAATTTTTCTTGAAACAAACTATCTGCAATGCCCGTACCTTTGTAGGTACCACATGTTTTACTATGCACACCACCACAGCAGTAAATAAAGGCACCGAATCGCACCTGGAACTTCCGCATGAGCAACATTTTTCAGCCTTCAGGCATCATATTCTGGGGCATAATGCAACCTTAAAAACTCCTTATGGCGAAAAGCCCCTGGTTTATGCCGACTGGATCGCCAGCGGGCGATTGTACCGACCTATTGAAGAGTGGCTGCTGAATCAAGTGGGACCAATGGTGGCCAATACACATACCGAGACCAGCTATACCGGCGCTGTAATGACCCATGCCTACCATATGGCACGTGAGCTAATAAAACGCAGCGTAAATGCCGGACCCGACGATGTGCTTATAGCTGTAGGTACAGGTATGACAGCAGCAGTCAACAAATTTCAGCGCATCCTGGGGATGAAGTATCCGGATTGTCTCAAAGATTACTTCACAATACCCGACGAGGAGCGTCCGGTCGTGTTCATCACCCATATGGAACACCACAGCAACCAGACCTCCTGGCTCGAAACCATCGCTCATGTGGAACTGATAAAAGCCAATGCCGATGGGTTGGTTGACCTCAATCACCTCGACGAATTGCTCCACAAACACAAACACAGAAAATACAAATACGCATCCGTAACCGGCTGTAGCAATGTGACTGGCATCGAAACACCCTACTACGATATAGCCGAGCGCATGCATAAAGCCGGAGGATGCTGTTTTGTGGACTTTGCCTGCTCAGGTCCATATGTCGAAATTGACATGCACCCAGCCGATAGACCCTTAGCCTGGCTGGATGCCATCTTTTTAAGCCCTCACAAATTCCTTGGAGGACCTGGGACTCCAGGTATTTTAATTTTCAACAAAAAGTACTACCGACTTAAGTCACCAGATATTCCCGGAGGTGGTACTGTCACATGGACAAACCCCTGGGGCGGACACAGTTACTACGACGACATAGAAGTGCGCGAAGACGGTGGAACGCCTGGATTTTTACAACTGCTAAAGGCTGCCAAAGCTTTTCAACTAAAGGAACAGCTTCAGCCAGCCAAAATTCGAGAGCGTGAGCATGCAATGGTCGAATATATCTTCGATCGCCTGGAGCGCATTCCAGGCTTACACATCCTGGCTGGCAACAATCGCGTGCGGCTCGGAGCAATATCCTTTTACATCGATGGATTACACTACAATCTCGGCGTAAAGTTGCTCAACGATCTGTATGGCATTCAGGTGCGCGGTGGTTGCAGTTGTGCTGGTACTTACGGGCACTACCTGCTCGGTGTGGACGAAGAAAAGTCAAAGATGATCACTGATTTAATTGATCGCGGTGATCTTACCTTAAAACCCGGTTGGATACGCTTGTCTCTACACCCGGTAATGACGGCTGATGAGCTCCGCTACATAGTCGATGCTATCGAAGATGTAGCACTTAATTTTCGAACCTATCAACAGGCATACACGTATCACCCCTCATCAAATACTTTTACTCATACAAGTGAACAGCAAAGCCCTGAACACCATCTGGCTGCCAGTTGGTTTGAGTAATGATGGAAAATAAAGCAGACTTGATTTATCTCGATTACGCATCTACCACGCCCCTTTGTACTCCTGCCAGGCAGGCGATAGTACAAGCTACCGAAATTTGGGGGAATCCTTCCAGCTTGCACGGTTTTGGGCGTAAAGCCAAGGCACAAATCGAGCTCGCACGCCGACAAATGGCTAATCTGCTCAATGTTTTACCCTCCGAATTGTACTTTACTTCCGGAGCAACTGAATCAGCTAATTGGGTATTTTCCATGGCTTTTAAAGCGGGGGTGCGTACTTTCATCACCTCACCAATTGAGCACAAAGCCACACTTGAAGCTGCTACACAATGGGTGCAGCTGGGTGCCACCGTTCATCACCTTCGTTTAACACCTGAAGGTGAATACGACTTGAACCATCTCGATGAAGTGCTTACAGGGGTAAAAGGGCAGGCTTTGGTTGCATTGCTTTGGGTGCACAATGAGCTGGGTAACATCACACCCATTGAGGAGGTTTCAAACATCTGTCGGAAGCACAAAGCTCTACTGTATATCGACGGTGTACAAGCGATCGGAAAATATTTAGTCGATTTTCATCAGGCTGATTTCCTTTCAGGCTCTGCTCACAAGTTTTATGGGCCTAAAGGCACGGGCTTTTTGTTTATCCACAAATCAGTTCAGAAAAAATCGCCCCTAATTGCCGGTGGAAGTCAGGAACGCAGCTTGCGTGGTGGTACAGAGGCTGCTCTTTTAATTCCAGCAATGGCTGCCGCACTCGAATATACTTTCTCTGCTGCCCAAGAGATGCTCACTCGATTTGCGGAACTCACTTCCCATTTAATCAAAATGCTTGAACCACTTCAACCCATTTTTAATGGCCCAAAACCACTCACAGAGGCTCATTACCCTGGCATTCTAAATATTAGTGTACCTCAGGAGACAGACACTGGCCGCCTGCTCTTTGCTCTTGACCTGGCAGGTGTGGCAGTTTCAGCCGGCAGCGCCTGCAATAGCGGAAGTCTTAAGCCTTCACATGTCATCTCTCATTTGTATCCAGAGCTCATTTCACTGGCTAATCTGCGCATTTCGTTAGGTATGGGCACTACTGAAAATGAGATTGCGCGTTTTGTACAAATTCTTACCACCTGTCTACAGAATTAATGCTGATGAGGCTGCAAAAGAGCAGATAAAGCAATACCAGTCGCTACAGCCACATTTAGCGAAGCAGTAACCCCTTGCATAGGAATTTTTACTTCTACAGAGCAGAGCTTGCGCAGATCGGTAGCAATTCCATTTTCTTCATTTCCCATCAAGAGGGCAAAAGGCAATTTCACTTCTGTTCTGTAAATGGATTGATTGGCTTTTTCGGTGCAAGCAATCGTCGTAAAGCCGCTTTCGTTCAAAAAGCGCAAGGTATCGCGCAGGTTGTTTTCTCTGCAGATGGGTAAGCGCGACAAAGCACCAGCGGAAGCCTTCATGGCATCGCTGTTTACAGAAGCACTTCCTTTTTTGGGAATGACTACTGCATGTGCACCCAGGCACTCTGCCGTGCGAACGATTGAGCCGAAATTTCGTACATCTGTCACGCGATCAAGTATTACCAATACAGGTAATATTCCTTCAGATAAAAGTTGAGGTACAAGTGTTTCAACGTTGGTAAACTCAACCTCGGCAAGCCATGCTGCTACGTATTGATGGTTTTTGTTTTTTATAAAATGAAATTTTTCAGCTGGTACCTCTTGCACATAAACCCCACGGGCTTTTGCCTGTTGTTTTATTTCTTTTACAATGGGTAGCTCGTGCTGTTTTTTTACAATGATTTTATCAATGCTTTTACCTGCCAATAAGGCTTCTAGTACTGGCCTAGAACCAAAAATAAGGGTATCGCTGGTACCGGAGCTGTTGGTCTCTTTCATCTTGTTCACGCTTGATGTCTTTTATAGAATATACCCGTCCGTTGCGCCAGGCATCGACTGCCTGTCCCCAGATGAAGCGGTAGTTTTCATTGCGTTCGAGAACGTAATAAAAGCCTGAAAAAGGCAACTTTGTAAGCATAAAAGTAAATCGGTATTGCAAGGCACTGGAATCGTCGCCGTATATCCACACTTCTCTGTCGGCATAGCGATAAACCACATTTGGAGGCCCAAAAACGATGTAGATCATTCCCCGATCTGTTTTCCAACCTTCTTTGAAAGATGTAAAAAGTTCATTGGCTCTTTGAACTCTTCCATAATAGGCTTTAACCAGATTTTTAGCTCGCTCTATGCTTCCTGCTCTTGATAGCCAGAATTGATCTGCCATAAATTTAATGGAATCAGGCTGTGCGGCCTGGAGTTCAGAAAATTCTTTTTGCGTAGTAAGATATCTGAGCGGTTCTACCAGTTGGTGTCTTTTGTTTATGAGCGGATAGTCATCATCGCGAACCATTATATAGTAGCCTTCCATAGAAGATGTATCGGACTGAAAAAGGTAAAATCCTGGTTTTTTAAAGCGATAACACTTTGAAATACTATCAGTTGTGCCTATAAATTTAAATTCATCGGCATAGATCAACTCATGATCCGTTGAAAATGGTGGCAAAGCAACGGAATAGGATCCATCATAAATTTTCACAAAGACTTTTCTGGAAGAATCTAATCCGTAATGAACACATATTTTATCGCCCAAAAAGGCGGTTTTTTTTAAATAAATATTACCGAACGAATCAATTGGCAAGTAGTAATGAGATGAATTTATTGACTTTCTATCGCTAATTAAAAAATATGGATATTCCAAGTTTCGATGTTCATCGCGTATAGTTAAGACGACTAAAAACTCAGAAAACTCAGGTCTTGTATTTAATTTAAGTGGAATTTTTCCCGCAAGAAAACCTGAATTCTCCGATTTTACTTGTCGAATACGAACACTACCACTGTCCATTACAATGTGAGGCAGTTCATAATTGGGTACCACTACATACTTAAGCAATATGTGCGATTCAAATTGCTGAGTTTCTGAATTACGCACATATAAAAAATCATCTTTTTTTAGTTGGTAGTGTACCAGCGATGAATCTTCATTTACGAGCTGAACATAAAAATTTGGCTGTATTAATACTTCAGCTGGTTGATATAAATAGGCAAAATTGATGTTTGATAAAGTCGATTTTTTACTACCGCAGCTTGTAAATAAAAGATTTACAAGGACGATTTTAAATATAACTAGATTTAAGAAGCTGTTTCTGGCTTTTTGCATTGCTGGTCGGGCATAGCACCACAAAAGCCACACGGCTCGCCTTCTTTGTTGAGATATGGGGAGTTGGATGCGCATGTACCAGCAAATTTACCATCTTTTTTAGCCCAAATTTTTATTGCAATACCAGCAAATCCAATTCCTATTAATACAAATGCTAACAAGAACACTTTCATCATATCGATTTTTTACAAAGATATTAAACGTGTTTTCGACCGTATTGAGTCAGCGAGGTTAACCATGTAAATTTTACATGACGTTAACCACAATAAGTATTTTGTGATTTTAATTTTTGTAAAAATTTAATTTTAAGGCGATTAGGCTTTGAACGTAATTATAATTACAGTAGATTTAGTTTTTCGGTCATATTCCCATCGAGCCTGAATTTCATTTACGCTCAGGCTTCCGCTGCGTTTGCGCTTTTTGAGGGCTTTTTCTACCTGGGCTATGATGCTGTTTACATCGTGAATATCCATACAGCCGGGTGCCAACAGCTCAAAGCGACAAGGCGAATCCTTTGCCTTCGCATGAAATATCCGAATAGCACTCGGAGTGGCTTTCGCGGACTTCTTTGTAGCCAAACGGACTACCTTTGGTAAGATAGACGACGACCTTTGGCTCAGTAGCTTTTGAAACAAAAGCAATTAGAAAAAACAGAATCGCAGTTATTCTTTTCATATGATTTTGTTTTTGTTAAAAATAATATGCTGTTTTTCTAATCCAATTGTCACAACTCTTCCCCAGCGTATTGTCTGAGCAGGTCGAGCACTTCAGCTCCCAGTTGCCAGCGCTTTTCGCTGGGGATGACCACCGGTGTGCCGGTGAAGAGGTGTTTGAGTGCCTGCTCTTTGGGTTCGTTGTACATCCATTCAGGGTATTGACCCTTAATCCACACCACCTTTGCAGGGTCGATGCCCAGTTGCTTTACAAAGCGCTCTTCCATCAGGCGACTGCCGTTGGTGAGCAGGAAGTAGCGGCTGTCTTTTCGCGGGAACTCGCACTTCTGGCAGTACATAGGGTCGATGAAGACGTAGTGTTCGTCGTGGGTAAGGCCCATGATGCGATTGATAGGCATGATTTCTAAGTAGAGGTTGTCGGCCGAGTCTGTTTGAAAGCGCAGGAAGTTGTCTTTGTATACTTCCACCCCGCGGGTATAGGCCATGTGGGAGCGGTTGGGATTTTCGGCATAGGCCGAGGGTTCGCCGTACTCCTGGTAGAGGAAGGTGCGCTGCATCCACATGGAGTCTGGCTCGATGCGCACGAAGTACACGCGGTGGGTATCATTGAGGATGGTGCTCATGACGAAGGCCTTTTCGTCGTAGGGCAGCACCTTGTTGATGCGCCACATGGGTTGTTGGCGCTTAGCGATACGCATGTTGGTGCGGACGTCCATATTTGGGTCGCGGGAGAGGTGGTAGAAGAAGGATTTGATGCTGTCGTTGAGGTAGAGGTCTTCGTCGGGGTCGCGGTAGTAGTGGAGAGTGCCGGTGTGGGTGTCGTACACGTGGAAGGAGAGGGCCATGTTGCGGGCAGCTACGATGTAGCGCTCGCCGAGGAAGCGGATTTTTTCGCTGTTGAAGTGGGTGTAGATGAGGAAGGAATCAACCGGAAAGGCGATGGTGCGGTCTTCGTCGGGCAAATAGACCGACCAGAGCAGTTCAGGTGGATCACTTTCGTTAGGATGTAAATTATATTCATTAGTAGAGTAAAAAATACCACCTTTCGATATTCTGTAATAAGAAGGGCCAAAATTTTTTAATTTTTTGTATATTTTCTTTTTACGAATATCAAGTGAATTGTATGAATATATTCCATAATCATCAATTGAAAAATAGTGAAATAATCCTTTAAAAAATATAGATTTATTACTACTTAAATAATCTGATATTAAATAAAATGATATTTTTTCAACATTAAAATTATCAAAAATTTTTATTATTTTAAATGAATTTATTTTTGGATTTTTATCTATAATCAAGGAAAAAATAGTATCATTGTAATGATAGGCTATATAATTTTTATTTAATGTCTTTTTTTCGTTTAAATTAATCAATATTTGCGAATAGCAAGCACTATAATTTATCATTATTAATAAAATAAGTAATAAAATTGAATACCTATTATTATTCATTTATGAATATTTCAATTATTGAATTTTGAATTGAAGAATCATGATTCCAGACTACTATGTAGTTGTTTAGACCAAATGATCCTGAGTAGACTCCATTTTCAATGTTTATTTGAGCATGATCTATCAAGGAATTAATAATCGATTTATTAAAAAAACCTGGGAGGTATTGAAATTCACACTTCGTATAACCTTTTCCCTCACATTTTAAAGTATGTACATCATTAGAATGAGTTTCATTTAAATCTCTACATCCTTTTTTACCACATCCAGAAATAGAAATTGTAATTATGGGGGTTCCTCCATGGCTACTAAATAAAATTCCAAAAGCTGCAATAAGTAGTAAAATTTTCAATTTTCTCATGGCTTTTTAAGGTTTTGGTTATACACTACAAAAGTGTAAAGAAAATCGGTTACATTTTTTTTTTTTTTTTTCTTAATTTCAGATTTTTTTTTGTGAAAAGGGATGTTTGATTGGTGAAGGGGGATATTTTATTCATGTAATTGATGTAACTAGAAAATAAATTGAACCTACAACCTCAAAAGTGCGGCATCCCGTAAGTTTGCACTCCGATGAGCAATACGTTTGGCAGAATATTGAGGCTGACTACCTTCGGCGAATCGCATGGCCCGGCTATTGGCGGGGTGCTTGACGGTTTTCCGGCGGGCGTTTTCATTGATTTTAATCGCATTCGATACCAGTTGTCTCGCAGGCGACCAGGCCAATCAGCAGTGACCACAGCCCGGAATGAAGTGGATGAGCCGGAATTTCTCTCCGGCATCTTTGAAGGTAAATCGACTGGTGCGCCTATTGCCTTTCTGATTCGCAATGCAGATAAACGCTCAGCCGACTACGAAAGTCTGCGTCAGGTATTCAGACCCGGACATGCAGACGAAACTTACACGGCCAAGTATGGCCATCGCGACCACCGAGGAGGGGGGCGCTCTTCGGCCCGCGAAACGGCCAACTGGGTACTGGCCGGCGCATTGGCTGCGCATCTGCTGCCTCAAGTTGAGGTGCTAGCTTACACCAGTCAAATCGGTGACGTTCGCCTGCCGGAGGATGCTGCCTTTTCGCCGGAAGACGTGGACAAATACTCTACCCGTATGCCTCATGTAGCGGCTTCGACATCGGCCGAAAAACTCATTACCGACTTGAAGGAACAGGGCGAATCCGTCGGTGGAAAGGTGGCTGTGCGCGTCACCGGACTGCCTGCCGGCCTTGGAGAACCCATATTTGACAAACTACACGCCCGACTGGCGCATGCCATGATGACCATTAACGCCACTCGTGCTTTTGAAATCGGCAGCGGTACACGGGCGGCTTCTATGCGCGGAAGCGAGCACAACGATATGCCAGATGACAACCAAACCTTTGCGACCAACCACAGTGGGGGAGTGCTCGGAGGTATCAGTACGGGGCGCGAACTAACCTTTGAAGTTACCTTTAAACCTACAGCCTCTATCGCCAAAGAGCAGAAAGCACTCGATACAGAAGGGCATGTTGTAGATTTGGCTATCCCCGGCCGTCATGATCCGTGTGTGGTGCCACGGGCTGTGCCTGTAGTAGAAGCCTTGACCTGGCTTGTGTTGGCTGATTTTTATTTGTTAAACCGAATTCATACGCTGTATTGAAAGCATTTACAAGACTCCCACTACACTGGAAAATCTTAATCGGCATGCTGCTGGGCATTGTCTATGCAGTAGTGTCCGTGATGCTCGGCTGGCAAAGATTTACGGCCGATTTTATTGCTCCATTTGGCACCATTTTCATGAACTTGCTCAAGCTCATTGCCGTACCCCTGGTGCTCTTCAGCATCATTAGCGGTATTGCCGGACTTGGATCGCCTGAGTCCTTAGGCCGTTTGGGGCTAAAAACCCTGGCCATTTACTTAGGCACCACTGTGCTGGCTGTGAGTTTGGGATTGCTGATTGTAAACCTTATAAAACCGGGAGAGAGCCGCGATAGCGCCCTTATGCTCGAAAACCGCATACGCTACGAGCTGTGGAAAAAACAATCGGGCGCCGAAGACCTCGACGACATCTGTCTGACTTGCAAGCCCGAGTACGCTGAACTGACAGCACAAGTAAGCAGCCGAATGAATGGAACGGAAAACCAGGATCTGGTCGCCTCCAAAATCGAAAAAGCCAAGCAAACACAGAATCAAGGTCCATTGGCCTTTCTGGTCGATATGGTGCCCGACAACATCTTCACTAGCCTGAACGACAGCAAACTCATGATTCAGGTTATCTTCTTTGGTATCTTTTTCGGCATTGCGCTGCTGTACATCCCCGGTGAACGGCAGCAGGTGCTCATCGACTTTTTTCAGGCTATTACCGATGTATTTCTGAAGATGGTGGATTTCGTCATGCGCGTATCGCCTTTTTTTGTGTTTGCTCTGATGGCAGGTACGATCAGCCAGATAGCCGGGGATGATGTTTCCAAAGTGTTGCCTGTATTTAGAAGCTTAGGATCGTACACATTGGCTGTAGTAGCAGGATTGGTCATCATGGCTTTTGTCATTTATCCGGCCATCATCCACTTTTTTGCTCCGGGCATTCGCTTTTCAGAGTTTTTAAAAGCCATCAGCCCGGCACAGTTGCTGGCCTTTTCCTCGTCGAGCAGCGCGGCCACCCTGCCCGTGACCATCGAATGTATGGAAGAAAACATGAAAGTGCCTAAAAAATACACTTCCTTCGTACTGCCCATAGGTGCTACCGTAAATATGGACGGCACCAGCCTCTATCAGGCCGTGGCGGTGGTATTTCTCGCCCAGATGCATGGAGTGGAACTTTCGTTGGCGCAGCAACTCACTATAGTACTCACGGCTACACTGGCTTCTATAGGGGCAGCCGCCGTGCCAAGTGCGGGACTGATCATGCTCATCATCGTGCTGACATCGGTCCATCTCAATCCCGCCTGGATTGCCATCATACTCCCCATCGACCGCATTCTCGACATGTGTCGTACCGTAGTGAATGTGACAGGTGACGCAATGGTGTGTACCTTAGTAGCCAAATCTGAATCTCAAACTGAAACTGCCTGAAAAATCTTAAAAAACCATGAAACGCGCCGGAAAAATTTTTCTAATCCTCTTTGCTCTGATTGTGGTCATCGTACTTGTGGCACCATTTGTTTTCAAAGATGAAATCGTCCGACGCTTTAAAGAAGAAGTTAACCAGCAGCTTTTAGCCGATGTAGATTTTGGCGACTTTCGGCTGAGCCTAATACGCGATTTTCCCAATCTTCACTTTGGCGTGCACGATTTTGTCATAACCGGGCGCGACACTTTCGCTGGAGTGGAATTGGCCCGCATCGGTGAATTCGACCTGTCGCTCGACATTCTTTCAGTCTTCAAGGGCGATCAGTTTAAAATCCGCAAAATCGGTATCGAAGATGCCAGCTTTCACCTCATCGCCCTCGACTCCAATCTGGCCAATTACCTCATTGTTCCCACCACTGAAGGAGATACAAAAGCGGAAGAAGATACAACCACTACTACCTTTAGTCTGGCTTTAAAAAAATACTACCTGCGCAACGTAAATTTAACCTACGACGACCGCTATGGTGGGATTTACACCGCTATTCGCAATCTGAACCACGAAGGCCGTGGTGACTTCACCCAAGACATTGTGGATCTCAAGACCAAAACCACCATTGATACCTTCGACTTTCGCACCGGTGGTGTGACCATGCTGCACAAGGTGCGCGTAGCCTCCGACTTCGATGTTCGTGTGAATCAACAGACCATGGAAATCGCCCTCGGCGACAATTTCATTTCGCTCAACGACCTACGGCTCAACTTCAAAGGCCTTATCCGCATGCCCGAAGACGATATCGACCTCGATCTCGAATTCGACGCACCCAACACTTCTTTTAAAAGTATCATCTCTCTGATTCCGGCCATATATTACCAAGACTTCCATCAGCTCACTGCCCGCGGTACCGCCCGGCTCGAGGGTAAAGTGCAAGGTATCTACAACGGCGACAAGGAAATCTATCCAAAATTCAACATCCTCCTCAGCGTTCGTGATGGCTTCTTCAAGTATCCCGACCTGCCTTCGTCAGTGGATGCGGTGAATACAGACATTCGCGTTTCCAACACCGGTGGCAGTCTCGATAATACCCTTCTGTCAGTACCAAGCTTTGCCATGAAGCTGGCTAACAATCCGATTGCAGCCTCCCTTACGGTATCTACCCCGATCAGCGACCCCTATATCGATTTTACGCTTAACGGCAAGCTCGATCTGGCTGAAATCACCCGCCTTGTGCCGCTTGACCCGGGGATGCAGTTGGCTGGCCTCATCGATGCCGCCATCGCTCTGAAGACCAAACTCTCAGCCATCGAATCCGAAAAGTATGACCAGGTAACCGCCGAAGGGCGCGCTACCATCGCCAATTTTGTGTACAGTGACCCCTCCACCCTTACCCTACCGGTCAAAATTGCTTCAGCTGCCCTGCAGATACGGCCCGAAAACTTCCAGCTCGACAATCTGGTCATGACCATCGGTCGTACCGATATCAGTGCCACCGGCCGTTTCGACAATTTACTTTCTTACGTTTTTAAAGACACCACCCTCTATGGTCGCTTCACCGTATCGAGCACCCTTTTTGACCTCAATGAGCTGGCCGACCTATCGGCCGATACTGCTGCCACAGCTACAGCCGACACCGTCGAAAGCAACTACATCCGCTTGCCGGAGAAGATTGACTTCCGCCTTACTGCTCAGGCACAGCGCGTACTCTTTAGTAACTTCGACATAAGCGACTTTTCGGGCGCGATCGCACTTACTGACCAAAAAGCCCTGATGGAGAATGTGCGTATGACCCTCATCGGCGGCCGTGTCTTGCTCAACGGCTTCTATGATTCGAAACCGCAGGTCCCGACCTTCAACTTCTCGATGAACCTGGAAAACTTCGGCTTGCGCCCAAGCTTCCAGACTTTTAACACCATACAATCGCTCGCGCCCATTGCCGAAAATTCAGAAGGCACTTTCAACACCTCATTTACCATCAGTGGCCCCTTGACCCGCGACATGATGCCCGACCTCACCAGAATAAGCAGCACCGGCAGCCTTCGTACCTTCGATGTACTTCTGCGTTCGCAAGCTTTGGCGCAAATCGGTACCTACCTGCGCAATCAAGACTATTCTACTCTCGCCTTGCGCGATGCTAACATTTCCTATAAAATCGAAAACGGCCGCATACATGTAGCTCCTTTTCAGGTGCGCACCGGCAACCTTACTGGTACCATCTCCGGCTCTAATGGCTTGGATCAGACCTTAGATTACGATCTCGACCTCAAAATACCCGGCACAGCCATTCGCGCCGAACAGCTACTTGCATCAATAGGAGGCCGCGCTCCACAAACCATTGACCTCAAGGTAAAAATTACAGGCACCTATACCAATCCTAAGGTCAGCACTTCACTGGGCAATCTCGTTGGCGACCTCGTAAGTCAGGTAAAAGAGCAAGTGCGCGAAAAAGTAGAGCAGAAAGTCGAAGACCTCAAGCAGCAGGTTAATGCCGAAGCCGAGCGCATCATGGCCAATGCCCGCGCTCAGGCCGACCAGATTCTCGCTCAGGCCCAGCAGCAGGCTGACCGCGTGCGTGCCGAAGCCAAAGCAGCTGCTGATCGCCTTCGAGCCGAAGGCCGCACCCAGGCTCAGCGCATACGCGATGAGGCCAAAGGAAACATAATCAAAGAACGCGCAGCCGCCGAAGCCGCTCGTCGGGTAGAGCAAGAGGCTGAAAATAAAGCCCTTAAGCTCGAAGAGGAAGCCAACCGCCGGGCTGAGCAAATCCTACAGCAAGCCCGCGATCAGTCCAATCAAATCCTTTCAGAAGCCGAAAACAAAGCCAAAGTGCGTTAATTGGTATTCTTTTAAAGAATTTACGGCTTTTTTTGTATTTGTTCTGGACAAATCCATGTTTGGATCAAGCCATCCAGCCACGCACATTTTGCTGCCTAGCCTTCTAGGCTAACTACTACTCTGTTCGTCCGATAAGGAGGCTCATGACTAAGCACGCGACAAATCCATCACTTTTATTGTACTTTTTACCATGTTGACGACTTGCTATTTTAAGCACCATACATATGTTCGAATTTCGACTATGAAAGTTGATCCGTTTTTTTACTGCCTGTAAGAATACACGAAAAGTGACTTTTTGTAATTAAAGTTTTAGTTATAAATAAAACGTAAAGTTTTGAATAACGAAAAGATTTGTTGCTGAAAAATGATGTATTCAGATGAAGTATTTGAAATTAGTTTCAAATTTCAATATATACACATTCTGAAAAATATTTTTGTTTTAACGCAATTTCTCTGCATTTCAGTTTGATAATCGAGCAAAGACACAGTTTGTGGTAATCTTAATTTCAACATATGTTAGGACATTTAAATTAATTGCCTTTATTTTGTGATATTAAAAATCATTTTTTCAAAATGAAGAGAATAATACAAATTCTCGTAGTCTTTGTTTTTGCATTTGGCTATCGTGTGCAGGCTACGCACGTAGCCGGGGCGGAAATTATGTATCGCTACATTGGCGATAGTACTAATGTGCCAAGGCAATATCTCGTAATTGTCAAACTATATAGATTGCAGTCATCACCTGTTTCCCTTTCCACCTCAGTAGCCCTATGCGTGAGGTCCAGCTGTTTCAGCACCCTTAACATCAATTTACCTAAAATTCCACCTGCACAGCTCGGCTATACACCCATCACCAGCGGACCTGGAGCAGGCGGATTTATGACCCCTGGGCAAGACGAGTGTGTTTCCACAGCACCCGGTGCAGGTTTTCAAGCCATCGAAACACACTGGTATCAGGGTGTTGTTACCCTACCTCAAAACTGTTCTGATGTGCGCTTCTCGCACTCGGTAGTCTGCTGTCGTAATCCGAACCAAAACCTGGTAAATGCTAACTCTGCAACTCTCTATGTAGAAGCACTACTCAACAGTATGGTTGGTAACAACACTTCACCACAATTCATTACACCTGCAGCAAAATCGTTCTGTACAAACAACTACTTTGTGTGGTCGCAAGCTACCATAGAGCCCAATGGCGACTCTATACGCTACCGCTGGGCGAATCCGCAAGAGGGCAATAACTGTGGTCCAGGCGTTAATATGGCTTGGCAGCCTGGATACTCAGTCAATCAACCTTTTCCCATAGCTCCTGGTACTCAAATCGTTATTGAAAACAACGGAAGTTTTAAGTTTACCACAGGATCGACCACAGGCCTCTTTGTGCTGAAAGTGGAAGTTGAAGAATACAAGTATGACAATATCTTCCTTCAGTGGGTGCTAGTAGGAACCTCACAGCGTGATATGCAGGTAAACTTTGTAAACAACTGTAAACCTGAAGTGCAGAACGGACCTAAAATCGATATCAATCAACCTGGGTATACCAATACCTCTGAACCTGCCGGCGGTTACGTGCATGGGTTTATGTCGAATTACGGGTATCCGCTGCGCAATGATTCAGTGCCTAACCCAAATTCGCCTACCGGTTGGGATAAAATTATTCCCATCGTCCCTTACAATTGTTTTGACAGTGTTGTAGATTTAAAATTTGATGTCAACATTCAATGCGAATCTGTTACCGACGAAGGTTCAGAATTTAGAATTGTAGGACCTGACTCTATCCTAAGACCGGTGATTGGGGTGCAGAAAAATTGCAATGTCGCTCTTGAAACCAAACACATTCAACTAAAACTACATAAACCCTTTACAGTAAATGGCGACTATATTCTGTACATAAAGCAGGGAAATGATGGCAATACCATGCTGAACTCCTGCGGATTCCCGCTGCCAGAGTATTATGCGATTATTATTCGTGTAAATAATTGTCCGAATCCGTTGTACGATTTAAAAAATGTAACTATCGAAAACAACATGCACCCATACATCGAATGGGAAATTGATTCTCCCACCGTCAATATCGCCTACATCGATGGATGGAATGTGTATAGAAGTGATGATAGTGGTCAGACTTTTAATTTCTTAGCCTTCCAAAATGTACCTACCGACTTTTTCTGGAGAGATATTACGCTGAATACACCGGAGGTGAACTCTGGTATTTATCACTACAAGGTACAACTGGTAATGTCGCAGCCATTTTACATAACACGCTCTATCAAGAGCATATTGCTCGATACTTTGTATCAAACCGATTCAGTAATTGCGCTTGTATGGAATCACTACGATGGTTGGCCTAATCCCCGCTACACCGTGGAGATGGGTGTGGAAGATTCAGCAACCCAACAAATAAACTGGCAAAAGGTGGAGATGACAGGCAACCCGACTTTCGATACGACGATGGTGATTCAAAAGCCTTGTGATGGCACTAAAAATCAGGATTACTGGCTTCGAGTAGTAGCCGATGATACTTCAGGCATAAATTGGAAATATACGAGTATTTCGAACTACGAAAAATTTTCGTGCAAAGAGAAGCCAGTACCACCCCCACCTGTATATGAACCCATTGAAATTCCTAATGTAATGACACCAAACGGCGATGGTCTAAACGATGATTTTGTGATCAAAAACATCGAACAGCACAGGAATGCGAAACTGCGCATCATGAACAGATGGGGAGACATTGTTTTCGAAAGCGATAACTATGAAACCGCTACCCCGTGGAATGGCAATCATAGGAATACAGGACAGCCTGTGGCAGACGGTGTGTATTTCTATGTGCTACAGTACCTGAATATGATTACAAATGAGGTAGAAACACGAAACGGAACGATATCGGTTTTTAAATAAATCGTGAAGATTTAAATGCATAAAAAAAGGCGTCCTAAAATTCTCGGACGCCTTTTTCCTGACTTCCGCATTTTAACACCCAAAATTGAAGATTGAAGCTACTTTTTTTTGCTCCTCTGTTAAAAGGATTACTTTGCTAATGGTTTCTTTCGTCTTGGGTGTAGTGATTTCGATTTG
>NZ_BHZE01000011.1 GCF_003851885.1 Thermaurantimonas aggregans | reverse complement strand
ACTTCAAATTTTTGCCTCTAAATAAAATTAACACCCAAAATGACGAAAATGGATTTTATAAATCATTGTATAACAAATATTTATAATTACAACTAAGCAAAAAATAAAAAATCTGCGGAAGTCAGGATGATTACCTCCTTATTGCCGGCATCCAGTACACAAATAGCCGGAATATCTCCCCATTTTTTTGCCTTGAGCTTTTGTTCTCCTCTTACCATGCGGGCGATGTTTTCTGCCACGATTTTACCGGTTTCATCACTTGGAAAGCCAGTTTTTGGACTGCCGAATGGCACTTTGCCAGGTTTAAAAGGAGGAACCACATTAACCGCAATACCTGCAGCCCAAATGTTAGGGTATTTCGGATGGCGGTAGGTATCATCAACCTGTAGGTATCCTGTAGAAGTTGGCTCGAGTTGAGGAGAATTTTTTATTAAATCAACACCTATAAAAGGTGGCATCAACATAGTGAATACCGAAGGTATTGCCTCACCGCTTTCTAAGATCACTTCGGTAGGGGTAACTTCCTTGATGGCAGCTTCTGTACGAAAATCGATGTCAAGCATTTTAAGAAACCTCTTGAGCATCGCTTCAGCTCCGGTCATTCCTTCGATGCCAAAATGGCCGAGATAGGGCTCAGGCGTAATCCAGGTGAGTTTTACGCGATCGCGAATGTTGTTTTTTCTAAGCCAATGATCGATGTTAAAAAGAAATTCATATCCAGCTCCCATACAGCCGGCATATTGTGTAGCTCCTACAACGATAGGCCCCGGATTTTTGACAAATTCTTCGAGTCGCTTGCGAATTTTCATGGCTCCGTCCTGTGTGCCTACATAGTAAGCATATTGGCGCACTCCGGGGGCTACATCGAAGTCCACTTTCGGGCCTGTAGCGATTACCAGCTGATCATAACTGACTTCGCCTTCCGTAGTATATATCACATGCTTATCAGGGTCTATTTTTAAAGCCTCTGCTCTTAGAAAGTCGATGCCTTTTTTATTGAGTATTTTTTTTCGATCGAGAGTAATGTCCTTGATATCTCTTCTTTTGAACGGAACCCAAATCAGAGAAGGGATGAAGGTAAAAACTGGTGATTTGTCGATTACCAAAACATTAACTTGGTCTTTAAGTTTTCGCTTGAGCTCGAGGGCTGTGGTGAGACCGGCAAAATTTCCACCGACAACTACGGTTTTCATTTTAGTTGAATTTAGAATCAAAGGTTCTTGATATTATTCCTGAAAAACAAAGACATAAGTCAGCATTACGGGTAATTATAATCACACTGGCTAGGATGATTTGGCTTTTGAAAAGCAAAAAAAGCTCGTCCGCAGCGTGACGCCAGGTCACTTGCCACATGTACCAGAAGAGCCAGAATTAAAAAAGCCCCCCACATATGAATAGAGACGGCAAAAAATCAACAAAAAAGCCGTCTCAGTTGACTGAAACGGCTTTTAATCCTTTAAGATGTTGATGACTATTTAGAGAAAAGGAGTTCTCTGTATTTTGGCAAGGGCCAGAGTTGATCATCGATTAAAAGCTCAAGTTTATCGACCTCATAGCGAATCTTCTGGAAGAAAGGAAGCACTTTTTCGCAATAAGCGATGGCCCGAGCTTCAGCGTCTTCGATTTTGTTACACACCTTGCGAGTCTCGATCATTTCGTCTTTGAGGGCAATGATTGTAGATACCCGTTTTGAAATTTCCCTAATCATCTCGAGCTGCTCTTTTGCCACTATCTCAAACTCTTCGGGTGATAGGATCTCCTTAAGTGAGCGGACATTTTCGATCAAGGTATTTTGGTATTTGATGGCAACAGGCACAATGTGATTTCCTGCCATGTCGCCCAAAACGCGGCTTTCGATTTGAATTTTCTTGAAGTACATCTCCTGCATGATTTCGTAGCGGGCGTGTACCTCACGCTCGTTCATAATGCTTTGCTTTTCAAAAAGTTCAATGGCTTTTTTATCGACAAAAGCTTTTAAAGCATGTGGGGTGGTCTTTATGTTGTTCAATCCGCGACCGGCTGCCTCTTGTACCCACTCTTCGCTGTAGCCATCTCCTTCGAAGAGGATATTTTTAGATGCGATAATGTAGTTCTTAAGCACATTGAAGATAGCGTCGTCCTTTTTCATGCCGCCTTCGATGAGGGCATCTACCTCGTTTTTGAACTTAGTGAGTTGCTCGGCCATGATGGAATTAAGTACGGTCATTGGGCCGGCACAGTTGGCCGAAGAACCGACGGCGCGGAATTCAAACTTATTGCCTGTAAAGGCAAAAGGCGATGTGCGGTTGCGATCGGTATTGTCGAGCAATATCTCAGGAATTCGTCCCACCACGTTGAGTTTTAGTTCCGTCTTTTGCTCAGGACTGAGTTTGCCGTCTTCTACTTTTTCAAGTTCGTGTAGTACTGAAGTTAGAAAATCGCCAATGAAAACTGAGATGATGGCAGGTGGAGCCTCGTTAGCACCTAGGCGATGATCGTTTTGGGCAGAAGCGATAGAAGCTCTAAGCAAGTCGGCGTAATCGTGTACTGCCTTAATGGTATTGATGAAAAAGGTGAGAAACATAAGGTTGCTCTTCGGGGTACGACCTGGTGAGAGGAGGTTTTTGCCGGTGTTGGTCGCCATACTCCAGTTGTTGTGCTTTCCGCTTCCATTGATGCCGGCAAAGGGCTTTTCGTGTAGCAATACGCGGAAGTTGTGACGGCGGGCAACCTTGTCCATCAAATCCATCAGGAGGGTATTATGGTCAACAGCGATGTTGATCTCTTCGAAAATGGGCGCCAGCTCATACTGGCTGGGGGCTACTTCGTTGTGGCGGGTCTTTACGGGAATTCCAAGCTTGTAGCACTCGTATTCGAGCTCTTGCATAAACTTCATGACGCGCTCGGGAATTGAGCCGAAGTAGTGGTCTTCGAGCTGTTGCCCTTTGGCGGGAGCATGGCCCAGGAGGGTGCGACCAGTCATGGCCAGATCGGGACGAGCGTTGAAGAGTGCTGTATCGATGAGGAAGTACTCTTGCTCCCAACCGAGGGTTGAATAAACTTTTGTAACGTTTTTGTCGAAATATTGACAAACGGCAGTCGCAGCTTTGTCCAGAGCGTTCATCGACTTTAAAAGAGGAGTTTTGTAGTCGAGTGCTTCACCGGTGTAGGATACAAATACGGTTGGGATACAAAGGGTGTTACCCATTACGAAAGCAGGAGAGGTGGGGTCCCAGGCTGTGTATCCGCGAGCTTCGAAGGTGTTGCGAATACCTCCGGAGGGAAATGATG
Source organism: Thermaurantimonas aggregans (assembly GCF_003851885.1). Taxonomy (GTDB): domain Bacteria; phylum Bacteroidota; class Bacteroidia; order Flavobacteriales; family Schleiferiaceae; genus Thermaurantimonas; species Thermaurantimonas aggregans. The sequence continues at coordinate 85,331 of NZ_BHZE01000011.1, read as the reverse complement.
AAGCATCGGGTTCTTGCTGTACGAGCTGGCTGCCGTTAAACTTCTCGATAGCTCGCCCCTCACCGGTAGGCTCGAAAAAGGAGTCGTGTTTTTCGGCTGTAGCACCCGTAAGGGGTTGAAACCAGTGGGTGTAGTGAGTGGCTCCGAGACTAGTAGCCCAAGCCTTCATGCCGGCCGCTATTTGATCGGCCTTTTCGCGGGTGATCTGGCTTCCGTTTTCGATGGCGTCGCGTACAGCTTGATAGGCTTCAGAGGTAAGGAATTCGCGCATGGCGCGGTCGTTAAAAACGTGGCTGCCGAATACGTCGCTCACTTTGTTGGTCGGCAGTGAGAAATCGACAGGTTTGCGCTTGATGCTTTCAAAAAGAGCTGTAAAACGAAGGGATGTCATCATAGACTGTAAAATTTTGGCTGCAAAGCAACGAAGTCGAATGGCATCCAACAAATTTTTTTATTGATTTTTTGCTATGTTGTGTAAAATTTAAAGGGGTATTGGCGTCAAAAAAGCATTTTTTAAAAGATATACCCCTTAAAAAACGATGGGTTTATCCGAATTAATGTGATTTGTTGTAGATTTTTTACTCACTCCCCCTTCCTCTACCGACGAAAGCTCAGGGGAGCTTTGTCAGCACCCGGGACTCACTCCGTCCGGTGAAAGCAAAGAGGTTAGGTATTTCCCGCAGAACCCACAGAAAGACGTAGAATAGGTTTTCGTTTTAGTAAAAGTTGTAGTTAATGTTATTTAGATATTGACAGACAGGTGTGTTATTTAATCATTAATTTGTCGTAAAACTGTTAAGATTCATGGGATATAACAGACTTTTGCACAACAGATTATGCAAACCCCTCGTTAAGGTTTGAAGTAAATCTTGCGGCCATGAAAACACTTTACTTGATTCGTCATGCGAAGTCGAGCTGGGACTTCGACAACATTCCTGACCTTGATAGACCACTGAATGGACGCGGAGTGAACGATGCTTATGAATCAGCCAGGTATCTGAGAGAAAATGGCGAAGTACCTGATCTAATCGTAAGCAGCCCGGCTACGCGAGCGCTGCACACTGCTCTCATTTTTGCACGTTCCTTTGGCATTCCGTTTTCAAAAATTCAGATCGAAAGTCAGTTGTACGATGCCCCCGATTGGCAAATTCGCGAGGTGATACGGCGGATTCCGAATTCATGTAACAAAATCATGGTCTTTGCCCATAATCCAGGCATTACAGATTTTGTAAATCACGCCATCAATCACCACATTGACAATGTGCCCACCACGGGCATCGCCTGCCTGGTGTACGATACCGACGACTGGTCGAAAATCGACTCAAAGGCTGAGCTTAGATTCTTTGATTACCCTAAAAAACGCCGAAAATCTTAAAGGCTCTACATGAACAAGAAAAAGAAAAAGGAACTGCTCCAAATAGATCGATACATACCACGTGATGTAAGTTGGCTCGACTTTAATGCGCGGGTGCTTCAGGAAGCAGCAGATCCTACAGTACCGCTTGTAGAAAGGTTGAGATTTATCGGGATTTTCTCAAATAACCTCGATGAATTCTTCAGGGTGCGATATGCCACCATCAAGCGGATGAGCATGTTTGGCAAAAAGGCAAGCCGCGAGCTCGGGGGCTTTTCGCCCGACAAATTGCTACAAACCATTAGTCAAATCGCCAATGAGCAGCAGCAAGAGGCTGAGGAGATCTACGAAGCGCTCATACGCGAACTCAATGAGAAGGGCATCGTAATCGTAGATGAGAAAAACCTGACTACCGGTCAAAAAGAATTCATTCGGCAGTTTTTCATCGACAAGGTGAGTCCGGCGGTTTTTACACTGATTTTAAATCCGAAGCGGCCTTTTCCGCAATTGACCGACAAATCCATTTATCTGGCCATTAAGGCTGAGAATCAATTAGACTCGTCAAAAAATTTCTATGCCCTCATCGAATTGCCTACCGACTATGTGGGTCGCTTTGTAGAGCTGCCCAAATACGGCAAGCGCTTTTTTATGTATTTGGACGACCTGATTCGGTACAATCTAAATTACATCTTTTTCATTTTCAACAATTACAAGTTTGAAGCTTATACCATCAAAATCACGCGCGATGCCGAGCTCGATATCGAAAACGACGTTTCTAAAAGTTTTATCGACAAGGTGAGTGAGAGCCTTGAGAGCCGTAAAACAGGCGACCCGGTGCGATTTGTATACGACCGCGAAATACCACCCGACCTTCTGTCGTACTTGATGAGCAGGATGCAGCTCGACAATTACGACAGTTTGGCCTCAGGTGGACGATACCACAACAAGAAGGACCTGATGAAGTTTCCTGCCATTGAGGAGTTTCCGTCAGTTTATGAGCCTCTCCCCCCTTTAAATCATCCAGACCTTGACCTTAACAAGAGCATCATGGATGTGGTGGCGCGGAAAGATGTCTTGCTCTTTCAGCCCTACCACTCCTTCTCTTTTGTGATTCGCATGCTGCGCGAGGCAGCCATCGATCCTGATGTAACAAGCATACAGATTACGCTCTATCGTTTGGCAGAAAAGTCTAGAGTAATCTCAGCCATTAAAAATGCCGCCCGAAACGGCAAAAAGGTCTTAGTCGTCATTGAGCTTCAAGCCCGTTTCGACGAAGAGGCAAACATTAAATGGACTGAAGAACTCAAAAATGAAGAGGTGGAGGTAATTTTTGGTGTTACTGGGTTAAAGGTACATTGCAAGCTGGTACACATCACGCGAGTGCGCAATGAAAAAGTCGAGCACTTCGCCATAGTGAGCACGGGTAATTTTAACGAAAGCACAGCGCGCATCTACACCGACTACGTGTTGTTGACTGCTGACCCTCGTATTACGCGCGATATCGCCAAGATTTTTGAATTTTTCAAGACGAATTACAAAGTCTTTCAATACCAGCACTTAATCGTTTCACCTCACTATCAGCGCTTGAAAATAAACGAGCTGATCGACAACGAAATAAAAAACGCCAAAGCCGGTAAAGAGGCTTACATCTTTTGGAAACTCAACTCCCTTTCAGACACTGGAATTATCGAAAAGCTCTATCAGGCTTCTCAGGCAGGTGTAAAAATTCGACTAATCGTCAGGGGCATATGTTCGCTCATTCCAGGCAAACCAGGGCTAAGTGAAAACATCGAAGCTATCAGTATTGTAGATCGCTTTCTGGAGCACAGTCGCGTGTACGTATTTGCCAACGGCGGAGAACCGAAGTACTACATCTCCTCAGCCGACATGATGACGCGAAACATCGAATACCGCGTAGAAGTGACCTGCCCGGTGTACGACCCCAAGATTCAGCGCGAAATTCAAGACCATCTCGATATCCTTTGGAAAGACAACTGCAAGGCACGCATTCACGGCTGGGAGGTAAAAAATGCCTATCGCAAACATCCTGGTCCTAAAATAAGAGCACAAATAGAGCTTTACGAATACGTAAAGCGAGAACTCAAAAAAGCCGGAGGCCGACAGCTTTAATCGCTGTACACTCACTAAAAATATCCCTTGAAATCAAGGCACTTAACTATTAAAAGTAGGTTAAGTGCCTGATTTTTCTCTACATATTCTCTAAAAAAGATTACACCAAAAATTGCTCAAACAAAACATCCATTTTAGAAACAAAACTTTTTATGGAAGTTAGCCGATCTACTGGGAAAATTGTTTAGTTCGAAATCAGCGTCATTTATAAGAAAATTTTTTAAGGTAAGTGTAAAAAATACACACCAAAAAAATTACATATTTAATTGGTATTCAGCATGTTAATATTTTCAACAACACTTTGAAACACATCTGTGTCATTCTACTTTTGACACATATCTCTACCTCATTTGTATGATTCGATTAGAAGATTATCAACAAGCAGTAGAAAACCGCATCAAAAACGAAAAAAACGCAGTTTGTCTCATCAAAGCGATCAACGACCTCTGGTACGACAAAGGAGTAGAAACCGTTCTTTTTCGAAATCAACTCATCGATCGCCGTCCGGGCGAGATTCTGAATTTACATCATTATGCTGAGCAGGTGGTAGGTGTGCCACTGAAGGTAGAAGACACCCTTGCTATGGCACAGGCCCTGCTACAGGAAGACATCTGCCCGGCTCGCATGGACTTAGGAAGGCTCACAAAAGAATATTTAGAAATCGGCCAACAGTTTCCCGACCGTTCAGCCTTCATTCGCCATCAGTTGCGCGACTTTATCGGTCCTGAAAACCGTATTACGATACACCCAAAAGATGTAATACTGTATGGGTTTGGTCGCATTGGACGTCTGGTAGCCAGGGAATTAATTGCTCAGGAGGGCAGAGGCGAACAACTACGCCTGCGAGCCATTGTAACACGAGAAAACGACGACCTTTCGATCAAAAAGCGCGCTTCCTTGTTGCGCGTTGATTCGGTGCATGGGGCTTTTCCGGGTACAGTGATTGAAGATTACGAAAACAAAGCCCTCATCATCAATGGCCGAAAGGTAGCCATGATAGCCACCTCAAAGCCTGAAGAAATCGACTATACGCAATACGGTATCAACGATGCATTGGTAATCGACAATACTGGGGCTTATCGCGATCGTGCGGCCTTATCGCGCCATTTGCAGAGCAAGGGCGTATCGAAAGTGCTGCTCACTGCACCTGGTAAGGGAGTACCCAATTTGGTGCATGGTGTAAATCAGCGCAGTGTAAATCCCGACGAAGAAAACATCTTCTCAGCAGCATCGTGTACGACCAATGCCATTGTACCAGTGCTCAAGGTGATCAACGATGCCTACGGTATCGAAAAAGGTCATATTGAAACCATTCATGCCTATACCAACGACCAAAACCTGGTAGACAACATGCACCCGAAGTACCGCCGTGGTCGCGCAGCAGCACTCAACATGGTGATCACTGAAACAGGAGCCGGCAGCGCCGTCGATAAAGCCATTCCTGGACTCGGCTCAAAACTTACCTCTAACGCTATTCGGGTACCTGTTCCCGACGGATCCTTGGCCATTCTCAATCTTACGCTTTCAAAATCCACTTCAGTTGATGACATCAACCAAACCATGCGACGTGCCGCCCTTCAGGGCGACCTGGTGGAGCAAATCATGTATCACATTTCAGATGAATTGGTGAGCTCTGACATCATTGGCAATCCATGTCCTTCGGTGTTCGACAGCAAGGCCACTATTGTTCATCCTGACGGAAAGTCGGTAGTGCTGTATGTGTGGTACGACAACGAATATGGATATACCAGACAGGTAATACGGCTGAGCAAATACCTGGCTAAGGTGCGCAGAAAGAGCTATTATTAAAACTTTAAACTGAAGTCAAGGGGAAAAGCCGCCCTCCGAAGCCTTAGGGTAACGGTTGGGCGGTTTTTGTTTTGTGTAAATTGAGACATCAAAATCATTTTCTGCCTTTTAAAAATACAGATTGAACAATAGAAAGCAGAAAAAAGTGGAATGTAGAAAGATTTCGATTTAGCCTTCTGAGGTAAAAAAACCGCTTTTCCTACCTTTACGGCTCGAATCGGTGCAAAACAATCACAAGAGTAAATGGCAGACGAAGAGGAACTGATCGGCGAGCCTGACCCTGCACCCGAAGGCGGTGGCGAGGGTCATGTTGCCCATCTGAATAAGGTATCGGGCATGTATCGCGAGTATTTTTTGGATTACGCCTCCTACGTAATCCTTGAACGAGCTGTGCCAGCCATGTACGATGGCTTGAAACCTGTACAGCGTCGCATACTGCACTCAATGTACGAGATGCACGATGGCCGCTATCACAAGGTGGCAAACATCATCGGAAATACGATGAAATACCACCCGCACGGCGATGCATCGATAGGCGATGCTTTAGTGCAGCTCGGCCAAAAAGATCTGCTCATCGACTGCCAAGGTAACTGGGGAAACATCCTGACCGGTGATGGAGCAGCTGCACCCCGCTACATCGAAGCTCGTCTAACCAAGTTTGCTCTCGATGTTGTCTTTTCGCCTAAAATCACCCAGTGGCAAGCCAGCTACGACGGTCGGGCAAAAGAGCCGGTCTTCTTTCCTGTAAAATTTCCGCTGCTGCTTGCACAAGGGGTAGAAGGTATAGCCGTAGGACTGAGCACCAAAATTTTGCCTCACAACTTCAACGAGCTCATCGATGGCTGTATCGACGTGCTCAACGGGAAGGAAGTACAGATTTTTCCTGATTTCCCGACAGGCGGGGTAGCCGATGTGAGCAATTACAACGATGGCCAGCGCGGTGGACGGGTGCGCGTACGCGCCAAAATTTCAGCATTGGATAAAAAGACCCTCGTCATCACGGAAATACCCTACGGCACCACTACTGGTTCACTAATCGAAAGCATTCTGAAAGCCAATGAAAAAGGCAAAATCAAGATCCGCAAAATAGAAGACAACACCGCCGAAAACGTTGAAATCCTTGTTCATCTCCACCCCGGTATTTCGCCTGATAAAACAATAGATGCGCTCTATGCCTTTACAGATTGTGAGGTGAGCATCTCGCCTATGGCATGCGTAATTTACGATGATAAACCTCTTTTTATGGGCGTAAGCGAGATGCTTCGCGAATCGGCATATCTGACAAGAAATCTTTTAAAAGCCGAACTCGAAGTAAAGCTCGGAGAGTTGCAAGAAGCATGGCATTTCGCTTCGCTTGAACGCATTTTTATCGAAAACAAAATCTATCGCGACATCGAAGAAGCGGAAACCTGGGAACAGGTAATCAGCAACATCCGCCAAGGGTTAGAGCCTCACACGAGCCATCTACTGCGACCTGTAACCGATGATGACATCGTGCGCCTTACAGAGATAAAAATCAAACGCATCTCAAAATACGACGCTGACAAAGCCGACGATCATATAAAAGCTCTCGAGGGCGAAATTGCCGAAGTAGAATACAACCTCGCTCACCTTACCGAATACACCATCAAGTGGTTCCAGTACCTGAAAGAAAAATACGGCAAAGGTCGTGAGCGTAAAACCGAATTGAGGCTTTTCGACGAAATACAGGCGCAAACCGTCGCCATCGCCAACGAAAAGCTCTACGTAAACCGCGAAGAGGGATTCGTAGGAATTGGTATGAAAAAGGACGAGTATGTGTGCGATTGCTCAGATATCGACGACGTCATTGTGTTTCGTCGCGATGGCAAGATGTTGGTGGTAAAGGTGGACCAAAAAGTGTACGTCGGAAAAGACATCATACATGTAGCCGTTTTTAAAAAAGGCGACAAGCGAACCATTTACAATGTCATTTACCGCGATGGTGTCAAAGGACCCTCCTACATGAAGCGGTTTTATGTAGATGGTGTAATTCGCGGAAATGAATACGACATTACACAAGGCAAGCCTGGAAGCGAGATACTGCACTTTTCAGCCAATCCGAACGGCGAAGCAGAAATTGTATCTGTCTTTCTAAAGCCGATTAGCAAGATCAAAAAACTGCGTTTCGACATTGACTTTGCCTCTCTGGCCATTAAAGGTCGCAGTGCACGTGGCAACCTGGTTACGAAGTATCCGGTTAAAAAAATCGAGCTGAAAGAAAAAGGTCACAGCACACTGGCACCTAGAAAAATCTGGCTTGACGAAAGCGTTGTAAGACTTAATACTGAAGGTCGTGGCCGTCTGTTAGGATTTTTTGGAGGTGACGACAAAATCATTGAAATCGGCAAAAACGGAAGCTATCGACTCACCGGCACTGATCTAAGTACACACTTCGACGATGACCACCTCTTCATCCGAAAGTTTAACCCCGATGACATACTGACTTGCGTGTACTGGGATGCCGCTAAGCAGCGCTACTTTGTAAAGCGCTTTCATCCCGAAAAGTCAGAAAAACGCGAAACCTTCATCCCCGACGGCGATGGCAATCATCCGGAGGTGATTACTTTTCAGAAGATTCCGGTCATTCGCATCGATTTCGAAGAAGTAAAAGGCAAGCAGCGCCCCCCTGAAGAAATCAATTTGGCAGAATTTATTACTGTAAAAGGCATTAAAGCTCAGGGAAATCAACTCACTACTTATCCCGTGAAGCAAATTACCCTCATTAGCCCCGACGACGAAGAACCGCCGACAGAAGAGCCAACAGAAAATCCGACGCTCGAAAGCGATAAACCTTTCACACTTGAATTTGAAATTGGCGATAAAACCGTTCGCCAGATCTCCATTTTCGATGAACTAGAAAACGATAATCAACAATCATCAAATCCTTTATAGGGAAAGATATTGAAGATAATTTCCTAAACCAACTAGGCAGACGCATTGACTACTGTACAACAAAAGATCTTTAAAGTAGCTATAGCTGGCAGTACTGATGATGGCAAAAGCACCCTGCTTGGTCGGCTGCTCATCGATTCCGAAAATGTGACAAACGACCAACTTGAGGCTATTTCCGCCGAAAGTCAACGCCTCGGCCGACCTACGCCCGAAATTGCTTGGCTCACCGATGGTCTCAGCACCGAACAAGCACAACGCATCACCATCGACGTAGCCTACCGCACCATCCGTTGGAAGGGCTGGCGCATGCTATTGATAGATACTCCAGGCCATCTCGAATACATCCAAAATACCACTACAGGTCTTAGTCAGGCCGACTCTTTAGTGCTATTGGTAGATATTTCCAGAGATTTCACCGATCAAACACTCCGTCATCTGCAACTGGCTAAAATGTTTTCCATTTCACACATCGCCGTGGTGGTCAATAAGATGGACACTGTCGGATACCGCAGCGATATTTTCGAAAGTTTTGTATCCAAATTCAGCTCTGCTGCTGGCAAATACCTTCCTCCCTCAGTACACTATATTCCGGCTTCAGCCCTTTACGGCCATAATGTTGTGAAAAATCAAGGCCTTACGCCCTGGTATTCTGGCGTAACTCTTTTAGAGCACTTACAGCGTATCGCCGAGTCTTGCACTCCTTCATCGCCTACTGTTGAGCCTCACCCAGTGGCGATTGGAAAAATCTTCTGGACCCTACCGACAATCAATGGTGCAGGCATTAAGGTCATCAGCGGAATGATAGAAGTTGGTAAAAAACTTTACCTCCCCCTTCGCGACAATCAAGAGGTTATGATCAAAAAAATGTATCATCATGGCCAACAGGTGAAAAGCTTACGTGCAGGACAATCAGGCGTCATCATCGCAGAAGCACAATATCCATTTGAGCGCGATTGGATGTTAACAGACAGTCCACTGTCATCGACTGCCATAGTGGTACAGGTCGATGCTTTGCAACTTTTACCCATCTCAATGGGCCATAAATACACCTGGATCACTCCGCTGGGAACCTTTCCCCTCTTAGGTATTAAAATTCTAAATAGCAACGTCAATCCTTTACAATTATCTGATTTTCCGAAATTTGTTTCTCTATTGATTGAGATTTCTCTTTTTTCAATTCCCTACTCAAGGTGCTTTGATAGAGGATTGCTCATTGATTCAGATGGCAGGGTAGTGGTCGTCACCGGAGTTACACAAGTGGCTAAAAATCTTTAGTTTCCAATCTTTACTGTTTCCAGCCCGAATGAGAAACACCTTGAGCAGAGTATAAAAAATTTTTCTGATAATGCAAAGACACAACACACCGCTCAAGTAAGCTTCAAAGGGAATTTTCTAAAAAATCTGTGAAATATTAAGCGTTACAAATTCGACTTTTTATTCCATTTACATTTGCTTTAAAAGACATAAACGCATGCGATTGAGACTCTTGATTCTGATCCTTTTTATACCTTTTATCGTATTTCCACAAACAGCCACACAAGGCCGGATACGCGGTTACGTGAATGATGCCCAAACCAAAGAACCCCTACCTTTTGTAAATGTCGTTTTAGAAGGAGATAGAAAGGTAGGCACCATCACCAACGACGATGGCTTCTTCGTACTGCCCAATGTCAATCCTGGTACATATACATTAAAAGTCAGTTTGATAGGGTACGAAACCTTCACCAAACAAGTGACCGTAGTGGCCAATCGCGTGATTAACGAACGCATCAGTCTGAAAACCTCTACGCAATTTCTTGGAGAAGTAGAAATAAATGCTCAGAAAATCGAAGCCCAAACCAAAATTCAAACCGGAGTTATCTCGCTCAATCCCAAAAAGATCGAAAGTTTTTCGGCAGGTGGCGATGCCGACATAATGCGAGCCATTCAGGTGCTGCCTGGTGTAGTCTCTACCGGCGATCAGGGCGGACAAATATTCATTCGCGGTGGTGCACCTATCCAAAACCTCGTATTGCTCGACAATATGATTCTTTACAATCCCTTTCACAGCATTGGATTTTACTCGGTCTTTGACCCAGACATCATCCGCTCAGCCGACATTTACACAGCCGGATTCGGTGCAGCATACGGTAGCCGCAATTCATCAGTCATGGACTTTAAAACCCGTAACGGAAGCACCGAGCGCCTGACGGGCAAACTCTCTCTGAGTACCTTTACCTCTAAAGTCTTGCTCGAAGGCCCGATCTGGAAAAATCCTGAATCAACAGAATCTCTCTCCTTCATCTTATCGGCTAAAAACAGCTTTCTCAACCGAACTGATCGCATCTTTTATCCCTACATCGAGTCTCAATTTGGAGGTCTTCCTTTCGAATTCAACGACTATTACGGAAAAGTCTCATTTTCCTCAGGTACTGGCGCAGGCTTCAATGCATTCGGATTCTTCTTTGACGATGCCGTCACTTTTGATCAAACAAGCACCATCAACTGGACACAATCCGGCGGAGGGGCCGACTTTACCATAGTGCCTGAAGGCACCACCGTTATCATCGACGGAAACTTTGGTTATACCAATTACAACATCAATGCTGACTTCAGCGACGGTCAGCCCCGACGCAGTGAAGTGGGGGGCTTCAATGCCGGCATCAACTTCACCTATCTGATGCGCAAGAGTGATGAGCTTAAGTTTGGTGTACAAGCGATCGGCTACCGCACCGAGCTCTTACTCACCAATCCTGTAGGTCAGCGCATCTTCAACGACGACAATTCCACCGAACTTGCCGGTTACGTGTCTTACAGACTCAATACGGGTCGCTTCCTTGTAGAGCCAGGTTTGCGGCTTCACTATTACGCCAGCCTAAGCGATCTCTCCTTCGAGCCACGCCTCGGCGCCAAATACAATCTGAACGAAGACATACGCATCAAAGCCTCGGCAGGGGTGTACTCGCAGAATTTGGTAGCTGCTAACTCCGACCGCGACGTAGTAAACCTTTTCTACGGTTTTCTTGGCGGACCAACCAGCATTCCCTCAACCTTTAACGGCCGCAATTTCTTCCTAAGTTCCCAAACAGCTTATCATTATATCGTTGGATTGGAATACGACATCACTCGCAAGACCACGCTCACCATCGAAGGCTACCTGAAAGATTTTGCCATCAACTACAATCTCAATCGAAACAAAATATATGAAGAAGGTACCCCAGGCCAGCCTGAAGAACTTTCAAAAGACTTTATCATCGAAACCGGATTGGCCTCAGGCATCGACTTCCTCCTCAAATACGAAGAAAAACGCCACTATCTCTGGCTCGCCTACTCACTTGCTCGTATCACCCGTTTCGACGGGCAGATCGAATACTTCCCCGTTTTTGACCGCCGTCATAACCTCAATCTCGTTTACACCTACACCGCCGGAAAAAACAAAGAATGGGAGTTCAACGCCAGGTACAACTTCGGTACTGGCTTCCCTTTCACCCCCACTCAGGGCAACTTCGTGCAACTCAACTTCACAAACCAATTCAACCAACCCTTTGCCAACTACAACTTCATTAAAGAAAACGGCGTAGTAGGCTACTACTACGGCGAGCTCAACTCTGCCCGCCTGCCCAATTACCACCGCTTCGACATCAGCCTAAAGCGAACTTTCAAAGTAGCTGAATATCAAAGGCTTGATATCAGCGCTGGCGCCACCAATCTGCTCAACCGTAACAACATTTTCTATTTCGACCGCCTCCGCGCCCGCCGGGTCGATCAGCTGCCCATCCTCCCCACCGTTTCAGTAAGCTATACATTCTAAAAAATCTCTTTTTTAAAACAATTTCCAATCCCGAATGGCAGATCAATGACCTTTCGGGATTTTTTATTTATTTGGGCGTGCCCCTCGCAGCTTGCCCTCACAGGCAGCTGCGAGGGTCGGGCTAGTGGCTCATATTCGCCTTGCAGTTGTGGGCGGCATATCGCGCTGCGTTGTCTGTCTTTCAGACCAGCCAGCCTCGCGCTGTATGCCGCCACTCCACTCCTGCTGCGGCTCATAACCGCCACTATCCCTCACGCAAGCCCATACTACCATCACCCGACATAATCATATTTTTTCGTAGACGGTAACACTAAAAATTAAACTAAAAAAAAAATTGAAAGCTGTAGGTACGTCGGACATTTGCGGCATAAGTCAGCAACTACGATCATGAGTCTTTCGAAAAAAGTTTTACTAAATGCCTACAAAATCATGGTCACTGTAAAGGCCATGTGCGACCTATTTGAAGAAAATGTTCATTAATCTGCTTTCCGGATTTTTTTATTTTAATGTTAGGAGAATTGCTTGTCGTCTTTTTTGCGGTAATGGATAAAAAATGCATTGAGAACACAGATTAACACAGATACACCCAGGGATTTTAACAGATTGATTTGCAGATATTCTGCGCATTAAGCAAATACATACCCCAAATCCCTCTCCAGATCCGACATGTGGATTTAAAGAGGGACTTTTTCCTCCCCCTTCTTTGCTTCCGCAAGACGTAGAGAGTCGCAGATGCCGACAAAGCTCTCCTGAGCTTTCGTCGATAGGGCTGGGGGGGTGAGTATTTTTTGGCTTAAGGCTATAAACTTTGACTTCAACTAAATGTCAATGCCTAAATAACGTTGGCCGTCGTTTATCGATCTTTTCGATATTGGCTCTTTAAATATGCCACTAAATCCATCAAATTCAACATTATTTAGCAGAATCAGCCCACCCTTAAAGCCTATTTTTGCGCCTTGATTCTCCTTCAGAATGCTCAAGCACAGAAACATAGCCATCATTGCCCACGTCGATCACGGCAAAACAACCCTTGTAGACAAAATGCTTATCGCCGGCAAACTCTTTAAAGACCATGAATTGCCCGGCGAACTTATCCTCGACAACAACGACCTGGAACGAGAACGGGGCATCACCATTATTGCAAAAAACGTATCCGTTCGTTACAAAGACTACAAAATCAACATCATTGATACTCCAGGACACGCCGACTTTGGCGGAGAGGTAGAGCGCGTGCTCAATATGGCTGATGGCGTGCTTCTTCTTGTTGATGCCTTCGAAGGCCCCATGCCTCAAACGCGCTTTGTACTTCAAAAAGCCTTACAGCTCGGACTAAAACCCATTGTCGTTATCAACAAAGTGGATAAGCCCAACTGTCGACCCGAAGAGGTGTACGAGCAGGTGTTCGACCTTATGTTTTCACTCGATGCCACCGAAGAGCAGCTCGACTTTCCCGTAGTGTATGGTTCTGCCAAAAATGGTTGGATGGGTCCTGATTACAAAAATCCCACTTCCGACGTCACTTATCTTTTCGACCAAATCATTGAACACATTCCTCCGCCTAAAGTGGAAGAAGGAAGTTTGCAAATGCTCGTTACATCGCTCGATTACTCCAGCTACACAGGTCGCATAGCCATTGGCAGACTTCAGCGCGGTAGGTTGACGCCCAATACCCCCGTCAGCCTTATCAAACGCGATGGTACCATTCTTAAATCTAAGGTGAAAGAGGTATTTGTATTCGAGGGCTTCCAACGCGCTAAGGTTGAATCGGTAGATGCCGGTGAAATTGTGGCCGTCACGGGTATTGAAGGATTTGAAATTGGCGATACCATCGCAGATGCCGAAAATCCGGAAGCACTGCCAGGCATAGCCATCGAAGAGCCCACCATGAGTATGCTCTTCACCATTAATGATTCACCTTTTTTTGGTAAGGAAGGCAAGTTTGTAACATCCCAAAAAATAAAAGAACGGCTCGACAAAGAATTGGAGCGAAACCTAGCGCTACGCGTTAAAGAGACTGGCTCATCAGACTCCTTCATGGTCTTTGGTCGCGGAGTTTTGCACCTGAGTATCCTCATTGAAAACATGCGACGCGAAGGCTTTGAGCTTCAAATTGGTCAACCGCAAGTAATCATAAAAGAAATCGACGGCAAGCGCTACGAACCTGTAGAAGAGCTTACCATTGACCTTCCGGAAGAATTCTCCGGAAAAGCGGTAGAGGCTGTAACTCTTCGCAAAGGTGAGTTATTAAAAATGGAACCCAAAGGCGATCGCATGCATCTGGAGTTTGTCATTCCATCTCGCGGTCTGATTGGATTGCGCAATTACATGCTCACAGCCACACAGGGCGAAGCTGTAATGGCACACAGATTTTTGGAATTCCAACCCTACAAAGGGCCAATACCCGGACGTTCTAACGGAGCCATCATCTCACTTGAAACCGGTACAGCCATTCCCTATTCAATTAATAATCTTCAAGATCGCGGCATATTCTTTATTGAACCCGGCGAAGAAGTGTACGAGGGTCAAGTAATTGGCGAAAACAACAGACCTGGAGACCTGGCCGTAAACGTGACTAAAACCAAGAAACTCACCAACATGCGATCAAGCGGAGCCGATGAAAAAATGCGCATCGCTCCCGCAAAAAAGCTCAGTCTGGAAGAAGCTTTAGAATATATTCAAGACGACGAATACGTAGAAGTGACACCTAAATCCATTAGACTTCGTAAAATCCACCTAAAAGCCTCAGATCGCGAGCGCTACAAAAAAGCCAAGGAAGCTATTTCTTAAATGTGGTCTTCAAAAAAGCCCCGGCTAAAGCATTAAAAGTCCAGGGCTTTGCTTTTACATAAACTCGTAACCGATATCCCTTCTGAAGTACATCTGTTGAAAGTGTATTTTTCCTGCTGCATTGTAACTTTTATTCAATGCGTCCTTAAGAGAATCGCCTAAAGCAGTCACGCTGAGAACTCTGCCTCCATTGGTCAAAAGTTGATTGTCTTTTCTCAGTGTACCGGCGTGAATTAAAAGGGTATTTTCTTCTACTACTTCAGGCATAGAGATAGGGAATCCTTTAACATAAGCTTCCGGATATCCCTCGGAAACCATCATCACGGTAGCAGCGTGTTTTTGTGAGACCTTTGCTTGCCTATTTTCAACGATATTACCTAAAGCTACATCAAAACACAACTGTAAGAAATCTTCCTCCAAACGAGGCAAAATCACCTCCGTTTCTGGATCACCAAGGCGACAATTGTATTCTATCACATATGGATTACCCCCGACATTCATTAATCCAAAAAAGATAAACCCTCGGTAGGTAACCATTCTTTGTTTCAATCCTGTAAGCGTAGGCTCAATTATCCGCTCAATCACTTTCTGCTTTAACTGCTCATCAAAGAAGGGTACCGGGCTTACAGCACCCATGCCACCTGTATTTAATCCTGTGTCTCCCTCACCTACCCTTTTATAGTCTTTTGCTTCAGGCAAGAGAACATAGTGATTTCCATCAGTAGCTACAAAAACCGAAAATTCGATTCCTTTGAGAAATTGCTCAATAACTACTTGATTACCAGCACTTCCAAACTTTTTTACCCTCATTACATCTTCAAGTGCTGAGTAGGCCTCATCGAGGGTTTGACAGATGAGCACTCCCTTTCCAGCAGCCAGACCATCGGCTTTAATCACATAAGGCGGATCTATTTGTTTTAGAAATTCTTGAGCCTCCTCTATCAGATCAGCCGAAAAAGATCGGTATGCTGCAGTAGGGATTCCTAATTCGCTCATAAATTGTTTTGCATACGCCTTACTGCCTTCCAGCTTAGCTCCAGCCTTATTTGGACCACACACTGGAACGCCAATTTGCGATAATTCATCGGCTAATCCATTTACGAGTGGTTCTTCTGGCCCTACGATTACTAAATCAATCTTTTCTGATATGACAAATTGAGTAATTTTTTTAAAATCGTTGTAACCAAACGGCAAGTTCTTTCCATAAGCCTCCGTTCCACCATTACCTGGAGCGATAAATAAGTGATGTGGAATAGAGCTTTTTGAAAGTTTCCAAGCCATCGTGTACTCTCTACCACCACTGCCCAGCAGCAAAATTTTTTTCATGGTAACACAATTTCAATCTTTTACAAACAGAGCTTTTAATTCCGTAGCTTCTTCAGGTTTCATTTTACCGCTGAGTATCAGAGCTAACTGACGACGGCGTAGAGCTCCCTCATACCTTTTCTTCTCCAGCTCAGTAACAGGCTCTACGGGTGGCACTTGAATGGGGTTTCCCAATTGATCAACTGCAACAAATGTATAAATGGCTTCATTTGCTTTAATGCGTTCACCACCTACTTTCTCCTCGATGTAAACATCCACAAATACCTCCATAGAAGAGTAAAAAGAGCGACTCACCTTAGCCTCTAGGGTTACAATACTTCCTTCAGGTATGGGATGTTGAAATGAAACGTGATTTACAGAAGCTGTAACGACAATTCGCCTGCAATGCCTATGTGCGGCTATGGCAGCACATCTATCCATCCAACTAAGCAATTGCCCCCCAAAGAGATTTTTCAAATTATTTGTATCGTTCGGAAGCACCATTTCGGTCATAATCGTTAGAGATTCGGATGGATGTTTTGGCTTCATTGTTTGAGAATTTGATCAGTGCAAATATCCGTACAGGGGTATTTGAGATTTGGTGAAAATATGATTAATCCTTTATGTGGATTAAACGGAATTTCTTCATCAGCTTGCTAGCTGAGGAGGGTACAACTTCCTCTCCCGTCCGTGCAGGTTTGGCTAGTCGTTGCTGGTCAGTGCCATGGAGTACCTCTTCAGGGGCAGAAGAGACCTCTTCGAAGGCCTCTTCATCTACGACAAATCGGACTTTCAGGAGTATCCCGGTCATCAAAATACCCTTTGCCAGCATTAGCTATCGCGAGATTTCGCTTTCTACGGCCCTCAACGACGAACTCGACCGCATCGCCCACAGTTACGGTCACTCACTTGCTGGTCAGAGCCTATCGGTAAAGTTCGGCGAATTGATAAAAGTGCTCCACACTGCCAGTGGCCAAAAGGTGGTCGTCCTCATCGATGAGTACGACAAACCCTTGATCGATTACCTCGACAAGGATAGCCTACCCTGTGCACGCCAAAACCGCAGTGTGCTCAAGAGCTTCTACTCCGTGTTGAAAAATGCCGACCCCAACCTGAAGCTGGTCTTCATCACTATTCTAAACTGTTTCATCTATTAAAAACCTGTACTAGACCATAACATTCTGACTTTCACCAACTTAGAAATAAAACAAGCCTATGTGGAGATGCTAGCCGATGCCTTCACCTACGGTCGTAAACCAGGATCAGCCACGTCCGTACTGAGCAAACTGCTCGAAGCTTTGAAACACAAAAGAGAAGAAGTCCTAAAAGATGCCATAAATCAAGTATTTGCCGATATTCCTTACGACCTGTGGATAAAGAACAATGAGAAGTTTTTTCATGCTCTGGTGTATTTGATCTTTACCCTTGCCGGCATGCACATCTTCAGCGAAGTACACACCAGTCGCGGCAGAGCCGATAGCATCGTAGTGCTGGGCGATAGCGTGTATTGCCAGGAGTTTAGGCTCGATGGCTCAGCCGAAGAAGTCCTCCGACAAATTGAACAAAATGGCTACCTCGACCGCTGGAAAAACTCCGGCAAACACTTCCACAAAATCGGCATCAACTTCAACTCCCAAACCTGCCAAGTAGAAGAACTTCTGTGGGTGTAATCCTAAACAGAAAATTCGTTTAGTAGAATCAAGGGCATAATTACACCCATCACACCATCGGCCGGATATCTTTTTACAATCGACAGCGTGTATTAAATACACTCACAGTAAATACCTGAAAATAAATTTTTTAGGTCCTTTTTTGTGAACATTAACTCCGTGTTTGTGATATTTGCCACATTAATAATCGTTTAAAATATCGTTGGAAATGTCAAAAACACGTATTACAGTAGCTAAGGGCGACGGTATAGGCCCTGAGATAATGGATGCAACGCTCAGAATCATTCTTGCTGCTGGCGCTCAAATTGAAATAGATGAGATCGAAGTCGGAGAAAAAGTCTATTTAGCAGGTAATACCGCAGGAATTTCGAAAGAAGCCTGGGATACCATAATCCGCAACAAAATATTTCTAAAAGCCCCCATCACCACTCCACAAGGTGGTGGTTACAAGTCACTGAACGTCACCACTCGTAAGACGCTTGCTCTCTATGCCAATGTACGTCCTTGCAGAAGCTTGCATCCTTTTGTAGAGACTAAGCATCCTGTGATGGATGTGGTCATCATTCGCGAAAACGAAGAAGATCTCTATGCTGGCATCGAGCACCAGCAAACTGACGAAGTAGTTCAGTGCCTCAAGCTTATCAGCCGCCCGGGAAGTGAAAAAATCATCCGTTATGCTTTCGAATACGCTCGCGCGTACAACAGAAAAAAGGTAACCTGTTTCACCAAAGACAACATTATGAAGCAGACCGATGGATTGTTTCATAAAATTTTTGATGAAATTGGGGCTGAATATCCCGACATCGAAAAAGAACACTGGATTGTAGATATCGGCGCTGCAAAACTTGCTGATACTCCCGAAGCATTCGACGTGATTGTGATGCCTAACCTCTATGGGGATGTTCTCAGCGACGTAGCAGCACAAATCACTGGTTCTGTTGGTTTAGCAGGATCTGCAAATATTGGAGATGAATATGCCATGTTTGAGGCTATTCATGGATCAGCACCTCGTCGAGCAGGTCAGAATGTAGCCAACCCTTCAGGCTTACTGCAAGGAGCTATTCTCATGCTGATTCACATCGGACAGGGTGATGTGGCCGAACGCGTACAAAATGCTTGGCTGAAAACCCTTGAAGACGGTATCCATACATACGACATTTACAAGGAGGGCGTAAGCAAGCAGAAAGTCGGAACAAGTGAATTTGCTGATGCCGTGATTGCCCGTCTTGGACAAATGCCAAAAACACTAAAACCGGTAAGCTTTAAAGCAGGTACTGCCTTTAAACTACCAAAATACGAGCGGAAAGCACCGGCTAAAAAAGATTTAGTAGGCGTTGACCTCTTCGTGCACTGGCCAGGCTTCAATCCGAATGAAATCGGCAAAATGATGGAAGCTCTAAACCACGACAACGTTTATCTCGACATGATCACAAATCGCGGGGTAAAAGTTTATCCGGATGGGTTTGAGGCCACCTTCTGCACTGATCACTGGCGCTGCCGTTTCAAAACAAACGACGGTAAAAATCTAACCAAGCAGCAAATCATTGACCTTCTCACAAAAGCTGAAGCTCACGGAATAGATGTGATAAAGACAGAAAACCTTTATTACTTCAACGGCGAACGCGCCTTTTCACTTGGTCAAGGTCAGTAATTTTCTAAAAATCTAATTAAAGAAAAACCGCTGCAGTTGCGCTGTAGCGGTTTTTTTATTTTCCTTTTCAAAGCTCTTTCGCTGTAAAAAATACTTTTGCTGCCTTATTTCAAAAGCGGTTGGCTAACTTTATTCTAATACTCATCTGCCTACTGGCTGGGCAGTTGTTGAGGAAAGTGTCTAGTTTTCCCAAAGATGGGCACAAGGCTTTAAACATTTTTATCATTTACATCGCTCTTCCGGCAGTTGCTTTTCGCTATGTACCTCTCATTGAATGGAGTGCCTCAATCGTTTGGCCATTTTTGTCACAGTTTCTTGTGTTTGGAATCGCGCTAATAGCAGTTTGGATTTTTTCGAAAATAAAGCCTATTGATACCACTACGCGAGGTGCGCTGTTGCTCACCATGGGACTAAGCAATACATCTTTTGTGGGATTTCCATTAGTGGAGACCTGGTATGGATCAGATGCCATCAAAATCGCCTTGCTTAGCGATCAAGGAGCTTTTTTCGTATTAAGCATTTTGGGAATTGGATATGCCACGTGGTATGCTGAGGGGTATGTAAGTGTGCGCTATCTAATGAAGCACATTATCACCTTTCCACCATTTATAGCCTTTTTAATTGCCATATCTATCTCACACATGCCATTGCCTGCATGGTGGAATACTTTGATGGAAAAACTCTCAGCCCCTTTAGTCCCTCTTGCACTTGTTTCTGTTTCGCTTCAGATATCTTTTAAAGAGCATTTTGACCGGTGGAGTGAATTGGGTTACGCCTTAATGGTTAAGCTATTACTGGCGCCGGCTGTTGTAATGGTCTTGCTCAGTTTGCTTACTAATTTAACTTCCTTGTATTACAAAATCACTGTTTTTGAGGCTGCTATGGCCCCTATGGTGACCTCTTATGTTGTGGCTTCTCAGTTTCGGCTAAACTCTGGCTTAGCTGGGTACATTGTAGGTATTGGTATTTTACTTTCCCTTCTAACCACAGCCGGTTGGTATTGGGTATTGGAAAATATATTGACGACTTAAACGAATTTGGATTTATGGTACTCATTTTAAGGCTCTCAAAACGCTTAAATGATTACCGTTCGTTTTTACACGCAGTTTAATCATTTAAAAATTTTTTACTCTCTAGCTGTTACATGAAAGTAAAAATGGGTCGAGAAAGTGACCCATTTTTACTTTCAAATGATCTAATCGTCAATCCGATAGAGAAAATTTAGACTTGAGTAATTTTCAAAGTATTCGTCATACCCTTCTCATAGATAGGCATGCTGGCGATTTGAATGATGAAGTCACCACGGTTGATCAATCCATTGTCGATACATATCTGAGCAATGTCGGCCAGCGACTCGTCGGTGGTTGTCATCTTGTCGTAGTAAAAAGCTTTTACACCCCAAACCAAGCTTAGCTGGGTTAGAATGCTTTTATTGGCTGTGAAAACTAGAATATAGGTATCAGGTCTGTGAGAAGAGATTTTGTAAGCCGTGTATCCGGAGTGCGTCATGGTTAGGATTCCCATAGCACCGATTTGATTACTGATTTTTGATGCGTTGTAACAAATGGAATCTGTGATAAAGCGCTGGCTGTGGTACACAGGCATGTTTTCGTCGAGTTGAGGTCTGAGAGTTGAATCTTCTACGTGCTTGATGATTTTTGACATAGCCTGCACTACCTGAACAGGATATTTGCCCACTGACGTTTCACCACTCAGCATTACGGCATCGGCTCCATCGAGCACTGAGTTCGCCACATCATTGACTTCAGCACGGGTGGGAGAGAGGCTATTCATCATCGACTCCATCATTTGTGTGGCGATGATTACCGGTTTGGCCTTTGCAAGGGCTTTTTTTACAATCAATTTTTGAATGAGCGGCACGCCTTGCATAGGCACTTCTACACCGAGGTCACCTCGAGCCACCATAAGGGCATCGGTTTGATCGATGATGTTGTCAATGTCAACAACAGCTTCTGGTTTTTCAATTTTTGAGACGATGCGCGCATGGCTCTTGTTGTGCTCGATGATTCGGCGCAATTCCATTACATCAGTTGCATTACGCACAAACGACAACCCGATCCAGTCTACGTGTTCTTCGAGCGCTACTTTGAGGTCTTCCAAATCTTTGTCTGTAAGGCACGGCAATGAGATTTTGGTACTTGGCAGATTTACACCTTTTTTTGACTTCAAAGGACCGCCTTGAATTACGCGGGCTTGTACTTCATCTATGCTATTCGTGCTAATAACTTCAAGAATAAGCTTTCCGTCGTCGAGCAATACTTTTTCACCCACTTTTACATCTTGCGGAAATTGCTTGTAGGTCATGTACACGCGCTGTGCATTGCCTACGCAGTAGTGATTGGTGAAGGTCAGAATATCGCCTGGTTTAAGTTCTACTCCATCTTCTACTTCACCGATGCGCAGCTTAGGCCCTTGTAGATCGGCTAGTGAAGCAACATTGAGGTGGTAGCGCTCGTTCAGTTCTTTTACCAGGCGAATGTAATTTCGGGTGTCTTCCGCTTTGCCGTGTGAACAGTTGATTCTAAAAACACTTACGCCGGCTTTTACCATTTCGTACATGGTTTCGATGTTGGCTGAGGCCGGCCCGAGGGTAGCTACTATTTTGGTTTTGTTGTAATGCATAGGAGAATATTGCTAAGTGTATAGTGTACGCATAGGTAGTTGATGCCCAAAGGTAGCTCTTAATAGAGCAACAAATTAGACCAATGTTTAAAGCTATGAATATCTACCTTCATGATGGAGGAAATTCCATGTTGATTGCGAAGTAGTTTGATTTCTTCTAATAGGTCAACGTCTTCGCAGTCAATCATAAGCCAGTAATCAATGCCTTTGAAATCGGGAACCAGATATATGCGCAAGCTTGTTTCGAGTTCATCGAAAAGAACATTTTGGAAATTTTGTTTTATTTGGCGCATGGACGGATGTGAAACATTGCTGATCAATGACCAAATAGTCAATCGCATCTCATCGTCATACATAAAAGCAGAAAAATTGAATTCCTCTGTTTCTTTGCTTAGTTTGTGATCGGTGATGCGCTCTAATCCTATATTTAATGCAGAATTAATACAAAAGGCCAATTCATAGTCTGACAATTGCGTTTGGATGGCAAAACACTGAAAACTTCGCTGAGTCTCGTCAAGAGTAAGGATGTGTTTCTTCACGCCAGTTTAAGAATTTCGATTGCTTGTTTAGAAGCTTCCTCTTCAGCCGCTTTTTTGGTGTAACCGGTGGCAGAGCTGATCAACTGATCATTAATAAAACATCCGATTTCGAAAACGATGTTGTGACTGCTTCCCCATGAGTCAATCACACGAAATTGTAATGTTTTTTTATTTTTTTGTGCCCATTCGTGTAAGAAAGCCTTATGGCTATTGATGCGATTCACCACTTCATCGAGCTGTACATGAGGCTGAATGATTTTTTTTAAGATAAATTTTTCAGCTTTTTTATACCCCCTGTCGAGATAAATCGCTCCAATTAGGGCTTCAAGTACATCTCCGTAAAAGGATTTAGGCAGGTTTGCACTGTCTTTTCTGTGTTTGATCAGTTGTGGGATCCCTAGTTTTTGAGAAATGGAGTGCAACTGAGTGCGATTCACAATTTTCGAACGCACCTCAGAGAGGAATCCTTCTTTTTGTTTAGGAAAGGAGGAGTAAAGATAACCCGCCACTACAGCTCCTAAAATAGCATCGCCCAGAAATTCAAGCCTTTCGTAGTCTTCTACAAATTTGTTTGCTTGTATAAAACTTCTGTGATGTAGAGCGATTTTGTAATGTTTGATGTTTTTAGGTGAAAAACCGATAATTTTTTTCAACGATTTTCGAAACCTTTTTTCATCTGCTGAAAGGGAAAAACTGGAAAGTTTTGAAATCCAGTTTTTTAAAGTCATTATCGATACTTTTTCAGAAGTATGCTTGCGTTGTGTCCACCGAATCCGAAAGTATTGCTGATGGCTGCATTTACTGTGCGATGCTGAGCCTTGTTGAAAGTAAAATTGATGTTCGGATCAAGTTCCGGATCGTCGGTGAAGTGATTGATGGTTGGCGGAATGAAGTCGTGATAGATGGCAAACACTGTGGCTAATGCTTCTACAGCTCCTGCACCTCCTAATAGGTGACCCGTCATCGACTTGGTAGAGCTAATGTTGAGCTTGTAAACGTGCTCACCAAAAACTTTTTGGATGGCCTTAACTTCGGCAATGTCGCCCAATGGAGTGGATGTGCCGTGTACGTTGATATAATCGATGTCTTCTAGCCTCAAACCGGCTTCTTGAATGGCGTAGCGCATCACGTTGGCTGCTCCGAGACCATCGGGATGTGGGGCAGTAATGTGATGTGCATCGGCTGAAAGGCCAAAACCAGCCACTTCGGCGTAAATTTTAGCACCTCTCGCAAGGGCATGCTCCAGCTCTTCGAGTATGAGGCACGCACCGCCCTCACCCATTACAAATCCATCTCTATCCTTATCAAAGGGACGAGAGGCTGTTTCGGGCGAATCGTTTCGAGTAGAGAGGGCTTGCATGGCGTTAAAACCTCCTATGCCTGCCTCAGTGATGGCTGCTTCAGAACCTCCACTGATGATTACATCGGCTTTGCCGAGTTTAATCATAATATAGGCATCGATAAGAGCATTGGTTGAAGAGGCACAAGCCGAAACGGTAGAAAAATTTGGCCCTCTGAAACCGTATTTGATGGAAATGTGACCCGGAGCAATATCCGCTATCATCTTTGGGATGAAAAACGGATTAAAACGGGGCGTGCCATCGCCCTTGGCGTAATCAAGTGATTCTTTTAAAAAAGTGTCTAGACCGCCAATTCCAGAACCCCAAATAACACCAGCTCTGTCTGGATCTACACTTCCCTCTTTGTCGAGTCCGGCGTCTTTCATAGCCTCATCGGCACACACTAGGGCAAAGTGTGTAAATCGATCCATCCGACGAGCTTCTTTGCGATCGATAAACTGATTTACATCGAAGTTTTTTACTTCACAGGCAAAACGTGTTTTGAATTTTTCGGTATCGAACGATGTAATCATCGCTGCGCCACTTTTCCCGTTTTTCAATCCTTCCAGATATTCCTGGGCAGTATTGCCAATAGGGGTAATGGCACCAACACCGGTAATTACTACACGCCTTGCCTGTGTCATAAATACAGAAAAGTTAGAGTGTTAAAGTAAAATTTTAGGATTTTACAGCCTTCTCAATGTATTCAATGGCTTGGCCTACAGTTGAGATGTTTTCAGCCTGGTCGTCCGGAATCTGAATGTCGAATTCTTTTTCAAATTCCATGATGAGTTCTACAGTATCCAATGAGTCAGCACCAAGGTCGTTGGTAAAGCTGGCTTCCATGGTTACTTCGTTTTCATCTACGCCCAGTTTGTCCACAATGATGGCCTTAACACGTGAAGCGATGTCTGACATTGTATCTGTGATTTAGTGATTAGCGGGTGCAAATAAATAAACAATGCTTTGATTGGACAAAATTTTGAATCTTAAGGTGTTTTAAATGTTGCAGTTATCCTCTGTCATAAGGCAGTCTGCACAGTATCAAGGGCATGTAGCAGTATTTCCGCTGCGCGCTTCATTTCATTGTCCGTTAGTGTAAGGGGGGGTGAGACCCTTAAACTACGGTTGTTAAACAAAAACCAATCGATCAGCAGCCCATTTTTCATACAAATTCCAATGACCTTTAAAACTGTATCAAAATCACTTAGTTCAATTGCCATCATGGCTCCGACTCCTGATATGTTGTGAATCATCGGATGTCGAAGCAGCGAGCGAAAGGTCTTTTCGATGTGGAAAGCATTTTCCCATAAGCGATTTTCAGTTACGACCTGTAAGGTGGCTAAGGCTGCAGCTGCTGATACTGGATGACCTCCAAATGTAGTGATATGACCTAAAATGGGATTCTCTGTGAGCGACATCATCAGCTTACGAGGTGCCATAAAAGCACCAATGGGCATTCCACCTCCCATGCCTTTAGCTAGCACCAGAATATCGGGAACTATTCCAACCTTTTGAAAGCCAAAAAGTGCTCCCGTACGGCCAAAACCTGTCTGAATCTCATCTAAAACAAGCAAAGCGCCTGTTTGGTCACAGCGTTTTCTGATCTCTGTAAGCCAAGCGACATCAGCAGGTACATACCCCGACTCACTTTGTACTACTTCGGTAATGACAGCCGCTGTTTTTTTTGTTATATGTTTTAAATCGTCAAAATTGTTGAATTCAATCATTCTACACCCTGGAATGAGGGGCCGAAAAGCTTGTTTAAACTCTTCTCCACCCATTACACTTAAGGCTCCTTGGGTGCTACCGTGGTACGAATGGCGGCAATATATGATCTCGGGTCGGCCAGTGTAGCGCTTAGCCAATTTCATGGTACCTTCGATGGCTTCGGCCCCTGAATTCACCAAATAGGCCATCTCGAGGCTAGGATTAGTGGCCTGGTGCAGGGCATGTGCGAGCTCTACTTGCGGATTTTGTATGTACTCGCCATAAACCATCGTGTGCATGTAGGTTTCTACTTGCTTTTGAACGGCCTCTACTACACGAGGATGACAATGACCTATATTGCTGACGGATATACCACTGATCAGATCAAGATATTTTTTTCCTTCAGAATCAATTAAGTAGTGACCCTCAGCCTTAGCAATGTGTAAAGCAACCGGGAATTGTGTTGTTTGACCCAGGTGTTTGAAAAACAGGCTTTTAACACTTGCAGCTGACCGGGTATCTGACATGAGATCAATAATTTTTATAGGGGATTTCTTTCTCTACAAAGTGTACCCCATACTGTTTAAGCTCTTCGAGCATAGGTAAGTAGATCTCTGGCGTAATAGGGATCTGTACCCCTCTGCTGGTGATTTTACCTTCTAAGATCAATCGCGCTGCGATGGCTACCGGTATGCCCACAGTATGAGCCATGGCTGTGTTGCGATGATCAACTCCTTTGAAGATCATATGCGAAGTACACATCTTCTTTTGACCGTCGAGCTCGTAGCCGAATTTATGCCACATCACAATCATGTCTCGATCGCCGGGTTTCATTTGCCATTTTTCTTCTAAAATGGCCTGAAGGATGCGGGCAGGGGTAGGTTTACTTACTGACTCCAGAGGCAAAGGTTCCTCGTCGAAAAGTCCGAGAAAAGAAAATTTTTCCAATAGATCGCTCTGATCCTGAGGGATGTCCATGTAGTGCATGAGCTTAAGTTCGACCGAGTCAGTCGGATGGTATGCCAAGAAGGAATTGAAAAACTGCCTTTTGGTGAGCTTGTGAGCATTTTCCATTTCGTAACTGTCGTCGGTCATGCCGAGTTTTACAAAAATGTCCCATGCCCGGCAGAAACCTGGCCGGCGAAGGGTGCCTCTGTATATGGTAGGGATGTCGTGCAATCCATACACAGATCTGTAGCGCAGGCTATCGCGATTAGCATACCCTTCAAAACGGCCATACCCCTCAATATCAATGAATTCTGTACGTCGAAAGACCATGTGGTACGGAATGTACTTGTACTGTCCCTCTTGAATGAACTTAACCGCCCCACCAGAGCCAGCAAGTACCACATTACGCGGATTCCAAGAGAATTTATAGTGCCATGGGTTGTCGTCGCTCTCAGGTGCAGGCAGCCCACCGGTAAAGCTCTCGAATATCAGCATTTTTCCGCCCTTATCAACTATATCATCGATCACTTTTTTGGCACTGATGTGGTCAATACCGGGATCTACGCCAACTTCATTCATCAGAATCACATCAGCCTCCACTGCCCTTTCGTGCAGTTTTTGCATGCCTTCTGACACATAAGAAGCCGTTACCAGATGCTTTCGAAGGGCCACACAGTCGATAGCCACTGGCACGTGCATGTCAGCAGGCAGCATGCTGATCACCAAATCAGCCTCTGCAATGGCACGAACCCGACTGATTTCGTCAGTTACGTCCATTTTCAGAGCTCGAGCACGCGGATTGCCAGCAATCTTTTCGGTTACCAGATGCAAGTCTTTATCAGCCACTACTAACATCCAGTCTCGTGCTTCGGCCAACTGAAGCATGTAATTGATCAGGCTCAAGGTAGATCGACCTGCTCCGATAATGAGAATTTTTTTCATTCGACGTGTTCAGAATCAATGAGTTTTTGCAACAGAAATAGCATGTAAATACCTAATGCTGCCGTTAGTAGGGAGATGGGCAAAGAAAATTCCGGTGTGGTAACTTCATCTGTCCAACCGAAGTAATAGACCATAAAGAGAGACAAGGCATTGTTGATCAAATGCATGGCAATGGTGGTAAGCAGTGAACCGGTGAGGTAATACACATACCCTAGCAAAAGCGAAAGTGCTAACATAGGCAGAATGTTGTAAAACTGCCTGTGTATCAGGGTAAAAGTTAATGCAGTTAGTACGATACCTGGTTTTACACCAAACTTACGAATCATTAAGTTTTGCAAGGCTCCCCTGAACACCAACTCTTCACCTACAGCCGGCAGAATGGCTATTGTAATCAGTGTGTACGGCCATACATCGGGATTATTTGGCTCAATCATGAGCTTAATTTGATCCATATTTGTCTTCTGTAAAAAGCGCAGATTGGCCTCAACGGCCGAAAGTGCTTCAGGAAACACAATTTGATTATTGAGCCACTGCAGCCACTCAGTAGCTGGTAGCAACATGACCATCGACCCCAAAGCAAGCGATAACCAAAGCGGTTTAGGCAGCGATTTCACATCTAAACCTATTTGATGGATCGACCGCACCACTTTAGCCAGAAAAAACCAACCACCACCCAAAAATCCCAACCCTGACGTCCAAAACTGTATGTAGCGCAGTACAGCTCCCGTTTTTGGATGTGATAGGCTGCCCATCAAGATGTCAGGGATTTGATCTACGGGTATCTGAAGTACAAATGGAATGGTGATAGAGGCTACTATGGAGCCTGCAATGATGCCCATGAAAACGCTGGCTGTAAGCGTCAGTAAGTCAAGCCACAAAGGTCGTCCCGGCGGCATAGTATTATCAAATTCTTCCTGTTGCATGATTTATTCAAAAAGTTCTTTTAAAACAGATAATGTTTTAGGCGTACCAAATTCTGGAATGTGCAGGCGAAGATACAGCAGCAAGACATCGAGTAGTTCGGCTTTTGTAGTCTTACCAACACTGTCAGGATTATACATATTTGTCTTATTGAAAAGCAAATAGAGCTGCGTAGCCAACTCGGGTTTCACCTTGTGGGGGTGATATGGCTCTTCGGCCACTGACTTCCCTTCTACCAAATCGAGCCAATGATTCCCAGGCAAAAGATTGGGTTCTATGCCTAACACTTTAATGAGATGAGCCAAAAGCCAGTGGACAATAAGTCCTGTAGAATGTTCTGACTCGTCAAATGCTTCGATCCATCGCAACACAAATTCAAACACAGCTGGCAAAGGCTGATGCTCGTGAAGACTGCGCTGTAGTACCTCAGCCACAAAAAAGGAGATTGCTCGCTTTACAGGTTGAGCCTCTAACGATGAAGGTATCAAAAAAGGCTTGGCTTCGCGTATGTAGTGCAAATCTTTATTTTGCCGAAAATCAATTTGAAGATCAAGAATATTTAAGGGCATCAAATATGCCGGTTTAACAAGGGCTTTTTTACTGTGAATTCCCTTAGTAATTAGAGATATCTTTCCATACACATCGGTCAGAGAAGTAATGATTACCGCACCACCTGAGGCTGCAACCGAAGAAAGGAGTATGGCACGCACTTTAGTGTACATACTTTATTATTGGCTTTTAAACCATGTATTGGAAGGCCGCAAGTAAGCCCGCGATTTTTATCTTTATTGTTAGAAACCTCTGAACTTTAATTACCTGAGCAAGTGTACTTATCAACTCTCCTGTCTTAAGATGGTATGCTGTAATGTTTTTTAAAAATAAGTTTTAAACACGATTGTTAAGTCGCACAAATTTGAAGGTAGCATAAGAAAGATTCCTCGATTTAATGATTATTATTTGCCCTTCAGGCTATCTTAATCCATCGGTCGTTAAAAATAAGGAAAGTCTATTCCAAAACTGCTTGTAGCTTATAGAGAGAGTAACAAATCAATTTACGTAAATCTGCAAAAAAATCCGCATTAATCCATGTTTCCATTTGGTTAAAGTAATCGGCCCTGAAACATCTGCCATCGAAAGTAAAAAAGACACATTAGCCCAGTATGTGTAGAAGCTTCAGTATAAAGTTAGATAAAATAAAAAAACCGCCCTTCTGGGGAAGGAGCGGTTTGGTGAGAAATAAAGATTGAAATGGATTAGAACGTCGCACGAATGGCCATTACGAAGTTTCGACCCGGTGCAACGATGCCTGAACTGTAAGGCCGATAGCGCTGGTCGGTAATGTTTTCAAGGCCGAAGGTGAGGCCGACTTGATCAGTGAGCTGGTAATAGGCCTTAGCATTGAGGGTGTACCAGCCGGGTGAATAAGGGCGGCCGAGGGGGTCGCGGGCATAAATCTCTGGCTTGCCGCGCTCTTCTACATTGAGCATGTCGAAGGTAAACCCCCCGCTGTACATGGCATACACTTGAAAATTCAGTCGATTAATGCGATAAGTGATGCGGGTGACGCCATACCAGGGCGCAGCATGGCGAGAGGGGCTTAAAGTTCCATCGTCCATTTCTTCCTCGCCTTTTTGGTAATTGGCTTGAGTGGAAGCTGTGAGGCCGTTTCCAAAGTCGTACTCAAGGAGTGCCTGTAGGCCCCATATCGTTGCTTGAGCTGCGTTTTGTATGGCTTGAACCCGACTGAGCTGCCCGTCGTAAAGGATGGAATCCTGACCGTTGAGCTGGAAGTTTCGACGCACGAGGGCATTTTGCAGGAAGGTGTAATAACCTGTGAGGCTTACCTTAAGCTGATCGGCGAAGGTTTTCATCACGGAGAGCTCGCCGTTGTAAGCGTATTCGCTTTTAAGAGCAGGGTTTGGCACGGTGACAGATCCAGGCTCGGAGTCAAAGACCTTGCCGATGTCGTCCACATTTGGAGCGCGGAAGCCTGTACTTAGTACAGCGCTGATCTTAGTAGTGCGATCGGGTGTGTAGGCCAGGCCTATGTTGCCTACAAGATTGCTGAAGTTCAAATCAGCCTGCTCGAAAGGAAAGGGGAAAAAGTCGAGATTCTGACGAAAATCGGCCGTGGTAGTGAAGCTGGTAAAGCGCGTACCGGCCTCGATAAGGAGTTTTTCAGAAGTACGGTATTGGTACTTGGCGTAGGCTGCGTAAGTACTCCAATCGGCATTGGGATAGCGCGAGCTAGCGCGCTCTACAAGGCCGGTGTTGATGCGCGTATCTATGCCGGTGGAGTTTACCTGATTCCAAACGTATTCTAGGCCATAGTATAGCGATGCTTTGCGACCGATACTTCTCTGTAGATCGGCATTAAAGGAATGTGCCATGACCCGCTCTATGCGTGTACGACGACGACTCTGCCCATAGCTGCGGTCTATGCGGCTCTCTTCGAAATACTGGGTGGCTAGGCTCAGAGTAAGTTGATCGTATAGGGTGTTCTGACCTTTGTGTATGGCGCTGAGGTGGTTCATCATCCAGATTTGAGGGCCGTAGTTCCATTCGGCACTTGCAGGCAGGCCATTGTTGCGGTAGCGATGCAGGCGATCGTATCTTGAATAGGATGATGTCTCGCTATAGTGAAAGCCATATTTTATGTCCCAGCGGGCAGAAGGCTTGAAGCGCAACTTTTGCAAGATGTTAAACTGGTCGTAACCGCTGGGGATTTGCACACGTGGATCGGGGTTGTAGAGAATGCGGTCAGCAGAGTCGATGCGCGTGGCATAAATGTTACGCAGATACTCTTCAGGTCCGTGGCTGCCCATGCGCAGATCGTCGAATCGAAAGAAGCTCACAGCTGTGAGCGAAGCAAACCTGCGACCACCCACATTGAGGGTGAAATGCCCGGTATTCTCTCGATTGGCCGAGCTATAGCGCGCTAGGGCTTTTCCATTGATAAGCACCTTATCAGTAAGCGTGAGCTCGGGATTTTGGGTGTGGAAGGTCATGACTCCCCCGATGGCGTCTGATCCGTATATGATCGAGCCTGGACCAAAGATTACTTCTGCTTGCTCGACAACGAAAGGATCGAGATTTATGACGTTTTGAATATTCCCACCGCGAAAGATGGCAGTATTAAAACGAACTCCATCAACAGTGTACATCAGTCGGTTTGTGGCAAACCCCCGTATCATAGGACTTCCTCCAGCCTGTTGGCTTTTTTGTATGAAGACCTCACCCGTTTGGCCAAGCAGGTCAGCCGCTGTTTGCGGTTGCAAGAGCATCACATCCTTTTGCGTAAGACTAACGGTGCGCTGAGGAACATTTCGACTTTCCTCAGTGTAGCGAGAAGCTGAAACAGTCACCTGATCGAGATTAACGTTTGTCTGACGCAGCTGTAGTTTGAAATCAAGTCTGCGCAACTGATCATAGGTAAGGTATTGGGTTTCATAGCCAATTGAACGGATCTCTATACCAGATGCTGTCTGAAAATCAGAGATATCTGCTTGTCCTCGCGCATTGGTATAAGTAAAAAGTCTGGGTTCTCGGCTGGTGATGGTAGCGCGCTCAATAGGTTCACCTGTCACCAAGTCGGTAATGGTAAGGATCTGGCCGTAAAGGAGTGAAGCCCCCACAAGCCATAGGGATATGAGATAAACAAGTTTTTTCATTTTTTCTATTGTAGTTAAATTGTTATGAATTTCGAATGAATCTGTTTTAAGTTCAGCGTAATAAATCCAGACCTTCAAGAATTTTAAAGGCAAGATTTCGAAGGGATCAAAGGACATCTGAACTGACACATCGTCTTAGTCTTCCAGGCATCGTGTGCATTATGTAGATTTTACAAAGTAGGTCGATTACAGCAAGGCAGCGATGCCAGGATTCACTACATTAATAGTATTGCTGAAATCAAAGAGTTTCTGGCGGATGGTCCATCCGACTTATGAAGGATGAAATCAAATCAAATATAAACTGAAAACAAGACTCTTGAAATAGGTAGTTGACAAGGCACATTGCAAAAGCGTCCTTAAAAAATCCCTTAATAAACATCAGGTAACCAATAAACTCTGAAGGTTTGTCGTGCTTTTGGGCATTAAGGAGAGATGATGCAATTTGGGAGCGCAACTGTTCAAGGTGTGACTCTTCATGGTCGGGCCAGCAATAAACTATGCTGCCTGTATCGGTATGCTCCCATTTCACAACGTCGTAATAAAAACCATTAAGCACGAATTCATTCTCTTCAATCCAGTGTACTCTGTGCTGCGAAATATCCGAAGAGCGAAAAACAGTCAATTCGGATAGAGATATGGAAGCCAGAATCTGGTTTTTTACTTCTTTGCGGATTTTGCTTTTCTGAAAGTGATATATTGACATTGGCCCGAACGTAGGAAACATAAGGGCCAGGATTCCCAACCAGACTGTAATGTTTTGTGAAAAAGTGCGTATCGAAAACCGATTGATCAAAAGCCAGGAAATCTTTTGTGCTTTCAAAAATACGCAGATTTTGTTCTTTCCTACTTCTGTTGAGTCTTGGAGGCTTGTCTGAAGCATTAATTTTTAATCCATCAAAACCTTACTACAAAAAATTTTTTATTTTAGCCGCCATAAACGACCCCACGATGGAACTCAAAAAATCGCCCGACGCTGATCTGGAAAATAAAAAGAGCACCTTCTTTCTAGCAGGTTTGTTTATAGCGCTCATTGTCGTGTACATCGCCATCGAGTGGAAGACCTATGACCGCGTGATTGCCGACCTTGGTGAGCTTGAAACCGTTCTTGATGAAGAAGAGGTAATCGTCACCCAACGCGAGCAAAAACCACCACCTCCACCCCCACCTCAAGACATTATCAACGTAGTGGAAGACAAGGTAGAGCTCAAGGAAGAGCTGGTGATGGAATCCACAGAAACTTCTCAGAAAGAAGAAGTTAAGCCCATTGAGGTGGTAGAAGAAGAAGTGGAAGAAGTCTTCAGTTTCGCCATCGTCGAGAATAAACCTGTTTTCCCAGGTTGCGAAAAAGAAAAAGACGAAGAGGCTCGTTCACAGTGCTTCCAGTTGAAAATTCAGCAGCACATAGCCCGCAATTTTAAATATCCGGAAATAGCTCGTCAGCTTGGCATTCAAGGCAAAGTTTATATCAGCTTTATCATTGACAAGGATGGTTCAGTGAGTAATGTAACCGTGGCACGCGGGGTAGATCCCAACCTCGACCAGGCCGCACTCGAAGCTGTAAAGAGCTTGAATAATTTGAATCCCAAAATTCAACCTGCGAAGCAGAGAGGAAAACCTGTGCGCATGTCGTTCACAATTCCTGTAAACGCGAGATTGCAATAATTAAGAATTATTCCAGCATATTAAAAAAGCCGCCCATCAAGCGGCTTTTTTATTTTAACATGCTTAAAGAGTTTTTGGAAGCTCTTTTTTGGGCATCTCAGGCGCCACGTCGTTTTTATTGGCTAACTGGCCACAGGCGGCATCGATGTCTTTTCCGCGGCTTCTGCGAATTTTGGCTACTACGCCGATGTTTTCGAGTGCGCGTTTGTAGGCTTCGATACGCTCCGGATCGGCCTGTTCGAAGTTGGGGTCACCGATGGAGTTGTATTCGATCAAGTTGACCTTTGACGGAATGCGCTTGCACAGTTTAACCAAGGCGCGAATGTCTTCATCGCGGTCGTTTATGCCTTTCCAAACCACATATTCGAAAGTGATTCGGCTTCGGGTACGAGCATACCAATATTCAAGAGCTTCTGTAAGCGTAGCCAGGTCGTTGCTCTGATTGATGGGCATGATGCGCGAACGGACCTCGTCGATGGCTGAGTGAAGGGAAACGGCCAATTTTACGCCGGGATTGTCGTCTGCCAGGGTTTTGATCATTTTGGCGATGCCTACCGTACTTAGTGTAATGCGCTTGGCCGACATGCCGAGGCCCGAAGGCGAAGTGATCTTTTCAATAGAGCGCATTACGTTGGCATAGTTTAGCAATGGCTCACCCATGCCCATGTAGACGATGTTGGTCAATTTGCGCCCGTAATAGTATTCAGCCTGTTCTCTGATGGCCACCACCTGATCGTAGATTTCCTGAGCATCGAGGTTGCGCATGCGCTTTAGGCGGGCAGTAGCACAAAAGCGACAATCAAGGCTGCACCCCACCTGACTCGAAATACAGGCAGTAATGCGCTTCTCTGTAGGAATCAGCACGCTTTCCACTACCATTCCGTCGCGCAATCGAACTGCGTTTTTGATAGTACCGTCAGCACTGCGCTGAATTTGGTCCACCTTCACTGGGTGAATCTGAAAGTCAGCAGCTATGCGCTCGCGCAGTGCTTTTGGCAGGTCGCTCATTTGCTCAAAGTCAGTGCAGCTCTTTTGCCAGAGCCACGTCTCAATCTGCCTGGCTCTGAAAGGCTTTTCGCCCAAGGATGTGATGTATTGTACGAGCTTTTCGTGACTGAGTGAGCGCAGATCCGTTTTCATGCTGCAAAGGTACCCACTCAGACCAGGACTTCTGCAATGGCCAATGTTCCAATGCTGAAAATCAGTGCGAATTTGATTTTCCGTTAATTGAAATCGATTCGTTATCTCAAATTTTTATACCAATAATTCAATGAAGCCACCCGCCAAACCCAACGGGCATTTTTGTTGTCGCCTTTCAAAAATTTCTCTTTCTCGCGCTCCCAGACCATACGCTCGATGAGTGGCAAGTGAAGGTGTTCGTCGAGCAGCCATCGCAGCTGATTGCGCAGCCAAAGGATTTCACCCGGAGTCACAAAGCCTTTTTTATCTACTCTCCATGTAATGCCCGCCGGCATGATGTCGGCTAATGCTTGTCGCAGGACATACTTGGTGTAGCCTTTCTGAATTTTCCAGTGCGGTGGCAGTGAATAAGTGTATTCTACCAATGGATGGTCGAGAAACGGCACTCGAGCTTCGATGCTGAAGGCCATAGAGTTGCGGTCTTCGTGCAGCAGAAGGGTTTGCAAAATGGACGTGTACAGCAAATGCCAAGAGAAATTTCGCAGCGGCTGGTCGTCGATGTGTTTGAGAAAGAAACTGGTCTTCAGCATACGGCCAAAGGCGTTGGGATAAAAGTGATGATATTCAAGTCTGTACAGCTGCTGTTCTGTAAAGAGGGTGCTGAGCATTGACTTTAGAAACAAGTCGATCACTTTCCGTGCACCCCAGTGCTGCATTTGGCTGAAGGTAAAAAGCTCTCTGATAAATGTCAAAAGTTTTCCCTGTCGGATGTACGTAGCAAAGAGTCTGTAGAGCGAGTGGTGGTAACCCATCAGATACTCATCACTG
This sequence comes from Thermaurantimonas aggregans, assembly GCF_003851885.1. Taxonomy (GTDB): domain Bacteria; phylum Bacteroidota; class Bacteroidia; order Flavobacteriales; family Schleiferiaceae; genus Thermaurantimonas; species Thermaurantimonas aggregans. Next base: position 49,578 of record NZ_BHZE01000011.1, on the reverse strand, counting down.
CCCTGTCCATCAAGCAGCACTTTGATGCCCTGCTGGTGGGCAAGCTTCATCACAAAATATTGAGAGAGGTATGAACTGCCTGACACCGGTATGTCGTACTGCCGGGTGGCACGCACAAAAGCATCTGATATTTCATTGGGATCGGGCTGAAGGGTGTGCGGTGTAATGGTCGGAAATTTCTCCCACACTTGTTGGGCAAAGGGTCGCTCGTCAGCCCCGTCGTACCATACGGTAAAGGTCTGAAATTTCCCGGGCGAAAAAAGATGTTGAACAGCACTGACCACAGCCGAACTGTCGAGCCCACCACTGAAAGTGCTACCTACCTCTACATCAGCCCGCATGTGCAGGCGAATGCTATCAAAAAACCGGGCTTTAAATTCTTCGGCCGGCTGCTGGCTTGTAGAGTTTAAATGAATGCATTCAAGGCAATAATATGGATAGATGAAAACCGAATGACCATCGAAGATCAAATTTTCACCTGGCCTAAGTTGTTTTATTTCGTAATAATGTGTTTCATTAGAATAAACCGACCAACCCAACTGCACATCGCGCATCAGCTGAAAGCTGTTGAGCCGGCCTGAATAAAGCCTGCTGTGCTTCAACGCCTTTATTTCGCTGGCGAAGTAAAAAGCCTCTCCCTTGTGGATGTAGTGAAAGGGTTTGATGCCAAAGCGATCGCGGCTGCAGAAAAGCCGGTTTTTTTGTGCATCCCATATAGCAAAGGCCCACATGCCCCGAAAGTGCTGCACGCAATCAGCCCCCCAACGTTCGAACGCCCTTAGGATAACCTCTGTATCCGAATGACTTGTGAAGCGGTAACCTGCCTTTTCGAGCTCAGTGCGGATTTCGAGGTAGTTGTAGATTTCGCCGTTGTAGGTGATGGTCAGGTGCCCCCGCGACATGGGCTGATGTCCATCGGGTGAAAGATCGATGATGGCCAGTCGATTGTGGCCAAACCATACCCCCGACGACGGACTTTCGATGCCCTGATCATCAGGGCCACGGTGCGACTGGCTGTTTACCATTCGCAAAATCACCGTTCTTGCCTCTACTTCGGGAAGCGCTTTATCCACAAAACCTGAAATACCACACATTAAAAGTATTTTTTGGCAAAGCAAACATATCTTGTATTGAAGTATCGAATTGTCTGATTTAAAAAACCGAAAAGATATTTAACGTTTTCCCACTAATGTTTTTGAAAAATTTCAACGATCCCTCCACAAATCAAAATTTTCAAAAACCATCGGATGAAATGGTATGACAGTTCAATCGGTTGAACATAGCCAGCTGAAAAAGAAAACAGAGTTACTTCTCGGCCGTTTACATTTGCCAAGCTAAGGTCTGGATTTGGAACATTCGAACAACAAGCTGCTAATCATCACCTATTACTGGCCACCTTCCGGCGGAATAGCTGTACAAAGGTGGCTGAAATTCACAAAACACCTCAAAAATCTAGGCTGGGAACCCATCGTTTACACCCCCTCAAATCCCGAGCTTCAATACGAAGATCCATCGACGCTGAAGGAAATTCCCGAAGGAATTGAAATCATAAAAAAGCCCATTTTTGAACCTTACGCACTTTACCAAATATTCACCGGAAACAAAAAAAAAGAAACGGGTTTTGGCTTTGCCGGGCAGAACAAAAAAAAGACTTTTTTAAATGAACTTTCCGTTTGGATTCGAGGCAATTTTTTTATTCCGGATGCCCGTATGTTTTGGATACGGCCATCCATCGGTTTTTTAACAGAGTATCTCAAAAAAAATCCGGTGAATGCTGTAATTACCACCGGGCCTCCACACTCGATGCATTTGATTGGGTTAAGATTGAAAAAAGAACTGGGTATCCATTGGATTGCAGACTTTCGCGACCCGTGGACCAACATCGACTTTTATCGCGAACTGAAACTTACTAAATGGGCTGACGCCCGACATCGTCGATTAGAAAATCAGGTGCTCTGGTCTGCAGATGCTGTATTGGTCGTTTCGACAGATATGAAAAAGGAATTTGAGGCTAAAACGACCAAACCGATTCACGTAATTACTAATGGTTTTGATCCAGAAGAATTTGAAGAAACGGAGGTTAAAACAGATCAAAAATTTGTGCTCACACACGTAGGTACTTTACCCCCCTCGCGCAATCCGGTAGTACTTTGGAAAAGTTTAAAATACTTGTGTGAGAACATACCCCATTTTAGAAGCGATTTGGTAATACGTCTTGTCGGAAAAGTAGATGCAGTAATTCTTGAAAGCATCAAAGATTTTGGCTTGGAAAAACAGCTAGAATGGATTCCTTTTGTTCCGAGAAAAGAGGCAATAAAATTCCAAAAATCCTCCCAAATAAATCTACTCATTGTAAACAACACGCCCAATGCCGCCGGCATCATGACCGGCAAACTCTTCGAATATCTCGCAGCAGGCAAATACATCCTGGGCATTGGTCCGGAAGATGGCGACATGAGCCGTGTGCTCGAAGAAACCAAAGCCGGAAGAACCGTTGGTTTTGATAATTCAGAGAAGGCCATAGCTGTATTATCAGACCTTTACAACCAATACCAAAAAGGTGGCGTTTTAGTACAAACCGAATCCATCTATAAATATTCGCGTGGATATATCGCAAAAGAAATATCAGAAATCATTAAAAATCTTTCATGAAAAATCACAAGATCCTAACCGTTTTAGGGGCTAGACCTCAATTTATTAAAGCTGCAGCCGTGAGCCGGGCATTGCTAAGAACCGATTTGGAAGAAATTATAGTGCATACTGGCCAGCACTTCGATGAGAAGATGTCGGAAGTTTTCTTTCGCGAGATGGATATACCTATGCCGGCTCACAGACTCGAAATTCATTCGTTGACCCACGGTGCTATGACCGGTCGCATGATCGAAGGAATTGAAAACATTCTATTTTCTGAAAAACCGTCAGCAGTGATGGTCTTCGGCGATACCAATTCTACGCTGGCTGGCGCGCTGGCGGCTGTGAAACAGCATGTACCAGTGATTCATGTAGAGGCAGGTCTTCGCTCCTTCAACATGCGCATGCCCGAAGAAGTGAATCGTGTCCTCACCGATCGGGTGTCTTCACTACTCTTTTGCCCGACCGATGCAGCTGTGCAAAACCTTAAAAACGAAGGCTTTGAACACTTCCCGATTAAAATCGTGCGGACCGGTGATGTGATGTACGACGCTGCCCTTTACTACTTCCAAAAAGCCAAACATCATTCAACCATTCTTCAAAAACTCCGTCTCGAACCTGGAAAATTTGCTCTTGCCACCCTTCATCGACAGGAAAACACGGATAATCCAGAGCGCTTAAAAGGCATCGTCGAAGGGCTGAATCAACTTCACAAGCAAAAACCGGTAGTGGTACCCCTGCACCCGCGCACCCGGAAAACGCTGGAAAACCAAAACTTAACAGTCGATTTTCACATCATCGAGCCCGTCGGATACTTCGACATGCTCATGCTGCTCCACAACTGCAGCATTGTGCTCACCGACAGCGGTGGTCTGCAGAAAGAAGCTTTCTTCTTTAAAAAGCCCTGTATCACCCTACGTGAAGAGACAGAGTGGGTCGAACTGGTGGAAGGTGGCTACAATACACTGGCCGGTTGGCAGCCCCAGCACATCCTACATGCCTTTGAAAAAAGCATGTCGAACCAGCCTGACTTTAGCAAAAATCTCTATGGCCAGGGAGACGCTTCCGAAAAAATCGCATCTGCGATTCAGGAGTTTCTCCTAAAAGATTAAAAACCCTGTAAAGTCATTGTGCTGATTAAGTATCTTGATCATTGATATTCAGATGAATAAAATTTTTTAAGAAAATAATTCTGATTATGTCAATGATCCTTGTCCTGTTCTGAATATGGGCATAGGACTCCTAGTAAGAGATTTTTGCTAAGAAGAAATTATCCGTTTTTTTATGAAAAGATTTGAAGGCAAAACGGTTATCATCACCGGTGGTGCAGCTGGCATTGGCTTTACTTCAGCCAAAGCTTTTTCCTATGAAGGCGCTACCGTGGTCATATGGGACATCAACGAAGATAAAGGCCATAAAGCTGTAGAAGAACTTTCCAAAATTTCACCTGCACACTTCCTCGCCGTAAATACTGCCAACTCTGCGGCCGTAAAAGAAGCTCTGAGCAAGACACTTGAGCTCGTCGGCAAAGTGGATGTGCTCATTAACAACGCTGGCATTACGCGCGATGCCACCTTACTGAAAATGACCGACGAACAATGGCAACAGGTGATCGATGTAAACCTCACTGGCGTTTTTAACTGTGGCCGGGCTGTAGCAGCACACATGGCAGAGCGCGGCAGTGGGGTCATCATCAATACCTCATCGGTCGTAGCTCTGTACGGAAACTTCGGCCAAAGCAACTACGTAGCCACCAAAAGCGGCCTGATCGGCATGACGAAAGTGTGGGCCAAAGAACTCGGCCGGAAAGGAATTCGCGTAAATGCTGTTGCACCGGGGTTTATTGCCACCGAAATGATTACCACTGTACCTGAAAAAGTCATCAATGCCCTTCTCGAACGCACCCCTCTGCAGCGCCTCGGCAAGCCTGAAGACATCGCATCTGCTTACCTATTTCTCGCAAGCGACGAAGCCTCCTTCATCACCGGTACCTGCCTGAGCGTCGATGGTGGAATCACAATTTAATCTCATGAGAAGAGCTGTATTAGCAGGCACAGGCATAGGCCTTGCCAATAGAATATTGCCAAACTCTTACTTCAATGAAACCCTCGGCGAAGATGTAGATACTTGGCTTCGGCAGAACGTTGAAATCTATGAAAGGCGCTGGTGCGACCCTTCCCAATCGACCGTAACCCTATGCCTTGACGCTGCCCGCATGGCCCTGAGCAATGCCGGGATAAGCCCCGAAGACCTCAACCTCATCATCATCGCCACCGATACGCCCGAGTACATCTCACCTTCTACAGCCTCGGTAGTTCAGTACAAGCTTGGAGCTGTGAATGCAGCCACTTTTGATGTGAATACGGCCTGTGCCGGCTTTGTATCAGCCCTTGACACGGCATCAAAGTACATCGCTGCCGACCCACAGTATCGATACGTGCTCGTCATTGGCGCCTATGCTATGAGCCGCTATCTGAATCCCAAAGACAAAAAAACCGTTACCCTCTTTGCTGATGGAGCAGGGGCCGCTGTTTTAAGGGCTGAAGAGAGTACCGACAGAGGGTATCTCCACGGCATTCAAATCACCCAAGGGCAGTACTTCGACTGGATGGGCATATACGCCGGAGGCACTGCCCAACCTGTAACGCCTGAAATACTTGCTGAGGGAGACCACTACCTGAAATTCGTCCGTAAATTCCCAAAGGAGCTAAACCCGCAAATGTGGACCATGATGACCCACAAGGTACTCCGTCACATTGGCCGCACCCCAGAAGACGTCCGTATGTTTTTTATGACGCAAATCAACATCAACTCCCTGCGCGAGACGATGGACAACCTCTCCCTTCCTCACGATCGGGCCATCACCATCATGCACCACTATGGCTATACCGGTTCAGCCGCCATCCCTACGGCTCTACACCATGCTGTGACCGAAGGCAAAGTGAAGCCAGGCGACCTCATCATGCTCATCGGCTCCGGTGGCGGTTTGGCCTTTGCTGCCTCAGCTATGATTCTTTAGCCTGTTCTTACTATAAACGAACTTATTCCTCCCTACCCCTTTATCCATTGAAAGGAACTGGCTTTGGCGGCTTCTGGTATTAAGTGTTTCGAAGATTTCTTGTTTTTTATCTTCCCGATTCAGTTTTTCACAAAAGATCAAGTTTTACACTAGATAACCACGTGATTGCTCGGAGCAAGTACCATCGTTTACCGGTCAGTGTCAATCCAGGTGGCAAAAAAAAAACTACTAAAATCAGATTACTTAATTTTTAGCGCTGTAGCCATAATAGAGGATCCATATGGCGCGAACCTTCCCACACTTCGAAATGCAGAATTGTTTTACCCTCTTTAAAATCGGTGAATACAGTACCGATGTCCTGTTTCGTACGCACGCGATCTCCTGCTTTTACCAGAATGTTGGTCATATTCGCGTACACAGTAAAGAAGTTGCCATGCTTGATGAGCACTGCCATTGAGCCATCTGGCAATTGAAGCACACCGCTCACTTCGCCATCGAATACAGCCCGGGCCTTAGCACCGCGCTCCGTAGCGATATTGATACCCGGATTATCCACTACCACGTATTTAGCCACCTCGTGCTGCTGCTTGCCATAGCGCTGTACGATGATGCCCTTTTCTACTGGCCAGGGTAAGCGCGTACGGTTAGCAGCAAAATTAGCAGCGAGCTGGCGCGCTTCGGGGGTAGAGCGCAGCACATCGTCGGCAGCTGCAGAAGTTTGAGCAGGTATTGTGGTTGAAGGTGTTTCTTTACGAGGTGTCGCCGAAGCAGCCTGCGAAGCACGCCGAGCAGCAGCTTCGAGTTCTGCCTTTTTTCGCGCGATCAGGCGTTCGAGTTCTGCATTTGAAGTTTTGGCTGTGTAATCTTTGTTTTTAGCCAGGCCCACAGAAGCAGCGCGTTCTTCCAGTGCTTTGCGCTCTGCAGCTTCGCGGGCGCGTTTTATTTCCAGGGCGATGAGACGTTGTATTTCACGTTCTAAGTTTCGACTTTGTTGTTGCTTTTCAGCGATCTGGCGCTCGAGTTGACGGCTTTGGATGTTCAGAGTTTGTACGAGCTCTTCGAGCATGCGCTTTTCAGCCGCAAGTTGATTGCGTTCTTCGGTCTGATTCGCAAGTAAGTGCTGCTGACTTATTCGCTTGGCATTCAGCTCATTCAGATATTCTTGAAGCTGTTTCTCTTTTTGCTTAGTAAGTTCTACTTGCTTACGACGAGCCTTTGCCAGCTGATTGAGATACTGCATGCGCCGAATGGCCTGCCATAGGTCTTGACTCGAAAGTATAAAGAGTAGGCGCATGTTTGGGCTGCGGCTGTTGTAGGCTTTTCTTATCATTTGTGCGTAGTGCTCGCGCTGAAGCCTGACCTCCTCTTCCAGATGTTGAATTTCAGTGCTCGACTCTTCGATTTCTCGCTGAATGTATTCAAGCTCCGCTTGAAGATTGTCGATGAGCTGCTCTCGGATGCGAATTTTTTGAGTAAGTGTTTCAATTATCGTCAGACTGTTAGCGCGATTGGTCCTATTTTCCTGCAGCAGATAGTTGGCCAGCTTGATTTCATCCATCAACTTGGCGCGCTGCTGCTGGAGTTTTTCACGCTGTGAAATGGGCTGAGCAGTAAGATTCCAGCAGAAGAAGATCAGAAAGATTTTAGAAAGAAACCGGAGCATATCCATTGGGAACTTCCGGAATTTTAATGTCAAAAGAATCCGTCTGAAGGCGATCGTTTACGAGTTGTAGTTTTAGAAAATTGCCATTAGCAGTCAGATGTAGGGCAATCTGTTTGGGAGCAAATGGGTCTTCACCAGCATATTCATACTCTGCCGTAAGGCGATAGGGAATGTTGGAGAGAATTTGTTTGCGTATTTTAAAATCAAAACCTGTGATGTGCAATTCTCCCGTTACCTTATCGAAAGCATTGATAGGGATTATGGAGTACAAATGAATCATATCAGGCTCGCGTTGCATACCTTCCCAAGGTGCATTCCAGCGAACGGGCAATGCTTTTAGCAGTCGGATGAGATCGTCGGTTTCTACTTCGAGACCCACAATCTGATGCAGAGTCGTTCGACCTCCTGCGGCATATTGTCTCTGAGCCCGATTGATGAAAACAATTGTATCTCGATCGGCGTAAAGGCGGGCAATGCGCAATCCCAATAAAGGATCCGACATTTCGACCAAAAGCCTGTCTTCGTTCTGTATGCGTATTTCATATCTGAAGCTTTGAGTTGAAGAATTGTCTTGGTATTGCCCCTTGCCTCTCAGTGTAAGGTAAGGCTGCGAAGTAATACGCGACAAAATGCTCTCAGCTATCGACGGCTCAGATGGTGCTGAGGGAGTTGTGACAACAGTTCTCTTGCTCTTGCACCCTACAACAAGTGATAGGGCTAATATGGCTGAGATGAAGTATTTCAACGGTTAGGAGTATTTCGAATTTTTAATAGAAGGTGGTCTTTGTCTTTAGCTGTTTCTAAAGCAGCTGAATATGCTGCCAGGGCTTGCGAGTAAAAACCTAGCTTGTGAAGAATATCGCCGTAGTGCTCTTGTATCACTGATACCTCAGAGCCACCATTTTCTATGGCTTTTTGAATTTTTACAAGTGCGTCAGTGTACTCTCCTCTTTTGTAGAGCACCCATGCCCAGGTGTCGAGCAGGGTTGCGTTAGCTGGTTGTAGTTTATTAGCTCTTGTAATAAGCATAAGAGCTTTGTCTAATTTTTCGCCCCTTTCGGCCAGATAGTAGGCAAAGTTGTTCAGGGCAGAGATATTGTTGGGGTCAATATTAAGAGCTTTTTCAAAGTATTCATCGCTGGCTGGGTTGTTTCCAAGTTTGTGATAGCTTTCGGCCAGCACATAGGTAAGCTGAAATTTCAAAGGTTTATTACCTATGGCTTTCGGAAGACCAGCTTCAGCAAGTTCTACAGCTTTATCGTATTGTGAAAGTTGAAAAGCCGACATAGCCCCAATAGCATAGCCGAGCAAGTTGTCCGGATACTTCTGTATGCACTCCTGGGCATACGTCAGGGCTTCGGCATTTCTGCCCTCCTCGCTAAGCAAGAGGATTAATTGTTGATATACAGACTCTTTATCTCCTCCATTGCGAAGCGTTCTTTGATAGGCCTGGATGGCTTCTATGCGACTTCCTTCCTTAGCCAGCACATCGCCTAACAGGGCTTGGGGCTCCGGAGCATAGGGGTGTTTTTGGGCAATGAATACGCTTAATTCTTTTATTTCATCGAAAGTGATCGAAGTGTATCGGCTGCTTACGAAGAGCAAAATCTCAACCCGTTTTCGAGCATCGAGGTTAGTTGCTCTAATGGCTTTTTTGTAAGCCTCTATGGCCTTAGCCGGTTGTTGATTTTCAGCATACAGATTCCCAAGTTCGATCCAGACCTCTCCATTGGTTGGATCGAATGCTGTCCACTCAAGCAGAAGCTTTTCTGTTTTTTTGACTTGTTTGAAGTACTTGTAGTGATTCAGCAGCGCACCGCGCAACATGTCTGATTCAGGTTTTTCTTCTTTCAACCGCTCAAGCAATTTTTCAGCTTTTTTGCGCTTGCCCATCTTGATGAGCACATTGTAACGCCGACGGGTAATGTCGTCGTCATAGCCTACTTTTTTCTCAAGCTGGTCGAGCACCTTCAGGGCAGTTTTGTACTCCATGCCCTGTATGTACAGATCAACGGCCTGAAGCTGCAGACCCTCCGAACCTTTTGTCACTAGACTGGAGGCCGACATTAGGGCATCTGCTGCCTGACGGAAGTAGTTGTACTTTTCGTAAATCTCAGCCTGAGCTACATAGTACCAGTGATTTTGAGGATTTAGTCGTACTGCTTCGCCGGCATGAAAGATTGCCTCATCGGGCCGCTCCAGCTCTTTGTACGCTTTGGCCATAAGGTGATGTACCGAGGCTTCGTTGGGTTTAAGCGCCATGCACTGCCTTAAATAGTCCAGTGCTTCTGTGTAGTTGGCTATCATCATCGCCCTATTGGCCTCCATGAAGGTGTTGTCAAACGGCAATGAAGCAGAATGCACAGCAGCCAGATCGACGCCTTCGTCAGTTTGTTGTGCAAATCCGAATTTCGGCGCTGGTAAAATCAGTACCAAAAGCCAGACGAGAACTATGTGATGATGAAAACTTTTCAAAGTTATTCCAATGTACTATAATCTCCTATGCTTACCTCACGGTAATTTCCGTTGAAGAAGACCTTGTTACCAATCATCGAATTGGTAAGGTTCACATTTTTAATAACGGTATTTTGGCCTACGATGGTTTGAGTGAGTTCAGAATTTTCAACAGTGGTACCCTCACCAATGGAAACATAGGGCCCTATTTTCGAATTCACTATTTTGGCTCCTGCACCTATAAAGCAAGGCTCTACAACAGTGCTGTTTTCAATCACCGCATCCCTACTAATCAATTGTTCCTCATTTTTTACGAAGTCGAGGATTTTCATATTAGTTTCGAGTACCACGTTTTTGTTACCGCAGTCCATCCATTCGATTACTGTGCCCGTTTTAAACTTCGAGCCCTTGTTTTTCATATTCTCCATAGCATTGGTCAGCTGGTACTCGCCTTTGTCTTTAATGTCGTTATCGATCAGATACTGAAGTTCTTGCTTCAGATACTCACCGTCTTTGAAGAAGTAAATTCCAATAATGGCCTCATCAGAAACGAAGTGTTCAGGTTTTTCGACAAATTCAGTAATAAAGCCGTTTTCGTCCTTTTTCACTACACCAAATTGTCGAGGATTCTCCACGCGCTTGGTCCATATAACTCCATCGAGGCTGCTATCGAGTATGAAATCAGCGCGGAAAAGAGTATCGGCAAACGCAATGACCACCGGACCCGACAGCGATGGCGCAGCACAGAGTATGGCATGAGCCGTACCTAAAGGCTGATCTTGATAATAAATACTTCCTTTAGCGCCCAAGCGTTCAGCTACATCAACGAGCATTTTTTCTACCTCTTTACCAAAATCGCCGATTACATAAGCGATTTCTTCTACCTTCTGACCGCAGATTTTTACAATGTCTTCCATCAATCGCTGCACTACCGGCTTGCCGGCAATTGGGATAAGAGGTTTAGGGGTAGTAAGTGTATGTGGGCGCAAGCGCGTGCCTCTTCCAGCCATCGGAACGATTATTTTCATAGGTATTCGATTTAGTGTGTGAAATATGGGCGAAATTACAGGCTATGTAGTCTTTTTTACTACATAAAATTCCTCAAATCCGATTTTTTTAGGCTCTTTTGCTAAGGAATTGTTCCAAAGGTCAATTACTTTGTAGCGATGTATGCAGTGCTTGATATAGAAAGTTCCGGCGGCAAACGCGGACAAGAAAAGATCATCGAAATCGCTATTTTTCGTTTTGACGGACGCGAAGTAGTGGATCAACTTATCAGCCTGGTGAATACTGATGGAGCTATACATCCGTACGTGCAGAAGCTCACTGGCATTACCCCTAACATGCTTCGGCGTGCACCCAAATTTCACGAACTAGCTAAGCGCATCATTCAGATTACCGATGGAGCTGTTTTGGTTGGTCACAACGTGGCATTCGACTATCGAATGCTCGAACAAGAATTTGCCTCCCTCGGCTACGAATATCGCCGTGAAACGCTCGATACCATTAAATTGACACAAAAATTGATTCCAGGCTTAAAATCTTATGGATTAGAGAATATTTCCAGGGAGCTAAACATTTATAATCCACAGCGACACCGTGCCGCCGGCGATGCCCGCGTAACGCTCGAGCTCTTCAAAATACTTTTAGAAAAAGACCAGCAAAAAGACATTTTATCAAGCGCTAAGCCTCTAAATCTAGACATTACTCGTCATCACGATGCCGGCAAACTGGCCCGGCTGCTCGATTTGGTTCAACCCGAAGCAGGTGTGTTTTACTTGCGCGATGCCAACGGAAAGATCCTCAAAACCGGATTTGCGAAAAATCTCTTTTCAGAGCTGAACAATATTTTTTTACTCGATTTCGCGCTAAAAGACCAAGTTGTTGATATCCAAACAGAACTAACTGGAAATGACCTTATTTCTAAACTAAAACTCTACACCCAGTCACTTGCAAATCCGGTGGAATTGCAAGTCGATGCCTTATATATGTCGAGTTGGCAAGTCGTGTGGAAAAATGGAAAGTTTATTCTGAAGGACAGCGACAATCTTTTGCCTGAGAGCGTAGTAGCCTTCGAAAAAAGACATAAGGCTAATGTACTGCTCAGAAAACTGATGAAATTTCCTAAACCTGGCACACATAAGGCTGCCGTACACTTAGTAAAAAAAATCATGTATCCGGGCGAAAATTTCCTGCTTAAACTGCCGGGACGCTCCCTAGATGAAACTGCTGTTATCGCTATTGAAAATTATACTGCGCTCGGCTATGGATACTATCGACTTCATTATGAGCTACAGAGATTCGAAGCCTTTCGAAAAACCCTCACACCTCTGCCAGACGATGCCTTTGTGATCGGCCAGTTAATCACTTGGATGCATAAATACCCCAAATCGGTTGCCCCATTACCTGGCTCAGACCAGACTCTAGCCGCAGGCGAAACTCAATCCTTAGAACAACTCACAACCGAAGATTAAAAAGCTTTTAATTTGAGACTCAGATCTCGCTAAAAAGAATCTGCCTCCTACCTTCGCAAGAAAATTTTTGAAACTGTCATGAAAAAAGGAACTGTTATTCTGCTCTCTATTGTAGTAATCCTACTGCTGATAGCTGCTAACGGCTGTAGTACTTACAACACTTTTGTAGATCTCAATGAAAATGCTGAAAAGGCGTGGGCCAATGTTCAGACCCAATACCAACGCAGATACGACCTCATCGGCAATCTGGTTCAAACCGTACAAGGCGCCGCCGACTTCGAAAAATCTACCTTGACCGAAATCGTTGAAGCCCGCTCACGCGTGGGTAGTATTCAACTGAATGCCAATGAGCTGACGGAAGAAAAGCTCGCCGAATTTCAAGCCGCTCAAGATCAGATGCGCTCAGCACTGAGCCGATTGCTCGTAGTAGTAGAGCAATATCCGGAACTAAAGGCTAACCAAAACTTCCTGGAACTACAAGCACAGCTCGAAGGCACTGAAAACCGGATCGCCACAGCGCGTAATGACTACAACGAAGTAGTAGCCGTTTACAACAAGGCCGTCAAGCGCTTCCCAGGCAAATTCTGGGCCTCCCTTTTTGATTTTGAGCCAAAGGCAATGTTCAAAAGCGAAGCAGGTGCCGAAAAAGCTCCGAATGTGCAGTTTGACTTCAAATAGCAAACTATGCTTTCTGATTTTCTCACCTCTGAAGAAATAGAGCGCATCGAAAAAGCCATCGAAGAGGCAGAGTGCGTAACCAGCGGAGAAATTCGCATTCACATCACCTCAAAACATGACTACGACGACATCTTGTTGGCAGCTGTTGATAAGTTTGCCGAGCTCGGCATGGACAATACCCAAGAGCACAACGGGGTTTTGATTTTCATCTGTCCGGCCCGAAAGGAATTCGCCATCATTGGCGATGAAGGCATCAACCGCCTTGTAGGACAGGACTTTTGGGACGCAACGCGCGACGTGATGCTTGCTGAATTTAAGAAAGGCCTCTTTGCCAATGGAATCATCAAAGGAGTAAAACAAGCGGGCGAATCTCTTGCCAAGTTCTTCCCTGGTAAAAAGTCAAGCGTGAACGAGCTGCCAAACCATATTTCGTATGATTAACTGGTGGAAGCTTTGGATTGCTTCACTTTTTCTAATAGGCACACTGTCGCTTTCGGCAAGTAAAAGACCTATACCGAAGTACAGAGCTCCGGTGAATGACTACACCGGAGCATTTCTTTCGCCAAGAGAAGCTCAACGTCTAAGTCAAGAGCTAATAGCTTTTGAAGACAGTACCGGCATACAAATAGCCGTATGCATCGAACCCTCTTTGGAGGGAGAGAGCGCATTTGATCGATCGCTTGCCATAGCACGCGCCTGGGGCCCGGGCAGTAAAGAAGCGAACAGCGGTATACTCATCTATATAGCCCTTGAAGACAGAGCCATTTTTATCCAAACAGGCTACGGGGCCGAAGGATTTCTGCCTGATGCCATTGCCAAGCGCATCGTAGAGCAAATCATGAAGCCCTACTTTCATCAAGGGCGCTTTTACGAAGGGCTCCGATTAGCCATTGAAGCCATCAAGACACGCGGTGCCGAGGAAAACTTTCCAAAAATTGGCCACAAAAATGGTGAAGATGAGATTCCCGCTTGGGTCATCATCTTGATAATCCTCGTGGTATTGTACCTTGTAGCGAGAAATCCTGGTCGTGGCGGTGGCATCAGCGGTGGGGGTCCTGTCATTTTTCCACCCATAGGCCGCGGTGGAGGCGGCTTCTCTGGCTGGGGAGGCAGCTCAGGTGGATGGGGAGGCTTCGGTGGTGGTGGCTTTGGCGGGGGTGGCGCCGGTGGCAGATGGTGAAGAGTTTATGCAGCATTATCTACACCGCAGTGCTTACGCCCTACTTCTGGTCGTGAAGTGCATGTTACCATTTTTTTGTTTTCTAAAAATCTTTTTGGGTTAAAAAATAAGTTGATCAAACAAGAGCAGGAATGCAGCCATAGCTGCTGATCCCATTTCGAGCTCACGAGGATTGACTTCTTCAAACACATCGCGACTGGTGTGGTGTAAATCGAAATAACGATGGCCGTCAACGCGTAAACCAGCTAAAACCGCTCCGGTCGATTTTAACTGATTTACATCGGCACCTGAACCTCCTTTGCCCATTTCATACATTCCATAAGGGTAAAAGAACTCTCTGTAGCTGCGCACTTTCTGAACAATCGAATCAGGAGCGTCGAGTGTAAAACCTCTTGGTGAAAGTCCTCCTCCGTCACTTTCTACGGCAAGGCGAATTGTTTTGGTGTCATTATTTTTTACCCATTCGGCATACTGCTTAGCGCCGTCGAGGCCAAATTCTTCGTTGGCAAATAATACTACGCGTACAGTGTGCCGGGTAGGTATGCCGAGCTGGCGCAAGTAGGCAGCTGCAGCTATGCTGTGCACTACACCAGCTCCGTCGTCGTGAGCTCCCTCACCCGGATCCCATGAATCGAGGTGGCCACCAGCAATCAATACCTCATTCGGGCGCTCAGTGCCATACATTTCACCTATCACATTGTAGGAGGTAGTACGGCCTCGATCGAAGCTCTCGAGAGTTAAGTCCATTAAAACATTCTGATGTTGACGAAGGATTTGTTCCAATTGATCAGCCGCGAGATAACTCAAGGCACCGGCCGGAATTTTGACTTCAGCTCCCTCATAAGTCATCACGCCTGTGTGAGTATAATCGTCGGCGCGAGTTGTGACTGAACGAATAAGTACAGCTACAGCTCCGTATTTCGAAGCCTCTACAGCGCCTGACCAACGGTATTTCACTGCATCGCCATAACCCGCACCAGTAGATATATAATCTTTGCGCATGCGGTAGTTGTAAAAGACGATCTTACCATGTACGCGCTCTCCTAGTTCTTTCAGATGGTCAAAGTCGCGAACCTCAACTACCTCTGCGCGAAGTGGTCTTTTTCCTGTAGATACGGAACCACCAAGGGCAGTTACATTTAATTGGATTTTTTTACCACCTAATCTCACAATAGCTGACTCTCTGCCTCGCTCCCAATGACGTACATCAACAGGCAAAGTATAGACGGTGTCAAAACCCAGCTTTTTCATCAATGCCACGCTCCACTCCACGGCCTTGCGATCGCCTGGCGAACCTGCCATACGGGGGCCTACATCCTTACACAAGCTTCTGAGCCATTGATAGCTTTGCTCAGTGGTTAGTGCGTGATAAAAGAGTTTCTTAAAATCCTCAGCCAATTCATCGCTTTGAGCTTTGACCATAGACACAGAAGAAGCTAAGACAACAATCAATAATCTTTTCATCATTTTTTTCTTGCTCAAGATTTTATCTTAAAATTGAGGTTTTGTATTCGCTCGTATTACCTACGGCGTCGGTCACGCGCACATACACTTCGTGTTTCTTGCCCGATGCAGCATGTTCAAACGGGTAAAAAAACAAACCAGTTTTACCGTCAAACTCAGCCAATACCCATTTGCCATCGATTTCCATACGATAGCTCTTAATGCCGCTCAGGTCATCCGATATTCGAAAGCGCATGACTGGCACTTTTTGCATGTTGCCATTAGTAGGGATGTTTACAGGTGTGATTTTCGGAGGGCTGACATCTGCTTCAACCGCGTATCGGCCAAACGAACGGATTCTGGCTGTAAACCATTCCCCATCGAGTGTACCAGTGATGACACTGCGTTTATTCCCCACCACATTCACCATTACAAATTTGGAAGCATTCGGATGATTCTTATCCACTCGGAGTTTAAGTGTAGCAAATTTGTGAAAGGGTACGCTTTCCATTCCAAAATTCACAACAGCTGAAATACCTCCAGCCATAAGCGGAACAGTAGAAAACGCGATTTTTTGCGGTCGGTAAAAAGTGCCTGTTTCGGCAAAAAAGACAAAGCTCTCGTCACGAATCAAGATATCTTCGTTGAAACCAAAAATGCCCGTTCGGTCGCGTACAACGGCCGGCAGATCGCCGGCTGTGCCCTTTGCCCAAAAAGTGAGTTCTGAGGCGTTTCCTGCAATATCTCTTGCTACAATGCGAACTTTAGCTACACTGTCAGGGGGAATTTTTAAAAGCCCTCGGTTTATCAGTATCGGATACGCATCCAGCTGATTACCTGGAAGCACAAAGAGTCTGTGCACATTTTTACCTGCACTGTATTTCAAATCGTAATCGATATGCGCGTTCAAATAACGTGTTTGGTCGAAGCGAATGCCTTCGGCAATAAACTTGTATACGGGCGTGTCTTCTATGAATTTTTCAATGGAATAAACACCGTTTCGAAAGGGAGAATCGTTTTGATAATCAAATGCCTCTACTGCAAAACCAGTGCGTGGTGAAATCAGCAGGGTATCTCGGTCGAGCTTGTAGATTCCACCCCCTACTTTTCGCACGGTATAGACATTACGTTTTATCTCCAGAAAATTATCCTCTATCTCATAAATGAATAGCTGGGTAATTTCGGGGTGTCTGTTATCAGGCACCTGAAGGCCGAAGCTCAAAGGATTTAAAGCTCTTTCACCGCCCTGGTCCCGAATCTCGAAATGAAGATGCGGACCGCCAGAACTTCCTGTATTGCCAGAAAGTGCAATCAATTCGCCTTTTTTTACGGAAAGAACCCATGGCTGAGGATAGAGATCTACCTCAAACGACTCTCTTTTAAACTGCTCCTGTCGGACATACTGTTCAATGATCGGGCTAAAACGCTGCAAATGCGCATAAACAGTCATATATCCATTGGGGTGTTGTATGTATAATGCTTTTCCATAACCATAAGGACTTATGCTAATTCTTGCAACATAACCATCGGCAGCTGCCAAGACTCTCTTTCCCTCCATCCCGCCTGTACGAAGATCGAGCCCACCGTGAAAGTGGTTTGTCCTCAACTCACCAAACGAACCAGACAACTGGAGAGGAATGTCGAGCGGAGGCCCGAAATTCTCAGGCATTTTGATTTCTTCCTGATTTTGAGCAAGTAAAAAACAATGAGACAGACTAATGCAGGCTATTAGAGCTCCTAAAATTTTCATGGAAGCTAAAATCCTGAAAATACAGACATTTCAGCACTGAATTCTACAAAAATTATTCACATTAAATAAAGTAAACACAGTGATTGACCAAACATTTGTCTTTAGGTGTCCATTTTCACGTCTGATTAGGAGCCTAAAACCTACTTTTGTGCCTTGTCTTAAAGAAAATAAATGACTGATATCCAACGTATCATTGAAACTGCCTGGGAAAATCGTTCCCTACTTACCTCAGAAGAAACTTTAGCCGCTATTGAAGAAGTAATAAACCTACTCGACAAAGGCAAGCTGAGAGTAGCAGAGCCAGTGGGTGATACCTGGAAAGTGAATGAATGGGTAAAAAAAGCCGTGATTCTCTACTTTCCCATTCGATCAATGGAAACCATCGAAGCTGGTCCATTGGAATTTCACGACAAAATTCCTTTAAAACGCAACTACAAAGAACTTGGTGTGCGTGTAGTCCCACACGCTGTGGCACGATATGGTGCTTACTTAGCATCTGGTGTTATAATGATGCCCTCTTATGTTAATATAGGTGCATATGTAGATAGCGGCACTATGGTAGATACCTGGGCCACAGTAGGCTCCTGTGCCCAAATTGGGAAAGAGGTACACCTATCGGGCGGTGTGGGTATAGGTGGCGTACTTGAGCCTGTGCAGGCCAGTCCGGTAATCATAGAAGATGGATGCTTTATTGGCTCACGCTGTATTGTAGTAGAAGGGGTGCGTGTTGGTAAGGAAGCTGTGCTGGGAGCCAATGTAGTACTCACTGCCAGCACTCGAATAATCGATGTAACTGGCTCAACACCCGTGGAATATCGCGGGTATGTGCCCCCGCGCTCTGTGGTGATACCCGGCAGCATGCCGAAACAATTTGCCGCTGGCACCTATCACGTGCCTTGTGCCCTCATTATCGGACAGCGCAAACCAAGCACAGATCTTAAAACCTCTTTAAACGACGCATTGCGCGAATACAACGTCGCCGTTTAAAACAATCTAATGCACTATTCGTTACAAAGTAATCATTCAAAAAATCAACATGACGAAAGGAAGCGCCATCAAAGGATTCTCAAAACTCAGTAAAGAAGCCAAAATTCAATGGTTGTTAAACGAATACCTGAACGGTGACGAGTCGTACATCGACTTTCTGAACAGTTATCTCCACCCTGATCCCAAAGTGCAGAAACTCCACGACGAATTTATCGAAAACACTATTACTAATTACTATTTACCCCTTGGCATCGCTCCTAACTTTCTTATCAACGGCCGAATCTACGCATTGCCAATGGCCATTGAAGAAAGCTCGGTGGTCGCTGCAGCAGCTAAATCAGCCAACTTCTGGCTTGAACGCGGTGGCTTTACGGCTACAGTAATTTCTACAGTAAAAATTGGTCATGTACACTTTATGTACTTTGGCGATGGGGAGAAGTTGGCTCGTTTTATCGAAAAAAACAAACAAAAATTTTACGAAGACACACATCACATCACTGCCAATATGCAGGCCCGTGGTGGAGGCATCTTGAGCATTGAGTTAAAAAATAAAACCGATAAACTCGACGGGTACTATCAACTCGAGGCGCGCTTTGAAACCTGTGACTCCATGGGGGCTAACTTCATCAATTCTTGCCTCGAACAGATGGCCAAAACCCTCACGATCCTGATGGCTGAATCTGACGAGTTTACCGAGTCAGAAAAGCAGATTCAAGTGGTGATGCGCATCCTTTCGAACTACACACCTGAGTGCATCGTGCGCGCTGAAGTAATGTGCGCCATCGACCAGCTCAATGCCGACGACGAAATCAGTCCACGAGAGTTTGCTGAAAAGTTTTATCGCGCTGTGCGCATCGCCGAGATCGAGCCATACCGCGCCACTACGCACAACAAAGGCATATTCAACGGCATCGATGCCGTAGTAATCGCTACTGGCAACGACTTCAGAGCCGTAGAAGCTGCAGGTCACACCTATGCTGCCCGCGACGGGCAATATCGTTCGCTCACACACTGCGACATTTCAGACGGCACTTTCCGCTTTTGGATAGAGCTTCCTCTTGCGCTCGGCGTTGTAGGCGGACTTACCTCACTACATCCGATGGTGCGCTTCTCGCTGGCACTGCTCGGCAAACCATCAGCCACCGAACTCATGGGCATCGTAGCTGCCTCAGGCCTTGCCCAGAACTTTGCCGCGCTTCGCGCTTTGGTTACGTCTGGCATTCAAAAAGGCCATATGAAGATGCACTTGCTCAACATTCTCAATCAACTGGAAGCCACCGAAGAAGAAAAGAACTTCTTCATAAACTACTACAAAGACAAGGTAGTAACCTACGCCGAAACCGTGCGCAAATTCTGTGAATTGAGAGGCATCCCAGCCGATACCTATGCACACATTCACAAAAAATAAGCTCAAATAAAGTTTTTCGCAAAAAAACCCTTGTCAAGCCTGTTTCTTGACAAGGATTTTTGTTTTTTAGGGACCTTCAATACTCTTTCGATTGGAATACATCTTACATTCTCAAATCTCGGGAAGTTTTTGTCCCTTGTATTTCATGGCTACTTGAAAATAGTTGTTTACAGTTCCAAGTAGTTCAAATTCTGTGTAATAAGCCTTTCAAAAATCGTCAAAAGCCTTGAACTCGTGTAGAGGAACATTAAACTCATCAAAGAAAATAATATCACCTATCTTTAAAAAAGGAAAAATTACTGTAAGTACATACAAGGTTGAAGAGTACAAGTCGGCATCGAGATGTATCACCCTCCGATCATATTTCGAGATGTCGTGTTGACCGAGCCAACTCGTTAAGGTTTCCTGAAACAGGCCTTTTATGAGATGCACCCTCGCATCTTCCGTTGAGATTTCCTGCATACCTGCGCTCATATCGCCCATTTTGTAGCTGCCCCAAGCTTCCGGTAAGCCTTTGAATGTATCAAATCCGAACAATCGACTTTGCTCGTTTTTCAAACGCTCGCTCCAATGCTTCAAACTAAAACCCTTAGATACTCCAAATTCAAGATATGCTACTTTTTGTTTATCAAGCCTCTCCCTGTCAATAATATAGTTGTACAACAGATATCGAGCCTCGTATTTTCGGTAGGGATTGAAGAAGTCGTTAAAATCGGTTTTGCGGTGGGCGTAGGCGAATCGCCCGACATCAACCATGTAGGCTGTCCACAAAAAAGGATTTTTTAATAACGAAAAAAATTTGTGAAGCCTGAAGAATAAAAATATGCTCTTAGTAAGGTGTGGCAGGTGAAAAAACTTCATTGAAAGTACGGCTAAAAATCGATGCAAAATACACTAAAAGTCCATCATGCACTTTTGAGCTTAGAATATGAGCGTAGCATACTGAAATGATAATGGCAAAATCCATTTATCAGCTGATTATAATTCCTCGAAAAAGGATATTAGTGCATTCATTAACATTAAAAGTTCGAACCTGTCTTAAAAATTGGTTTGTAAAAATTTTTTACCAAACATACCTATAACTTTACTAAATCGTATTTTGCAGCTCTACTCACGATGAGCGCTGATGTAAAACCAAAAGACGTTTTTTTCTTTTTTTTAACTGCAGGTTTTGTACTGTTTCTGCTCATGATTCTCGTTCCGGCCGAGGGTTTTAAGATATTTGGAATCAAAGTACACTTTGCACAAGTGTCTGATTTTTTACCTCAAAAATCTAAGAAAGCAAACGTTGTTCTTACATCTCATATATCCGACTCATTATTGCTTCTGGAGCAAGAGCTGCCCGATTCCAGTGTTTCCAAAAAGAGAAAAATTCTGAACTACCTCGGCGAAATCAGTCCCTTAGCTCCATTTTACGATGCTTTAAAAGACAATAAAGGCAAAAAAATTCGGATTTTTCACTTTGGAGACTCACAAATAGAAAACGATAGAATCACTTCGTACCTGCGCGAGCGCTGGCAAGCAATGCATGGTGGCGGAGGAATGGGTTATTTACCAGCTAATGCTTGGATTCCACATTTATCAGCCGAGCATCAGAATAGCCCTAACTGGGTGCGCTACACGGCTTATGGTACGCAAAGTCCCGACATACTCCATCGTAGATTTGGCCCCTATTTGAGTTTTGCACGCTTTACACCCATTGATACCTCTGAATGCAGGGAAGCAGTAACCGCATGGATAGAGGTGAGTGCCTCTAAAAAAGGCTTTTTAAGGTCTCGCAACTACTCTCTACTAAAAATCCTGCTCGGGAACAATCACTGGCCCTTCGATTTAACAGTTCTGGAAAATGGATCAGTGCTGAAAAAAGTAAAAATCCCAGCTCTTCCTGAAAAAGATACCTTGGTCACGATAAAACTCCAGTCATCAGGCAGTCACATCCGAATGGAATTTTCTGCACAGCACAGTCCTGATGTGTATAGCCTTAGTCTGGAGCAGGAAGTGGGTTTAGTACTCGACAATGTGCCCATGCGTGGGGCCGATGGCACTACGTTTAGCCGGTGTGACGCCTCTCAGATAAGTCGCTTCATGCAGCGAGAAAATACTGGCCTCATCATTATGCAATTTGGGGGCAACGCTTTGCCCTATTTGCGCGACAGCGAACATGCCGGTAAAGCTGCACAAAACATTGCCCGACAAGTTCAATTCCTGAAAAAGCTCTCGGGTAATGCTCCTGTTTTGTTCATTGGTCCGAGTGATATGGCTATTAAGGTAAAAGACCAATTTGTGACTCATCCTTTGCTTTCAGACTTTAGAGACTCACTTCTGCACTATGTTACCCTGGCAGGTGCAGCATATTACGATTTGCTTGAAGCTATGGGCGGTGAAGGCAGCATGGTAGAATGGGTTCAGGCAAAGCCTCCATTGGCAACAACAGATTACATACACTTTACACCGGCGGGGGCTCGATTAGCTGCAGAACGCCTGTTTGAAGAACTTGAAAAAGACAAAAAAGCCTATCTCTCAAAGCATCACCCCGCTCATGAGAAAAATCAAGAAAAAACACAAGCCACGGCTTCACCTTAGTTATTGGTTGATAATCATTGCCATCATCTGGCCAGAGTTAGTGCTTACACAACCGATCACCGAAATGTATGGCCAACTGCATAGAAGTTCCCTCATCGAAGCGGAAAAAATACATCTGCACCTTCCGGGCGGTAATATTTCATTCAATGTTTTTGTTCAAAAACTTGAGAAGCTCAGCCTTGGAAAAGTTGGAAAAATTAATCTGGTTCACATTGGCGGCTCACATGTACAAGGAGGCACTCTTCCAAACACCATTAGAAACAACTTAGTACACCTTCATCCACAATTTTTCGGAGAGAGAGGTTTAATTTTTCCGTACAAAATGGCTGAAACCAATAATCCGGCTGACTTCAAAACAACCTTTACAGGCGAATGGCATGGCCATAGATCGTCGGTGCCTGGGCACTTTGCTGAATTTGGTTTATGCGGTATTACGGCCACTACATACGATCCTGAGGCGACATTTTCTGTCCAACTTTTTCCGCTTAACAGCAGAGAATACTTTTTCGACCGTGTTAGAATCTATCACCCTTTCGGACCACAGTACATGAAACCGGTATGGACAGGACAAGAAGATGTGATAATCACCTGGGAAAATCCAACTGTTGGATATACGGAATTTGTGCTCGAAAATGCCACAACTTCAAACCAATTTGCTTTAAGAAGTTATGTCGATTCTGCACAAAAATTTGTATTACAAGGCATTCAGTTTTTTTTGGATAAACCTTCTTTAGTTTATCACGCCATTGGTGTGAATGGAGCCAACACCTCTTCCTATTTGCGAGAGCCTGATTTTGCTCGTCAGGTTCGCCTCTTAAGAGCTGATGTTGTAATTTTTGGAATTGGCATTAACGATGCAAATGTACCTTTCGGAAAATTCGATAAAGAGCAATTTAAATCAAATTACGAAAAGCTAATGGACATTTTTAAAAAAGGGAATAGAGATGTTTTTTTTATTTTTCTCACAAATACCGACAGTTATTATCAGAAAAAATATCCAAACAAAAACGCCCTTTTAGCTCGAGAAGCTGTGTATGAATTGGCCACAAAATACAAAGCTGGAGTGATCGATGTATTTGAAATCATGGGTGGGCTGGGCTCATCGAAACGTTGGCGACAAGCTGGTATGATGTCAGCTGATTTAGTGCACTTTACTCCTAAGGGATATGAACTTCTTGGCCATGCTATCAGTGCAGCTATAATCAATAGAATTGCCAATCATTTACATCGTTCTACATCTTTTAATACACTGAAAAATGTGGAGTTGGTTCATTGATATTTTTACTTACAAACCCGATCAACCACTCATCTTTTCAAGGTTCTTTTTTTGGGGATTTTATTTAGTAGTTTTAGGATTTTATTCGATTGTTTATCCAAAGCGATTATTGCGAAACGCATATTTGTTTTTTGTTTCCTTATTCTTTTATTACAAGTCTTCAGGGCTCAGTATTCTCATCCTGCTTTTTTCTACTATTTCAGATTTTTTTATCGGCAAAAAAATTTATGAAACTAAGCATCCAACGCTTAAGAAAGTATGGGTAGGTTTAAGTGTTTTCTTGAATCTTTCGGTATTAGCTTATTTTAAATACGCCTACTTTTTTACGGAAAATTTCAACGCCTTATTCAATACTAAATATGAGGTTATTAATCACTTTGCTCAATTTAGTAATTCCATCTTTGGCACAGGCTTTAGGGTAGATAAAATTTTACTTCCGGTAGGTATTTCTTTTTACACGTTTCAGACGATTAGTTACTCCGTAGATATATATCGCAATCAAATCAGACCGGTAAAAAATTTATTAGATTTTGGCTTCTATGTAAGCTTCTTTCCACAGCTGGTGGCAGGCCCTATTGTGCGGGCTTCAGAGTTCATCCCTCAGCTCTACAAGCCCTACACCATCACTCGCGAAGAGTTTGGATTGGGAATCTTTTGGATCATCAACGGATTGGTGAAAAAAATTGTGTTGGCCGATTATATAGCTGTTAATTTCATTGATCGGGTATTTGCTGATCCGGAGCGTTGGGGCGGTTTTGAGAATTTATTGGCACTTTATGGATATACATTACAGGTGTATGCTGACTTTTCGGGTTATACCGATATTGCAATTGGTGTGGCACTATTGATGGGCTTTTACTTGCCGCAAAATTTCTGGTCTCCATACAAGTCCAAAAATGTCGGTGAGTTTTGGAAGCGATGGCACATGAGCTTATCGAGTTGGCTGAAAGATTACTTGTACATTCCGATGGGCGGCAATCGCACAGGGTCGTTTTTCAGTTACTTTTCAATGTTTAGTATATTGGTCTTTATCAGTTTTTTAGCAAAAAGTCTTTGGATTTTTGTTGGTTTTGCTGCCCTCGCGCTACTGGTTTGGCTCATTGGAAAATTGTATCCACCTTTCAAAAAAGAAGTGGATACCAACATTAACCTGATGATGACCATGCTGCTTGGCGGCTTGTGGCATGGCGCCAGTTGGAATTTTGTGACGTGGGGGGGGCTTAATGGATTAGGTTTGGTAATTTTTAAACAATGGAAAAAAATTCGACCTTGGAAAAACCCGAACCATCCTTTGGTGAAATTTCTGGGAATTTTTATTACCTTTAATTTCATCACCTTTACGCGCACTTGGTTCAGAGGTGAAGACTGGGAAAAAGCCATCGCCATGCTGCGTCAGATAGCATATCACTTTGATTGGTCAGTGGCTCCACAGGTGCTTTCTGGCTACTCCAGTGTTTTTTGGCTTATGGGTATCGGATTTGTATTGCATTGGTTGCCAGAGCGTTGGAAGATTTCTTACCGCAAGTGGTTCTGTCAGGCTCCCAGACCCGTGCAGCTGAGCAGTTTTGTGCTTGCGGTATTTCTTGTTTATCAAGCAGTTTCAGCTGACCTCACGCCATTTATTTACTTTGCTTTTTAGCTGCCGCTCTTCATGTTAAGACACATTGCCCAATTGCTCGATCCTCTCCATCCTGAGTTATACAGGCCGGTCATCATTATGGGCATGCATAGATCGGGTACGTCCTTTTTGGCTGAGGTCTTACACAGAGCTGGTATTCATATGGGGGTGAAGCGCGATCACAATTTTGAGGCATTTCACTTTTTGAGCATCAATCAGCGCGCAATGTGGCAGTCCGGTGGCGACTGGAACAAGCCTGTTGTACCTGCTTTTGAACATTTTGATAAATGGTCTTCTGAAGAACTTTTTAAAATTCATTTTGATCTGAAAGGCAACGGCAAATACATCTTTTACAAGCTGATTAATAGGCGCTGGGGCTGGAAAGACCCTCGAAACACCTTCACTCTCCCCTACTGGTTAAATCAGTTTCCACAAGCGAAGGTGATACACCTTATTCGTAACGGATGGGATGTTGCACTCTCCCTACAAAAGCGAAATCAAAAATCTGGTGAAGTTTATAAAGCTGAATTTGACGAACCTATTGCAGGATTTAGCCTTTGGAACACCTACATCACACAAGCACTTTCGTACACATATTCGAATATTCACCACATAAAGTACGAAGATTTGATTCAAAAAAATCAAGAGGAAATAAGCCGATTAGAAAATTTTTTGAAGGTCTCTTTAAAAAAACACATCGATCATTTGGCATTAAAACCAAGTGAGCAGAATGAATGTTATCCTAAAGATGTAAGACAAAATATTTGGATGAAAAAATTTTACAATGAATAAAGTGAGTAATGCAGAAGTACAAGGGGCAATAAAAAGCATACAAAAGTGCCTAATCTCAGCACAAAATTTTTTTTATTATCACGAAGAGGATCAATTAAAAAATAAGGATCAAAGAGGCTGGAATTCCTTAGAGTACATTGAACACGTTAATCTGATTCTTTACCATCAGATGGAAGTGATGAAATCGGTTGAAAATTCCTCGAAAGGTATCTTGCTGCCGAACTTCTTGAGAATACCATTAGATACCCTTTCGTATGCCTACTTACAAAGAAAAAAACAGAAAGAAATTTTGTATAAAAAATTTATTCCAGTCAGTATTTCCAACCCCGGCGTTCAGCTATATGCTCAAAAAGTTTTTGAGGATTTAATCTACGGTGGTGAAGAACTTATTCGATTATCTGAAAATTATAGCATAGTTAAAAAAATAGTGGTTGACCCTAAGATTCCTGGATTTCTTTCCATAGAAAAAAAGTTGAGTTTTATAGCTGATTATATGAGTGAAATCGTGGATCATTGCAAAATATTGGTTAAATGAAAAATTAAAAGAATTAGTGTGCTTTTGTACCGTGAGAATCCGTTCAAATTCAATAATTTTCAGATATGGCTTGGTTCCCAAATAATTCGGAAAAATGTACTGAGGTTTTGATAGGTGTACGAAATAGGAATTCCGGTTACAATACCTATAAGAAAATTGTCTTTGATCTGAAGGCGCATTTGAGGCCTAAAGACTGCAAAAAAATCGTTTCGCGTTAAATATTTATTTACTTCAAGGCCGATGAAATTGCGCGTACCTGGCAACATGTAGTGAACATTAGAATTCCATTCAATTTGAGAGTGGGATGGAAGCCCATTAAACGAGTGAAAAATCTGAGGCCCGGCATAGACTAGTGAATGCCAGTTGTTGCCCCATCGTTTAGCTGCGATCAAAAAAGGATTGTATTTATTTTCAGCAAAGACGCGTCTTTTGAGGGTATTTAAAGGCGAGAAGAATGTCTCGTTTAAGTAACCAAGAGCAAGAGAGGTAGCGGTGTGAGTGTTAACATAAAAAGTCCATTGAGCTGCTAGTTTTATGCTCTCGATTTGGTTCTGCGGCCTTTCATTCGGATTTGCCCCCAAATGAGGACTGAAAAAGTTTACCGGAATTTCGATTTCAAGACCCAGACGATCGATCACAGCCCATTCATATTCAACAAAAAAGAGAATTTCATCATAATTTTTTTTATTAAAAAGACCCAATCCCACATTCCATTCAGCCTCCCCTTTTCGTGCACCTAGGTCGCGAATTAAGTCGATAAAGAGAGGTTCGGCGTGCAACACCTTCGGTTTTCCCTGAAAAGTTTCGTATTCTGCAATGTACGTACTGTCGATGATGCGGTCTTCAAGCTGGTCTAAATCAGATTCTTCGCTAGTAACAACTTGTGCTGGGAGGCTAGAAATCAAAAATTTGATATAAATAGTAATCCAAAGAATTGTATTAATCTTTTTCATTGCCATTCACTATTCAATTAACGTGCCTTACACTCTGGCTTATTGACGAAGTCCTTTTGTATGACAAAAATCACTAAATGACTTGAGGGCAGTCATACATAGAAATAAAAGCGACTTCCACTTTTGCTATCAAATCCTGAAGATCTTATGGAAATCATCTACCTGTTAATTTTTATCAGCGTAATAATCGCCTCAGGCTTTCTCATCGCCTTTGTATGGAGTGTAAACTCGGGTCAGTACGACGACGACGTAACCCCTGCCATTCGGATGCTTTTTGACAATGAAGTGAGAACACCAGAAACAGCTGAACATGAAAACAAACAACCCCAAAAATAACAACAACTAATACCCTCTAGACTATGGAAATGGAGAAGTTTAACTACGACAACCGGACGGTCAAGGACTTCATGCTTGCGGCCATTGTGTTTGGAATCATTGGAATGCTGGTGGGCCTAACAGTGGCGCTTCAACTAGTTTTCCCTGCGCTAAATTTTGACACATCGTTCCTTACCTTCGGCCGCATCAGGGCATTGCACACAAATGCTGTGATCTTCGCTTTTGTGGGCAATGCGATGTTTGCTGGTATTTATTATTCGCTTCAGCGATTGCTCAAAACACGCATGGCAAGCGATTTTCTCAGCCGTTTTCATTTTTGGGGCTGGCAATTAATCATTTTAGCTGCTGCCATCACCCTGCCGCTTGGTTACACATCGAGCAAGGAATACGCTGAGCTGGAATGGCCCATCGACATAGCCATTGCCATCGTGTGGGTAGCCTTTGGTGTTAATATGATTTGGACCATCCTGATCCGCAGAGAACGCCACCTTTACGTTGCTATTTGGTTTTACATCGCCACTTTCGTAACTGTAGCACTATTACACATTTTTAATAATCTTGAAATTCCTGTTCATGCACTGAAGAGCTATTCTATTTACTCTGGCGTACAAGACGCATTGGTACAGTGGTGGTATGGTCACAATGCTGTGGCGTTTTTCCTTACTACACCGATTTTGGGTTTGATGTATTATTATCTGCCAAAAGCAGCAAATCGCCCGGTGTATTCTTATAAACTCTCAATCATACATTTCTGGGCGCTTATTTTCATATATATCTGGGCTGGTCCGCACCACCTGCTCTACTCCGCTTTGCCTGACTGGGCTCAGTCACTGGGTACTGTATTCTCAGTGATGCTGATCGCACCATCTTGGGGTGGTATGATCAACGGTCTGCTCACCTTGCGCGGAGCTTGGGACAAGGTGCGTGAAAGTGCTGTACTGAAGTTCTTCGTTGTAGCCGTTACAGCTTATGGTATGGCTACCTTCGAAGGTCCAATGCTCTCAACTAAGAGCGTAAATGCCATAGCACACTTCACTGACTGGGTGCCTGCCCACGTTCACATTGGTGCTCTGGGCTGGAATGGGTTCTTAGCTTTTGGAATGTTTTACTGGCTTACTCCAAGACTCTATCAGACAAAGCTTTACTCTGATAAGTTAGCTAATATCCATTTCTGGATAGGTACCATCGGTATCCTCTTCTGGGCACTGCCGATGTACATCAGCGGATTTACTCAGAGCTTGATGTGGAAGCAGTTTAACCCCGATGGTACATTGGTGTATGGCAACTTCCTCGAAACAGTGACACAAATCATCCCAATGTACGCCCTACGTGCCTTCGGTGGACTGCTGTATGTGACCGGTATCATTATGATGACCTACAACCTTGCCAAAACAATGCTGAAGGGTAAGCTTTTGGCTGAAGAACCAGCTGAAGCACCAGCATTGGCTGCGCATGGTGCACATGGTCATGAATCCTTCCACCGTGCTCTCGAAAGAAAGCCCGTTCTCTTCACTGTACTGGTTTTCATTGCTGTTCTGATTGGTGGAGTTGTTGAAATCGTACCAACTTTAATGGTGGACAGCAATATTCCAAAAATTGCCTCTGTAAAGCCCTATACACCTCTGGAACTCGAAGGTCGCGACATCTACATCCGCGAGGGTTGCAATGCATGCCACTCTCAGCTCGTACGTCCGTTCCGCAGTGAGATAGCCCGATATGGAGAGTACTCTAAAGCTGGTGAGTATGTGTATGACTTCCCCTTCTTGTGGGGCAGCAAGCGCACCGGACCCGACTTACACCGCGTGGGTGGTAAGTATCCGCACAGCTGGCACTACAACCACATGTGGGATCCTACCTCCATGAGCCCAGGCTCCATCATGCCGCGCTATCCATGGCTCTTCACTACCGATAAGAATGACGCAACCCTTAATACAGCTTACACCCAAAAGAAAATGAAGCAACTCGCCAAATTGGGCGTGCCCTATACACAAGAGCAAATTGACAATGCTTTGATCGATCTGGAGGTTCAAGCCCAAATGATCGCTGACGAGTTGAATAAAGACCCCAACATCAGCGTAAAACCCAACGAAGAAATCATCGCGCTCATAGCTTATCTACAGCGTCTGGGTACTGATATTAAGGTGAAAAACCAAACAGCTCAAAAATAAGTAGCCATGCTCAAGTTTGTAAAACATCATCTGGCCACCATCGATAATGTGGATATCTATCCTATCATCTCTTTAATACTGTTTGGGTCGGTTTTTATCGCCATACTGATCAAAACCTTCCTGGCCGATAAAAACACCATGAAACAGCTCAGCCAGATGCCTCTGAATGATGACCCAAATTCAAACCCTCAAAACTAATCGTATGAAAAAAGTATCAACCCTCCTATTTTCTTTAGCCGGTGTGGCCTTAATGGCTCAAGACCAGCAGCCGGCTGCTTCTTCAGGCTTCGACTGGTATGGGCTTCTCAACGATGTCTTCTTCTGGATGTTTTTCATCACCTTTGTTCTTCTGATTGTTACGCTCGTCACTGTCAATAACGCATTTAACGCCATCAAAGAACTGATGGTAGCTCAGAAGAAGGCTGTGGCAGCATCTGCAGCTCCGACAGTGGCAGCTGAAACAGAAGAAGCTGAAGAAGCTGTAAAACCCTCCCTCTATCAGCGCATTATGCATGCGCTTACTAAGGCTAAGCCTATCGAAAAAGAGGCCGACATAATGCTCGATCACGACTACGACGGCATCAAGGAGCTTGATAACTCTTTGCCACCCTGGTGGGTATGGGGCTTCTACTTTACCATCATTTACTCTGTTATTTATCTGATCCATTTCCACGTACTTGGCACTGGCCCATCAAGTGTCGAAGAGCTCGAGAGAGAACTTGCCTTAGCTGAGAAACAGAAAGAAGAGTACCTAAAAACTGCTGCCAACCTCATCGACGAAAACAACGTACAATTCCTTACTGCTGAGGCCAACTTGGCAGCTGGTAAGAAGATCTTCGAACAAAACTGCGCCTCATGCCATGCCTCCGATGGCGGTGGATTGGTAGGTCCGAATCTTACAGACGATTACTACATCCATGGCGGTAGCATACAGGATATTTTCAAAGTAATCAAATACGGTGTACTGGAAAAAGGTATGCTCGCTTGGAAAGACATGCTGTCACCCGCTCAAATGCAGGATGTGGCAAGCTATGTAAAATCGCTCAGAGGAACCACACCCGCCAATCCAAAAGAACCACAAGGAACATTATACGAAGAGACTGAAACACCATCCACCGACCAAGCTAATCAGTCAGCACAGTAAAAAGTAGGGTTTTTTTTCATAGCAGGTAGATGACCGGCATGTTGCACCTAAGCACATGCCGGTTTTTCTTTTTAGTATGCTGTAGTCTTTATTTTTCGGAACTTTTGTTAATCACCTAAATTGTTGAAAATTTTTAAAATTATTGACCGCAATTCAAAATTCTATTTCTAGAAATCAGCACTAAATGACGAAGAAAAATACATTGCCTCGAGCATTGAATGGAGCAACGAAAAACAAAGAAATTTCAATAAATCAATATTCTAACTGATCAATTTGCTCTATTGCAAAAATGTACAGTAAAATGCCCCACATACCGATAACAATGGCAACAGCCATAAAAGCGGCTCCATATGACTTAAAAAATCCAAAAGAAGCAATCGAGAGATATAATGAAGGCAATAGACCAAAGAGTATTAAACCTAAATATGCCAAAGGCAAAAAGATGTAACGATCAATTACATTGGTACTTCTCAATCGGACATTTAGCTGAAATAAAAAACCCAAAAGATAAAAAGCAATTGCAGCAATAACCGTTGCAGGAATTAGATCAAAATGCGCCCCATAGGAAATCACAATTGGGATATAAAACAAAAGGGTGTATGCCCCCACCTGTAAAAGATCAAGCAGTAGAAAATAAAACAATTTACGAGAAACTGTATCAGGAATCAGTATAAATTGAGGACGCGTCAAATCGCCTATGCGTACGCGCATATGCCCTGCACTGTACGACAAAAAAGCTAAAAACAAAAAACTTAAAACAATTAAACCACTGAAATCCTCAATGCCAACCCAGCCAAAGTGAATAACCATACCCAATAGTAACCCGAGAATTCCAGCGAAAAAAGATGTAGCATCTAAAACAGGAATACCCGTTTGGCGGTACGACATTACCCAGTTTTTCCAAAATAGTGCTATAGCCCCTTTTCCAAAGTTGCGATGCTCTCGAATTTTTTTCGTATTGATGGCCCAACTGTATTCTACTTCATCGCTCATTTGAACTTCACCAGAACGAAACTGCTCAGCACGTGTTTTTAGCTCGGTAGATGCAAGAATGTCTTCATAGTATTGATCGCCTAACCAATACACTCCAAGAGGCAAAGCGATAAGATATATTCCAATCAAAATACTCGCCCACCCTACCAGCTTACCAGCCATTAAGCCCATAATAAAAGTGTGAAACCAGCCCACAACAGGCACAAATTGAAATGTACCTTCATTAAAAACGGCTTCTAAAACATGAATAAGACTACCTTCATTAAAAGAAAAAGCGAAGGCAAGAAGAACGGCTACCACAAAAAAATTTCGCACGAAAAGAACATTTTTGACACGTACTTCAGCATTACCCCTCGTCACATAACTAAAAATCAAAAATTTCAAAGGTTTTATACTAAAGATAAAAAGTGTCATCGGAATTGCCAGAAGCAACACCTGCTGTACAGAAACGAAATAGCTCTCTGGACTAATAAAAAGAAAAAAGTACAATAGTAAAAATAGTGAAGAAAAAAAGGCCGGAAAAAGACTTTTTATCAATTGATACATGAGCAAGAGTCGTGGATTAAAAGGTCCAGAAAACAGAAAATGTACATCAGCGTTGGTAAAAAATGAGGTATTTCGTTTTACTGCTCGGGTTAGAATGAAAATAAAAACAGCGGATATAATCAAACCAATAAAAGCTGCAAAAAACACCTGTATTTTATCCTGTTCATCAATTGAAGGCAGAGAAAAATCATCAACATGAGGATATACATCTACTTCGCCAGTAGCAATTGAGAAGCGTTGATAAATAAAAAACGTTATAAAAGCAAGGGTGAAAAGCCACCTCCACGGCTTGCGAAGCGCCAAAAAGAAAATGTTTTTTAACGTCAGAAGATCTTTAAATAAAAGAGTTTTAAACCCGTGCATCGTCAGCTGACTTTTGAGTAAGAGTGAAAAAAATATCTTCCAATGTTTGAACTTCAGCACCAAATTGCTGCCGCAATGCAAGGGGCGAATCGTTCCAAATCAACTCTCCCGTGCGCATAATGAGAAGTCGATCAGCAAAACGCTCAACGGTATCGAGTATATGAGTAGAAATCAATAAGGTTTTGCCATTAGTCTTTTCTTCCTCGATCAAGTTCTTTACCTCACGTATAGCTTTCGGATCAAGGCCTACAAGCGGTTCATCGAGCATGATAAAATCAGGATCGTGCAAGAATGCCGCACATATACTCACCTTTTGCCGCATGCCTTTAGAGAGTTCCCGGCCGAGCTTGTTGCGATTGTCAACCATTTCAAACCGCTCGAAGAGCTCCTCAGCCCTCGGTTTCCAGTTGCGTATTCCGTAGGCTTGAGCCACAAACTGCATGTGTTCCCATGCCGTGAGCAACGGATAAGGTTCTGGCATTTCGGGAACATAGGCCATTCTGCGCTTTGCATCTATAGATGTATGTGGGTAGCCAGCAATTGTTATTTGCCCAGAGTCAAGCCTTAGAAGGCCGGCAATACACTTGATAGTAGTGCTCTTACCGGCTCCATTTGGGCCGATCAGCCCGGCAGTTTGTCCTGCTTCAAGCGTAAAGTTGAGATCTTTAATGGCAAATTCCCCTTTTTTAAAGGATTTGGTAACATTGATGAGTTTAATCATTTGTACTCTTAACGCTAGGGACAAAACTACCTAATAATCAAATTAATATTTTAAGTTGCTATTGATTAAGTAGATTTATGGCTTAAAAAAAAACATGTATTCATTTACAATTTTGAACTATTTTTAAATACAACTTACATCACAATACCTAACATGAAAATCTTAGCGATACAAATATTCACAACCTTAGAGAACAACTTCAACTATTGTATTTCTAGTCGTTACAACATTAACAATGAATGTAAAGGTTCAACTGAGCTGTTAATTTGCTGTAGAATCTGTCACTCCTGTGCCTGGTAACTCCCTTGAGTACACGATTAATTTTACGCTAACCACCAATCAACCTGTTCATGGATCGATCTGCATTTAGCATTGAATCTAAACGGAGCCAATATCACTTCATCGCCTTTGGCCACACCGATAAACCTAGGAGCGTGCACGCATCAGCAGTCTATTAAAGTAGTGGCAACTTCGCCTATTCCGGTAAACACTCCGATTAGTACCTCTTTTTCAGGAGGTATAAGAGGATGTGCAAGCACGCTGTCTGTATCTTTTCCACAACCAATACCTGAATGCATCCGCTTGCGTAACAATGCCATGACGTGCCATCAGGCGCCAAGCTTCGCATGTCGCACGCTCTCGATGGAATAAGTGGAAATGGCGTAAACGGCATTTTAGTGATCACTGCTGCTAGAGCAATCTTCTCTGCCCCTTCTACAAGTGGCACGCTCAACCATTCCTACCAACTCACATTTTCAGTCGGCAATCTGACAGGAGGCACTCTTAATTTCGAATACGACATTCAGCTCGCCCCAGCGAATGGCACTCCACAATTCACCTTTGATTTAATAATTGCTAATGGACAAATCCTTTGCGTCAGCCGTCAAGACATTAGGCCCTACCCATCGCTCTGCGACAGCAGCAATCGCTGTAACAAGGTTAACATAACCTTCTCAAATCCCACCATTCCACAGGTTCCCGGATTTGTACTATCAGGCATAGCTACTACTTCTCCGCTGAGTGAAACCTTTTTTACACAACTCACCATTTCCTTGATAAACTTTGAGCGAAGAACTGAATGTCCTAATGCCAATCCTACCCCTTGGCAGAGCTTGATGCAGAATCCACCTATCATACAGCCTGCCGGTATGACAAATGCCTGCGTAAAAGTATCAAATACGCCTACGGTGGTAAATACGCCTGTGGCTAATTCCATTCAATTTACCACCAACAGCCCGAAACAACAGACTAATACCAGTTTTGAACATTTTCTTCAGTTCAGAGGGGTGCCAGAAAAGCAATCAGGAGCTTGTCAAGAAAGACTTCGCATCACACTGCGCTACTTTTTCAGAAACAACAAAGGATGTGAAGTAGAAATGTACCGAATAGCAGAGGTAGTTCGTTGAAAATTAAAAAATGTAATGCTGAAAAACAGGCATTTTATTTCAAATCAAAAGAAATTTTAAAATTGGGTTGAAAAATTCACATGCCCCCTTGTGCAAACCAATAAGGCGTGTATATCTTTGCAGCCCGCTTGCGAGAATAGCTCAGTTGGTAGAGCACGACCTTGCCAAGGTCGGGGTCGCGGGTTCGAGTCCCGTTTCTCGCTCTGAGCTTCCCTCCGTTCATCGGAGGGTTTTTCATTTGGCCCGGGTGGTGGAATCGGTAGACACGCAGGACTTAAAATCCTGTCCGCAGAAATGTGGGTGCGGGTTCAAGTCCCGCCCCGGGTACTTTGGTAGATTCGACTTTCAACTCCGTGGCCGATTTCAGGCTTCCCAAATCTCAAATCCTCAAAAAAAAGGCGGTTTTTGATGCGCTCTTTGCTGACGGCAAGTCTGCAGTTTTCTTTCCAATCAAAATTCTTTGGCTTGAAAATCAACCGTTCGGTGTAGCCTTTATTGCCCCTCGAAGGGCTTTCAAAAAAGCTCATGACCGCAACCGCATCAAGCGTCTCTTGCGCGAGGGCTATCGCTTACACAAAAATCTCCTGGACTTGCACAATAAGAATATTGCTGTGTTGTTTATTTACATTGGAAAAAAGATGCCCCTGTGGGCTGAAATTGACGAGGCTTTTAAAAAAATGGTTCAAGAATTACCTTCAAAAATCGAAGAAACACAGATATGAAAAAATCTTTCAGCGTAAAAATAGCACTTGTCGCACTGCTACTTATCTCAGCTACTTCGCTCAACTACTTTGAGATCCACAAGCAGCTGGACATTTTCTCCCATATTTTTAAGGAAATTAACCTATATTATGTAGATGAGACCGATCCGGCAAAGTTGATGGACAAAGCCATCAATTCCATGCTGAGTTCTTTAGATCCTTATACTACTTACATCAAAGAATCAGAAATCGAAAACTTCCGAATACAGACAACCGGCCAATACGGCGGTATTGGAGCAAGCATCAGAAAGCGCGATGACTATGTGATGGTAGTGAGTGTGTACAAAGATGCACCTGCCGACAAAGCCGGTGTACGCCCCGGCGACCTCCTGCTAGCCATAGACGGCAAATCCCTCAAAGGATTCAGCGACAGCGAAGTGAGCGCCTTATTAAAAGGAAGCCCTGGCACAAGTTTTATGCTCAAAGTCAAGCGCGATGACCAAACTTTGGATTTAAAAATTGTACGCGAAGAAATTCAACTAAAATCCGTACCCTACTGTGGCTATGTGGCGCCCGGCATAGGATATATTAACCTAACAAACTTTACTGACAAGGCTTCAAAAGAGATTAAAGAAGCACTCGCTGACCTTCAGAAAAATGCCGATCTAAAAGGCTTAATTCTCGACTTAAGAGGCAATCCGGGAGGTCTGCTCAGCGAAGCAGTAAATGTTTCAAACATTTTTATCCCAAAAGGCCAGGAAATCGTAAGTACTCGTGGGAAAATAAAAGAATGGGAGCGCTCGTATAAAACCCTTGATAATCCCGTAACCACTGATTTGCCCATAGTAGTACTGATCAACAGAGGTTCAGCCTCTGCATCAGAGATCGTATCAGGGGCTATTCAAGACCTCGACAGAGGTGTCATCATTGGACAGCGTTCTTTTGGAAAGGGTTTAGTACAACAAACACGTAAACTCTCCTATGGAGCACAGCTAAAGGTGACCGTAAGTAAGTATTACACCCCTTCAGGTCGTTGTATTCAAGCCATTAATTACTCTCAAAGAAATGAGGATGGCTCTGTCTCATCCATCCCCGATTCGCTGCGTCGAAGCTTCACTACTCGCAATGGCCGCATAGTGTACGACGGTGGTGGCATTGACCCCGATATCGTAACTGAACCTCGCAAGTACAGCCCCGTACTTACCGCATTAATTCAAAACAATTTAATCTTCGACTGGGCTACCGAATATGTGGCAAAAAAAGGCAAAAACAACATCGATGTAAAGTTTCAACTGTCAGAGAGCGATTGGAATGCTTTCAAACTTTGGCTTAAAGACAAAGAGCTCAGCTACCAAACCAGAACTGAAAAACTCCTTCAGGAAATCATGGAAACCACCAAGGACGAACAATACTTCAGCGAAATTGAAAGCGAACTACTCAAGCTGAAAAAACGCTTCCAGCACTCAAAAGAAGACGATATCGAAAACAACAAGGCGGAAATAAAGAGCTATTTAGAGGAAGAAATTGTGTCGCGCGTAGCCTATCAAGAAGGCCGCATTCAAAAAGCACTCACAGCTGATAACGAAGTAGCTGAAGCCATCAAAGTACTATCAAATCCAGAACAATATAGAAAAATATTAAAACTCTGATGTCTTTCAGAAACGGGTGGTATAGCACGAGCAAATATTTGATTCAGATTGGTTTGTGCTACTTTACCGCTCTTTTGCCGTTACAGCCCACTTTTCTTCCGGCATCCCTTGGCATCATGATAGCTGGTATCGGTTGGCTTATGATGTTTCCTTTTCACCGTCATTTGATTGCATTTGACAAACAAGCTTCATGGGTTGTTGCATTTTTAGTTGTTTATTATTTACTGGGTATTGATTTCTTTTCGAAATCAAAACGGACCTCTGAAATTTTATCTGTTCAGATTTCCATGCTCTTTTGGGGGATTCCATTTGTGTTGTATTATAAAGAATTTGAAGCTTCATTTTTTAGACTTTTAGAAAAAATCTTTGTTGCATCTACTGCTATATCAGCTGTTATTTTTTTAGTCTATTTTCTTCAAATTGAATTACAAAAAATACCCTTAGAATATTCCAAAAGATCACCTTTTTATTTTTTACCAGTGCATTATTTAGGAATGTATTACAACACTTCACTGGCCTTTCTTTTTTTTGGAAAAACTTTTAAAAACAAAGTATTTTCTTTTTTTTTAGCGACTATTCTGATATCTTCTGTTGTTTTGCTTGCTGCAAGAATGCAATGGGTAATACTTTCTATACTTCTGATCGCATATACTCTTGATTCAATCAAAAACTCACTTAACAAAAAAAAATTTTTTTATTTAATAATCAGCATAATTGCAATATCTTTTAGCGCACTTTTCTCATCAGAAGTACATCGCCGTATTCAAGAAACGATCGACGAGTTTAGAAGCATTAAAGCTAAAAAAAACGACAAACAGACAAACCACCGAGTTTTCATTTGGAAAGAAGCCAAAAGTGTCTGTAGAAACCTTCCCATAACAGGATTTAAACCAGGAATTGCTGATTCGTTGCTAATGGCCAAACTCGAGCATGTGGATGCAGAGTTTTGGGACGGTGAAAAAGTGTATTACCTACGCGATGGCTCATACAATTACCACAATCAATTTTTACAAGCAATAGCAGAGCGTGGTATAGGAATTATAAGCCTCATTGGCGCATTGGCAATTGTAATGTTTTTTTCAGCTCATCCTGCCTCTAAATACATCGTATTGATCTTTG
Organism: Thermaurantimonas aggregans; assembly: GCF_003851885.1. GTDB lineage: Bacteria > Bacteroidota > Bacteroidia > Flavobacteriales > Schleiferiaceae > Thermaurantimonas > Thermaurantimonas aggregans. The sequence goes on along the minus strand of NZ_BHZE01000011.1, from coordinate 10,988 downwards.
TATTTTCAATGTTTACCGAGTCGATTCTCCAGCGACAAGCGGGTGTGTTTCTGTTCTCTTTCTTTATGCCTTATTTAGCATTGTTTTCAAAAAAATCTAAGTTTAATTTTTCTTTTTAAATAAGAAGTTGCACAGCGAATGTATCAGAAATGAATAAGTAATCAGGATGTAAAATTATACGATCGTCTTCGAGTTTAAATATTCCTTTTTTTATTAAACTCTCCACTTTCATATACCAATCAGAAAATTCATCAAAATCTAGAATATTTTTGCATTTTTCAATAGAAATACCTTTGGATGTTCGAATTCCCGTAATAATAATTTCGTTGAAGCGATTTTTATTTGTCAATGTTTCTTCTTCATACCATTTTTGTTTTGTAAAAAGGGCTTTTTCGTACAGAGCATTGTTTGAAAAATTCCACCATCGCGTGTTGTGTATATAACTGTGTGCCGAAGGTCCCAAGCCTAAGTAAAAATCACCTGTCCAATAATTGCTATTGTGTCTTGCTTCATGTCCGGGTAGAGCGTAGTTGGATACTTCGTAGTGCAGATACCCCGCTTGAGTAAGACGCTCGCGCGCCAGATAAAACATATCTGAAACCAGGGTTTCATCAACATCTTTGAACATTCCCTTTTTGTATAAATGATTGTAAGCTGTACCTTCTTCGCGTGTGAGTGCATACACACTGATGTGCTCAGGACCAATTTCAAGCATTTTCTGAAGGTCGTCGTCCCACTGCTGTAGCGTTTGACCTGGAAAACCAAAAATCAAATCCAAATTGAAGTGCTTAAATCCGGTTTTTTTTGCTACATCAATGCATTGCCTGGCTTGAGAGGACGTGTGGTTGCGGTTGAAGGTTTTCAGTTGCGCATCATCAAAAGTTTGAATGCCAATACTCAGTCTGTCAAAACCCAACTTAAGCCAGCCTTCGAGCTTTTTTGAGGTAATGTCTTCAGGATTAGCCTCTAAAGTGCTCTCAATGGAGTGCAGCTTGTATTCACTCCAAATTACGGAAATCAATTCCGACAAATAATCCAGATCTAAAAGCGAAGGTGTACCCCCACCAAAGTATAAAGTATTGAATGTAATATCTCGAAATTTTTCAGCCTGTAGCTCGGCTTCCTTTCGAATAGCACTCAGTGTACTGCGTAAGGATTTAAGATTGGTAGAAAAATGAAAGTTGCAATAGTAGCAAGCCTTGTGACAGAAAGGTATATGAACGTATAAACCAGGCATTGTGCAAAGCGTCTAAAAACCAAATTCCACTTGAAAAGTAAGCAATGCATCTCTTCGTCGGCCAGAAGGCTGAAAATGATCGATATACCCGCCATTTAATTGTGCTTTGATGCGATGGCCTCGCAGATATCGAGATACTCCGGTTAGATATTCATCAAAACGCGTAGCTACGGCTTTAATATCGTCATCAGGAACTGTAGAAGCTAGGCGCAATGCCACTTCCCAGCCCGGCTGAAAGAATTTGCTCAACTGAGCGGCATAGCCAATTCCATTGTACACAAAGGCGATTTGACCATCGGAGTTTTGCGTAATTGGGTTAATAGTGTGCCGACGAAAGTATTCGGCCTGAAAAGCCCACCCATTGAATTTAGCAATACCATCGGCTATGAAGGTCGAAAAATCTCTGCGCTCGAAGAGTTGCCCTCCAATCTGGCCGCCGGTGCGGCTGGTGTTTTGGTTAAAGGAATAACCAGCAGCCAGAGAAAGTTTGAAGGTTTTTTCAATTTCTAAATCGCCTTCAGTAAAATCACCTGCATTTACAAATTTGCCGAAGGGCAACCACTCTACCCTACCTGTATAGCACAGCCCTGCTGATGTGATTTGTGCATTACGGCCTTCGCCCGTGGTAATGGCTGTTTTTACATTGATTTTTTGAATTCCAATATCCGTATCGTAATAGAAAAAAAATCCAAAGTCGCGGTCGAGATTAAAAGTGGCATTGGCTAAAGATCGATCGACAAATTGTAAGCTACCAGATGAAATAACCCGTTGGCGATTCCCGGGCAGCTTTGATTGTCCGAATCCCATGTAGAATTTATCTGAGAACACATAGTACAAAATGGCATCGCGAATGATTTGAGGTGTATTGCTGCGGTCGAGCTCTTGATCGGCCTGAGAAAAAGACAACTGAACGTAGTATTGTACTTTTGGACTCAAGACGTAACCATCCAAACGCAGCCTAAGCCTGCGAACTCTGGCATCAAATTCTGGAGTATTGGTCACATCGTTTAAGAGTATTCCAAAGCGATTTTGAATTCTTAAACGAAGATTTAAGAGAAAAAGAGTGTCTCTTTGTAGGCTTATTCCGTCCTGAATTCTCACTAAAGCACGCTCGTCTGTTTCATTTTGAGCAAATACTTTCAGCATGGACATTATAGTTGCAATCGTAACTATAAATTTTATTTTTAAAAAAAAATTTCTACCCACTCAATAAAAAAAAATTTCTATGTTCAGGAATTTTTGTTTATTTGTTATAGTTTATATTTTGATGAAAAAGATATTTCATTTGTTATATAAAAACAATATTACAAATTTACAAAGAAAAAAATTTTCATTCCATTACACCAAGATAATCTATTTATACCTTTTTACCATTAATTTCTTTTCATGTGGGCCAAATTACAGCCATAATCGAAAGATAAATCTTACAGATGACGAGATTGTTAATCTTTTTGAGAACCTTTTTTCATCAGACTATTATACTGATTCTATTCGATTAACAAGATACTTAGACAGTGTACTACTATCCTATAAAAATCATGAAATAATTCAAAGTATTAAATACAAAGCTTACGGACACCATCTCTACTGGAGAGGAGAATATGCTTCATCCGAAAAGTATTTCGATCTTGCGCTAAATATTATTCGTAAATATTGTAATGAATATCCAAAATACTATGAAATAGCACTTAATAATGCTTCAATGGTAGCAAACAAGCTACTAAAGTTTGATGAAGCTACTTCATATCTTATCGAAATCCTTTACCATACAAGGCAGGAAAATACATATAACGAATATGAACATGCAGCTCGGTTATTTCAATTAGCTAATATTTTATACAACAAGGAATCTTATTTAGAGTCAAAAGATTTTTTGAATGAAGTGATCAGAATTTTACAAACGTATAGTCCAACTGAAGATTTAGAAATTTATAAATCATTATTCTTACTATTTCACGCTCAAAAATTACTTGCAAATAATTATATTCAGATTCATTTTTATGACAGTGCAAACGTACCCATTAATAGAGCTTTTTCGCTAATTGACTCAATTCTGACTTTAGATCCGGAAAGTCGACAATATATCGAAATGTTTAAAACAGATTTACAATACATTTATGCAAAATATTATCTACAAAAGGAAAATTATAAAAAAGCTGATAGTCTCCTTTATTTAATAAATTCAAATTATTCAAATTCTAATTATTATCAGAAAATTCGTTTCAGATCAGGAGTTTTGTTAGCACTTTCATATTTAAAACAAAATAAGAGAGAAAAAGCTCAAAAAATTATTGATAGCATTGAAATCTACTCATATAATTATAAAGATAAATTGTCAGCAGAGTTTTATGATATTAAATCACAAATTTGTGCAAAGTTAAATGATTACGAATGTGCATACAAATCCAAACTTTTATCTAAATCAATTATTGACAGTATTTCTTCTGTAATTTTATTATCAAACAAAATAAATGCAACCAGAGAATATTTAAATTTATTAAATGTAATATCTCAAGAAAAGTATTTAAAAAAAATCCAAAAAGACAAGTTTAAAATTATTTTCATCAGTTTATTTTCTGTGATATTATTAATTATGCTTTACATGCTTTACAGACAAATCAAAAAAAATAAGATACTTTTAAATCACGAGCGATTTCTTAGTTCAGAATTAAAAAAGAAAAATTCAGAACTAACAGAAACTATTAATCAATTAAAAGATTCTCAACAATATAATAAGTTTCTTATAAAACATTTAGCACATGACCTGCGAAATCCTCTTTTAAGTATTAAAGGTTTAGCGGAAATTGCTAGTGCAGATGCAAAATCAGAAGTAATACGTGAATATTTGGAATTAATCGAAAAACAAACTTCCATTTCACTTGATTATATCAACTATCTTCTAAATTCTTCTAAAGGAATTACTAAAAAAGAATTGCAATGTATTAACATTATTGCAGACAAATCCATACAGGCTAACAGCTTGATGGCCTTACAAAAAAATATACTATTAAAAAGAGAATATGAGAACACTTGTTATTGTTATGTTGACTTTTACAAAATTTGGAGTTTATTTAATAATCTTTTAAACAATGCAATCAAATTTAGTAAAAGAGGAAGTGTTGTCAAAATAAGCATTTCTCTTACTGGTAGTGAGGTGACCATTAAAGTTACTGACAGTGGTATAGGCATACCTTCAACTGATATAGAAAAAATATTATCAGATGAAATGCCTAAAGGCCGACCAGGTACTGATGGTGAAATTTCATACGGAATTGGATTAAAACTTTGTAAACAAATTGTAATGGAACATGATGGTCGTTTTTATATCTTTTCTGAAGAAGGCAAAGGCAGCACATTTGTAATTATATTGCCATGTGGTTTTTCAAATAAAATAGAAAAGTCCTCATCACCTACGGAAACTTTGGAAACTTCTTAAAATCGGGTTTCCGCTTTTCGAGAAAAGCTCTGCGACCTTCTTGGGATTCTTCTGTAAAATAGTAAAGCAGCGTAGCGTTGCCTGCAAGCTCTTGAATACCCGCTTGGCCATCCAGTTCGGCATTTAGTCCGGCCTTGATCATCCGCAGGGCAATCGGGCTTTTTTCCATGATTTCTTCGCACCACTTTACAGTTTCATCTTCCAGCTGATCGTGCGGCACTACACAGTTAACAAGTCCCATTTCAAGGGCCTCTTTAGCTGAATATTGACGACAGAGGTACCAGATCTCACGGGCTTTTTTCTGGCCTACGATACGAGCAAGATAAGATGAACCAAATCCACCGTCGAAGCTGCCTACTTTTGGTCCTGTTTGTCCGAAAATAGCATTTTCGCTGGCAATGGTAAGGTCGCACACCACGTGTAGTACGTGACCACCCCCAATGGCGTAGCCATTTACCATTGCAATCACAGGTTTCGGAATGCTTCGAATGAGTTTTTGCAGATCAAGGACATTGAGGCGTGGCACCCCATGTTCATCCACATAGCCGCCGATTCCTTTTACATTTTGATCGCCACCGGCACAAAAAGCCTTATCGCCGGCACCAGTAAATACTACTACGTAGATATCGGGATTTTCGCGGCATATGTGCATGGCATCGATCATTTCCTTCACGGTTTTTGGGGTGAAGGCGTTTCGATAACGCGGGCGATTGATGGTGATGCGTGCTATACCGTTGTAGAAGTCAAATAGGATTTCGTCGTACTCTTTAATTGTTTTCCAATCTCTTTTCAAGGTGTCAGTGATTTTTTATTTTTATACGTTTAGTCCTTGTACATGTTCATAAATTCCATGGCTTTGGCGACCATGTCGGCGCTTCCTACAAAGTAAGGAACGCGCTGGTGAAGCTCGGTGGGCTGGATGTCGAGTATTCTGCTGTATCCGTCAGTAGCTAACCCTCCTGCCTGCTCAGCGATGAATGCAAGGGGATTGCACTCATACAAAAGGCGAAGTTTGCCGTTAGGAGCATTTGTCCCCTGAGGATAAATATAAATACCCCCTTTGAGCATATTTCGGTGAAAATCGCTTACCAATGAGCCAATGTATCGGCTTGTGTATGGACGCTTGGTCGCTGGGTCGCTCTCCTGGCAATATTTGATGTACTTTTTCACTCCTTCCGGAAATTTTACGTAATTACCCTCATTGATGGAGTAAATCGTTCCGGATTTTGGCATCTTAATGTTTTCGTGCGACAGCAAAAAAACCCCAAGGGATGGATCAAGCGTAAATCCGTTAACCCCATGGCCTGTGGTATATACCAGCATTGTAGAACTTCCGTAGACCACATAACCTGCTGCTACTTGTTTGTGACCTGGCTGTAAAAAATCTTCTAATGTCACCTTAGTACCTGGTGCAGAAAGGCGTCGATAAATAGAAAAGATGGTCCCAACCGATACATTTACGTCGATGTTTGATGAACCGTCAAGTGGATCGATAAGTACCACGTATTTGCTGTCTTTGTGAAGCTCTTCGTCGAATGCGATGAAGTCATCGTTCTCTTCTGATGCCAAACCACACACCAAACCTCTGGCTTTCAGGGCGTTGATAAAAACTTCATTGGCATAGACATCCAGTTTCATTTGGGTTTCGCCCTGAATATTTTGCTGGCCTACGGATCCCAGAATGTCTGCTAAACCAGCTCTATTGATTTCACGGTTTACAATTTTTGATGCCAGTCTAATTGAGCTAAGCAGCTGTGAAAGTTCTCCGGACGCATATGGAAAATCTTTCTGCTTTTCAATAATAAACTCACCAAGGGTAACAGGTCGTGACATATATAGAGGTCTGTTGATTTCTTGACAAAGGTACATAGACCGCTCTCTCCGTACGATTTATCGCATCTGCTTATTTCACCTTCAGCTCATTGTACTTTATGAAGCATAGCCAGGCTGATTTTACTTTTCAGACAGGCATTTGCACAAAAATCGAATACTTGATTTTGAGCATTTTACAATATGCTTCGCTTTAACATTTTCTTATAAAAGGGAGTTTGTTTAGAATTATTCCAAATAAATATTTTTGCGCTGTTTATAATTAGTCTAAATAAATATAAAATGAAAAAGTTTGCCTTCATCAGTATAATCTTCGCAATGGCTCACTCGGCGCTCATAGCTCAGAAAGCCCGTGAGCGCTCTGCTATCAAAGCTATGTGCGGCTGCTATGAAGTGGAATTTCTCTTTGCAGAAACATTTGTTCACAGCGAGCACGAAGGATACCAATCTTCCGGTGTATATAAAGAGAAGGGTCTGGAGTGGGTAGTGGCCGTGGAAGACAAGCCCGGCAAAATTGTTCTTCAGCATCTGCTCATAATGGATGATACTACCATAGTAAAACACTGGAGACAAGACTGGCTATATCAAAACACAGAGTTGCTCGACTACATCGGAAATGACACCTGGCAAAAGCTGCGCATCACACCCAAAAATGCAAAAGGCACATGGACGCAACGCGTCTTTCAGGTAGATGACAGCCCCCGATATGAAGGCTACGGCACATGGGTATTTGTGGACGGAAAAACGTACTGGGAAAGTGCTGCAAACTCTCCCCTGCCCCGGCGTGAGTTCACAAAAAGAAGTGATTACAATATTTTGAAAAGAAATAACAGGCATGAAATCACTCCTGATGGCTGGGTTCACTTACAGGACAATAAAAAAATCGCACGCCAAAATAATGTGAATCAACTCATTGCAGAGGAAAAAGGAGTGAATATCTACCGCAAAGTCGATGACAGTAGATGCTTTGCTGCACAAAAATGGTGGGCATCCAACCAACAGTATTGGAATACAGTACGCTTCATTTGGGATGAGGAGCTTCGTCGCCGTGAATTGGTAATTCTGAAACGCGACAGTGAAGGTAAGCCATCATTTGTGACCATCAACGCCCTCGACCCCACCTCACCTCAGAGCGAAGTCCGTTCTGCCATTCTTCAATTTTTGGGTGAATGAGCTGTGTGCGACGCATAGAGTTTATTTTTCTATTCAGTTTGACTGTGAATTGGGCTGTCGTAAGCCAGACACCGCCCGATAGCATTGATGTATATCTCGACGATGTAGTAGTGACAGCCACTCGCAATGCCGTGAAGAAATCGGATGTGGTCGTTCCCATCGAAATCATCACCCGGGAACATATCGAGCAAATAGGAGTATCAAGGCTCAACGAGATACTGCAAGAAATGACCGGACTGATTACCGTACCGTCATTTGGAGGTGTGGAAGGAGTACAACTGCAGGGTATGGAAGCCGATTACACACTGATATTGATCGACGGTCAGCCTGTATTTGGACGGCGTTCGGGAGTAATTGACCTATCGCGTTTTATGATACAGAATATCGAACGCATCGAAATCATCAAAGGTGCGTCTTCAGCCCTATATGGCAGTGAGGCATTGGCGGGTGTGATCAATATCATTACCAAAAAACCTGATAACAAGCCGGGTATCAGCGGAAATGCAGCCTATCGAATTGCTTCCTTCGGCACACATGATTTGTCGGCAGGCGTATCAGGCACCCATGGTAAACATGACGCATCAGTGTTTGTAAACTACTTCAAATCAGATGGATTCAATCTGTCAGAAAGCGAAGTGTTCAACACAGTGGAGCCGTTTGGCAACATTACGACACAGCTTCGCTACGGATACCGCCACTCAGATAAGTCACGTGTACGCATTGATTACCGACTCTTTGAGCAGAGGCAGCAATACAAACTTCTGAACAGTGCTGTCGAAAAAATTTTTGAAGGCACGTCCACACTCAGCGATCAAAACATAGCGCTGATTGCCGAGCACACTTTTAGCAATCGCTCATTCTTAGTATTCGATGCGTATGCCACCCATTCATGGGCCGAGGAACTCCTTCCGGAATTTGGCGACCCCATGTTTGAGCGCAATGTGTACAACCAGTGGTTTCTCAGGCCAGAAGTCCGGTATGTGCTACGAGTGAAAAATGCATTGGTCACCAATGGAGCAGGTCTTACCTCAGAAGTACTAAACAGAAGCCTTTTTGGAGAGCCGGCTTATTTACGAAGTGAATACATCTTTCAACAGCTCGAATGGTACACAGGTCGATTCAGTCTGGTAGCGGGCTACCGATACGACCATCATCACCAGTTCAGATCCCAATTCTCCCCAAAACTGGGCATAAATTACCGATTTTCAGACCGATTTACGGTGAAGTCGTCTATGGGCTATGGATATAAAGCTCCGGACCTGCGGCAGCTGTATTTCGACTTTACCTTGCCCGCAGTAGGCTATTCGGTCTTTGGGTACAATGTAGTGGAGCGAAGGCTTAAGGAACTGCAACAGGCCGGACAGATTCTAGCCATCCGGCACAGCGATTTTGGAGATCCGCTTCGACCAGAGAGTTCTGTAAATTCCAATCTCAGCTTCCACTACACGCATAAGGCTTTTTCTACGGATATAAATTTTTTCGGCAACCTGATACGTGACCTGATCGATGTGCGAGCCGTCGCCACTAAAGTCAACGGCCAAAATGTATTTACCTATCTGAACGTGGATCGCGTATATACTGCCGGACTGGAGTGGAATGGCAGCTACATCATCAGTCCTGAGTGGCGCGTACAGGCAGGATATCAGCTGCTCTACACCGGCGATCTGGAGGTCATCGGTCAGCTGCGGGAGGGTAAGTTCTTTGCCCGTAACCCCGAATCTCTACAAACCATACGTCTCAGTACCGGCGATTACCACGGCCTCTTCAACCGCTCCCGTCACATGGCTAATGCCAAGATTCAATATACGCCAGCTGACCACACGCAATTGTTTATCAGAATATTCTACCGCAGTCCTTTCGGACTGTTTGACACCAATCAAAATGAAATACTCGACCGGTATGACACCTTTTCAAAGCCTGTATGGCTTGTTAATCTTTCAGTCAATCATTCATTGACCAAAAACATTCAGCTGCAATATGGCGCGCTGAACCTCTTTAACTACATAGATCCAGTTTTTTTGACCAATCAACCAGGACGTCAACTCTTTACTAAACTTCAATTTCAATTGTGATGAACATCCGACTATTCATTTCCATCTTATCGCTTGCATTGGGCATCATTCTAATCAATGGTGGCATCAAAAAATTCAAAAGCCAGCCCGTAGGTCCAAGACATCACATCGAAAACATCAAAAACGGCGAATGGGACCAAATCCCGGACCATGTGCTGAAGATCCGAAATTACATCTTTGGCATGAAACAGACCGGATACTTCTGGCAGTTTCTGGGTATCAGCGAGCTCCTAGCCGGACTGCTCCTTGTTACACAGTTTTACCGGATCGTCGGACTGGTGATTTCAGTACCGATTACACTTCAAATTTTACTGTTTCACATATTTCTGGAGCCGCACGATGTGGGCGAATTGATCTATACAGCTGTAATGTTTCTGACCAATACAGGGCTGCTTGCCTATCACTATCCTGATTGGAAAGGCATTCTCTCTAAACCAAAGATTATATAATTAACATTCAATTTCTATCAAAATGAGAACTCCATCAATTCTAGCAACTATCGCGTTTCTATTCGTCGCTTGCAACAAGGAACAGTCAAACACTTCCGACACTTCAAACCTTGAAATACGCACGGCAACCAACATTCCTGCACCCCAGACCGGTGGTATGGGACAGCCTGTAGGAGGGCCTTTTACGAAATTCAGCTTTGAGAAGGGCACTGTGGTAGACGATGACCACTGGGATATTGCCTTCAGGGGACTGACCATAATTGTAAACGGTGGGGCCCGCATCGGGATCAATGATGAACCCGATCGTACAGGCGTGGCAGCTGTAAGTATGGTAAACGGTCTGCTGGAAGAAGTAAAACAGGCTCCGGCAGAGTCCACCTTCAGACAAGACGGCCCGGGCACCTATGCGATACCTACCGGTAGTGGCCAGGGATGGTACAACTACGATATCAATACACACTTAGTATTTCCGATACCAGGGCGCATATTTGTGGTGCGCACACACAATGGCCGATATGCCAAGTTCGAAATTCTGAGCTATTACAAGGATGCCCCTGCTCGGCCGACCCAGGAGAGCCAGTCGAGGTTTTATACATTTAGATATGTGTATCAGCCCGATGGAAGTGGTAAGTTTTAGAGACTTAATACGGTTTTAAAATACAGGGAAGCTGTCCTAAAAGAGGGCAGCTTTTTTTTATCAGTTTTTAAATGGTATTTAATGTTACAAAAAATGAATTAGACTTAAAGCAGGTTTTTGGTAGTGATATTTCAAAAAATTGATTTTTGAAGTG
>NZ_BHZE01000010.1 GCF_003851885.1 Thermaurantimonas aggregans | reverse complement strand
ATTTGCCGGGTTGCTGTTTAAAGACTACTCGCCTCACTTAAAATGTCTATGATGGCTCTAATTTACTTCAATTAAGGGTTTTATCAAAATAAAAAAGAAGGCGTCCTTTACTTTTTGGACACCTTCTATGGTGTAAGATGTGGAAACTTCTATTGAAGGATGATTCGGCGGGTGAGTGTGCCGGCGGTTGTTTCGATCTGTACGAAATATGTGCCGGCAGGCAATCTTCTCAGATCGAAGGCATGGTTGAATTGGCCATTGGCTGAAGTGATGCGCGCTGTGTGCATGGTGCGGCCAGTGAGGTCGATGATTCGAACGGGAAGCTCGTTCAGATCATCGCTGAAGGTAAGCTCAAAGCGTCCGTCGCTGGGGTTGGGATAGAGCTTGAGCAGATGGCCCAGGATGTTTTCTGCCAGACCAATGCTGAATTTGAGAGTATCGCAGGTAGTTACACTTCCGCAGTTGTTGAATGCCTTCAAACATACAGGATATACTCCGTTGGCCGGGAAGGTGAAAGTAGGATTGAGCTGGCTGCTGCTGCCGGCTGTACCGAAGGTCCAATGTACAGAGTCGGCATTGGTTACATTGGCGGTAAAGTTTACCACGTAGTTGTTAGCTGTGTATGTGAAAGCAGCTGTAGGCTGCGGCTGTGTGCCAACGGTGACAGGAGTGCGTACGTTAGAGCATGGGGCACCGGTGTAGAATACGGTGATTTTCCATGTGTTGTTTGGTATAAAGTTGAATGAAGCGTCGCAACCTGAGCCACCGAAGGTACGGCCCGCATGCAGCTCAAATACGAGAGGACCGGTAACTACCCCATTAGCAATGGTTAGGCCTGTTCGGTTATAAGTCAGTGTACCGGTGGTGGTACCTGTACCACTGAAGAGCTGAGCTTCAGATTGTCCGGTAGTTATACAACGGAGTTGTGAGCGCTGTTCGCTCATCCAGCCTGAGCCAACGGCAGTAAAGTCATATTCTACACTAATAGAGTCGACAGTTACACCTATCGGTAGATTAATGGTCATCACACCCGGACAGGTAGATGAACCTGGTAATGATGTAAAATTTCTGTCTGACTGGATATCACCTGCAGTGTAGGTAAAGGTTTGAGAGCCACTCAGCGGTCCATATTCGAGATAGTAGGTGTTTTGAGCAGCAACGGATGGGACAAAAAAGGTAGGACCTGTAGCCAAAGGCGTCTGTGCGGTTGGTGAGTTAAACCATTGATATGAAACCCCTGGCCAGTTTTGAGCTTTCAGGGTGATCGTGTCGATACCGGCACAGACCAAAGCTGTATCTGCTTTTGGCGTTAATGGTATATGAGTTGCCGTGAGCTTGAGGGTGTCGTTGGAATTGTCTTGGTCAGTGGCAAGATTGGTATAGGCTACGATGTTCATCACTGCGCCATTGGCCGTATTGATGGTACCGAGAGTCACGGTATCTGATTGGCCATTTTGTAGGGTGCCTGTGTAAGTAGCGTTCAGGGTTTGATTGATGTCACCGGTAATGTTCAATACCACAGGTACGTTGGTAACTGGGTCAAAGCCCTGATTTCGGATTAGCATGCGTACTTGAGTAGAAGCGTTGCCACAAGCTAACACTGCAGGGCTAAGAACTGCGCGAGTTTCTACGTCAAACTGGATTGGCATACAGATCGTAACAGGTCCTACAAAAGCGCTAGAATCGTTGACGGAAGAACATTTAGTTCGGATGTAGAAATCAATACATGAGCCTGAAGGCAAACCGCTCACGGTGGCAGGATTGGTAGTCACATTTACTATAGTACCCACAGCCGATCCGGGAGTGAATCCTACGGGGCCCCATTCAATATCCCAGCTGCTGGCATTGTTGCCTGATTGGCTCCAGCTGAATGTTGCTGATGTAGCAGTATTACCAGTAGAGGCAAAGTTTTGGGGTGAAGGACACGCGGGTAACGATTCTACAAGTATTTCATCAATAAACAAATCGGGGCCAAAGCCACTTCGGGCATGGAATTCAAAGCGTTGATTTTTACCAACATAAGATGCTGGAAGGTCGATAATTTGTTCGTTAAAAGTGGTGGCAGGAGTGGTGTTGCCGGCACCAGGGGTGTTGAAGGTAGGACCTCCGAGTTTTAAAATAGTATCGGCTATTCCAGTACTGTCGTTACGCGACAAGACAATCAGTGAATCGGCAGGGTAAGTGCTGCTGTATAAATGCGACCAGTAAAAACGAAGACGTGCCGGCTGAGAGATTTGGACAAAAGGAGTATTCATCACTGCCCGAATACCGCTACTCCACGCCCAGAAGTTGGCTCGAGCCAACGAAACACCCCCAGTGGTGAAGTGTGACCAGTTTTGTGTCGATGAACCTGTAGTGCTGAATGTAAAGCAGGAGGGTGGCCAGGTAGCAAACGTTTCGGTGAAGGGCATTGCTACTGGCAGACAAGAAGTGGTGAAAGATACCGGCCCAACCCATGCACTGTACTGACCCGTTCCACAGCTATCGCGTATATACAATTGGTATTGAGTATTTTGAGAAAGGCCAGTGATATTAATCGTTGTACCTGCTGTGCTGCCTGAGGCTAGTTGTAATCCACTACCAGGTGTAAAGCCAACAGCACCGACTTCCCATTGTGTAGCGCTACCTGTATTATTTTTGGTAAAAGTGGCGGTAGCTGATGTAGCAGTAACGTTTGTAATGGATAGTGCAGAAGGGGGTAGACAATTGGGAATATTTTCTACCTCGATGAAATCAATAAACACATCGGGGCCAAAGCCTGAGCGACCAACAAAGCGAATATCCACCTTATGACCGATAAAGGATGAAGGTATAACTAGATTTTCCTGGGTGAATTGTCCTGGGGCGGTACTTTGGCTTCCGGGGGTGTTAAATGAAGGTCCGCCAAGTGATTGGAGCCTTGTCCAGGTAGTAGATGTATCAATTTTTATTTCTACAAACAAGGAATCGTTTGGATACACAGAGTTGTACTGATGCGACCAGGCATATTTAATCCAAGCCGGTTGGTTGAGCTGAATTCGAGGGAGTTGCATGCGAGCAGTCACACCACTTGTCCAGCTCCAGAAATTGGCTCTTGCTAAAGAAACCCCACCTGTAGTGAAATGAGACCAATTCTGTGTGGCAGTACCGGTGGTCGAAAAGCTGAAACAAAGGGGTGGCCAGTTGAGAAAATCTTCGTAAAATGGAAGAGTAAATGTACCACAGGTAGTTGCTCCCAGCAATACAGGAGTCCAGTTAGAAGTTGTTACAGAATCGCATCGCGAGCGCAAATAGAAATGGTATTGGGTGCTAGGCGTGAGACCAGTTACTGTGTATTGAGAGCCAGTAATACCAGTAACTAGTGTACCTGTACCTTGAGTAAAGCCCACGAGCCCATATTCCAATTCAAAAGTCACATTGCTGTTTGGTGTCCAACCGAGCGTAATTTGAGTTGAATCAGCATTAAGTACATTGAAGCCTGAAGGCACAGAACATTGTGGAGTGAAGGTAAACGGACCTTGCCAAACAGAAGTATCTGTCGAACTGCAAATGTTACGGATAAACACCGCCATTTGAACACCTGAGGTGAGTCCTGTAAAGTTGTAAGTAGTGCCTGAAGTCACAGTTACAGTTGTACCCTGGCCCAGTGTAAGGGGAGTTGGGCCAAATTGAAGTTGATATCCGATAGATGGGTTCAGAGCAGCCCAGCTAGCTGTGGCCGAATTGTGGGTAATGTTTGTAAAAGTTACGCTTCCTGGGGCAAAGCATGAAGGGACTGCCCAGTTGTATGTCAAGCCTTGAGCAGGAAGGTTGTTTGATACGAAAGGCATAGCAGCTGTGTTAGTTGCCCCCGGTACAGCATTAGCCCATGTAGAGGTAGTGGTTACGTTTCTAAAGTCAGCATTGCTGAAGCCTCTGAGGCCTACTTGGCCGGTGATGGTTGTACTTGTGTTTGGCGTGGCAAAACGACCATAAACGATGCTAATGGAGTTGGTCGTTTCGTGCAGACGAATTTGAAAGTTGATGGTATCAGCGGTGTTGGATGAGCCAAATCTTCTATAATTTGTCCATTGTACCACACAAATTCGATTCGGCGCGGTCCCAATGGTTTCCAAACGTATTTCAGAAGCATTTCCATTAGCTTGCAAGTCGCGGTTAAAGCCACAAATAGTTGCTTGCTTGTTTGCCGGAGCGGAAGAGGTGCTGCTAATAGAGGAGTAGCCAGCACCTGTCATATTCACAGCTTGATTTCCATCAGCTGAGATTCCGAGGCGGATCAGACCATCGGCACGGATACCTAATCGGTCGTATGTTACACCGTTATAAACGAAGTTGAAACCAATGGGAAAACCAGGGCCTGTCTCTGTGGTTCCGCCAAGAGGCTGAGCCGGATCTACAAATCTTTGGTCGTCGGTTGTTGCATTGCCCAATACTACTCCCCCGGTGATAGGAGTGTAGGTGCCGAGGCTATCAATTGTGAAAATATACGAATTGACCTGTCCTTTTGCTGAAGACCAAAGTAAACCTATAAATCCGAGCAAAAATGTAATTTTCTTCATGTTTACGGTTTTTTAAATCAACAAAGTTAAAGGAATGAAGTAATGTTTTTAGGGAAATGTTACAGAGGTTACAGATTAGTCCTCTAGTTGGGTGGATTTTAGCAAAGTTTTAAATGTTTCTGACGAAAATGAATCAATACTACGTTCAAGTGACACATTCGATCAAGCCTAATGTTTTGGAAATACAGGATTATCTTTTAGACGGGAAGATCGTTCCTTGGAATGGACCATTTTCCAAGGTGTATTCTCCAATTAAGAGCGAGCCGACTGGAGAATCTTTATATGAATACTTAGGTTCATACCCCGATATGGACGAGGCTGCTGCCTTAGAAGCACTCAATGCTGCCTGTAAGGCATATGACCGCGGACGTGGCCTTTGGCCTACTATGGCTGTTGAAGAACGGATTGCCGCAGTTGAAAAATTTGCCAAACTGGCCACAGCCCAACGCGAACAAATCGTGCAACTGCTGATGTGGGAGATCGGCAAATCGCGCACAGATGCCGAAAAAGAATTTGACCGCACCATTGAGTACATTTATCTCACTGTAGACGAGCTCAAAAACCTCGAGCGCACGCAGTCGAGATTTGTCATAGAGAAGGGCATTATTGGTCAGATTCGACGCACTCCACTCGGAGTGGTTCTTGTAATGGGGCCTTACAATTATCCTTTCAATGAAACATATACTTTGGTAATTCCAGCCCTTATCATGGGTAATACTGTGGTGATGAAACCACCCAGACCAGGTGTTTTGATGCACTATTATCTTCAGAAAGCTTTTCAAGAGGCCTTTCCTCCGGGAGTAATAAATTATGTATATGGTAAGGGAAGTGTTGTAGTGCCACCGCTTATGCAGTCGGGCAGGGTTAATGTACTGGCCATGATTGGCACTAGTCGCGTAGCAGATTCGTTAAAAAAAATGCATCCCAAGTCCAATCGACTTAAGTCAATCTTAGGTCTTGATGCTAAAAATCCGGCTATTATCCTTCCTGATGCGGATATTTCAGCAGCTGCCTCAGAATGTATCACAGGTGCATTTTCATTCAATGGTCAGCGATGCACAGCTATTAAAATTATTTTTGTACATCGAAGCTTGGCTGAAGCATTTTTAAAAGAATTTTCAGCTAAAGCCGATGCGTTGAAAGTAGGTTTGCCTTGGGAGGATAAGGTAAACATTACACCATTAGCCGACGAAAACAAGCCAAAATATCTTCAAGAGATTGTGGAAGATGCTCTCCAAAAAGGAGCCTCTATTCAGAATGCGCACGGAGGTATCAGAAGGGATCCATTTTATTCGCCGACAGTTCTTTATCCAGTAAACGATTCAATGCGCATCTACCACGAAGAACAGTTTGGACCCGTAGTGCCCGTTGTTCCTTACAACGATATTGAAGAAATATTTGATTATCTCGAAAATTCGAAATACGGCCAACAGGTAAGCATTTTTGGCAATTCTCCTGTACAGATTGGCCACCTCACCGATCAGCTAGTAAACATGGTAAGTCGGGTCAACATCAACAGTCAATGTCAGCGTGGCCCCGATATTTTACCATTCACCGGGCGCAAAGACTCAGCCGAAGGTACACTTTCAGTATACGATGCTCTCAGATCGTTTTCCATACGATCTGTAGTAGCAGCAAAAATGGAAGAAAACAGCAAAACATTGCTTCGAGAAATAGTAAATCAGGGCCATTCCAATTTCATTTCAACCCGATATGTCTTTTAAAAGGCAATTATTTCTTGCGGAAGAAAATATCTATCGGAACGCCTTTAAAATCAAAGTGCGTTCTGATGGTATTTTCCACAAACCTCTTGTAGGGATCCTTGATGTACTGAGGTAAGTTGGCAAAAAAGGCAAATTGTGGTCGAGGGGTTGGTAATTGAGTGATGTATTTGATCGAAATGCTCTTGCCTTTATACACAGGGGGTGGTTGGTTTTCAAAAATGGGCAAGAGCAGATCGTTTAATTGTCTTGTAGGAATTCTAGTTTTTCGACGTTTGTACACCTCGAGCGCTTCTTCTAAAGTTTTCAGAAGTCGAATTTTATCCGTGGCCGAAATGAATAAAATCGGCACATCGTCGAAAGGTTTAATTTTTTCTAAAATAGCATTTCTAAATACAGTAGCTGTTTCATGCGATTTATCCGTTAAATCCCACTTGTTAACGGCTATTACTACGCCTTTGTGGTTTTTCTCAATTAAGTGAAAAATGCTTAAATCTTGAGCTTCAATACCTCTCGAAGCATCGAGCATCAAAATACAGACATCTGAATTCTCAATCGCCTTAATAGCGCGCATGACGGAGTAAAACTCCAGATCTTCCGTTACTTTTCCCTTTTTGCGAAGGCCGGCAGTATCAACAAGGTAAAAATCAAAACCAAACATCGTATAGCGCGTGTGTACCGCATCGCGCGTTGTTCCGGCTACTTCTGATACAATGTGCTGATCGCGACCGGTAAGGGCATTTAAAAAACTTGACTTACCTACATTCGGTCGGCCAACCACACAAATTCTTGGCAAATCTTCGGTGTAGTCGCTGCTTTTATCTGCCTCTTGGGGTAAATAGCTGATGACTTTATCCAGCAAATCGCCAGTACCGTGACCATTGATGGCCGATACGGGAAAAGTATCTTTAAATCCCAACTTTAAAAACTCAGAAATAGCAAAATCATCCGAGGGGCTGTCAATTTTGTTTACCGCCAGAATGTGAGGTTTTTTACTTCTTCGAATAAGCTCAGCCACCTCTTCATCGAGTGGTGTAAGGCCTTCACGACCATCGGTTACAAAAATGATCACATGGGCTTCTTCGATAGCAAGTCGAGCTTGTTTGCGAATTTCAGCCTCGAAGCTATCGTCTGAGCCCTCTGTGTATCCTCCGGTATCTACGATTGTAAATGAATGATTTAGCCATTCGGCAGGGGCGTAAATTCTATCGCGAGTCACACCAGGTGTGTCATCTACTATAGCTTCTCGCCTGCCAGTGAGACGGTTAAAAAGGGTTGATTTGCCAACGTTTGGCCTGCCTACAATAGATACTATTCCCGCCATAATGCGTTGCGAACACTACTTAAAGTGCCTCTTTGAAATGAATTATGGCTGTTCTTGTGTATTGGTATTCTGATTTTGGGGAGTGGAAGCCGGTATTTCAACCCCCTCAGTTATTTGGCTCTTGGTTTCTGTTTCAGTATCTGATGAACCCGTGCTGATGTTGATCAGCAACACCAAGACAACCAACAAGATAGACAACGTCCAAGTGGCTCTATCGAGAAAGTCTGAAGATTTTTGTACTCCTCCAAACAGGTTTGTTGTACTGCTTCCGAAGGCTGATGACAAGCCACCACCTTTGGGATTTTGTACCATAACGACTAGTATGAGAAGTAGACATACAATCACAGTAAGAACGACGAGTAAAGTAAGCATACTTATTTTTTCTTTTTTAATTCTTGAATTCGGCGTGCAAAATAACTGCTTTTTTCCGGATTTTTCAACTTTAAAATTTCCAGAGCCTGGATAGCCTTGTCTACATGACCTTGGGCTATATAGAGTTCAGCGAGGGTCTCCGTCATTAAGTCGGCTGTGGTTTCTGTATATTTAATGGATAAATCTTTATGTTCTTCTACTGATTTCGTATTAGGTGACTTTGGTTTTATTTGAATATTTCCTGATAAAAAGTTATCGATAATTTTGAGTTTTTCAATTTTTTTATTCGAATTGTTATTTGTATTTAACTCACTTAATTTTTGAGGTGATATTCGATCTTTAAGGTTATTTTCTTTATTTGAATCTTCTTCGGTTTTATGTAAAGTCTTTAACCATTTTGAAAAAATATCGTCCTCTTCACTCGATTCATCATATGTACTTTCAATTGCCTTTTCTAAGAGTTTTTCCTTGACTTCTTGAGTATTAATGTTTTCATTCTCGAGGCTTATTTTTGAGGTTGAGGTGCTATCAAAAATCTCGGTATCAGCATCAATATCAATTGGTGAATATTTATCGTTCTCTCTTTGAATATAATTTTGATTTTCCTTTGTGTTATCACCATTTACATCATCCTCAATTTGATTTTCAACTAAGTGTGTAAATTCTGTAGTAGTTGAGTTATTTTGAATTGCATTACTATTTTCGACTTGTGTATCCGTTAAGTCAAACTCTACTTGTATTTCATCCTCAAGATTTTCGGAAGTATTTGGATAATTTTCATCTGTTACATAAATAGATTTTTCTTGCTCAGTAGGTTTACTTATTTCATCGCTTTTTCCTTTATCTTCATTTGACTGAGAGACTACTGTACCGTATTTTGATTTTAAAAATTCTAATTTCAGTAAAATATTGGCGGCTCTATTTTTTACCTCTTTTAGTTTTTCATTATCACTTTCATCTTTTGCAAATTTTATTTTGAGCTTATCTTCTTCAGAACTCTGAGAATTTTCCTCCTTGATATTTACATTTTCAACCAGTGAAATTTTGCTTTCTTCTTTACTTAGGCTGGATTCAGATCTTATTTGATTGGTACTTTCACTATCTGACTTTACATTATCTGTTATATTTTTTTCTTTTTCGCTTTCAACGATACTCTCACTTTTCTGCTGACCGAACTTTGCTCTTATTTTCTCTCGAATAGCTTCTAAATTACTTTCATTGGTAGTTTGCTTTTCCTGAACTTCTGATTTGAGATTACTTTCAACGATCTCTTTTGATTCTGATATTTCTGCATTCGCAGAATTATTTTCATTTATCTCGAAAAGTTGAACGTGTTGATGTGTAACAGAAGTTGATTCCTCATTTTCTTCTTCTGAAATGTTCTTTTGAATTTGGGGATTATCTTCAGTATTTAGATTGTTTAATAAATTTTTATCCTTTTTTTCAATCGGAGAATTTTCCAATTCTCTGACTGAACGTTCTTGTATGTTCTGGAATATATTCTTTGTGTTATTTGTTTCTTTTTCATTTTGTATTTTCTCCTGTCTTAAATCATCAATTTTTTCAAAATCCTGTACATATACAGGAGCCTGATGATATTTCAATACTTTTGCAACAATTGATCCGTTAATTATATTAAATAATTTTGATCTATTGTTAATTACTGCAGCAGTTAATTTAAGTTGTGTATTGAAGTTGTAATTTTCTTGTTTGTGTAGGAAATACGCGTAGGCTAATTGAACAATCGCACTATAGGGATGCTGATGTGCGTACTGTTTAAGTGCTTCAACATCCTGGAGCTCAATTTGATCAAAATTTTCAATTATCTCCTTTAATCGCTGCATGTCACCAATTAACGATTGCTTTGTTCAAAATATTTTCGGCTAGTTCTCTATTGATCTGTTCTATTAATTGATTTTCGAGTGATGCCACATTTGCATCTGCAGGAATGTCAACAAATCGCGAAAATTTTTCTTCAAAATTTTTTGAACTATCTAATTTGTTTGTGAATTTTACTTTAACAGAAATAGTGAAACGAGTTTGTGCTGCTGCTTGATTCCCTTGGGGTGCAAGTGGTACAAAGGAGTATTCAATAATTGACCCCTCAAAATGTAAATCTCCATCTTCGGGTTTTAATTTCAGAGATGTTTGTTGTAATATTATATCTTTTAATTTTTCGGTAAATTGTAAACTAAGGTTCGGATTAACTATTGGGGCATAATTTGGAAATAAATCAACTGAAAAAGTCTTAGCATCACCCACATTACCGCCAGTGAAACTGTAGCCTCCGCTACACGCATTGACCAGTAAGAACAATAAAGCAACGATTATTTTTTTCACTGCAAGTTGTATTGTTTAATTTTTCTGTAAAGTGTTCTTTCTGAAATACCAAGTTCTTCAGCGGCTAATTTTCGTTTTCCATTGTGTTTTTCAAGTGCTTTTTTTATGAGTTCGATTTCTCTTTTTTCGAGAGAGAGAACTTCTTCTGTCATGGGTTCTACTTCAGCTTCTTCAAATTCTTCCTGTGAGGCTCCATTTATGTTGATTGCATTTACATGCGGTGTATTAATTCCTTCATTGACGATGATTCCCGGATTATTTACAATCGGTGTCGAGGTAAAAGGTTCAGATGTTCTAAACACTTTCTGTAGCAAAGTAGAATTTTCTTCAGCAAATCTTCCTGTATTCGTACCGCCTGATTTTATGAGTTCTAATGTTATGGCTTTTAAATCGTTCAGATCGTTTCGCATATCAAAGAGAATTTTGTATAAAATTTCTCTTTCGCTGGCGAAATCTGCATTGGATGAATTGGATGATGTATGCAGAGCTGGCAGGGTACTTTTATCGATATCTGGCAAATAATTCTTTAATACTTCTGCCGTAATTTCTCTATTGGTTTCTACTACTGAAATTTGCTCTGCTAAATTTCTCAATTGACGAATATTACCTGGCCATCTGTAGTTTTTTAAAAGTTCTTCTGCCTCTTTTGACAGTTTTAGTGGAGGTTGTCTGTATTTTTCGGCAAAATCAAGACAAAATTTTTTAAAAATTAACGGTATATCTTCCTTTCTTTCTCGCAATGGAGGTAAATGAATTTCAACAGTATTTAATCTATAATAAAGGTCTTCGCGAAACTTGTGTTTGCTTACAGCTTCAAGCATATTTACGTTGGTAGCCGCTACAATTCTTACGTCTGTTTTTTGAATTTTGGAAGAGCCAACTTTTATAAATTCACCAGTCTCTAAAACTCTCAATAATCTTACCTGAGTTTGTAGTGGTAGTTCTGCTACTTCATCGAGAAAAATTGTACCTCCATCAGCTTCTTCAAAATATCCTTTTCGGGTAGAAAGAGCTCCAGTAAATGCACCTTTTTCGTGCCCAAAGAGCTCTGAATCAATGGTTCCTTCGGGAATAGCTCCACAGTTTACAGCGATGTAGGGCTTGTGCTTGCGATGTGAAAGTGCATGGATAATTTTAGGAATATTCTCTTTCCCTACACCACTTTCACCGGTTACTAGTACCGATATATCTGTATTTGCCACTTGTATCGCTTTCTCAATTGCGCGGTCGAGTAGGGGAGAGTTCCCTATGATGCCAAATCGCATTTTTATTTCTTGTAGCTGACTCATTGTATAATGTATATGAGTTCCAGGGGTTGCTTTTGATAAATTTTTGTTGTGGTCAGTTTGTTGATCACATAAGGAGCCTTTGCTTTTACATTTACTTTATAAGCGAATGGCAATTTGCGCTTAAATTTCAACTGCATATTGTTTCCTGTCCATATCGATGACCAGATTAAAGAATCTTTTTTATCATAAATAAAAACCTCAAATGGTACCATTAAATTTCCGATACATAAATCGTTGCTTTTATTTGCAATACACAAATGTAATTCCCCGGATTTTTTAATGTTCTCATAAACGATTTTAAAAGTTAGATTATCGTCTATCCATTTGCCATTTTCATATGTTTGAGATTGTACTTTTATTGAGAAAAAATATAAGGAAAAAGAAAGTAGATAAAAGAACTTTTTAAGATTCATTTCAATGAACGATTTGGCCCAATAACGTTGCAGATGTACACTCTAAAATTTTTACTTTTACAAAATCACCGGGTTTGACATTTTCTTTCGGAAAAACAACAACGGTATTTTGAGTATTTCTACCAAACCAATGCTCATTTGACTTTTTAGATACACCTTCTACTAGTACTTCTTCGATTTTTCCAATGTGTTGTTGATTTCTATATAAAGAATGCTTTTGCTGAAGATCAATGATTTCTGTAAGTCTTCTTGTTTTTACTTCGTTGGGTACATCATCTTTAAAATGTCTGGCTGCATAAGTACCTGGTCTTTCGGAATATTTGAACATATAGCCGAAGTCGTATTTAACATATTCCATAAGCGACAAAGTATCTTGGTGATCTTCTTCGGTTTCGCCAGGAAAGCCGGTGATCATGTCGTGCGAAAGACCGCAATCAGGAATTATTTTTCTTATTTTGTCTATGAGCTCGATGTATTGCTCGCGATTGTGGCCTCGGTTCATCGCTTTCAGAATCCGCGTTGACCCGCTTTGGACCGGTAGATGTATGTATTTGCAAATGTTGTTATAGGCAGCGATGGTGTGCAGTACATCTTCGGTCATGTCTTGTGGATTGCTGGTACTGAAGCGAATGCGCATTTCTGGAACGGCCTCTGCCACTTGGCGAAGCAATTGAGCAAACCGCACTGCTGAAGCTTTTGCAATTTCAGAGGCTTTTGCAAAGTCTTTCTTTAATCCACCCCCATACCACAGATAGGAATCTACATTTTGTCCAAGTAGTGTAATTTCTTTGTAGCCAGCATCTTGAAGTATTTTTGCTTCGTCGATGATCGATTGTGGATTGCGACTGCGCTCTCTCCCGCGCGTGAAGGGTACTACGCAGAAGGTGCACATGTTGTCGCATCCGCGCATTATAGAAATAAATGCAGTAACTCCATTACCTCCTAACCTTACAGGATTTACATCGCCATACGTTTCTTCTTTTGAGAGCAAAACGTTCACAGCTTTTCGTCCGTCTTCGGCTTCTTTTATCAGCTTGGGTAAGTCGCGATATGCATCTGGACCTACTACGATATCCACTAGCTTTTCCTCTTCAAGCAACTTTTCTTTGATGCGCTCGGCCATACAGCCTAGTACACCAATTTTTATATCTGGATTCTGTTTTTTGATCGCATGAAAATGCGACAAGCGGTTACGGACTGTTTGCTCTGCTTTTTCACGAATAGAACATGTATTAAGAAGCACTAAATCAGCTTCTTCTGGATTTTTTGTGGTAGCAAATCCCTCTTTAGAGAGTATGCTGGCTACAATTTCACTGTCTGAAAAATTCATTTGACAGCCATAGCTTTCAATATAGAGTTTCTTTTTGCCTTCATGGGTGAGTATGAGTGCCTCTCCCTGTCTTTGTTCATCTATAACCTTATTTCCGTGATGATACATTCCTTAGAATTTATGGCAAAGATAGATATTTCAGCTTTAAAGTGACATATTGTCAGTTTTGTTTTGAGATATGTTTTAGTTAATCAGGATATATTTGTGTCAATAAAACATTATAACGATGAAAAAAACCTTACATCTCATTAGCTTCATATACGTTTTTTCAGCAGTTTATTCATCTCTACATGCGCAGAGTAAGTCAAGCGAATCAAGCGCGTACACTTTCGAAAATGCAGTGTCTTTTTTGTCGCTTCATACAGGCCTTCCAAAAGAAGCTTTTGATGAAAAGTCTTTCAAAAATTATGAAAATACATTGATCAGTGGATTGAAGATTTCTGGTATGTATCTGGCTGCGCGTAGCGAACAACCAGCTGGATTTTATGAATTTTTTATTAGGACAGATCGCACAGAAATGGCTGGACAGTATCCCGTGTATCCGGTGACTGGTTGTTTTGGAAAAAAAGCTATGGGCATTCAAAATTTTGTGGTGAAAAACGATGAATGCTCGTGTAAAGCAGCAAGTGATTACAACTATCAAATGAAGGCCAGAGATGTTAATTCTTCTTTTAAGTAGTAGAATTTGCAACTGTCTCTGATTGATGAATTTCCTTTTGGAAAAGGTGTTTTTGAAATAGAATCATAAATATAACACCTATTGTTATCGATGCATCAGCAATATTGAAAACTGGCTGAAAAAAAATAAACGACTCTCCTCCCCACAGAGGTAACCATTCTGGAAGATGTACTGTGAAAAGTGGAAAATAAAACATATCAACTACATGTCCGAGCATAAAGGCAGCATAGCCACCTTGTTCAGGTAAAAAATGGGCTACTTGGTGATAACTGTCTGAAAATATAATGCCGTAGAACAAACTGTCAATCAAATTGCCCAATGCACCAGCTAAAACAAGGGATATGCTGACTTGGGCTGTTAAATGAGCTTTTTGGCGCGTCAATTTCACGAGCCATGTGAAAATCCATATGACAGCTATAATTCTAAAAATGGTCAGAAGGTATTTACCAAAATTTCCACCCCATTCGATTCCAAAAGCCATTCCTGGATTTTCGGTAAAATGCAAAATGAACCAATCAGCAATCTTGATTTCTTGACCGAGCGATAAATTGAGTTTTATCCAAATTTTGAGGACTTGGTCAGCTAATATCACAAGTCCCACGATTAAAAGATTTTTTTTCACTTAGACTTGTTTAATTTTCCTTCTTTGGCCTCGATGCAGAGAGTGGCATGAGGTACGAGCATTAACCTTTCTTTTGGAATCAAACGTCCAGTTTCTCTGCAAATACCATATGTTTTATTTTCAATGCGCAAAAGGGCATTTTTCAAATCGCGAATGAATTTTTCTTGACGTGCTGCCAGGTGGGCATTCGCCTCTTTACTCATTGTTTCTGAACCCTCTTCAAAAGCTTTAAATGTAGGAGAGGTATCATCCGTACCGTTTCCTGAGTCATTTGAAATTGCTTCTTTTAACACCTGAAGATCATGCTCAGCTTTTTCTATCTTTTTTAAAATCAATTGTTTAAAAAACTCAAGTTCTTCGTCGCTGTATTTAGTGGGCTCTGTATTCATATTATTTTGTTTCTTAACTGTATTAAAAGAAAGTTTGGGGCTAAAAATACAGCGCACAGAAAATTTCACAATGTTTCGATGTGTTACAAAATCTCAAATATGCCAGCTGCACCTTGGCCTGTACCCACGCACATAGTCACCATGCCGTATTTAGCATTTCTGCGTTTGGCTTCATTAAAGAGCTGTACGCTGAGTTTTGCACCCGAACAGCCGAGTGGGTGGCCGAGGGCTATGGCTCCTCCGTTTACGTTGGTGATTTCTTCATTTAAACCAAGTTCTCTGATTACAGCTATGGATTGTGCAGCGAAAGCCTCGTTTAATTCGATTAAGTCGATATCATTTAATTTCAAATTGGCTCTCTTAAGTGCTTTAGGAATGGCATAAACCGGTCCAATTCCCATAATTCGCGGCTCAACGCCGGCTACGTCGTAAGTGACTAACCGGGCTATAGGCTTAAGATTGAGTTCGTTCACCATTTTTTCGCTCATCACTACTACGAAGGCCGCTCCGTCAGAAGTCTGAGAAGAATTTCCCGCTGTTACACTGCCTTTTTCAGCAAATACAGGTTTTAATTTAGCTAAAGCTTCTATGCTTGTATCAGCTCGAGGACCTTCGTCCGTCGTAAACGTATAGGTGCGCTCTTGTCTCTTCTCGCGTTCGTCGAGGTATATTTCTTTTACTTCAAGTGGAACTATTTCCTGATCAAAATAACCCTTCTCGATGGCTTGCAGGGCTCGCTGATGCGATCTGTAAGCAAAAGCGTCCTGATCCTGGCGACTCACTTTGTATTGGGCAGCTACAGCTTCAGCTGTGAGTCCCATATTGTTGTAATAATCAGCGTGAACTTTAGCCAATTCGTAATTAGGAGTTACTTTCCAACCTCCCATAGGGATGTAACTCATGCTTTCGGTGCCCCCGGCTATGATGCATTCAGCCATACCGGCGTGTATTTTGGCGGCTGCTATAGCTATCGTTTCCAAGCCTGAGGCACAATAGCGATTAACGGTCATACCGCCCACTTTTACAGTATCTAAGCCCATGAGCGATATTAGTCTTCCTACATTCAAACCCTGCTCTGCCTCAGGCATAGCATTTCCAACGATTACGTCGTTAATGCGCTCTTTATCAAGCATTGGGAGCTCTTCTAAGAGCTTCTTGATGACTACGGCAGCCATATCGTCAGGTCTAAAAAAACGCAGCTTGCCTCTAGGTGCCTTTCCTACAGCAGTTCTTTTGGCAGCGACTATATATGCATTCATGAAAAAATCGAATTTGAGCGCTAAAGATACACAAAATATTATGCAAGCATAAAAAATCTTTACTCATTTCAGGGATTAAACATAAAAAATTGTATGGTGTAAAAAGTACACTAACTACTTTTGTGCAAATTGATTTTCAATGAAAAAACTTTATTCTATTGTATTTATCCTCTTTTGCTGGTTTAGCTATGGACAGATTTTGGTAGTGACCCCCGTAAATCCGACTACAGATGATACAGTGACCATTATATATGACGCAACAAAAGGAAATGGAGCTTTGGCAAATTTCAACGGACCTGTTTTTGCTCATACCGGATTAATTACCACTGCAAGTACCAGTCCCAACAACTGGTTTTTTGTTCAGGGGAATTGGGGCACCTACGATACTGCTCGCCTCATGACTCCACTGGGCAACAATCTCTATTCCATCAAATACCATATCCGTTCCTTTTACAATGTTCCGCAGAATGTTCAAGTACTGCGTCTTGCATTTGTCTTTAGAAATGTCAACGGTACTATAGTTGGCAGAGATGCAAATAATCAAGATATTTTTTACGATATCAATCTATTATCTCCACAAAGTATTTCCTCTTTTACACTTAATTCCAATATTCTCACAGTTTTATGTGATACAGGAGCTATTCAAGTCACTCGCGTGAAAGACAATGTGATAAAAATTCGCTATTCGTCTACTAATCAATTTCCGCCCTTTAATTCCATAGTAACTGCCGGCGATACACCTAAGCCGGCGTTAGCATTGCAAACCCCAAACGGGTTGCTTTACGGTGGTGGTAATGTGTCGGTATTAATTCAGAGTCATCCAGTTCGTTTCACTTATATATTTAATAGTGATACACTCTGTAGA
This sequence comes from Thermaurantimonas aggregans, assembly GCF_003851885.1. Taxonomy (GTDB): domain Bacteria; phylum Bacteroidota; class Bacteroidia; order Flavobacteriales; family Schleiferiaceae; genus Thermaurantimonas; species Thermaurantimonas aggregans. The sequence continues at coordinate 90,923 of NZ_BHZE01000010.1, read as the reverse complement.
GACTTGAGAGGCACATGGCAGCAGTTTACACGCAAAGGGTTAAGTATACAACTGGATTCAAATGAACGCCTTTATGGCACTGGATCCAGGGCATTTAAAACAAATCGAAGAGGCGAGGAACTCGATGTTTACAATACGGCTGTTTATGGATATGGCCCCGGTGCACGTACTATGAATATTACCATGCCCTTTGTTGTCAGTTCGAAAGGATATGGAATCGTAGTAGACAATTTTGCTCCAGCGAAGCTGGATTTGGGAAAGACTGATCCATCTGAAATGCGATTTTCCTTTGAAGATGGGGAGCTAACATATTATTTCATCGCTGGCCAATCGTATGATGATGTTCTCAAAGGTTTCACTTCTGTTTCAGGTTTACAACCGTTACCTCCTCGTTGGTCGCTTGGGTACATTCAATCTAGGTATGGTTACCAATCAGAAACAGAAGCCCGTCAGGTAGTAAATGCCCTTCGAAATCAAGGATTTCCGTTAGACGCTTTGATACTTGATCTTTACTGGTTTGGTTCTCCTGCCACTATGGGAAATTTCACATGGGATTATACAAAGTTTCCCAATCCGGTTAAGATGATCAGCGATTTTAATGATATAGGTGTAAAAACTGTCTTAATAACTGAACCTTATTTCACTCAACAAAGCACCAAATTTCCCATTCTCGCTCAAAATGGTTGGTTAGCAAAAAATGCGCAAGGACAGCCCTTTGTCATTGGAGGTTTTTGGGCGGGGAGTGCTGGTTTAATTGATTTGACCAACGACAGCGCATTGAATTACATGTGGAGTCTTTACCCACCGCGCATCAATGAAGGAGTAGGGGGGTGGTGGTGCGATCTGGGCGAACCTGAAAATCACCCCGAAGGAATGATCCACCAAAAAGGCACGGCCCGCCAGATTCACAACAGCTACAGCATGCTGTGGGCGAAGCGTTTGTACGAAGGCTACAGGCAGCAGTACCCATCTCAGCGCTTGTTTAATCTGATTCGTTCCGGATTCGCCGGTATGCAGCGGTATTCTACATTCCCGTGGTCGGGCGATGTGCAGCGTTCGTGGGGAGGGTTAAAAATTCAGATTCCCAATATGTTGGGCATGAGCATGAGTGGCATTGGATATATGCATTCAGATCTTGGCGGATTTACTGGAGGAGGGCAAGATCCAGAACTCTACACACGATGGTTTCAACTAGGTGCCTTTAGCCCGATTATGCGTGCTCATGGCGAAGGTGTACCACCCGAGCCCTATAATTATCCACCCTTTTACCGAAATATATGCCTTGAATATGCGCGTCTTAGGTATCGTTTCTTGCCTTACAATTATCATTTGGCTTTTTTAAATTCTACTAAAGGCACTCCGTTAGCTTTGCCAACTGACTACTTTGAACCTGGGAATTCTTTCCTGGCTGATAGAGATGAACAGTTTCTTTGGGGTAAGGACATTTTAGTAGCCCCGGTGCTCGACGCAAACACTTCTACTAAAACTGTCTTTTTTCCCTCCGGTCGTTGGGTTGATTTTCATACCAATATTGTTTACAATGGCAATTCACAAGCGATCGTTTCGGCCCAAATCAGCCGTTTGCCCTTTTTTGTACGCTCAGGCTCCCTTATTGCTATGGCACCTGATAATATTCGTACTACTGCTTTTTACAAATTTGACACCTTATATATAAGAAATTATCACGATGAGTTTGTCAACTCTGATAGTGCATCGATATACACCGACGATGGACAGCACCCCGACGCACTAATCACCGGAAACTATGCGTTCCTACACTTTAAAAGTCAAAGAGTGGGACAAGATTACCACATCACGTGTTCTACCACAGGAAATGGGTACACCGGTATGCCATCGAATCGATTGTATCGCTTTGAAATCGTACGCTATATGCATGCACCGACTACCGTACTGTGGAATAATACTGTACTATTGCCTTTTACATCTTTAAATCAGTTAATTAATGCTGGTACAGGGTATTTTTACGACAACTCCCAAAAAGTTCTCTATGCGCAGGTTCCGTATTCAAATACCACATCTGCATTGAAAATACAACACGGAAATATCTCGATATCTGATTTTTCGCTTTCAGAAATCGCATCTAATCCCTATCCAAATCCGAGTGATGGAAAATTTTCTATGGACATTTATGAATACGATGAGAATACTAAATTGGAAATTTTCGATCTTTTGGGAAGAATTTTAATTTCAGAAAAAGTTGTTAACCTTTTAAGTGATAGAAATACCATTACAGTTTCTTTAAGAATAGACAATCTAGCATCTAAAAGTCAAATGTTTATAATTAAAATTATCCATCGAAATAGCACTGTAACCCGCAAATTACTTGTTCATTAAAGGACGTTTTCGATTTAAAATTTCAAGAGCATTAAAAATTTTTTTAAAAAAATTTTAGCTATTTAAAAGCTAAATATATTTGTAAGAACTCTAAAAAACTCACTTATGGCGAAGAATTACTTGATTAAGAGTGCTTTAGCATTTTTAATGAGTGTTGTTGTTTGGCAGGTTTCATTACTTGCGCAAACGACACCCACAACTGCAGCTGGGTATTTTTATCAGACCAATACTTCTGGTAATCTTGGTTTAGATAGAAATAACAATGTAATCGATATGACTACCGGTGTAACCGTGCACATTGCGGGTCCAGCTCCTGCTACCGGTACAGGAAGTAATGCAGTTGGAATACCTTTTCCTATACCATTTGAAATTCTTGGTCAGGTTGTCACCAACTTTTCTGTGGCAACTAATGGAATTATAGGTCTCAATTTTAATGCAATATCAGGAAATAATATCGGTGGTGGTACTGGTATTAGAGTAGGTGCATTTGTTACTGGTCTTAATAATGGTGGCTTACACTCTACTGGTTCCATATCATCTAAAGTAGTAGGAACAGCCCCTAACAGATGCTTTGTAATTCAATGGACCGGTGTTACTATAAACAACACATCAACAACAGCCGATGGAACATGGCAAGCTCGTTTTTATGAAGGTTCTAATTTGATGGAATTTGTACTTGGTCCTATTTCATTAGGAGCCGGTTCATTAACTGCCGCAAAATCTGGTTTTTCAAATAATTCTACTGCTGGTAATTATTATGTAGTTAACTTCACAGATCACACAGCTTCTACTACTACCAACCACAATAATGCTTTTAGTACACTTGGTCCTATTGCTGCACTCGCTGGTGGTGGAACACCAACAACAAGAAGAGTATATCTTTTCTCTCCTGCACCCTTTGTAAATCAAACTTTTACTTCTGCAGCTAATGCTCAGGTCACAAACCCTGTAGCTCAAGGTGCTTCAAATCAACCAGTAATCCGACTTACTGTAACTACTAGTGGTTTGAATAACCCTTTAACCGTTTCAAGCATTACCGCTTCTGCTAATGGTACAACTTCACTTTCTGATATTTCAAATGCGAGAATTTATTTCACTGGAACTAATCCAAACTTCTCAACAACTTTTCAAGTTGGTTCTACCATAGCTACACCATCTACGAATATGGTCTTTACTCCATCAACACCCATTCAGCTCTTTCATGGATCAAACTATTTCTGGCTTACATACGATGTTAGTCCAACTGCCCAAGTGAACAATGTAATAGATGGTGAAATTTCATCAGTAGTAGTTGGTGGTAACCCACAAACGCCCAGCCCAGTTGCTCCAGCTGGTAACAGGTTAATACAAGCACCTCTATCAGGTACTTACACGGTTGGTACATCAGGTCAATTTGCTACCCTTGCCGATGCTATTTCTGCTGTTAACTCTGTAGGATTATCTGGAAATGTAACATTAAATATCATTTCGGATCAAACATTAACTGCGCCTGTACAAATAAATACTTGGCCAGAGATAGGTGCTGGTAATTATACACTTACCATAGCTCCAAGTGGTGGTGTTCGTACAATTGAAGGTACAATTAATAATACAGGAGTTATTGTTATTACTGCCAGCAGAGTAACAATTGATGGACGAATTAACGGAGCTGGTAATAACCTGATTATACGAAATAACAGCACCCAGACATCGGCTGGTGTGCTGGTGTCTGTTCCTTCAGCGGCAGGATTAAATCAGGTTACAGTAAGAAACTGCCATTTGATCGGTGGACCTACTTTGGGTTTAACGACAAGTACTAGTGGTATTCAAGTTCAAACACAGGCAGCCTTCCCAGGTGCTAACAATGTTCAGATTTTAAATAATATAATTGAAGGATTTTACGTAGGAGTTAATGTTAATCCTTCAGCTGGTACCCTTCCTTCTACGGGTCTAGAAATTGTTAACAACACAATCGGGGTTGAAAACCCAGTAGACTCAAACCGTCTAATTGGATTTAGAGGAATTTGGGTTTTAAACGCTTCTTCTCCACTCATAACCGATAATAAGGTCAATAACATCATTAGCTACTTAGGTATCAATATTGCCGGTATTTTCGTAGGTACCGGTACAAGTAACTGCCGTATTTATAGAAACTCCATTAAAACTGTACAAAATTTAAATACTGGAGGTTGGGGCGCATATGGTATAAACTGTGAAGCTGGAAATGATCACGAGGTAATTAATAATGAAATTACGAACGTTCGGACTGTTAATTATTTTATAGGAACAACATTTAATGCATTTGGAATTCGCTTTAATGTTGGAACAAACCATAAAGTATATTTTAATTCCGTAAACCTTACTGGAAACTACGATAATACAAACCAAACTACAGCTGTAAGTGCCTGTTTGTTAGTTGTTTCATCTTCTACTGTTGTTGATGTCAAGAATAACAATTTCGTTAATCAACACTCATCTAACGCCACTGGAGCCAAAGAGTTTATTGCAATGTGGTTCCCCTCAGGTTACAATTTTGCCTCTAACCTTTTCTCTAACCACAACAACTTGTTCCCACCAGCTACAAATGGTTTCGTAGCTAAGGTCGGCACAACAGCTAATGTGGGTAATTATACTACACTTTCAGACTTTCAATCTTTTAGCAATAAGGATACAAACTCAATTTCAGCTAATCCGCTTTTTAACAGCAACCTTGTACTAATTCCTACCAATCCAGCACTTAATAACGTAGGTACTCCAATTTCTACTGTTACAAATGACATTACTGGAGCTCCGAGAAATGCAACCACCCCAGATATCGGTTGCTATGAGTTTACTCCTACACAACCGTGCTTCCCGCCCTCTAATATCACTGTATCAAACATCACATCGAACTCAGCATCTGTAGGTTGGACTCCCGGTGCGAACTCACCTAATGATACATTGTTTCAAGTAAGCTGGGGACCTATCGGCTTTACTCCCGGTTCCAATCCAACTACCATAGCATTATGGAATTTCAACGGTGCTTCTACGACTACAATACCTGGTGGAACTACTAGTCCATCACCCGCACAAGGTTCTGGTACAGCCTCTCTCGTAGGCGGTACTACAGCTTCCTTCGCTTCAGGACTGGTAGGAGGTGGAAGTTCGGACCCGGTTACTACTGTTCCACCCAATTATGGATGGAATGTGTCGAATTTCCCAGTTCAAGGCACTGGAAATAAAACAGCTGGCATTCAAATAAATGTTTCTACAGTTGGACTTTCTAATATAGTCTTACAGTTTGATCAAAGACATTCCAATACTTCAGCAAATACCGTAGTAGTGCAATACACTACAGATGTAACCGCAAGCAATCCGACCTGGGTTGACTTTCAGACTTTTACAGCGCCAGCAGGAGATACGTGGTATAATAAACGGACTGTAAATTTCTCATCAGTATCTGCTTTAAACAACAATCCGAATGTTGGATTCAGAATTGTTTCTGCATTTGCAGGCACCGGAAATACATATGAAGCTTCTAATAGCACTTCTACTTACGGCCCAACTGGTACATGGAGATTTGATATGATCATTGTTACGGGTTCGGCTTCTGGAACGGGAACCACAGTGACTACATCCTCAAATCCATTCACCATAACTGGCTTACTACCTTCTACGACGTATCAAGTTTATGTTCGTTCACTTTGTGATACAAACTCAAGTGCTTGGGCCGGGCCTGTTGACTTTACTACATTGTTCCAATGTCCTGCTAATGCAGTATGTCAGACCTATTCTGCTGGCGCAATTAACACAATGCTAAATGCAAGCCCCGGACCTAATGATACTTCAGCTTGTCCTGGAGTAATGCAGATTACCATTCCTGCTGGCAATATCATCGCAGGTATTGATGTTCAATACACTATGGTAGCTCAGGGTGGTGGTTGGCTCAGCGAACAAAGAAGTAGATTGTTTAGCCCCACATTAAATGCTGGAGAGTCAATGGTACTTGGCCCAGCTGTTACAAGTGGTGGTACACATACATATAACAGAACTAACCTTTCATTCGCCAATGGAGCCTCTGGAACAGTTACGTTTCAACTTCACGCTATAAGAACCTGGGGAGGTTCTGGAACAGGTTTGGCAACTTGTGATACTGTTTATCAATACGTACCTAATAATTCCTGGAGGCTTATAGTTTATTATCAGCCCGCTCCAACATGTCCTACAGTAACAGGCTTAACTGTTGGTACAATTACAGCTAACTCTGTTGCGTTGAGCTGGAATGCTGCAACAGGTGCTACTGGCTATAAGGTAGAATATGGTGTTACAGGATTTACCCCCGGTACTGGTCAAACCACAACAGTGACAGGTACAAATACTGTTATTACAGGTTTGACTCCACAGACTACATACCAGTTCTATGTCAGAACATTGTGTGGTACGGATTCTTCTGCTAATCAAGCAGGTCCTGTATCGGCTACAACACTATGCGCAATCCAAAATATTCCATTCACAGAAACATTTGATTCAGCTTCTACTTCATTGTCTTGTTGGACTGCGGCACCTCAGTTTCAATTAGTAAATGTTGGTGGTTATGGTCAGCCTGGTAATTCAATTAGATTTCCTTTTTATAATATATCAGGTGGATCATATGACGCTATTTCACCACAGTTTCAGTCAGTACCTTCCAACTATCAATTAAAATTTGATCATGCTTACGCAACGTATATTAATGAAGTTGATAGTTTGAAAATCAGTTATTCTACTGACGGTGGTGCTACCTACACTACATTAGTTTCACTGGCCGGTGGTGTGAATGGACCACTTGTGACTGCTCCGCCTATATCTTCATCTTTTACACCTACAGCTTCACAATGGGGTACTTATACCATAGCATTGCCTGCAGGTACAAATAAGTTGAAGTTCACAGCTATATCAGCATTTGGAAATAACCTATATATCGATAACGTAAAGATTGAACCTGCTCCACCTGCTGGTTTTGCTCTACTATCACCAGCAGACAGTGCGACTGTCTTGGTTGCTGGTCCTGCACAGTTACCTATAAATATTACATGGCAGAAAGCAGGGTCATTAACGAACCCCAGTTACAGTTGGTTGCTAAAAACACTTGCAGGAACTTTCAATAATCCGATAGCTTCCATCTTATCAAATAATAATGGAGCTGATACGACTCTTACTTTAACTATTGCTCAAGTAGATGCTCTATTAGCTGCTAATGGAGTTGCAATTGGTGATACTGCTAATTTAGAATGGACAGTACGAGCTGTAGCTGGAAATGATACTGTTTTTGCGACTAAGCCCTTCTTTATTAGACTCGTAAGACTAGGCGTAGCTACACCAAACTTCCTCGCTGCACCACAGAACAATGGTGCAACTACGCAATTGCGTGCTCCAAACGGTACTGCTACGCACAATTACATGCGAGCAGCCATGATCATTCGTCAGAATGAATTCCTCAATGCTGGTATTGACTCCAACACTATATTGAGAGGAATGGGCTTTACTCTATCCACTCCTACTTCAGCTTCGGTAACTGGTCTATTTAAAGTGTATGTCCAAAACACTACCGACGTTAACTATAACAAAGGAACAGCTTGGTCAGGTATATTGACCGGTATGACATTAGTGTACGACGATACGCTTGTAATTCCTGCTAATCAGACCTTGTTTGATATTCTATTTAGCAATAATAGCAATTTTGTTTACACCGGTCAAAACCTCTATTTAGCATACGATTGGCAGATGCTTTCAGCTCCGGCTCCCACTCCTTTTACCTATTTATCTAATAATACTATACCGAGCTCACTTGTTTCAGCCCAAGCTACTAACCCGCCAGCACCTACTACACTTGGTTCAACTGCCTTCAGACCTGAAATTCGTTGGGCTGTAGATAAAAAACCAAACGATCTAGAAGTACGTGCCATTTGGGCTCTTGGTAAAAACGCCACTCCTTGGGGTAAGCCTGAGACCGTTCAAGCCGTGATTGTTAACAACGGTTATCTGCCGCAAAACAAAAATGTGACGCTCACAGTAACAGGCGCCAATACGGCTACTATCACTGCTGGTGTTAATCTTCAAAGCGGTCAATCCACAGTTGTGTCCTTCAGCTATCCTAACAATAACTTAGGATTCAGTACACTTACTGTATCTGTACCCTCTGATGATGTTCCTTCAAACAATCAGCGGTCTTATGTACAAGATTTGACCACCGATCGCTTCAGCTACGCTGATACTACAGTGACAGGTTTAAGTGGTGTTGGTTTCAATACTGGTAGTGGATTGTTGCTTACAAGATATTCTGTAAATGGAACACGTTCAGTGTCTGGAGTTCGTGTGAGATTAAGCAACAATGCAGCAGCTATTGGTCAGACCATCTATCCTGTACTCTTAAAAGATACTGTGATAGTTGCTCAAGGCCCGAACTATGTGATCACTGCTGCTGATACTTCTTCATACAAGACTTTCAACTTCCCAACTCCATTCACTTTCACAAACGAAGACTTCTATGTAGGTATTGCTCAAACTGTTGGTTCTCAAGGATACTTCCCATTGGCATTTCAAAATGAGAATCCTACCAGACCAAATGCCTACTATTCAGCAGCTCTCAATGGCAGCGGTTTGACCACTGTTAATAACTTCAGGTTAATGATTGAGGCAATCCTCAATGCTCCTGATTCACTTACACCATTTTCACTTGCAACCCCAGCGAATAACTCAACTTACAATGCAGTTGGTCCGGGATCTGTTACCATCACATGGCAAAAGTCTCAACGTGCAATTGGAACTGCACCAGCAGTTACTTACGAATGGATGGTAGATGTTCCGACTGGTAATTTCACAAATCCTATCGCCACTTTCCCATCTAACAACAATGGTTTGGATACTTTCTTAATCCTTACCAATGCTCAGATCAATGCTCTTCTAGCAGCCAATAACGTGCCTCCTGGTACACCTGCTGATGTAAAGTGGACTGTTAGAGCTACTTCTGGTACACTTAACAGATTTGCTAATCAGCCGTTCAACATCACTTTAATTGGTGCCATACCCTGTACTACACCCTCTGCAGTTAATGTAACTCCTGCATGTAATTCTGCTACTGTTACATGGACTTCAGGTACAGGTAAGCTCTCAAGTAAGATTGAGTACGGTCCAACCGGATTTACTCCAGGCTCTGGCACTGTGGTTTCTGGTATCACTGCAAATACCTTTACCATTACAGGTTTAACTCCAGGTACAGGTTACGAAGTGATTGTAACTGACTCATGCGCCTCTGGATTGAGTAGTCCAGCTCCAAAAGTTGGCTTTACAACAGATCCTAACCCTGTGGCTGCCTTCACCGCTGGTACTCCAACTATTACCGCAACAAATGCCACCGTTACATTTGACGCTTCAACCTCACAAAATGCTGTCTCTTACAACTGGGATTTTGGTAATGGTACTCAAGGTACTGGCGTAAATCCAACTGCTACATACACAGCGAATGGTACTTACACCGTTAAACTGGTAGTAACCAATGCTTGCGGAAGTGACTCCACCACTTCTACAATAACAATCCAGGGGATTAATCTCAACGAAAATCTCCTAAATGCAATAACCCTGTATCCTAACCCAACCAATGGAATAGTTACTCTCAAGGGTATTGAGATACTTACAAATGCGGAGATTTCTGTCGTTGACATATCCGGAAAGCTTGTTCTAAGAAGAAAGCTGGATAATGTAGCTTCCCAAGAGGTCCTTGATCTGAGCAAATTCGCGGCAGGCTCTTATCAAATTCGAATTACCAGCAACGAGGGTACTGTAGTGAAACCCGTTGTATTGAACAAATAAGGTTGTTAAACATCAAACTAAACTGCCCAGAGTATTAGCTTTGGGCAGTTTTTTTTTATATGATTTTTAAATCAAAAAAAAGTACTTCAATAGTTGGACCTATTGACGGGTTTTCAATTTTAATCCCTACATGGAATAATCTTCAATATTTACAGCTTTGTATTGATGGTATATCTAAATATTCCTCGTTAAAACATCAAATCATATTAGCCATTAATGAAGGAAAGGATGGGACATTAGTATTCGCAGAAAAAAAACAGATAAGTTATGTGCACTTTGAGAAAAACGTCGGAGTATGTTTAGCTGTTAATGCCGCTCGATCCTTAGCAATATCAGATTATGTAGTTTACATGAATGATGATATGGTACCATTACCGGGTTGGGATATTCAATTGATGGAAGAAATTAGAAAGTGCGACTCAAAATTGTTTATGATTTCCTCTACGATGATTGAACCTTATGAAACAAATAATCCTTGCGTAATCGTTCAAAATTTTGGTACTGATTACAAATCATTTGATGAAAAATCTGCTGTCAGATTTGTAAAAAAGATTTCTAGAAATAATTGGAAAGGAGCTTCTTGGCCACCATTTGTTGTACACAAGGATGTTTGGGATATTGTTGGTGGCTTTGGTATTGAATACTCTCCTGGATTTTATTCAGATCCTGATTTTTCTCTTAAGCTTTACCTTTTGGGCGTTCGACATTTTATAGGTTGTGGAAAATCTTTAGTCTATCATTTTGGAACAAAATCTACAAAACGAGTCAAAAAAAATAATGGTAAAGATCTTTTCCTTTTAAAATGGGGTATAACTGCCTCTGATTTTTATTCCAATGTTCTCAATCTTGGGGAGGATTTTGAAAAAGATAATAACCCATGGAAAATAACGAATTTCCTAAGAATTAAATACCTTGCTAAATCTATAAAAGCGTTATTAAACAGACCTTTTAAACTAATCAAATAGCTATTTTATTTTCATTTAAAAAGCTTCTAAGTCCTTGCCATTTTAAGATACACTCTTTTATTTCAAGCGGCTTTACCGGCTTTGATACAAAATCATTCATTCCTACTTCCAAACATTCATCTCTATCCCTATCTGTTGCATTTGCTGTTACTGCAATAATTACAGGTCTATCACTAATATTTTTTAGTATTTGTCTTGTAGCTTCTAATCCATCCATTTCTGGCATTTGAATATCCATAAAAATAATGTCATAGCTTCTAGTTAAAGCTTTTTCTACTGCAACCTTACCATTTTCTGCTATATCAGCCGTATATCCAAGATTTTTTAACATCATTAGCATCAACTTTTGGTTCACTGGATTATCTTCAGCAACTAATAATTTCAGTGATGGGTCAAGTTCAATCTTTCTAAATACTGTGTTTTCCTTAACACTGCTTGTTTTATCTGCTTTCCGCAAAAGAATACTGAAGGTGAATGTACTACCTTTATTTACCTCACTTTTTACACTAACAGATCCGCCCATCAAACTAATTAATTGTTGTGCTAATGCCAAGCCTAATCCTATACCACCATGCTTACGTGCATGTGAACCATCGGCCTGTTTAAAACGGTTAAATAAATCGTTTAATTTTTCTTTTGAAATTCCCTGACCGGTATCTGAAATTGAAAATTCTATTTCTTGAATATTGTCGTTGTTTTTCATTAATTTTCCTGAAATTACAACTTTACCCTTTTGAGTAAATTTAAATGCATTGCTAATGAAATGAACAAATATTTGTTTAATTCTCAGCTCGTCACCTACTAGAATTTCGTCAATATTAGGATCTATTAATATGTCTAAATCTATGCTCTTATCCTTTCTAAAATGATTAGTTAATTCTACACTTTTATTTATGATTTCTCTTATGTTTAATTTATTGTATTTTAATTGTATTTTGCCAGACTCTAGATCACTCAAATTCAAAATATCGTCTATAATTGAGGTTAATCTTTCAGTATTTTGAATAATACTTTCAACTTTATTAAGTTTATTAGGATCTGTCTCATTTGTTTTTAACATTGAAGCCATACCCATTATTCCATTTAGAGGAGTTCTTAATTCATGGGACATCGTTGATATAAATTCGTTTTTAGCTCTTGCTGACTCTTCTACTGCTATATAAAGTTGTTTAATTCTCACGCTGTATTTATACATCAAGAGGAATATATGTATTCCTAAAAACAGGAAAAATATTAACCCATCAATAAATATATTAGAAGTAAAAAAGTGAAATTCATTATTTAAAAAATAGATACTTAATAGAAGCAATGAAAAAGCTGCTAATGAGCTTAGAAGTTTTTTCCGTTCGTTAAATATTACGGTTTTTGAAAATACATAAAAAAGATATAACGTGATTACAGGAACGAACCCAAGAAAGAATGCAGGAAGTATCATTGTGACGTGATACGCTGGTATAATAACTCCTGTAATTCCAAAAAGAAGCAATACTAAACTTATGACTAATGCGATATTTCTATTTAAATATTTTGGAAATATGTAATAAGTATAAACAAAAAACGAACTAAATGTTAGCATTACAGATAACACTCCTATTTTTATATTTAAATAATAATTTATACCTTGGAAAAACGAACTAAAAATATCGCTTTTGTAAATACTGTATTGAATGGCAAAAAATAATGAGAAAATTGAAAATGAAATAAATTCATATCCCAAATTACCCATAAAGTATATAAAGAAAAAGATAATGGCACTTACGAGAAATGAACCTAATATTACTGCGTCAGTAATAAGAATTTTATTGTTTATGTTAAGTAAATAATTATAAGCTCCAATGATAGGAGGTGATATGATCCCACCTTCAAAATGATCAAAATTTGCAACGTGAATTACAATGTCGAATGTTTTACTTTTTTGTGGGTCTAATTCTATAAATACTGTTTTTAGTGCTGGTTTATAACTGCTTTTTTTGTTTGAAACTACTCCTACTGATGTATATAAATCACCGTTAACGTAAAACTTTGCAGCACAATAAATTTTTGGAAATTTTATGACAAGACGCGGGTTTTCTTCTCCTACTTTAATTCGAGTATAGTAAGTGGCATACCCTGTATTTGATTCAATAATGCCTGCTTTGTTTAAATTATGCCATGTTTCATTTGCGTTGATTTTATAACCTCTTAGATTTTTTAATGAATTAATTTGTTTACTTGTATAAAACTCGTTTGGGAAAAACAGCCATCCATCGTTTATTACAGAAGGAAAGTCATTGTAATAGTTATTGTTCGTCAAGTCAAATACTTGACCTGTAGATTTCAAGGCGATTAAGAGAAATACAAAAACGAAATTTATTACTCTGAACATGACACCTTATAATCTCAACCTTTATACCAATAGATTAATCAATCTTAATAAACTGAAATTCAAGCATTACCCTATTGATTATCCCATTGATGTATCCAAATATGAAATATATTTCCAATATTTGGAATTTTAATGTATCTTTTAGTTTTATAGCTTTTTACGTAGCTCTTTACTTTCCATAGATTAATATTTTTGCTTGCAAATAAATTTTAGATGAGTGAAATTAATAAAGAATTGCAAATCATAGCAGAAGAAATCGAGAAATCCTCGCAATTTTTAAGGGATATAAAAAACGAACTCTCGAAAGTCTTGATAGGCCAGGAGTACATGGTCGACAGACTTTTAATCGGGTTACTCTCTTCAGGTCACATTTTACTTGAAGGTGTACCTGGATTAGCTAAAACATTGGCCATTAAATCGTTGGCATCTTGTTTTGAAGCCAAATTTTCAAGAATACAATTTACGCCCGATTTATTGCCTTCAGATGTTATTGGCACTCAGATTTACAATGTCCAAAAAAATGAATTTACCGTTCGCAAAGGTCCTATATTTGGTAATTTTATATTAGCTGACGAAATCAACAGAGCTCCGGCAAAAGTGCAAAGTGCACTACTGGAGGCTATGCAAGAAAAACAGGTCACAATTGGTGAAGAAACTTTTCAAATTCCAGAGCCGTTTTTAGTCCTTGCAACACAAAATCCACTTGAGCAAGAGGGTACTTACCCATTGCCCGAGGCGCAGCTCGACCGCTTTTTTATGAAAATAGTAATTACCTATCCATCTGAAGAGGATGAGTTGAGAATTTTAAGGAATTATGTTAATCAGCTCAATGATATAAATGTATCACCAGTAGCATCACTTTCACATGTATTTGAAGGCCGCAGGTTGGTTTCTTCCATTTACATGGATGAAAAAATTGAAAAATACATTGTTGACCTTGTATTTGCTACGCGTAAGCCGCAGTCCTACGGTTTAGCCCCTCTTAAAGCTTTGATTTCTTACGGGGTATCACCTAGGGCTACCTTGGCTTTAGCAAAAGCAGCTAAAGCTAATGCGTTTTTACAAGGAAGACCTTTTGTTCTACCCGATGACGTAAAAAGTGTCATTCACGATGTTTTTAGACACAGAATAGGTCTTACATATGAGGCAGAAGCTGAGGAGTTAACAACTGATTACATTATCGACAAACTTATTGAAACCATCCAAGTGCCCTAAATGGATACAAAAGAGCTGCTGAAAAAGGTAAGACAAATAGAGATAAAGACTAAAAAACAAAGTAATGATATTCTAACTGGAAGTTATCACTCTGCTTTCAAAGGTAGAGGATTAACATTTTCGGAAGTTAGACCTTATTCTTTCGGAGACGACATTAGACGCATAGATTGGAAGGTAACAGCTCGTCTTTCTGAACCTCATGTAAAAATAATGGAGGAGGAAAGAGAGCTAACTATTTTGCTTTTGGTAGATCATAGCGCGTCTATGTCCTATGGAACTAAAAATGCAGAAAAATCAGACTATGTAGCTGAAATAGCTGCTTTAATTACTCTATCAGCACTTAAAAACAACGACAAAGTTGGGCTAATTACTTTTACCGATAAAGTAGAAAAAGTTCTAAAACCCGCAAAAGGCAGATTTCATGCACTTAAAATCATCAGAGAACTTATTTTTAATGATAATTTTTCACCATATTCTTCGATTAACGATGCAATCCAATATGTAAATAAAGTATTCAAAAGAAGAACAATTATCTTTTTAATATCTGACTTCTTGATTGATGATTATAATGAAAAACACTTCAGAAAATTATGTGCATATCACGATGTAACAGTCATACGAGTACAAGATCCAATTGAAAAAATTATTCCAACCTTAGGTTATATTAAAATAACAGACATTGAAAGTAATACATCCTATTGGATTAATCTTAATAAAAAGAATGTTCAATCCTATATTGAATATCGCAATAAAAAAAATGAACAAGTGAAAAAAATGTTTGAAAAATTTTCTGCCGGTTTTATAGACCTTACAACAAATGACAATTATCTGAAATCATTAATAAAATACTTTTCTGAAAAATGAAACGGAGATTTACAACAAGTTTTGTCATATTTTTAATTTTTTTCTTTCAGGTTTTTTCACAATCTGAAAAAATAAAAGTTATTCATAAATCTAACAGCATAGCTATTGGTCAATCTTTTGATTTAATTTTTCAATTGCCAAAAGCTGAGTATATTGTTTACCCAGAGTTGAACGATACATTAAATGGGTTTTATTTTCTCAATAAATGGGATACGTTGCTTGTAGACTCTAGTTATATTTTCACCAGGCTCAAAGCGGTAATATTAGACACAGGGATTTTTACTCTTCAACCGCTTACTTTTATTATAGATTCTATTCATCATATATCAGAACCCGTATCAATACAAGTATTCATTCCGCTACTCAAGGATGAAATAGAAATTTATGATATTAAAGAAAATATTTCTTTTTACGATAATCGTTGGATTTTATGGGTATCAATAATAGTAATAACAATATTATTTCTGTTCATTGTCAAAAGATATTTTCCGAGAAGAAAAAACACAAGTGGCAAAGAAGAAATGCCTCATATAAGTTTGGAGGACTATGTAATAAAAAATATAAAGGAGTACAATTACTTATACGAAAAAAATGAAATGCAATCTAGTGAGTATTTTTTTAAGATTGATAGTCTATTACGTGAATATTTAGAAAAAAAATATAATCAACCTTTCTTAGAATCAACAACTACAGAAATATTCGATTTAATAACCTTTTTGCCAGTAAGTATGCACTACACTGATGTGCTTAAGCAATTTTTTAAATATTCACAAATGATAAAGTTTGCAAAAGCAATTGATAATAAGACAAAAACCTTTGAAATTATGCAAAATATACTGTTATTTATTGAAAGTCAAAAACAAAATCCTTTTATGATTGAAGCACAAAAAAAATAACTTGTTAATATGTTGTTTGAAAGGCCTTATTTTTTATTACTTTTAGTCATTCCTATCTTTTATTTAATTAATTACTTTTTTAGTAAAAGGCAATTTTATCCCAATTTAAAAGTAAGCCATAATTCATTAAGCGATTATAAAAATCGCATTATAAATCCTGAAATATTTGGAAGGGTACTTAAAGCTATAGCAATTATTCTATTACTAATTTCTGTATCAGGGCCATATGTAAAACACGAGTACAGAAAAACTATAGATGGACAAGGAATTTCTATAATACTTGCCATCGACATATCAGCCAGTATGTTGGCAAAAGATTTCAAACCTGATAGACTGAGTGCCACGAAAAAAGTTGCTACTGAGTTTGTGCTTAACAGAACGGATGATTTAATTGGAATAGTTCTTTATGCAGGAGAAAGTTTTACAAAAATTCCATTGACGAGTGATAAAAATGCACTCGTAAATGCTATAAATGAAATTACTTATGGATTTGTTGATGATGGTACTGCTATAGGTATGGGACTTGCTACTGCAGTAAATCGTATAAAAAATTCCCCTACTAAAAGTAAAGTAATTATCTTAATGAGCGATGGGGAAAATAATATGGGAGAAATAGATCCTTTAACCGCTGCAGAAATGGCAGCTACATTTGGAATTAGAGTTTATACAATCGGTGTGGGTACAAAAGGTTATGCTTTAACACCTGTAGCATATGATTATTCTGGTAATTTAATTTTTGAAAATCGCCAGGTAACAATAGATGAAAATTTGCTAAAAAAGATTGCCAGTATTACGGGTGCTAGCTACTATCGAGCAACTGATGGAGTAGCTTTGAAAAAAATTTACGATGAAATAAATAAACTTGAAAGATCAAAAATAACAGAGATTAAATACGATACTAAAAGAGAATATTTTACATATTTTTTATATTCAGGAATGGCTTTATTTTTGTTAGATTGGCTTTTAAAAATAATTCTTTTTAGAAATTTAATTGAATGAATATCGAATTTCAACATATTGAATACGTTATTTATGGCATTCTGTTCGCTTTAGTCTTATTTACTTTATCAGGTATTTTAATTAATAAATTTAAAAAGTTATCTAGGAAGATTGTTGAAAATATTTTTTATGAAAAAATATTTAAGTATTATGATTACAAGAGAATAACAAGCAAGTATATTTTAAAATTTTTTATCTTAATTCTTTTATTTTTATCAGCTGCAAATCCAAGAGAATATACAACAACACGGAAAAAAGAATCATCGAGTTGTGAAATAATTTTTTGTTTAGATATTTCCAATAGCATGTTAGCTGATGATATTTCACCTAATCGATTGGAATTTTCCCGTCAAATTATACTAAATGTTTTAAAAAATATTCAAGATGATAAAGTTGGTTTAGTTGTTTATGCTGGCACATCAGCGCTTTTACAACCAATGACTTCAGATTTAGAGAATGTATATTCTTTAGTCAAAAACGTAAATACAGATTATATTTTAACCCAAGGAACTAATATCGAAGAGGCACTCGAGCGCTCTATTTCTTTATTCAATCCGTCGAGTTCGGCTGATAAAATTCTGATTTTACTTACTGATGGAGAAGAACACGAAGGCCAAATGAAAAGAATTCTTGAAAACCTAAGAGAATTAAATGTAAAACTATTTATAGTAGGTGTTGGCACGGTAGTAGGAGGACCGATTCCAGTTTCTAGTAATTTTGGTAAAGATTATAAAAGAGATAAATACGGAAATGTGGTCATTACTAAACTAAATGAAAATAATCTCAAAGAATTAGCTAAACAATTAGATGGATTATACCTTCATTCAAAATCTACCTCGCAAATTTCTTCTATTTTGTTACAAGAAATTGATAAAGCAAAACGTATAGAAACAGAAAGAAACATTCAAAGTGGATATTCAAGTTTATATTATATTCCACTTATTGGTGCTTGCATTTTATTGTTGATTGATTTAATAGTTTTTGATTATTTATATTTTATCCTCAAGAAATGAAAGATGTCATAAAAATAATAATTTTATACTTGATAAATATTACCATTTTATCTGGGCAAATTTCACCGTATAAAAGAAAAATAAATAAAGGTAATGAATACTTTGATAAAAAGAAATATGAAGAGGCAAGTAATATGTACAGAGAAGCTATTTCTAAACGAAAAGATAAACCAACTGATGAAGCACAGTACAATTACGGTAATTCTATCTATAAGCTGAACAACTTCGACCATGCAATTTCAATTTATGAGAACTTGGTAAATTCGACCAAAGATGAAAAAATTCGTTCCAGAGCATTTCATAATCTTGGAAATTCATATTACCAAAAGAATGATTACAAAAATGCTCTGGAAGCATACAAAAAAGCCCTTATTCTAAATCCGGAAGATTCTGAAACCCAATATAACTATGCCAGAACATATTCGAAGATTAAGGCTGGTCTGAATCAAAATAATAATTCTTCTCAAAATTCAAATGAATCAAAAGATGAAAATACAAGACAAAAATCGAATTCTAGTGATGAAAATAAATCAGAAAAAAAAGTAGAAATGGATGAAAAAATATTAGAGAATATGTTAAAATACATAGAATCTAAAGATCAATCCATTCAAGAAAAGGTAAGAAATAAAGAAAAAAAGAAGAATAAATCTGTGAAAAATGAAAAAGATTGGTAAATACAAAATATTTCTTTGCTTATTACTTTTTTTACAGTATTCTTCTACAATTTTAGCTCAAGAGAATCAATTGATTTCTAGAGCTTCAAAATATAGGGTAAATAAATATGAGGAATTTGAAATTAGCTTTACTATCAACGGACAAGGAACAAATTTTATCGAGCCAAAAAATCTTAGAGAGCATTTTACAGTAGTTTCAGGACCAAATAATCGGGTTTTTTCTACGTTTGACAACGCAGGATTTAGAACTGAACAAACGATTTCCTACATAATAATTGCCAAAAAAGTTGGTAAATTCATTATTTCTGAAGCCTCAATAAATGTTGGTGGTAAAACGATTAAATCAAAACCTATTGAAATAGAGGTAACTGCAGCTGCAACGGATGAAATAACTGATCCTAATGATCCTAAATTTATTGCTAAAAAGCTTGCATTTGTTAGAGTAAAAATTCCAAAAAATACTTTGTATGTCGGTGAAGGTATGGTTGTGGATTATTTATTGTATTACAGGACTTCGGTCTCTAACGTTGAAATTTTAAATGAGCCATCTTTTAATGGGTTCTATTCTGAAGTACTTAAAGATGAATCTCAACCATTTCAAGAACAAGTAAATGGTGAATTATACAATGTCATACCCTTAAAAAGGTATATGGTTTTTGGACAAAAAATTGGTAAGTTTGATGTAGGATCTCTTGAAGTTCGTATCCCTACTGAGGTACCCACAAATAGACGCGATTTTTTTAATCCATTTTTTGGGTCGGGTGCGATTGTAAACCAAATTTCTGTTTTCAAAACACCTCTATTAACAGTTAATCCCCTTCCTGCTACATCATCATACAAGGCCCCATTTTCAGGGGGTGTTGGAAATATGAAACTCAAGGCTTATTTAAGTAAATCAGAAGTAAATGTTGGAGAAGCTGTTTCTTTAATAATAACGCTGGAGGGTTCCGGAAACTTAAAAATGGTTACCTTACCTGAGTTAACATTTTCGGATCAATTTGATCAATTTGAACCTAAAATATCTGAAAGATACTCTATCACTTCTAAAGGATATAATGGTTCAAAAACTGTCGAGTATATTCTCGTTCCAAAATTAAAAGGAAATTATAAATTACCTAAAATTTCATTTTTGTATTTTAATACTACAAAAAACACTTATGAAGAAATTGTAATAGACAATTTGCAACTCAATGTAATTGGTGGAACATTTCACAGTGATGAAAATTTCGTATCAAAAGTAAAAGAAGATAAAGAGGAATCAAAAAATAAAAATATCAAAGATATATTGTTTATTAAAAACACTTTTAACCAAAGAAAAAGTTTATTCACTATAAGTTCAACCACTGTTTTATTTACGTGGTTTTTTGTTTTGTCCTTATCTGTTCTTATCCTCTTTGGTTTACGATGGTATTTAGTTAGATATTATAGTTCTTTTCAAAAAAAGAAAGAACTTAAAAATAAGCTAAGAGAAATTATAAATTCTATGGAAAAATCGAATTTAAGTCCAAAAGAAAAACTTAACTATTTGAATAAAAATTTTAAGAAGATTGTACTAAAGAGTTCGGATAATAAGGAAGCTACAATGAGTTCATTGAATAATCTTTTGTTAAATTCTATTTTTGCACATGATACTCAAAAGTTGATCATGATAATTTCGGATTCAGAAAAGGCAATCTATTCCGGAGTCAGTGATGATAAAATTTTATCTATCATTTCAGAATATGTTGAAATTTTAAAAAAGTATTTAAATTAAAAATAGTTATGAAAAAAATTTTTGTTATTTTAATATTTTTATTCTTAACACCAAATCTAACTTTTAGCTCGGTTATCGATTCTGTATTTTTAAAAGCTAATACATTGTACAAAGAGGGCAACTATCAAGAAGCCCTTTTGTTATATGATTCTTTATTAAACAGCGGTGTGGTATCTGGTGAATTGTTGTATAATGTTGGAAATGCTTCTTACAAAATCAATAAATTAGGCTATTCAAGATATTATTATGAAAGGGCATTGTATTTCATGCCTTTTGATGAAGATTTGATAACGAATTTAAACTTTGTACTCAGCAATATCCCGGGAGATTTTGGTTTCGGAATTCCATCAGTGGTTGAAAGACTTCAAAATTTTTTAAAATTTTCTAATTGGAAGTTTCTTTTTCTCTTTTTTTCATTGTTATTTTTAGTCCTTTATGTAGTTAAGTTCTGGAAATATTTAAAAAATAAAGTTACATATGATCTTGTAAAATCCATATTTTATGTAGTCTTAAGTTTTGTTTGCACTTTTTTATTCACTGTTTTAAATGATGAATCAAAAAATCGCTATGCAATTGTAGCTGAAAGTGTTTTAACAAAGAATGAGCCTTTTGAATCATCAGTAGATCTTTTTACACTTCATGAGGGGGCGAAAGTTATTTCAATTCAAACAGACGGTGAATTTGTAAAAATTAAATTACCAGATGGGAAGACCGGTTGGGTCAAAGGAAATTCCTTATTATACATGTAATTTTTTAATGAATATCTATGAATTATTTGTTTGAGATCTTCTAAGAGTCAGAGTTAAATTTTGCACAACGTATTTTTGCACAAGTCAGAGTGATAAAGAGTAATGTATTATTTTTTAGAGGGTACTGTAGAGTACTTACAGCCGACGCAATGCGTGCTCAATGTAAACGGAGTTGGCTGGCAACTGCAAATCAGCGTTTTTACTTTTGAAAAATTGGTTGTAGGGCAGAAGTTCAGACTATTTACTCATCTGATTGTTAGAGAAGATGCACATGTTTTATATGGCTTCTTAAGTGAAAGTGAGAGGGAGATTTTTCAACAGCTCATCAGCGTTTCAGGGGTTGGTGCTAATACAGCTCGACTAATTTTGAGTCATTTAAGGGTTGACGAACTCGTGGAAGTGATAGCATCGGGAAATGTAAACAGGCTCAAAGCTGTAAAAGGTATCGGAGCTAAAACGGCAGAGCGCTTAATTATCGATTTGCGAGATAAGGTTGCATCTATTACTGAAAATTACGCAGTTAAATCTACCACATCAAATACTAAAGCTGCAAAGGATGCGTTATCAGCTTTAGAAGTTTTAGGATATCCGCGTCCTGTGGCAAGTAAAGTAGTGGATAAAATTGTTCAAGAAAATCCGTTTTTAGACGTTGAATCGATTATTAAGTTGGCTCTAAAGAATTTGTAGTTGGGGGTGAGAGTACGGTCGTTAGCTCATATCGTTGTTTTATTATTCGGGTTTCTATCATTAAGTGCATTTCGCTTTCCATCCTTTACATCGAGAGGGGCTTCTTCAAAAATTCTAGTTGTACAAAGTGATACCACAAAAGACTCTACTAGGTACGATGTGCGTAAACCTTCTTCTTTGAATTTGAAAGACCCGGCAAATTTTAGGACCGAACTCGACTATGACCCAGTGCGAAATCTCTATATCGTTCGAAAATTTATTGGCAATACAGTCATTGACGCTCAATACTATACACCTGAAGAATTTCGCAAAATTCAATTTGCACAAGAAGATAGCAGATATTGGTCTGATAAATCAGGTAGTGGGGGTGGACTGAGAGATCGAAGTAAGCAATCTGATCCTAGGGAATCAGGATCAGCCCTACTGCCGCTGATCGAAATAAAGGGTGAAGCTTTTAAAAATATTTTTGGTAGTAATACCATAGAAATCAGGCCTCAGGGATCGGCGACGCTCACTCTCGGAGGCAGATTTCAGCGCCTGGAAAATCCAATGATTCCGGTTCGAAATCGCAGAACCTTCAACCTGGTTTTCAATCAGCGCATTCAGATGAACGTAAATGGTAAAATTGGAACGCGCTTGAATCTTGGATTTAATTACGATACACAGGCGACATTTCAGTTTGATAATCAAATTAAAACACAATTTACTGGTGAAGAAGACCAAATTCTGAAGAAATTAGAATTTGGTAATGTAAATATGCCCTTGAACAGTTCGCTGATCACAGGTGTACAAAGTCTTTTTGGGGTAAAGGCTCAAATGCAGTTTGGGAAGACCACAGTGACCACAATTTTTTCAGAGCAGAGAAGTCAAACGTCATCCATCAATTTGCAAGGGGGTGGGGCAGTGCAGGAGTTTTTTATTCAAGCTGATCAATACGAGGCAAACAGACATTATTTCCTCTCGCACTATTTCCGCGAGAACTATGAGCGTTTCCTTGCTAACATGCCTGTAATCACCTCGCCGATTCAAATTACCAGAATAGAGGTGTGGGTTACCAACCGTAGAAATGTAACTGAAAATGTGCGAAATATTGTCGCTTTCATGGATTTGGGCGAGGCTGATAGAGCCGGATGGGCATACCGCCATTCGCAGAGTGGACTTAATGAGCCGGATATCTTCTCAGGCACAGTTGATCGCCGGCATCCCGAATTGCCACACAATCAAATGAATAGGTTGAATCCTTCAACCATCCAGAACGAATATTCCGGTATACGAAACATTGCTACAGCCAACGCGGTTTTGAGCCAGGCAAAATTTGAACCGGGCATTGATTTCGAAGATCTTACCAATGCCCGGCTGTTGAGTCCAAACGAATACACCTTTCACCCTCAATTGGGATATATTTCGCTCAATCAGGCGCTTAACCAAGATGAGGTGCTTGCTGTAGCTTATCAATATACGGCTAATGGCAAGACTTATCAGGTAGGTGAGTTTAGCAACGATGGGGTATCTCCGCCTTCTACATTGATTTTAAAACTTTTGAAAGCTACCCTGCTGAATGTGAAGGTGCCTATGTGGCATCTGATGATGAAGAATGTGTATTCGTTAAATGCTTTTCAAATCAACCCGCAAGACTTCAGGCTTGATGTGCTGTATTGGAACGATGAGACCGGTGTACCTATACCTTTCTTGCCAGAGGGGAATCTAAGAAACGAATTGCTACTGCGCGTAATGGGGCTCGATAAGCTGAACAACAACAACGACCCATATCCTGATGGATTCTTTGACTTCGTGCCTAATGTAACGATTAATCCCCAAAACGGAAGGATATATTTTCCGGTGGTTGAGCCATTTGGTCGCCACCTCGCATCAAAACTCGACAACGACGAATTGAGGGCCAAATACGTATTCCAGCAGTTGTACGACAGTACGCGCTTCAGGGCACAAGAAATGACCAAGCTGAACAAATTCTTTTTAAAGGGAAGATATAAATCGGCTTCAGGCAGTGAAATTCAACTCAATGCCATCAATATTCCAAGAGGTTCCGTTTCTGTAACAGCCGGTGGTGTAAAACTGCAAGAAGGCACCCAATACACCGTAGATTACAATCTCGGTAGGGTGAGAATTTTAGATGAGGGCATTATTAATTCTGGCTTACCCATTCGGGTGGATTTTGAAAACAATGCGCTTTTCGGAGCCAACGTGAAAACTTTTGCGGGCATCAATGTAGACCACCGCGTGAGTGAACATTGGAACATCGGGGGTACCTTACTGCATCTTCGTGAACGACCCTTTACCCAAAAGGTAAATCTCGGTTTTGAACCTATAGCTAATACCATTTGGGGCTTAAATACCCAATACAGCAATCAGGCGCCCTTTTTGACAAAACTGGTCGATGCTATTCCCTTTCTTTCTACTAAAGCACCCTCTACTATAAATGCTCAGGGTGAATTTGCGCAGTTGATTCCCGGTTCGCCGAGGGCCATAAAGCTCAATCGCGAAGAGACTACCTATATTGATGATTTTGAAAGCTCTCAAACCCTTATTGACATCCGTAATCCCATGCGTTGGCAGTTGGCCAGTGTTCCATCAGGTCAACCTGAGTTATTTCCGGAAGCAGAGCTAAACAACGATATCCGCATTGGTTATAACCGTGCTCGATTGGCTTGGTATACCATCGATCCACTGTTTTTTCAAGCCAACTCACAAACACCGGCAAACGTTCGCGCTGACCGTGTAATGCGCTCAAATCACTACATGCGCGAGATACTGGTGAGAGAGGTATTTCCCAACAGACGTCTCGATCCCGCCATGCCTAGAAACATTCCGACTCTTGATCTTGCTTACTATCCCGACGAGAGAGGTCCTTACAACTTCGACGTGGAAGGAGAACCGGGAATATCAGCTGGTTTAAATGCCGATGGGAAGCTGAATAATCCGCGCAGCCGTTGGGGGGGAATCATGCGCGAACTACTCACCAACAATTTCGAAGAGCAAAACATTGAATTTATTCAGTTTTGGCTGCTCGACCCCTTCCTTGAAAATCCCAATCTTAAGGGGGGCGATTTATATTTTAATCTTGGAAATATTTCTGAGGATATTCTCAAAGATGGCCGTCAGGCCTTTGAGCAGGGAATACCCATTGACGGCAACTTGAACCAAGTGGACTCTACTGCTTGGGGAATTGTGCCAAAAATAGTGCCTCAGGTTCAGGCCTTTAACAACGAACCTGGTGCGCGCGAAGTACAAGATGTCGGTCTGGATGGACTAAACGACGAACTCGAGCGCCAGTGGTTTTTGCACAACGGACAGACATTCATTCAGCGGGTAGCAGCTCAGTTTGGCTCTGGATCAGCCGTGTATAATGCAATATTTAATGACCCGGCGGCAGATAATTATGAGTTTTACAGGTCGAATAATTACGACAATCAAGGAGCCACCATTTTAGAGCGGTACAAAAAATGGAATAATCCACAAGGCAATAGCGATATTTCGCAACCAGACGGTTATCCAAACACAGCAACTAACCGTCCTGACATGGAAGACGTAAACTCAGACCAAACGCTGGCGCGATCGGAAACCTATTTCCAATATCGCGTATCCATTCGCCCTCAAGATTTACAAATTGGCAAAAATTATATAACCGATGTCTTTCAAACCACTACCGATGTGTTGCCCGACGGTAGTAGAAAGCCCGTAACCTGGTATCAGTTTAAGGTGCCCATTTTTTCGCCAGATAAAGTGATTGGCCCGATTAGCGATTTCCGTTCCATTCGGTTTATTCGGATGTTTCTGCACAATTGGGAAAATCCGATCGTCTTGCGCTTTGCAGCCTTAGAATTGGTGCGTGGAGAATGGAGGCGCTATCCGTTTTCGCTTACGGGCATACGCGACGATCTGGCCACTGACGATAGAGACGGTACACTCTTCGAAGTAAACGTAGTAAATCTGGAAGAAAACGGACAGCGCAATCCCATTAATTATGTGCTGCCGCCAGGCATAGAGCGACAGGAGCTCTTTGCTACTTCATCTATTCAAGCTCAAAACGAACAGTCGCTCGCCATACGGGTATGTGATCTAAAAGATGGAGATGCAAGGGCGGTATTTAGAAACCTTGCGATGGACATGCGCTTGTACAAGCGACTCAGAATGTTTGTACACGCCGAACAGCGCGATGCTACCAAACCGCTGAAAAACGGCGATCTCACTGCCTTCATACGTCTTGGTGCCGACTTTAGTCAGAATTACTACGAATACGAAATTCCCCTACAAGTCACTCAGTGGGGCGAGGTTGACCCACGACTGATATGGCCGATAGAAAATGAGTTTGACATCAATATGGAAGAAATCCGGCAAATAAAACTGCAACGCGACAAGGCTGGATTCCCACTGCAAAGCAGATACACAGTGGACCTCGGCAACAGAAAAATAACCATTGTAGGAGTGCCAAATCTCGGCAACGTACGCACTATCATGATTGGAATTCGAAATCCCAAAAAACAATTGGGCGATCCAAACGACGATGGACAGCCTAAATGTGCTGAAATTTGGGTAAACGAGCTTCGACTTGGCGGATTTGACAACCGCGGTGGCTATGCTGCTGCCGGTAGAGTTAATGCTCAGCTGGCCGATTTCGCTAACATTACGCTCTCAGGAAACTACTCAACTGTAGGATTTGGTTCGATCGACCAGAATGTGAATGCCCGTCGCAAGGAAGAAATCATTGCCTACGATCTACAATCCAACTTTGAACTTGGCAAATTTTTCTCCGATAAAGTGCGGCTTCGCATACCTATGTTCGTCGGTTACGCAGAAGAATGGCGAAATCCGATGTTCAATCCGCTGGATATGGACATTGAATTTAAAGACGCTTTACGAAACATCGAAACACCCCAAGAGCGCGACTCTCTGCGAAGAATAGCTCAAACCTACACCTTGCGAAGGGGCATCAACTTCGCTAATGTGCGAAAGGAACGAACCAATACACGTCGGAAACCTCAGTTTTACGATATCGAAAACATAGCCTTATCCTACTCTTTTAATGAAATTTATTTCCGTAACATCAATACCGTTTCAGACATTCGTCGCGATTACAAAGGCTCTTTGAATTACAATTATCAAGCACAAGTAAAACCTGTTGAGCCATTTAAGAAAATCAAGTTTCTGCAAAACAAGCATTTAGCTCTCATCCGAGATTTCAATTTCAACTACATGCCCTCGCGCTTCACTTTCAGAACGGAGCTATGGAGGATTTACAACGAAGCCGAAATGCGCAATACGGATAACCCAACTTTTAGATTGCCTACTACGTATCAAAAAGCTTTCACTTTTAATCGCATTTACGACATTAGCTGGGATCTTACACGCGCCCTACGTGCAGATTTTCAAGCTCGAATGTTTACACGTATAGATGAGCCTGATGGACCAGCAACGGCTGATTCGGTGCGAAACGCTATTCGCGAAAATCTGCGGGCAGGTGGTCGCCCGACCAACTACCACCATACGCTAAATGTGAACTACGAAGTTCCTTTCAGTAAAATTCCATTGCTGAACTTTGTAAATACAAGTGTGCGCTACACGGCTGATTTTGACTGGACCACTAACTCGCTTTTGGCTATTTTAAATACTGACAATGATTCGCTTAATCTGGGCAATACCATCCAAAACTCTCAAAGTTGGCAATTCAATGGACAAGCGAATCTTGTAAACTTCTACAATAAAATCAAGTTTTTACAAGAAGCCAATCAAGGAAAGCCCCCTCAAAGACCAGGTCAACAGCGTCCAAATGTGCCGGCATCTTTAAGAGGAAATACCAATCAACCCAATCAGAATGCAAATAAGCAAGAAGAGGACAAAGAATCTGTTTTCCGGAAAATAGCAAAATCTTCAGCGCGTATCTTAATGAGCTTGCGCAATGTGGGAGGAGGATACACCATCACCCGAGGAAGTCTTTTACCTGGTTTCATGCCCACTCCCGGAATTTTAGGTCAGAATGGTTCAGCACC
This sequence comes from Thermaurantimonas aggregans, assembly GCF_003851885.1. GTDB lineage: Bacteria > Bacteroidota > Bacteroidia > Flavobacteriales > Schleiferiaceae > Thermaurantimonas > Thermaurantimonas aggregans. Next base: position 62,577 of record NZ_BHZE01000010.1, on the reverse strand, counting down.
AGGGTACGATTTTGCCTTTGGTTCACAGCGCGATATTAAACCAAAAGCTGCTGAAAACGAATGGATTACCAAATCACCTTTGCTCAATAATCAATTCTCTCAAACCCATACTGAAAATCTAAACCTTCGAGCTACCATCGAACCGATTAATACCTTTAGAATCGAACTAACTTCACAGAGAAATAGTACCTTCAATCAAAACGGATTCTTCAGATTCGATGCCACAGCCTTTGATTATCAGGTTCAAAACCTCTTTCAGATGGGTACCTACACAACATCGTTCTGGGCTTTTCGCACTTCTTTTGAATCATTACGCGGCCCCGATTTCAGAAGCAATGTGTACGAGCAATTTCTTAAAAACAGAGAGGTGATCTCCGAACGATTGGTCGAATTGCGCAAACAAACCGATCCGACCTACAATCCTACCTTTAACAACAATCCTGATTCAGCTAACTATGGCTGGCAGGGCTACAGTTACGCATCTCAAGATGTATTACTTCCCGCCTTTCTTTCTGCTTTCGCAGGCATAGATCCGGGCACTGTGTCTCTTGATCCCCGTTACCGAAGAAATTCAATTCCCTTGCCTAATTGGCAACTTACCTATGACGGATTGAATAAAATTCCTTTTTTCAACAAGCACTTTACAAACATAGCTTTAAGGCATGGCTACACAGGTACTTATACACTCGGAAATTTCAATACCAACCTGATCCGCCAGCAGCGCATCGAAGATGGAGAACCTCCCATCAATGAAAATGGCGATTTTCTGCCCGAATTTCAAATTGTGTCGGCTACTATTGTAGAGCAGTGGTCACCTTTGGTGGGTGTAAACCTTCGAATGAAAAATTCACTGACTCTGCGAATCGATTACAAAAAAGACCGCACACAAAACTTAAGCCTCGCCAACAATCAGCTTACAGATTCGAGAGGCAATGAAATTGTAGTAGGCGCCGGTTATGTAGTAAAAGATGTAAAACTGCAGTTTGTAAGTTTGGGCGAAACAGGCAAGAAGCCGCAGTCGAATCTGGAGCTGCGCTGCGATGTATCAGTACGCGACAATCAGGTCATCATTCGGCGCATCGTAGAGCGCGTAGACCAGGTAACGGCTGGTAGTCGAATTACCACCATTAAAATTTCTGCAGACTACGCCATTTCAGCACGCGTGAATGCAAAAGTCTTTTACGATCAGATCATTTCTACCTACAAAACATCCAATGCTTTTCCAACCTCAAATACAAACGTAGGTATTTCAATCCGCGTTAATTTGGCGCAATAATTTCCTGTAACATGGAGAGTGCAGAAAACGAGCTGACCTACACCGCTGCTATGGATGAACTTCAAACCATAGCCGATCAGCTGGAACAAGAAGACATCGATCCGGATACAATGGTAAAGCTCATACAAAGAGCAGAGTTTCTTGTTAATTTTTGTAAGAAAAAACTATCAGAAACTGAAAAAACCGTTCAGGACATACTCTCGAAACTTCAGAATACCGATCAAGAAACTTTACCCTTTTAATGCGTAATTTTTTAAAATATGTCGCTCGAAGTACAGAAGGTTACAAAGATTTACGGAACACAGCGTGCCCTTGATAAAGTGAGTTTTAAAGTTAAGAAAGGGGAAATTGTAGGCTTTTTAGGCCCAAATGGGGCAGGAAAAAGTACTATGATGAAAATTCTCACAGGTTTTATTCCAGCCACTGAGGGATATGCAGCTGTAGATGGGCTCGACGTAAATCAACACAGCATAGAAGTCAGAAAAAAAATTGGGTATTTGCCTGAGCACAATCCTCTGTACCTCGACATGTACGTTCGCGAATTTCTCCGCTTTATGGCAGGTCTTCAGAAAGTGCCTAAAAGCCGGGTGGAAGAAATGATCGAAAAAACTGGACTGACACCTGAAGCGCACAAACGCATCGGACAACTTTCAAAAGGCTATCGCCAGCGCGTCGGTTTGGCTCACGCACTCATCCACGACCCAGAAGTTTTAATTCTCGATGAGCCAACTACCGGCCTGGATCCTAATCAAATTGTGGAAATACGCCAGCTCATCAAGGAGCTTGGCCGTTCAAAGACCGTAATGCTCTCTACGCACATTATGCAAGAGGTAGAGATTCTCTGCGATCGGGTTATCATTATTAACAAAGGAAAAATAGTGGCTGACACTACTACCGAAGCTCTTAAACAAGCCTCCGGTCGACAGACCTTGGTCGTTCAGCTCGAAAAAGAAGTCAGTGCTGCTTGGTTTAAGTCGATAGACGGTGTTTTAAAGGTGAAGCGAGAAGCAAGTCATTGGCTCATCGACACAGATGCCCAAAAGGACTTGAGAAAAGCCATTTTTGAAAAAGCTGTAGCTACCGGAAATGCCATCCTCAGCATTCAGCTAAAGGATGTAAAACTTGAGGATGTCTTCAGACTGCTTACACAGTCAGAAAAACAACCTCAAGCTTAAATATCGATATTTAATCTAAAAGTCTGTCAATCACATAAAATCCGGCAGAGGCTCTGTAGCGCATGTCTTTGTAATGCTCAAACAATCGGTCGATTTCGGCCTTCACTTTATCAAAACCAATCTCTTTGCCCCACGCAAGTAAGCCTTTGGGGTAATTCGCTCCGTACATCATTGCTTTATCGACCGCTTGCGCATCGGCAATTTGAAAATAAACTGCATCTACTGCTTCGTTGATGAGCATACTCAAGATGCGAAAGAAAATCGCTTGACTTTTTGATTCGTCGAGCGCTTGGGTTACTTCAAATGGATTGGGAAGGCTGTAATCGTAGAACCCTTTGCCTGATTTTCGACCGAGACGACCTGATTCCATCATGCGCTGTTGCAAAAGCGAAGGTTTGTAGCGCGGGTCGTAGTAGAACTGCTCAAATACTGAATAGCTTACCGAAAAATTCACGTCCAGGCCGATAAAGTCCATCAATTCGAAAGGCCCCATTCGAAAGCCACCGAGCCTCTTCATGATCTGGTCGATCTCAGCCGGTGTAGCCAGTCCTTCTTCAGCAATGCGAAGAGCCTCGCCGTAAAAGGGCCGAGCCACTCGGTTCACGATGAAACCAGGTGTGTCCTTAGCCACAGCAGGTATTTTACCCCAACTTGTCATCAGGTCTTTTAAGCCATCAATTATAGCCCACGAGGTGTTAATACCTGGTATTACTTCCACCAGCTTCATTATTGTAGCAGGATTGAAAAAGTGCAGCCCTACAAATCTTTCCGGGTGGGTAAGTACACTGCTCAACCGATTGATGCTTAGACTAGAAGTATTTGAGGCTAAAATGCAGCTATCGGGTACTATTTTTTCAATCTGACTAAACAGAGTCTTTTTTGCTTCAAAGTTTTCGATTATCGCCTCTATAAAAAGAGAGCATTCCGTTAGATTCTCTAATTGATATATGTAATGAATTCTTTGAACTATTTCTTCATAAGTTGATGATGGTAATTTGCCCTTTTCAGCAAGCTTTTGTAAGTTATTTTCAATACTTTTTCGGGCATTTTCGAGGTTTTTTTGTTGAATGTCATACAAGAATACTATGTGTCCATTTTGAGCGGCTAATTGGGCGATACCGATACCCATAGTACCTGCTCCCGCTATTGCAATTGAGTTTATATTCATAATTATTTTTTAATGGGTTTAAAAGCTGGAAGAATTACATAAAATGTAGTACCTTTTCCCAATTCACTTTCGAAAAAAATTCTCCCTTTATTTTTTTCTACAAACTCTCTTACAAGAGCCAAACCAAGTCCTGAACCTTTTTCGCCAAAAGTACCGAGAGTTGATTTTGTAAGAAAAGTGAATAATTTTTCTTTGTTTTCTTCACTAATTCCAATTCCATTATCTTGAATGGAGATTTGAATTTCATCGTTTGGAAGATTTTTAGAGGTGATTTTAATTTCTCCATTCATATGCGAAAACTTGATGGCATTAGAGATTAAATTTCGAAGAATAAAGTATAAGCTATTGTTATCACAATATACAATTGTATTTTCTAAATTATCTCTTATTATATTTATCTTTTTTTCGTTGATGTTAAGTTCTAATCCCTCTAAAACTTTATCAACTGTTTTTTTGAGATATATAGGTTCAAATTCTACTGATAGTCCCTTCATTTGACTTGATGACCAAACCAACAAATTGCTCAACAATTCTGAGGCGTTTTTTAAACTAATGTTTAGCAATTTGAGATAGTCCTTCAATTCTTGCATCGAAAGCGATTCTGCACTTTCATACAGAAGATCGCCGATGGATAGACTATTGTACAATGGATTTTTAAGGTCATGAGCTATGATGGTAAAAAACTTGTTTTTTATGGAATTCGCCTCTTCTAGCTGCTCGATGAGCTTTTGATTTTTAATTTCTTTGCTCTTAAGATCAGTAATATCTCTTGCACTTCCAATAATTAAAACTCTTTCAGACTTTGGTATTACGATTTTTTTCAATGATGTTAACCAATACTTTGCCCCAGCAGGCAATTCCAGATATTCTTCGTAAGAAATCACATCATTTGAATTAAGCGCTTTGGTGTAATTATCTACCAATACTTTTCCGATTTCATGACCTACTAGTTCATATGGTGTTTTGTTTTGAATTGATTCTATGGGTATTCCTGTTTCTGTTCTGTGCTTTTTATTGGTAGTTACGTATCTAAATTCTCCGTTTTTATATTCGACGATAAATATTGCATCACCCGAATGATGAAAAATATTTTCGTAGAAATATTTGATTTCATTCAACTCCTGAAACTCTTCAACCGTTATCTGATTTTCTACTGAAAGTAATATGTTAAGCACATCACCTGTACCCACATATTTTATTTTGTAAATATTTTCTTGTATTCCGTTTCCATTGTAATAAAATATGCCTTCTGGAGTGGTATCAATATTGGATATAAACATTTCAAAAAAACCCTTTTCGAAATTGTATTTGCTTTCCAACATTTTATAGGAAATAGGTGGTATATACATATTTAAAATATTTAATGGTTCAGGTTGGATTTTATCCCATTTTTCAATTAAAAAATCGGTGATATTTCCTTTCAGGTCCTTGACAAGCCTTATGCTATATTCGTAGTATTTAAAATTCTTTGATTTCATTTAATAAGATGATTTTTACTTCATTTGTAAATAAATTTTGAAATTTTGCTAATGATTTCATCCTTTGTATAGGGTTTAGGAATGTAATCATCAAATCCTTCTTTCAAAAATTTTTCTTCATCATTTGCCAATGCATAGGCGGTAAGGGCGATGACTGGTGTCTTTGAGTATTTTGGATATTTTTTGATTTCTTTCATTGCTTGTATGCCGTCCATGCCTTTTCCGAGATTAATGTCCATTAATACCAAGTCAAAATCTTTTTCCTTAATCCATTTTAAACCTTCTTCTGCATTGTCAGCTAAGGTAATATTGTATTTTTTACCTAAACTGATTTGAAGTAATTTTTGATTTAAATAATTGTCCTCTACATAGAGAATATTGTTTCCTTGTGTTTTTGAGATGGAAACTTCAGGTTTTTCAAATTTTTCCTTTGCATTGGGAATTTCTATGGTGAAAGTACTTCCTTCATTTACCTTGCTTTCTACACGTATAAAGCCTTTCAATAAATTCACTAATTTCTTTACGATACTTAATCCAATACCTGAACCTTCGTATTGTCTGTTGTAACCTTCACTCAATTGTTTAAAATCATCAAAACATTCTTCTATTTTATCTTCGGGTATTCCGATTCCAGTATCTTTTACTGAAATTCTACACAAGTCTTCTGTCACTTCATACGATACTTCTATTTTACCCTTGTCTGTAAATTTTATAGCATTGGAAAGCAGTTGTTTTACTATGGTTTCTACTTTTTTAGTATCAGTAAAAAATTTAATTTCAGGGGCTACCTCACCAATTAATTGTATTCTTAATTGTTTTGCTTTTGCTTTGTAATAAAAGGCATCACATAGTGTTTTAAGTGTAGAGTAAACATCTATTTCTTGTATTTCAACGCTGTTGTTTTCAGAAGTAAGCAATGTGAAATCATTTATATTATTTAGAGTTTCGACCATTCTATTGGCTGATTCTGACAAACCCTCTAAATACGTTTGAGCTTCTTCGCTTAAGTCAGTGTATTTCAATAGGTCTGTAAATCCGATGATCCCGGTGAGCGGGGTGCGCAGTTCGTGTGAAAGGTTTTCTAAAAATATTTTTCTTTGTTTATCAATTTCGTGTAAGCTTTTTAATGAATTTTCTAAATTTTTTAAATGTATTTGCTCTTCAGTAACATCAATTATTTGGTAAGAAATAATTGAAGTGTCAATCATTTGTTTAAAAATATAAAAGTAAATGTTTTTGTCATTCAAATTTATTTCTATAGTGGAATCAAAACTTTGTAAATATTTTTCAATGAATTCATCAATATTTATTTTAGCCGTTTTGAGCAGATTACTAAAAGATTGATTTTCATAAATACGTTCATTCTTTAAACAGATTAGCGTTGGAATTTGACTTTGATCTACTAACTGTTTGAAGAGTTCTGTATTCATGGTTTTATTTTTTATTCAAACATTGATCTCTATTTTATAGGGGCAGTGATCGCTGTGATATACATCAGACAAAATATGCACGCTGGTAAGTTGGTCTTTCAATTCGGGAGTGAGCATTTGATAGTCGATTCGCCAGCCTTTGTTTTTTGCCCGAGCACCTGCTCTGTAAGTCCACCAGGTGTATTGATGTGGCTCTTGATTAAGCACCCGAAAGGAATCTACCCAACCGTGTTCTACAAACCGATCAAACCACTCTCGTTCTTCGGGCAAGAATCCACTGCTCTTGGCGTTGCGGATGGGGTCATGAATATCAATGGGTTTGTGACAGATGTTAAAGTCACCCGCTAATATGATGTTGGTGTATTTGTTTTTTAGGGTATCAGTGTATTGAAGAAAATCTTCTAAAAATTTCATTTTAATGTCTTGTCGCTCTTCGCCACTGCTGCCTGAGGGAATATAAACTGACACCAGAGTAAAAGTGTCGTATTCGTTGAGTAAAATTCGGCCTTCTTTGTCGATGTATTCGATGCCACAGCCTTTAGTGGTGGATTTGGGTAGAGGTTTTGACAAAATGGCTACTCCTGAATAGCCTTTCTTTTCTGCCTCATGCCATTGTACGTTGTAACCGAGTTGTTCGAAGAGTGAAAAATCAACCTGAGAGGCATCAGCCTTGGTTTCTTGTAAACAAAGAATGTCGGGATTTTCGTTTTTTAGCCATTCTAAGAATCCTTTATTGATTGCGGCTCTAATGCCATTTACATTATAGGTAATGATATTCATCCAAAATCCGTTAGTTTGTAATAAGCAAATCTGAGCGAAGATAGTCTTTTGAATGAATAGATGGGGGTTGATTTTATCATGTTTCGTACTGACAAAAGTTCTTTTTGTCACAATTTCTGCTCAGCAGATCAATCCTCGTTTTGTTTCGCAAGTTTACAGATTAGCGGCAGGCGATACATTCAAACTTCCTGAAAGAACCTATCTCCCTTCTCTTCTCATTTCAGCAAAAAATTTTTTTTCAGATAGTTGTCTTGTTAGCTTGGATTCAGGTTTTACTTACTGGAACCGTTGTGAGGCTTTGGAGGTGGAAATTACTTACTATTTGCTGCCAGATAGTTTTTTAACTTCGGTGGACGGACTTGATCGCAAAAAAATTACGTCTAAAACTAAACTCGATAAGTTTGATGAACGAGAGCTAATTGTTGTAAAATCTAACAATAGATTTTTCGAATCTGACTTTGCAGGAATTTCGCGTACAGGGGCAATAAGTAGGGCTGTTCGCATAGGTTCGAACCAAAGCGCAGTGCTGAATTCGACACTCGACTTACAGATTTCGGGCACTCTGCCCGACAGTACATCGATCAAGGCCTCAATTACTGATAATCGCATTCCGATTCAGCCTGATGGTTATTCGCAACAGTTGCGTGACATTGACCGCATTTACATGGAGGTATCGCATCCTAAAAGGGGAAAATTAGTGGCAGGCGATTATTCGATCGCCAACACAGATCATTACTTTTTAACTTTTGATCGTCGTGTGACGGGTGTTGGCCTATCAACCCAAAGGAGTTTTCATCCTTCCAATAGACACCTGTTTGCAGAACTAAATGGTGCTGCATCCAGAGGAATTTTCGCCCGAAATTCGTTTATGGGGCAAGAGGGCAATCAAGGTCCATATAAGCTTTTTGGCAATAACAATGAACTTTTTATCATCATCGTATCGGGAAGCGAGCGGGTATATATCGATGGTCAGTTGCTTACGCGAGGGCAAGAGTATGACTACGTGATCGATTACAATGCCGGTGAGATCACTTTCACTGCTCTGCGCCCTATAACGCGCGACCGACGAATTGTGGTTGAATTTCAATACACTACTTTGCTGTATCTGCGTACAATAGGTTATGCCAAAGCCGGTATTTCGGAAAGAAGATTTCAGGCAGAACTTGTACACTACCAAGAATCCGACAGTCGCAATCAAACCCTTTTTCAGGACCTTACGGATCAAGAAAAGCTGGTCATGGCGCAAGCAGGAACTGATTTGAATCAAATGCGCATCCCAACAGCTATAGCTGTGCCTTACACGAGCGATGAAATCTTGTATGAAAAGGTGCTAATGCCTGGATTTGGTGAAGTGTTCGTGTATTCTCGCGACTCTACGAAGCAATTGTACCGCGTGCAGTTTAACTTCGTAGGGCAGGGCAAGGGCAACTATGTACAGGCAAACAAAACCCTTAATGGTAGAGTGTACGAATGGATACCTCCGGTAAATGGACAGCCACAAGGAAGCTACGAGCCTGTAAAACAGCTTACTCCACCTCAGGCACTTAGGATTTCGTCGTTAAGATCAACTTTTGACGGCGAGAAATTAGGTAATATTGAATTACAACTGGCTGTAAGCCAGAAAGATGTGAATCGGTATTCTTTCAATCCTTCACAAACAGATGGTCTGGCGTTGCGGGCTAAATATGGTTTAGATCAAAAAATTGGAAAATCATTGCTGAAGGTACACTCTTTTGTTGACTGGATGCAGTCAACTTTTACTACGGTAGAGCGCGTGCGGCAAGTGGAATTTCAGCGCGATTGGGCGCTGCCTTCTGCTGCAGGGGCTGAGAATCAGATTTTAGCTGCTCTTTCTGTGGGCTTAGAAACTGATACTTCTTTTAAGGCTCAGGTAGAATATTCGTATCTAAACCAAGGCAGCGATCTCAGGCATAAAGTTTCAGCCAATGTGGGCGCTAAAAATCAATTTTTAAGTCTTACAACCAGATTTTCAGCGCTTTCTATTTTAGGAGATCAAGGCAGTGGTTCTTTCATACGGCAGAATGGAGACATGCGCTTTTTGCTGTCAGAAGCTCTTGGGGTCGGTGTACGGACAGACGTCGAACGAAATATCAGAAGTATTCAAACAGCACTCGTCGATGGTTCATATCAGTTTTTTTATGCTGAGCCTTACGTTAGGATGTCATATAAACAAGCAAATTATCTGGAGCTTTTTTCCATCGTTCGTGCCGATGATACTGTTTATAACCAGGCATTTCAAAATGCAGCACGTTCACAAGGCGTCGGCGTACGCACCGATTGGCGATGGAATTCTCATGTGAATGTAAATTCTTCACTTCTCTATAGGAAAATTGATTTTCAAGAGGTTGTAAATCAAAGTGACTTTGCTGCTTACACTGGACGCATTCGGCTACAGCAACGGTGGTTGAAATCTTCATTGATGCTCAACACTTTTTTGGAAAGTGGAACCGGCACAGAACCTCGACGGGTTTTTAGCTTCATAGAGGTGCCGTCGGGTACCGGTACTCATACTTGGATAGATTACAACGGAAATGGAGTCAAAGAGTTAGATGAATTTGAGCCAGCTAGGTTTCCGGCAGAGGCTCGCTACCTACGCATATTTGCCCCTTCGTCAGACTTTATCAGAGTAGAATTCAACAAAGTATCTCAATCCATCCTTTTCAATCCTTCTGCTTTTTCAACCCAATTGACCGGATTTGGAAGGTATTTAACGCGTTTTAGCATACAGTCAACCCTGCAATATGACAGCCGAAGGCAGTTAAACAACAACGTCAACAAATTCTTTTATCTATCCGCCTTGAATGCTTCAGATACAGCTGTTTTAGGGGCATTTGTTCAGCAGCGACACACCTTGTTTTTCGACCGAAGCAAAAACAAATTCGGATGGGATATCTCATATCTAACCAACACGAGTGCAAATTTGCTTTCGTTTGGCATTGAAGAAGTCAGAAAAATTGAGCATCCATTCAACATTCGGTGGAAAATACTACCTCCGATAATTGCGCGCTTCGCTTTTAATTTTGGACAACGAGACAATATTTCTCAAAATTTTTCAAATAGAAATTTTTCGTTTCAAGAAATTTTATTCAATCCCAAATTGGAATATCAACCCAATGAACGCTTTCGCTCGAGCATTGGCATAGAGCGCAGCATAAAAACTGCGGAACAAGCCAATTTAAATACTTGGCGCTTTTTAAACGAAAATTACCTATCGTCTGCCTCTTCTTATGCCATCACTACTATCGTGCAGTGGGTGCGAAATGCCTTTACCGGCGAGGCTAATTCACCACTTGGCTTTTCTATGCTCGAAGGGTTACAGGCAGGCGACAATGTGATTGTAAACCTTCAAATACAAAGAAATTTAGTAAATGGTCTTCAAGTTAGTTTGGCATACGAAGCCCGATGGGGACAACAATTGACATTCATACAAAACGGTGCCGTTCAATTAAAAGCCTTTTTTTAATTATATATCATCATTTTAAAGACTATTCAGAACGGACAACTGCCCGTCGATTTCTGATCGTGTACTATGGCTGAACCTACATTTGCAGTTAAATAAAAAACTTTAATACATTAACATGCTGATCGTATATCACAACCCCCGGTGTGGAAAGAGCAGAGAAGCTGTAAAATGGCTCGAAGAGCGCAACATTCCCTTCCAGATCAAGCGTTATCTCGATGAGCCGCTTACCTTTGATGAAGTGGAAAAACTCGTCGAGCTCGCTGGTTTTCACACCATCGACATCATCCGCACCAATGAACAAGTTTGGAAAGAGAAATATGCTGAGCTTGAACTCGATGACAACGAGTTGATTTACGCCATCATCGAAGACCCTATTCTTTTGCAGCGCCCGATCGTGTATAATCCTGAAAAAGACTTGGCCGTAATAGCCAGACCGGCTGATAAGATTCAAGAAGTATTGTAAGAGATTGCGACGAAGTGGAAAGTATTCTGAAGTATTTCCCTGAATTAAAAGAGGAACAAATACAAAAATTTGAAAGCCTTAAAGCGCTGTACAGCGAATGGAATGCGCGCATCAATGTGATCTCGCGAAAAGACATGGAGAATTTTTACCTCCACCATGTACTTCACAGTTTGGCCATTGCGCGATACACTTCATTTTTCGAGAGAGCTACAGTGTTGGATGTAGGCACCGGAGGCGGTTTTCCCGGTATTCCTTTAGCAATTGCATTACCGCAGGTTGAATTTCATCTGGTCGATTCTATTGGCAAAAAGATTCGAGTTGTTCAGGAAGTTAAAAATGCACTAGGTCTTGAAAATGTAGTAGCTACGCAAGCACGAGCAGAAGGCATAAAAAATAGTTTTAATTACATCGTAAGTCGTGCAGTGACCACCTTGCCAGAGTTTGCTAAGTGGATTAAGGGTAAATTGGTAAAGAACAATCCGCCCGGCGCCTTGCCTCCTTCGGTGCTTTACTTAAAAGGGGGCGATATTACCCATGAATTAATTCCGCCAGTAAAAGTATTGGAAGTAAAAGATATATCAGAATGGTTTGAAGAACCTTTTTTTGAAACGAAAAAGCTGGTAGTCTTTCAGGTCTGAACCATTCAAAAAAGTACTAAAAGAGTATTTTTGGCCGTTGAGTATTCAAATTAAAAGATTCTTGAGGAAATTTATTTCAATTGTTGCTTTGTTAGTTGGCTTACAAAGTTTACAAGCTCAGGTATTAAGAAAATACAGCAACGAATTTCTGAACATTGGAGCAGGGGCAAGGGCTATAGGTATGGCAGGGGCCGTTACGGCTTCGGTCGAAGGGGTAGAGGCGGGTTATTGGAATCCGGCAGGTCTTTTACATGGCGATTTTACTTACGATGCTGCGCTGATGCATGCTTCGTGGTTTGCTTCCATTGCTAATTACGATTATTTAGCTTTAGCTTACCAGGCTAAGGGCTCTCCCTATCGAGTAGGGTTATCCCTTTTAAGATTTGCCATTGATGATATTCAAAACACATTGAATCTTGTAGATGATCAAGGCCAGGTGGATTACAATAGAATTACGCGGTTTTCTGCCTCTGATTATGCTTTGATTGGACATTTTGCATCACCTGTTGCACGTATTCCAGGATTGTTTTTAGGCATTAATTCAAAATTGATCTATAGAAACATCGGCCCCTTTGCCAATGCTTACGGATTTGGCTTTGATGCAGGTGTACATTACAGGTCTGGGGATTGGATGTTTTCAGCTTTACTAAAAGATGTGACTACAACTTTTAATTTCTGGACTTTTAACAATGAGCTATTAAGAGGTTCTTTCGAACAAACAGGCAACGAACTTCCCGAAGAAAACCTTGAATTTACTCCACCATCGCTCACACTTGGCGTAGCCAGATATATGAAAATAAATGATGATTTTGGGATTTTACCTGAAATGAATGCCGTTTTATCAGCAGGTCCATTTGCTGGGATTAATGTTGGAACTATACTGACCGTCAATCCGGCTATCGGAGTAGAAGCCGACTACAGAAAATGGATTTTTCTTCGGCTTGGAGCCGGCAGGTGGCAGCGCACAACAACCTTCGCCGGTGGCCAACAGTGGATGTTTAGTCCATCTTTAGGTTTAGGCTTAGCTTTTGGAAGACTAAAGGTCGACTATGCTTTATCAAATCTCGTCTCTTTTGAAAGCGCATTGCTGAGTCATATTTTTAGCTTAAAATTTTCAATGCTTAATAACAATTCTCGATAGTCCAGCTTATAACTTTCTGTGTAGAATACAGTGGATTAGTTGCTGAAATTTTTAAAATTATCCAACATTTTTAACAATTAAAAAAAAAAAAAAAAAGTTTTATCAAATGAGCGTAAAAAGAAAGTTTAATGCAATTTAATCATTCAAAAAAGTTTACTTTCAAAAATATACATTTGTGCAAATGTATTTGCGATTTAGGGGAATTTTAAAGTAAGCTTTCTTTGTTTATGATGAAGCAAATACTCGTAAAAAATCTTTTAGATTACAAAAAGTTTGTGCTTCAGTCTCTACACGCACTTATACTCTTCTTAGCAGTTTCATGTTCAAATATAAAAAACATACAAGTTTCGAATCAGCTAAGCAAAAATTATTGTAATCAAGAGAAGATACAAACCTACACTCCAGATGAACTTCCATCCCCTATTCACACATTAGATATAGATACCCTTCTCGCGAGTCGCTTTTCATTTCAATCGCTAAACACAGCACATGCAATTGGAGTATTAGATTTACTGAAAAAATACATGTATGTAAAGCGATGTTTTGATGAAAACCCCTCAATTGAAAACAAGGTAGAAATGCTCGAATTATCTCAAAAAATATATCATAAAATACACCAAACATCATTGGAAATATCGGCTATAGCAGGCGAATTAGATTGTGAAGAGGAACGTGCAGATCAAATAGCTAATTTTCTAAAAAATATCGAAGATGATGCGGAAACAAAACTAACTGTAGGTGCTATTGTAATTGGTGCTACGGGTGCTTTAATTACTGGTTTATTGCTCACAAATGGAAATTTAGGAAATTTGGGAGAAAAAATTGGAATATTATCAAGTGTTACAGAAGGTATTTTAGGTCTTCTAATACTGAGAAACAAAAAGAAAATTTTTTTTTCTCATCCCCGTAATCCATTAAAAGATATATGGGAGGGAAATAAAACTTCTGAAATTTTTCCTAAATCTATATGGTATTTTTTAAATTATTACGATCCTGATAGACCAGAAGAGCCATCTCTGCGTTATCAAATTATAGATCGATGGATGAGTTTTGGTCAAATTTCAATGGATAAAACAAAAAGAAAAAGAAAACTCATTGATTTATATTTTGGTCTGGGTGGGTTGTATTCAGCAGAACAGTTATATAATCGGGCAAATATGCTTGACCAGCTTGAAGCTACAATTAATCTCATGCAACAGGATCTAAAAGTTCTTACCACTGAAATAGAATTTTTAAATTTCTAAAAGATGTTGATAATCCTTTTTATTAATGTTTTATTTCATAGGTTTTTTTGATGTTAATCCGATATTGGCTCAGCATCAAAAAATAAAGAATACTTTAAGCGGTATTGAATGAATTCAGGAAAGTATATCCTACTACTCATGTGTATCATTGGGAATGAGAAAGAAAGAAAATGGTAATTGAAGCAGAATTTTTAAAAAAACACAAATTGATAAGAAGCTCATTTTACTTAAAGTGGTAAAAAGGTAAAAACCAAAAGAGAAATAAAGAAATCAGAAATTCCGAAAGTAGTCTGGAGGAGTTTCCGCAATTTGTCTTATGCACATTTGAAAATCGTTGATCAGGAGGAAGAGCACTGTGCACCTAAATATGAACTTTTGTTGAAATCATTGTAAAAAACAATAAAAGTAAAGTCATACTGCGCTTTCTCCCAGATGACACTCAAGTGCAACCAAATTAATCTTATAGATCACTTGGTAATTAAAGGCATTTTTTCAAGTAAAAAAACCCCTTAAAAAGGGGCTTTTTATACCAGAAGAATCGTTTTTATATTTTGAAGTACTTTTTAATAGCATCTATATAATTTAGCTCTTCCCAGGTGAAGAGTTTTACTTCTTTTTTGAGCACCAAAGTACCGTTGTGATCTGGCTTGCGAAAGGTTTTGATCACCGTTTGAGGTTGGCGACCCATATGGCCGTAGGCAGCTGTTTCGCTGTAGATGGGTGAGCGCAGGCCAAGACGCTTTTCGATTTCGTACGGGCGCATGTCGAAGATAGCTTCCACGCCTTCAGCGATTTTTTGGTCGGTAAGGCCATGTTTGGCAGTGCCGTAGGTATTTACAAAAATGTTAACAGGACGAGCGATACCGATGGCATATGACACTTGCACCAGAATTTCATCGGCTACTCCGGCAGCCACCAGATTCTTCGCAATGTGACGGCAGGCATAGGCAGCTGAGCGGTCCACTTTAGAAGGGTCTTTGCCACTGAAGGCACCACCACCATGAGCGCCCTTTCCGCCGTAAGTATCTACGATGATTTTGCGGCCTGTAAGTCCGGTATCGCCATGTGGGCCACCAATGACGAATTTGCCCGTCGGGTTAATGTGGTAGATGATGTCATCTGTGAAAAGCTTCTGAAGCTCCGGAGTGAGCTGAGCTTTAACTCTTGGAATAAGGATGTCGATGATGTCTTTTTTAATCACCTCCTGCATGCGCGCTTCGGTGTCAAATTCATCGTGCTGGGTGCTGATGACGATGGTGTGAATCTTCTCCGGGCGATTGTCATCGCTGTATTGGATGGTCACCTGGCTTTTGGCGTCAGGTCGCAGGTAGGTCATCATGCGACCTTCTTTGCGGATAGCGGCCAACTCAATCAACAGTTTATGGCTTAGATCAAGCGCCAGAGGCATGTAGTTGGCTGTTTCGTTGGTGGCGTAGCCAAACATCATCCCCTGATCACCGGCACCTTGCTCTTCAGGAGTACCGCGCTCTACACCCTGATTGATATCGGGGCTTTGCTCGTGTATGGCAGTGAGGATACCGCAAGAGTTGGCTTCAAACATGTATTCGCTCTTAGTATAACCGATTCGGCGGATGGTGTCGCGCACGATGGTTTGAATGTCGATGTAGGTATTGGTCTTTACTTCACCAGCTACAATTACCTGGCCGGTGGTTACAAGTGTCTCACAAGCAACTTTGCTGTCCGGGTCAAAGGCCAGGAAGTGGTCGAGGATGGCGTCAGAGATTTGGTCGGCTACTTTGTCGGGGTGTCCTTCACTTACCGATTCGGAGGTAAACAGATAAGGCATTTTGGTTGAAATTTTTGGGGTTAAACAATTGGCGGTGTGGTGATTGAACTGTCTAAACCCCTAAAACGCCTTGTACAGAACTTCGATTGGATGACCGGGTACTGTTTTAGCATTTTTTAGTGTGGTTGCAATCAGTTCAAATCTGTCCACATTCACGGGGACGAAAGTATTTCAATTTTTTTTATACTTCAAAAACATTATATTTTTCTTGAAAAAAGAATGAATAAAGAATAAAAAAATCGCAAATATTTCAAAAAAACACGAATGCGATTGGCGAATTCTCAAATCATTTTGCATGCTGTAATTTTCTAACTTCTGATTTCTATACCACCGAGCATCGCGCTGCCCCTTAGAATAATCGTGCCGGTAGGATTGGAGCTGGCACGAAAGCGCTTGTCATCCACATCGCCCATCACGGCCTGTATTTCAGAAATCAGCTGTACATCGTCTGGAAGCCAAATTTTCACTCCGCCAAGCAAGGTGCTGACAGTGAGCACCGCTGTGCCATGTACTTTGGTGTTTTTCAGATTGAGGTCCACGCCGGCCAGCAGATTGTTGATCGTACCTCCCTTAAACTCCGGCAGGTCGTAAGACTTTTTTATTCCGCTCAGAAAGGCGTCTATTTTCACCACACCATCGGTTGTGGTATGTTCGGTAGAAAGACCGAAGCCATCTGCACCTGAGTTATTTTTGGGTTTTATAAGGTTTTTTGCTATCACATACATTCCCAAAAGAATAATTAATGCAGGTATCAAAAACTTGCCAAGTCTTAGGTCCGTAAAGTCATTGATGAAAAAGATGACTCCAACACCCAGAGGCAGCAGAAAATTCCAATCTTTAAAACCCGATTTGATGCCTAAAAACAATCCCAAAGCGATTAAAAGCATTTCCCAGCTAAACAGCCAATCGGGAATCATCACTCCGGCCACGCGAAGCATCCATACCAAACCGATGCCTATGATAAAAAGGCCTGGAAGGACTCGTGATAGGGTAGAGTTAGAAGTCATAGTGGATTTATTTTTAAGTAAAAGTACAGGATTATATCTAACCAATTAAGTAAAGCAGCGGAGAGAAAATATATGATTTTTTAAATAAATGAAAATCAATACATTATCCGATTAATCAATAATTATTTTAAGTTAAAGTATGAGTTTAAGTTAAAGTTTAAGTTCCCCTCAATACACCACCAATTTTTCGCTGGCTGTAGAGCCGCTCTCACCGATGAAGCGCGCGATGTATATACCGGCGGGCAGACGGCCGAAGAGCACTTCGGTAGTATGGTCTTGGATGGCGGTTTCAAAGACGACCTGACCGGCCAGATTTACGATTTGGAGTAGGCCGTACTCACCGGTTTGGAGAGTAAAGCGCCCACTGGAGGGATTGGGGAAGAGCAGGATGTCGGTGCGACGAGGCAGTTCGGTATGCGAGCAGTTGGAGCGGGTGTAGGTGATACCGTTTTCGCTTTCATACACCCGGCCGCGTTTGTCGGTTTTCATCACGTGAAAACCAACACCGTATTGCTCGAGAATCATGTAAAAGCCCCCATCCCAAGTTTTGATGATGTCGTTGATGGTGACGCGAAAGTTTTGCAGCCAATAGTCCATACACCAGTTGACCTGGCCTTGTAGGTCGATGTTCATCAGGGCGGTAAAGACTTTGGGGCTGCCCTTTCGCCGGTAGCGGTAGAAGATGGAGAGGGTATTGTCGGGCTCCCAGAAGACTTTTTCGGGCAGGAAGGAGAAGTCATCAGCCCAGTTAGATAGAGAGAAGGAGAGGATACGCAGGTCGTGATGGTCGAATACATCGAGGGTGCCATCGGCCTTGCCGTCGTAGATGGAGGTATTTTCGTAGAGTACCCGTCGCTTTACACCCAGTCGGGTGCCGGAGAAGTACCAATGGCGGTCGTAGGGATGCTGCTCGATGTGGAGTTTTTCGAAGCCCGATTGAGAGAAGACCAGTCTTACCTTAAGTGAAGGGTCTTGTCGATGCACAAAGATGGCATGGGCTGAGTCTTGACGGATGAAAAGTTCATGAAGATATACATTGTCTTTGTCCGAAAAAATTTCATTAATGGTTGAATCAATATCTATAAGAAAGTACTTTTCTGCTGTATATGGGTTGATGAAGTACACTGAAAATTTGTTAAAAAAAGTATCTATACCCAGGACGGTAGAATCTGTTACTTTAATGACAGGTCCGCAGAAATCATTAATATTCTTTACTATATACATTAAATTTGTATCAATTATATGAGAAAAATATCCACATGAGATATAATAACCGGCGGGGGAATAAAGTTCGGAAATATGACTAAATAAAAGGTTACTATCTCTATAGAAATCATGTAATTTTATAATGGAGTAGTTAGAATGGTTAAAACCAAAAATACTTAAAAGCCTTACTCCATGGGTATATGTATGATTTACTAATACTACTTTTGGAAGTCTTCCGGACAAAGGATGTGGAATTAAGTTTTCGAAAACAGAATGATATCCTAAATTATTCTCTACAGAATTACCTGATCTTGAATTTATATGATTAATAGCTGGAATTTTTCTTGTAAATGTCTTGTTTTCTTGTCCATGTATTTGCGTACATAAAAGTATAGAAATAATGATTATTATCAACCTCATAGTTTAATAATTTTTTCCGTTTTTAAGTACTCATTAAGTTCATCAAAAAACACAAAAAAATACATTCCAGATTTGAGATAGGAAAGATCTATTTGACTTTCAAATTCTGTTAAATTGTAGGTACCGAGGTATTTGCCTTCAACAGAGAATACTTTGAGCATTAATTTGTTTTTTGACAGTATTGTAACCTTTGAATTTGATGGATTTGGGAATACGAAAATATTGGATTGAATATCAGGTTTTTCAAGTACTTTAACATTTTCACAATTACTGAAGGTGTAAGTTACTCCAAAGTCACTGTCATAGATTTTTCCTCTCTTATCCGTTTTGCATAAAGCTTGTAATTGTCCAAGGCTATGAATAAAAAAGTATCCGCCATCTTTAGATTTTCTCAGATTAGATATATAATTTCTTCCAAATGGCAAGCCGTAATCCATACACCATTCTACATCCCCATTCATATTAATATTTGCCAGACAATAATTGGTGGGAGAATAATCTGATCTATTTGAGTAAGTATATAAAATTGTAAACGTGCTATCGGAATTAAAAATTAAATTGTTAATGGTGAAACACTTTTGCTGCAA
Source organism: Thermaurantimonas aggregans (assembly GCF_003851885.1). GTDB lineage: Bacteria > Bacteroidota > Bacteroidia > Flavobacteriales > Schleiferiaceae > Thermaurantimonas > Thermaurantimonas aggregans. The sequence goes on along the minus strand of NZ_BHZE01000010.1, from coordinate 43,273 downwards.
TTTTTCGTCCAATTTAAATTCTCTTAAAGTATGATTGATTTTATCATTAATCCATAATGTAAAATTTCTGCAATAATTATAGTATCCTGCCATAAAATGAATTGAATCAATAATATCCATCATTATACTTACCTCAAAATTTTTATCAGCACTGTAAAATCGCGAAATAGCACTGTCTGTTATTTCCTGAAACGAGTAAAAATTCATTCCTACAAATGAAATGAGAAGTTTTTTAGATAAAATATTTTTGCTATTTAATTTCAATATAAGGGTATCGCCGAAGGAATAATGTTGTGCATATCTGAAATGAGAGGCCTCTAAACCGAAACTATCTATGATACTATCAATAGAGAAGTATTTTACTATTGTGCCATTATTTATATTAACAAAACCTAATTTCAATATTTCATCATAATTATACATGTTTTCTAGGGCAGATGCGATAGTATCATTAGTTGAAAGAAGCCATCCTTTAAAGCCATTTCTCCAGACAATAGATCTTGTTTTCATATCTAAAAGCATTAATCCATTGGATACATTGTTTGGGTTGGAATAATCGCTAAAATCCAGTACAAGAATGTACCGATCGCTATAGATATATTGAGGGTATATTGACGACCATATCACTGAGAAGGGAAACAGGTCATAATAATCCAACAAGAATCCTTCTTTATCATAGATTCCTATTTGAGGTTGAGGTCCCGTGCTTCCACCGGGATAATATTTTGCCTTAAAAAACACATAAAAATACGAGGATGATTCCACCACATGATTTATGCTTATTTCCCGAGCGTGTAGATTAAAGGAGCGGAAAAATGTAGTGTCGCTTTGTGCATTGGAATAGAGTTTTAATAAATAAGTTACAAGTATAAAAAATATTCTCATTTATTAAATATTTTTAAGTCTTAAACTATCCATTGGTCGGAGGATAGGGGAGCAATGGCTGTAGCGATGGAATGGTTCATTGGGTGAGGGTAGTTGATTTCGCGCAGGGGTTCACCGATATCGCTGATGTACCAGAGGGTGAAGTCTTTTCGGTCAGCCTCGGGGCTTTCTTGCCAGCCGCAGAGCACGGTGTGCTTGGAGGGGGTGATGAGAATATCGAGGGCTTCTTCGTCGTGGGAGCCACCGTAACCTTGCTCGAAGAACTGGCCACGGAAGTCGTTGAGGAAAAAGTGCTGGGCGTGGGTCAAGTTACACACACACACACACACACAGGGCTGGGAGAAGTAGAGCTTTTTTCATGGGTCGTTAATTTTTAGCTAAAATAAAGGTTGCTTTTGAAATGGGCAAAACATTTAAGAAAAAAAAAAAAAAATGGTTTCGTAAAAAATTTATTCGACCGGGATTTTTGGTATTTTTAAGAGAAAAATGGGTTTTAAAGGCTATCATATACATTTGTGATAAAATATAAGTACGTGTTTGGTGAAGATATACGTTGGAAACAAAGGTTTCAAGATTTCGCAAAAGCACTTGCACTTTGAGAAAATTCTGTAAAAATTCATAGACCCGATATAATTCAAAAAGCCGAAACTATTTAGTTTTTAGAAATATACCGAACTGGCTTGGAAACTGCTAAAAGATTATCTCGAAGAACAGGGTTTTTCGGAGGTAAATTCACCGCGCTCTACCGTCAAAAAGGCATTTGAAGTGGGGTTAATTGAGGAGGGGCACTTGTGGTTGGAACGTTTACACAACCAAAATTTTATTGTACATACGTATGACAAGTACAAATCAAGTGAGATGCTCGATAGAATAGCTGAAAAATATTTTCCTGTTTTTAAACGACTTAAAAGTACTTTTGAGGGTAAATTAGATCAAACCTGATGTTGGTTTAAGCAATAGTGACTTGCTCGTAATACATAACGTATTATTGCGTTTTCCACAGGTAAAAGAAGCTATCACCTTTTGCAGCAGGGCAAAGGGACGTACAAACGCGGCAGTGATGTGGATCTGGCACTTCGCGTGGAAAAAGGGCAGGCCGATGTAGTAAGGCACATTAGCAGAATTTTGAACGAGGAAACCATGTTGCCCTACAGATTTGACGTGATTGACTACGATGGCGTATCAAATCCTGAATTGCTCTCTCATATCCAAAGGGTTGGCATTGATTTTTTTAAAACAATGTCGTCAACAATGCGACAATCTCCATGACTTGAGCTGTTTTTTTTGAATTAGATTTTCTTGCTACTTGATTTTTGAGTTTATTGAAAATTTTGTTTTAGTCTTTCGTAGTAGCTCATAATTTGGTGTAAAAAATTTAGTTTTAATCTAAAAGCAATTTGATTGTGGTAAAGTCTATTACCTACTTATTGGTTAGGTAAATGGCCTTTCACTGTACTTTTGTTCCAAAATTTCAAACGTTGAGAATATACTTAGTCGCAGGAGCTATTCTGTTTTTTGCCGGTTTACAGGCGCAAATTCTTCACACTGTCGTCACACCCAATGTCATCACCAGCGATACGTTGTTGCTTATTGACTTAGATCAGGATACAGTGCCTGATTATGCGATTCGCACACAGTTTAATCGGACAGAGAATAATGCCGTGTACGATGTCATCTCGGTGACGCCTCTTGGTCAGCAAGGTCATCGGGTAGCGGGCACTACGCCTACCGTGTTTCCCTATGCCAGTAGGTTTGGTTTCAACGAATTTATCGGTCCGGAAACTCCCTTTTTGAATCCGGAAATCGAAGGTGGGATGTCCTTCGTACGCAACGGGCAGTTTCTCTTTAACGACCCGTGGAACGGCGGGGCTACTGACGAATTTTTGGGATTTGCCCTTCGCAAAAATGGCAACACACACTACGGCTGGGCCAAGGTAGATGTAGGCAACGACGGAAAATCGGTGACGCTCAAAGAATTTGCCGTACAGCTTACTCCAGATACGCCTATTAATACCAACCGCTTTTTTAGCATAATAGAAAATCCTTTGCGCGATCTGGTGATTTGGCAGAGCACCGGCATGGTGCACCTTCGTCTGCCTGACAATCAGGGCAGGGTAGAGGTGCAATTGACAGACATACAGGGACGCATATTGCGCTCTGAGCACTTTTTCGGCCCCCACCACAGTATTCCGATGCATGTGCCAACGGGTGTTTATCTTCTTTTGATTAAAAAAGACAACACATTTATTACCAGAAAAATACAATATTCTCCCATATGGCATTAATAGTATCCATCTCCGGCGTGCGGGGCACCATCGGTGGTCGGCCTGGCGAAAATCTGACCCCCGTTGATATTGTGGCGTTTGCTTCGGCCTATGGCCAATGGCTCAAAAAGCAAACCGGCGACCAGGCACCTCGGGTGGTGATAGGTAGGGATGCCCGTCCATCAGGCGAAATGGTGTCTGCTTTGGTGATTAATACCCTTGTGGGTAGCGGTATCGACGTCATAGACCTGGGTCTTAGTACTACACCCACAGTCGAAGTAGCCGTGCCCAAGCAGAAAGCGGATGGGGGAATCATCATCACCGCTTCGCACAATCCCGTGATTTGGAATGCTTTAAAACTCTTAAACAATAAGGGCGAGTTTATCAGCGCGGCTGATGGCAACGAATTGTTAGCTATGATCAAGGCGCGTGATTTTGCCTTTGCCGATGTACATGCGCTCGGAAAAGTTCACACCTATACACAAGCGATAGAAGACCACATTGCTGCTCTGCTGGAGCGGCCGGAGATAGATACCGTAGCCATAGCAAAGGCAGGATTTACAGTAGCTGTGGATGCTGTAAACAGCACTGGTGGTCTAGCGATTCCAAAATTGTTGGAAGCATTGGGTGTAAAAAACATCAAAAAACTTCACTGTGAGCCAACAGGCTGGTTTGCTCACAATCCGGAGCCCCTGAAAGAGCATTTGGGCGACATCATGCAGCTGGTGAAGACCGAGAAATGCGACTTGGGAATTGTGGTAGATCCGGATGTGGATCGACTGGCGCTGATTGATGAAAATGGCGAAATGTTTGGCGAAGAATATACTTTGGTCGCTGTAGCCGATTATCTGCTCTCACTCAAGAGCGGGCCAACGGTATCAAATCTGTCTTCATCGCGTGCTTTGGCCGATCTTACCCATGCTTACAAGGCTGAATACCATGCTGCAGCCGTAGGTGAGGTGAATGTGGTGGAAAAAATGAAAGCCGTCGGTGCCCGCATTGGCGGTGAAGGCAATGGTGGCGTTATCTGGCCTGACTTTCACTATGGTCGCGATGCCTTGGCGGGCATAGCTCTGATTCTTACTCATTTGGCCAAAACAGGCCTCACACTTTCGCAGCTCAGGGCGAAATACCCTGCCTACTACATGAGTAAAAATAAAATCGAGCTGCAGCCGGGTATGGACACAGCAGCCCTATTGAAAAAAGTGGAAGAAAAATACCAGGGCGAACGCCTGACTACGATCGATGGAGTGAAAATAGACTTCGCCGACAGCTGGGTACACCTGCGCCGGTCAAACACAGAGCCTATCATCCGCATTTACACCGAAGCCCGTTCGCAAAAAGAAGCCGATACGCTGGCTGAGCGATTTGTATCAGAGCTGAAAGCTTTGATATAAATGAATGAAAAGCAACTTGCTGTTATCATTGGTGCGCAGAAAAGCGGCACTTCCACTTTATTTGAATGGTTGAAGGTGCAGCCCGGCATAGTGCCTTCGGTAGAAAAGGAGCTTCACTACTTTGATTTTTCGCATACCAAAGGAATTGATTTTTACTTATCCCGGTTTGAAAAAAAGGAGGGAACCCTCCTGCTTGAGGCCAGTCCGATGTACCTGTTTCATCCACATGTACCGGAGCGCATGTGCACACATTTTCCCTACGCAAAACTGATCCTCTTGCTTCGCAATCCGGTAGACAGGGCCTGGTCTCAGTACCGAATGAATGTGCGAAGAGGCATCGAACGGCTTGGCTTTTTGACCGCCGTTCGGCTTGAACCCTTTCGATTGCTCGGTTCATCGGCCGACGTTCCCGAGTCCCGCTTTCAGAACTACAGCTACATCCAAAGGGGGAGATACGCTAGTCAAATTAGCCGATGGCTTACATACTTTTGGCGAGATCAGCTCTTTGTTGCAGTTTATGAAGATTTTTTTTCCCGTCCTGAAGAAGGACTTGATGTGTTGGAAAATTTTTTACAATTCAAATTCTCTGACAGAGAAATAGTCAAATCTTCCTACAACAGAGGTGATGGCTTATCACTGTCTGATGAGGTGCGAAAAAAATTATCGAGCATCTTTGCCAATGAGGTAAAGCGGCTCAAACAACTGATAACCCCTGATTTCGGAAATTTTGAAAGCTGGAGAATACCATAATACGCCTGAAAATACCGGACTGCCGCAGGCTATTAAAGAAGTATTGGAGGTGCGAAGAGCTGTAGCAGCCTATGGATGGCGCGATGTAAAGATCAGGTATATCCGCACCTACCTAGGTTGGGGATGGCTGCTCCTGCCAGCTGTGCTTCTTTTATTGCCGGTATTACTGCTTCAAGCTCGGTTTGGCATGAAGGATCAAGAGCTTTCGCAATGGGTTACTGTTTTAAGCGGTCATATACTCAGTGCCGGGCTAATGCAGCAGATTGCTCCTTTGTGGATTAACAACAAACATTTTTTACTTAAAATCCGCTTGCCGGTTCTTTTTATGCCCATAAGTCGCCTTGTCGTGATGCTGCCTGAGTGGATTTTGTATTCAATTATCCTCACTGGTTTGGGAGTGTATCTGGATTTACCAGCAGGATCCATTGCCTTGCAATGGTTTGTTTTTCAGCTATTTTGGGTCTTTGGATTTTCAATGGGGGTGATTTTTTGCGCCATAAGCAGCAGGTTTCGCGATGTGATTCACGCAGTGCCCGTTGTGATACAAGGGCAGCTACTTCTCATTGTGTTATACATGATTCATAGTGCTGAATTTCAAGCGTTTTCATGGCTTGAATGGCTTCCCCCGGTTTTGTTTATCAATCTTTTAAAAAATCACGAATCTTCTGTATTAATTGTTTTAACCTCTATATCAATACTTTCCTTTGCCTATGTATCTGCATTTGTCTTTGTAAAATTGTCTAAAAATGCACTTGAGCGTATCTGAGTCAGATTGGGCCATACGGGTAGAAGGCGTCGGAAAGTCGTTTGAATTCGACGACCATAGTCGCGTTAGTGCCTTGTCAGATATCAGCCTTACGCTCCAAAAAGGCAGCAGCACTGCGCTCATAGGCAGCAACGGCAGCGGTAAGTCCACTTTGCTGAAGTTGATTGCAGGTATTCTGAGGCCTTCTGTAGGTAAAGTAAGCACGCGAGGGAGGGTAGCTGCGTTGCTCGATCTGGGGGCGGGTTTTCACCCGGAGCTTACAGGTCGCGAAAACATTTTTTTCTACGGTCGCCTTCAAGGGCTTACCGAAGCCGATATACGAAATCTGCTGCCTGAAATTGAAGCATTTGCCGATATCGGGGATTTTACGGATAGACCGCTGAAATACTACAGCCACGGCATGTACCTGCGGCTTGCATTTGCTACGGCCATCCACATGCCGTTTGATATACTGCTCATCGATGAAGTACTTGCCGTAGGCGATGCAGCCTTTCAGCAGCGCAGTAGTGAGCGCCTTCGCGCTGTACGTGCAGAAGGCAACAAAACACTGGTCGTGGTAAGCCATCAGATGAATCTGTTAGAGCAGCTATGCGACCAGGCCATCTGGCTTTCGAAAGGTAAAATGGTCGATAAAGGGCCGTTTAGCAGAATAGTGAGCAACTATTTGCAATCAGAGCAGACGCAGTCAGGAATCTTTAAAAGCGGACTTGTAACAGAGATTTCTTGTATTTGGGATAAAAATGATGCTACCTACATCACCGGACAGGAGGCTCTGCTTACCGTGGAGTTGATGGCAAATCAATACCTACCAGCTACTCAGATGCGCATCAATATTTTCGATGCTCAATCCTCCACCTTTGTAACCCATTTGGATTCCGGCTTTGAGGGGCCTTTGTTCCTAAGTCTCAGAAGAGGATTAAACGCGATTCAAGTTCGAATACCGGAACTGAACCTATTTCCGGGGAATTACTTCTGCAGAGTCAGCCTTTATGCTCATGAAGAGTTGATCTGTAGGTTGCGGGCCACAGCCTTTTTTCAGGTGAAAAATTCAGGTTGGCTACACATGATAAACGCCCATACGACACTTCGTACGGGCGTTTATCTGAAACATTACGTTGAAGTAAAATAAGATTTCAGGCTCAGCTTATTCAACCATTACTACTAATACACGGGTGATGCTCCAGAAGGCTTTCGGATCATTGATGACCAGACCCGTAATTCGTTTGCCTTCACGTTCAATGGAATAGCTGCCCTGCGGATGTTCAGATATGATTTTTACACCTTTAGCATCGAGGTCGATGCGATTTAATTGGCGAATGTCACCAACAGTAAAAAGTGCTTGATCAGCCGAACTGGAAACAGTCTTTACCCGACCAATTCCGAGAAAACCTCCCTGACTATCAATAATTCCCTTATCTTTCAGATTTCTGCGGGTATCTACGATGTAGTAGCATTTATTTAGCTCAGCTTCCTTAGCGCTGATGGTACGCTGACTTTCTTCAGTGATTACCTGTACCTTACGCGTGAGTTGACGAATGGTTTCATCGCGCTCTTCAATGGCCTTGGTGAGTTCTGCGATGGTAGCTTCGCGTTCTTCGATTTGTTTTTTGAGCGATTCTACCAGTTTTGTAAGCTGAGAATTTTGAGATTTACTAGCTGAAAGCTGCTGATTCAAACGAGTGATTTTTGCTTTCGACTCTTCAATAATGCTGTTTAAATCTTGAATATCTCTGATTACGGCATCTTTCATCGATACAAAGCGGTCGCCACTAGCACTTTCGGCTACCCTCAAGCGTCCTTCTTTTTCGCGAATTACGTTGAGATTTTCCTGAATTTCCAGCATGGCGTTTGTAAAGCTTTCGATGGTGCTGTCTTGCTCGCGGGCACGCTGTTCGAGTTCTGCTTTTTCAGCTTTCAGAGTTTCGATTTCTTGTTTTAACTCACTGTTGCATGATGCAAGAATCAAGGCAGTGAAAAAAGCAAAAATGGACTTTTTCATCGTGTTTAATTTTGGTCAAAAGTATTTATTTTGAACGGGAAACTAAAGGAATTTATTGGAATTTCTTGCACTATTTTTAATTTTAATCTTGTACAATCACCTTGTTTTTTAAGCAAATTGAATTAGTGCTTGACTTATTATTTATGTAAACAGATTTTCAGATTTGTTTGTACATCAGCCTCTCAGGTTCGGAATACTTTTGCAATATGGTTTCTATTCAGCAGCTTACCGTCGAATACCCTTCAAAAACGCTATTTAAAGACATAAATTTCCTTATCAATCCCGGTGAGAGAATCGGATTGGCAGGCCGTAATGGAGCCGGAAAATCAACTCTGCTCAAAATCATAGCAGGCGAAATAAGTCCACACCAGGGCCTGGTCGCCAAGCCACGTGACATTTCGATTGGTTATCTGCCTCAGATACTTCCATTGCCCACAGGAAAAACTGTGAAACAAGAGGCTGAAACAGCTTTAGACGACATTCGAAAGATTCAAACCGAAATAGATCTGATTAATGAAGCTCTGGCTACGCGTACCGACTACGACAGCCAGGAGTACATGCACCTCATTCAGCGGGTATCAGACCTTACACACGAATTTCAGGTAGCTGGTGGATATGAAGCTGAAGGCAAGGTAGAAAAAATTTTAAAGGGTCTGGGTTTTACCGACGAAGACCTCGACCGACAGCTCGATACCTTCAGCGGTGGATGGCGCATGCGCGTGGAATTGGCCAAAATTCTGCTTAAACCGCACCAATTAATGCTGATGGACGAACCTACCAATCACCTCGACTTACAGTCTATTTTGTGGCTCGAAAATTTTTTAAAAAACAGCGACCGTGCTCTCTTGCTTATCAGTCACGATAAAACCTTTCTCGACAACGTAACTACCCGTACTCTAGAGATAGCCGGCGGAAAGATTTATGACTATCCGGTGCCATATTCCAAATTTGTAGAGCTGCGCAAAGAGCGCATCGAACATCAGCAGCTGCAGCGCAAAAATCAAGAAAAAGAAATTAAGGAAACCCAGCAGCTCATCGACCGATTTCGAGCAAAAGCCACCAAAGCCTCCTTCGCTCAAAGCCTTATTAAGCGGCTCGATAAAATCGAACTCATCGAAGTCGATACCGAAGACACCAAAACGATGCACTTTCGCTTTCCTCCAGCCCCACGCAGTGGTAAAGTGGTGCTGAAGGCTGAAAATGTATCGATGGCCTTTGGAGAGAAAACTGTTCTAAAACAGGTGAATTTTGAAATTGAGCGCGGTGAGCGGGTGGCATTTGTGGGTAAAAACGGACAGGGCAAAACCACTATGGTGCGCATGATATTGGGCGAATTACAGGGTGGGGGTACGCTTACAATAGGTCATAATGTACAAATAGGCTACTATGCTCAAGAACAACACCTTACCCAAGACGCCGACCGCACACTGCTTGAAGTCATTGAAAGTGCAGCACCCGACGAATTGCGACCACGCGCTCGGTCTTTGCTTGGAGCTTTCATGTTTTCAGGCGATGAGGTGTACAAAAAAGTAAAGGTGCTCTCGGGGGGAGAGCGGGGTCGATTGGCGCTGTGTAAGCTCTTGCTTCAGCCTTCGAATTTGCTTGTGCTCGATGAACCTACCAATCACCTCGACATCGCCAGTAAAAATGTTCTGAAGCAAGCTTTGCTTGACTTTGAGGGCACCATCGTGCTGGTGAGCCACGACCGCGACTTCCTCCAGGGTTTGGCTACAAAAGTTTTTGAATTTCAAGGAGGTACTGTAAAAGAATGGCTGGGTGACATCGACAGCTTTTTGGCTGAAAAGCAAAGAGAAACTTTCAGAGATTACGAAAGCAAACCTTCGATCTTTTCGGACAAAAAACCTTCTTTAGAAACTTCTTCAAAAACTACAGAAAAACAAACATTCAGCAATAAAAATGAGCAAAAGAAGCTTCAGCAAAAAATCGAAAAAATCGAATCCGAAATTCACGCTTCCGAACATCTCGTTAAGGCATTAGAGGAAAGGCTCACTAATCCCGAAATATTCGCCACTTCAAAAGGGGTGGAACTTCTGAACCAATACGAAACTACCAAAAAAGCGCTTGAGGCACTCATGCAGCAGTGGGAAGAGCTGACTGAAGCGCTTGAGAAAATTCAGATGGAATAATAACCTTCCAAAAGTGTTTTTAATTGGAGGATCATACTGCGCAAATCGCGAATTGCGAATTAGTTTTTTTGAGCTTTCAATAAATCTCGGATTTCAGCCAGGAGTTTTTCCTCATTTGATGGTTCAGAAGGTGCGGCTGGGGCGGGTGCAGAGACTTCTTGTTTTCTTTTGAGTTGATTTACGCCTTTTATTAAAAGAAAGATCGCAAAAGCTATGATGGTGAAATCAATTACATTTTGAATGAATGCGCCATAATTCAACGTAACGGCAGGAGCGTTATCAGTTGCTTCTTTTAAGGTTAGTGAAAAATCCTTAAAGTCAATACCACCTAGCAGTAAGCCGAGTGGCGGCATCAACACATCACCCACAAAGGAGCTCACAATTTTACCAAAAGCTCCACCTATGACCACACCTACAGCCAGGTCGAGCACGTTACCGCGCATGGCAAACTCTCTGAATTCTTTAAGAAAAGACATATTATGATAATTTAAATTTTCCTCAAATGTAATTTTTTTGGAGAAGCATCAAAATAAAGTTACCTAATTCCTCGGTTTTTGGTCAGACTATATTTGCGTTCATTTTTTTGAACACCTCCCAGTATGAAAATACACCTGATAGCCATTGGAGGTAGCGCCATGCACAACCTGGCGCTCGCCCTTCAACAGGCTGGTCACACCGTATCCGGTAGCGATGATGAAATTTTCGAACCCTCGCTTTCGCGCTTAAAAAATGCTAGTTTACTTCCGCCGGAAATTGGATGGTTTCCTGACCGTATTTCAGCTGATTTGGATCTGGTAATCCTGGGAATGCACGCTCGGGCTGATAATCCGGAATTGGCTCGAGCCCGCGAACTAGGCATTCAGGTACTGTCGTATCCGGAATATTTGTACGAGCACTCCAAAAACAAAACCCGCGTGGTGATCGCCGGCAGTCATGGCAAAACTACCGTGACCAGCATGGTGATGCATGTGTGTCGTGCCGCAGGCTTGGATTTCGACTATCTGGTTGGTGCACAAGTGAAAGGCTTTGATACAATGGTGCGCCTTTCGAATTCAGCCGAGTTTATGCTCATCGAAGGTGACGAATATCCAGCTTCAGCCCTTCAGCTCGTGCCAAAGTTTCACTTTTACCGACCCAACATTACGGCCATCACAGGCATAGCCTGGGATCACGCCAATGTATTTCCTACAGAAGAGGTGTATGTTGAGCAATTCCGAAAATATATGCAACAATGCGAGCCGGGAGCTTCGGTGATCTATTTTGCTGAAGATGATAAACTTAAAAACGTAGTTGAAAGTACACAGAATTTCGTAAAGAAAGTTCCTTACTTCACCCCGCCATACGAAGTGCGCTCAGGAGTTTTCCATTTATTGACAGAAGATGGCCTGCTACCTGTATCGGTAATTGGCCGACACAACATGGCCAATCTGGAAGCTGCTCGCTGGGTCTGTCAGCTCATGGGTATCCAGGAGCGTGAGTTTTATGAGGCAATTACTTCCTTCGAAGGAGCTGCTAAACGCCTTCAACTTTTAGGAAGTAATCATCACACCCAGGTTTACCTCGATTTTGCCCATGCACCCAGTAAAGTGAAGGCGACGTTAGATGCGATAAAAGAGTCATTTCCAGAAAAAAAAATCATTGCCGTACTCGAGCTTCACACTTATTCGAGTCTCAGTAAGTCGTTTTTGCCCAACTATGCTCACGCGCTGGATGCTGCAGATGTTCCCATGGTCTATTTTAATCCTAAAGCAGTGGCGCACAAGCGGTTGCCCGAATTGAAGAGAGAGGATGTGGCAGAGGCTTTTGGCATCGCAGTATCAAATTTTTATTCTGATGCATCAGAAGTGTTGGAAAAATTAAAGTCGATGGAAATATCTGATACCATTTTTCTGATAATGACTTCCGGCAACTTTGACGGAGTCGACCTGAAGCGTTGGGCTGATCAATTACTGGACAGATGAGCAGCATCGATTATGTAATCGCCGGAATCGGCCTAGTCTTTTTTTTATTCATTAACCTGCAGCTCAGAAAAAGAGGCACTACCAATATTGAGAGCTTTTTTCTCGGTGGCAGAGATGTGAGTTGGAAGTTGCTCGGCCTCAGCATGGTAGCTACCACCTTTGCAGCTGATACGCCCTTGTGGGTCACCGAAAAAGTGGTACAGCACGGTATCAGCGGCAACTGGCTTTGGTGGAATATGCTGCTGGGCGGCATGCTTACCACCTTTTTTTTTGCAAAGTACTGGCGCCGGGCAGGTATCCTTACAGAGCCTGAGTTTATCAGCTTGCGCTACAGTGGGCCCCTGGTGAGGCCTTTGCGCATGTTTAAGGCCGTCTATCTGGGACTTTTTCTAAACGCTGTAATTATTGGATGGGTAAATGCCGCCATGATCAAGGTTGTGGGCGAATTTTTTCAATTGAGCCGCGAATGGAGTGTGGCTGTCGTGGTGGTGATGATGGTCTATACAGCAGTTTATTCTGCCATTTCAGGTTTGATTGGCATAGTGGTAACGGATGCGATTCAATTTATAATTGCAATGACCGGAAGCATCCTGTTGGCGGTTTTGGTTGTACGGTTACCTGAGATTGGCGGCCTTACCGGCCTTGTCGAAAAGCTGCCAGAGTGGAGGTTTCACTTTTTTCCTACAATAGAGAATCAAACTGGCGACGTGCTGACAATATCTTTTGGCGCCTTTTTCTCTTTTGTTGCCTTGCAATGGTGGAACAGTTGGTATCCCGGAGCCGAACCAGGTGGAGGGGGCTATATTTCGCAGCGCATGATGAGTGCCCGCACCGAAGCCGATGCTCAGAAAGCATCACTCTTTTTTCAGTTGGCCCACTATTGCCTCAGGCCCTGGCCCTGGATAGTGGTAGCCCTTGCAGCACTGGTCCTCTATCCGGGCCTGACCGACCATGAAGCCGGCAATGCATACATTCGCCTTATACGCGACTACATGCCTACGGGCATCAGGGGGCTGATGTTGCTCGTCTTCATTTCGGCTTACATGAGTACCATTTCCACACAACTCAATTGGGGTAGTGGCTACCTGACCAACGACCTTTATTTGCTCTGGAAAAAAGTTGAAATGAACAATCAAAAAGAGCCGGTAGTGGTTGGTCGAATTTTTACTATACTGATAATGGTTGTCGGTGGTATCGTGTCTTTTTACATCGATACCATTGACAAGGCTGCTCAGTTTCTCATCCAGGCCGGGGCCGGGTTGGGTTCAGTATTAATATTGCGTTGGTATTGGTGGCGCATCAATGCTGCCACAGAGCTCGTGGCCACCCTTGTACCTTTGATGATTCTGGCAATCAGTAAAATCTGGATTGAGCCTGCTTTGGGTGAAAATTTTGTACATCAAAACGGAACTTTTTACATCGTAGTGTTGGGCACTATGACCGTCTGGCTCGCGGTCGCATTACTATCAAAACCCACTGATTATCAAGTAATAAGGGAATTTTGTCTGAAAGTTCAGCCTGCAGGTATTTGGCCTAAGAATCTACATGTGCCTGATAATTCAGAAGTGAGGAAAAACGCTGTAAAATGGCTGTCGGCAGTTTTATTGGCGTATTCGGTACTCTTTGGTACGGGCTATTTGCTGTTTGGCCAATGGCTTAAGGCTCTGATTTGCTTAACCTTGGTGGTGATAAGCGGATATTTTTTGATTCTTCAACTACAATCGGATGCAAAACGAGGCTCTGCTCAACACTGAGTGGTGGATGTATGCCTTGTACCTGGTAGGAGGAGTGCTAACAGGTATGATCAATGTACTCGCAGGCAATGGCTCAGCCATTACGCTAAGTCTAATGATCTTTGCCGGCATGCCCCCTGGCCTGGCTAACGGTACAAATCGTATCGGTGCTATGGTGCAGACCATTACGTCAGTACTGGCTATCCGCAAGACACTGAGAACCAAAAGGTTGATTCAGCTTAGCGTGCCTTTTTTTTTACCTGCCTTCCTCGGAAGTTTTGTGGGTGCTTATATAGTAATGGATTTAAACGATGCGCTGCTGAAGAAGATTATTGGGATACTGATGGTTTTTATACTGATGAGCCTTCTACTGAATCCCAAAAAGTGGAAGCGCAATACCGATCCTAAAAGACCTATTCATACATGGGTTAACTATGTGTGGTTCTTCCTCATAGGAGTTTACACCGGATTTATTCAAATGGGTGTAGGCATTATGATGCTGGCTATCATGGTATTATCCATGCAGTTAAGCCTGAAAGATTCCAATATCATCAAATTGGTAATGGCTGTAGTGCTTTCTTTACCGGCCTTTATGATGTTTATTGCTTACGGACAGATACATTGGCCCTCAGGGCTAGTACTTGCTTTAGGTCAGTCCATCGGTTCTATCCTTTCAACCCGGTATTTTCTCTATCACCCCAAAGCCACAAATATTACCCGCTATGTGCTGATATTTATACTCTCAATAAGTATTTTAAAGCTGTTTGATATCCTCTAATGCAACTTGTATCGGAGTATTCTTTTACATGTTCTTTTACATGAAAATGGATGAAATACAAAGAATTTTAAACCATTGAAGGGTACTCTGTAAAACTATTTGAACTATTCTCAATTTCTTATTGCACTTTTTTTAATTCGTATAATGCTGATAATCGTTAGTACTGCATCCTTAAGAATGTACGACCTTTAGAACCATAATTTCCTTGTTGGATGAAGATTTTAAAAGTCTTATTCTTAATGCTTCAAAGCGGTATTCTTTTATCGCAAATCACAAAAAATGTTCGCAACGAACCTGCCATTTGGGGTGGCTACATATCGAGCATCAAAGTTTCTGACCGAATATCCGTTTGGAACGACCTGCACTATGTGCCGGAGTCGTTTTTCATTTATCGTACAGGTTTGTCTTGGCATTTTACCCCACAAGTAGTGGGTACAGCCGGATATGCCTTCCTCAATGCAGCACCACGGGTGGATGGTTTGCTCGCGAGAAGCGAACACCGCCCATGGGGACAATTGGTCTTTAATTTTAAGATCGGTGAGGCAGCTCAGTTTAATCACCGCATCCGATATGACTACCGCATACGACAATCGGTGTTTGCAGGCGAAATCCACAACCATTCCTGGACAGCATATCACCGCCTACGCTTTATGTCAAGCCTTCGCTTCCCTTTGGTGGGAAGAAGTTTGGGCGACTACAAGCCTTTCTTTTCAGTTAACAATGAAATTCTGTTCAATTTCGGAAAAAACATCGTTTGGAATTACTTCGACCAAAATCGCAGTTGGATCAACTTAGGCTATCAGTTGCCCTATGCGACTGTTCAGTTTGGCTACATGCTCCGATGGGTGCAAGGACAAACTCCGGGTGATGTGACCAATTATCACACCGCACTGTTGTGGATTACGCACGTGATAGATACCCGAAAAGCGAAAACAGATAAAAAACCAGAAAATGAACTTTTGCATAGAGAGCCTTGATGGTCTCGATGGACTAAAAACAAAAAAACCCGACCATAAGGCCGGGAGTTGCTTCTATGGTAGCGAGGACGGGAGTTGAACCCGTGACCTCAGGGTTATGAATCCTGCGCTCTAACCGACTGAGCTACCTCGCCGTTTCGGGGCTGCAAATATTCTGTTCCAAAAGAACATTACAAACCTAAAAGGTTGTTAACTCCTGATGTAAAAGTGCGCTTTACTGGGTTCGAACCAGTGACCTCTGCCCTGTCAAGGCAGCGCTCTAAACCAGCTGAGCTAAAAGCGCGATAAAAACCTTTGTAGCTTGGCAAAAGTACAACAACAGTCGTACACTTTAGAAAATATTGTCCACTTCAGAAATCCTAAAACGAAACCGTTGTAAGTTGCTTGTTTACAGTAATTCGTGAGGAAAATTTTGCTGTAAAACTCCTTGTTCATCATCTTCCGTTTTTGAAAATATCAAAAAACACTTTAGAAAGATAAAAAAATATCGACCAAGCTGTTTTTCTTTGTGCATAAAATCAAAAAAGATCAAAAAAGCCCTTAATCTTCTTTTATTCATAGGCATTTCTCTTTCGCTTTTTCTTTACTCCTCACACTTTGAAGTTTATGAAGGAGGCCGTGACAATTATGCCCACTATTTTATTTCAAAATATTCATGGTTGTATCCCAAACTTTTTTTAGATCATTGGGGTAAACCAATTTTCACACTGCTGACTTCGCCTTTTGCTCAGTGGGGCATAAAGGGAATTGTCTTGTTTAATATTCTCATTGGTGTTTTTACTCTTTTCGTTTTAAATGAGCTTTTAAAAGAGCTTCGGATTAAAGCCCAATATCTAGCTTTAATTTTTCTTTTGTTTTCTCCTATTTATTTTGTTCTACTAATGTCTGCTATGACCGAAGTTTTAGCAGCCTTTTTGCTTACTTTTTCCTTGCTTTTACTTGTTAAAAAAAGGTATTCCTTAGCCGCTATCGTTTTCTCTTCACTTGTGCTCGTCAGAACCGAAACCTACATCTTTTATCCACTTATTATTATCTATTTTTTACTCCTGGGGAAATACTTAGAAATTTTCTTAATATTTCTGTTTCCAGTCGTTTATTCTTTTATCGGATACTTTGTTTACAACGATCTTTTTTGGCTCATCACTCATAATCCTTATGCCGGGGCATCGGATGTTTACGGATCCGGCTCTCCTTTTCATTTTCTTCTTAAATCACCTGAAATTTTTGGATGGCCTTTACTGGTATTTTCTCTCATTGGATTAATGGTTACATTTTATCAATTAGTATCTAATAAAATTACAGAAAGAGAAACAAAATACATCTTCGTTTTAATACACTTTTTTTGGCTCGCCCTGTTCACAGCTCATTCTGTAGCCTACTGGATGGGCAATAAATCTTCTCTTGGATTGATACGTGTTTTGGTTCCTGTATTGCCCTTGGCTGCTGCAAGTGGAATGATCGGTTTAAACTTTATTGATTCAAGTGTCTTTGAGATTTCTTTTTTTAAACGAAAATTCTCAAGGTACTTAATCTTTTTTTTCATTATAGTAGTAGCACAAGTTATTCAACCTTGGATTCAACTTCCTATCCCATATAAATTCAACGAATCTGATAAGGTATTGATCTCAGCATTGAATTGGATTAAAGGTGAGGAATATTTCAAGAAAAAGATATTTTATTTCGATGTATTTGTGCCTTTTTATTTAAATCTTAATCCATACGATACTTCACGTATCAGAGAGGGAATAATAAACAAAAAGTATCCTGAAAGAGATACAAAAATTGGTGATGTGATTGTTTATGATACTAGATACGCTCCCATTGAAGGAGGTTTGCAGCTTGAAGTATTTATGAAAAATCCATTTTTTCAATTAATAAATTACTTTTCGCCTATTGTAGAAGAGAAAACGCTTAATGAGCGTGCATATGAAGTATATATTTTTTTAAGAATAGATAAGAGCAAGGAACAATCAGAGCGAGTACTAGACAGTATTAAAGCAGCAAAATATCTCAATGCTTTTTCTATACCTATACCTGAGAGTATGTTAATTCAAGGCAATTCTGAATTTGTAGATATCTGTAATTTGGAGTTGAATCAAAAAGCAAGAATAGATGAAAAAAACATCCTTCACATTTCTTTTGATTTTACACAATTTTCTGGTGATCTATCGAATGTTGGCCTGTGCATGAGTTTTGAAAAACAAGATTCGATTATTGCATTTTTTTCGGTACCTATTGATCACTTTTTGGAGCGGAATTCATTTGATCAATTCATTCGATCTATTGATGCAAATCGACTAAAGATTTTCATTTGGAATATGGATAAAAAATATATTTCCCTTAGAGTAGAAAATATCTCTGCTTTTCTTGCTAAAAAAGTCTACTGATTTAAATGTAGAATATTTATAAAAAGTTTAAAAGCACCTGCGTTGCCGGCTGGCAATTGTCGGAAGAAACTTAAACCAGTATATACAAAAACCCCCTCACCATATTTTCCGATGATGAGTCCACCAGATTGTGGCTGTTCATTTGTATCGGCCCACGCAAGAGGGGTTTCATAATGTGATGAAATATTTTCAGCGAAATAAAGCCCTATTTCTTGGTGCCAACTTGTTAAATCATCTTTAGTGATTTCATACGGATATTTCAGTACTTTATGATTGGGGATTATAATAGTAGGAGTTGCGTCTTCTTCAGTCACTCTTCCTCGACCGATAGTAAATGGATAGGGTCCGATGTTTTTTACCTTTAAATCAGAACCATTCGTTTGATAGAGTACAATAAAAGTTCCCCCATTTTTAGTGTATTCGAGTAGTTTTTGATGCTCTTTTGCAAGTACAGGTGATGTGTTATAGCTTCTTATTCCGCAAACGATTGCATCGTACTTTTTTAAATCTTCAGCTGTGACATTTTGAAGTTGGATGTCTTCTACATGAAAACCAGTGTTTTTCAAAATGGATTTAATATCATCGCCCGAACCTGATATATACCCAATTTTTAGAGGTTTTACTTTTTCATTTTCTACCGAAAATATTTGTACTGTTATGGGTTTAAAAAATACCTTTTTCCCTATATGATCATGTGATATTTTTTTATACGACATTAATTCAATACTGTCATGCTCTGAATAGTAGAAAAATTTAATAGATGCGATTTGATTTTTTTCTATATTTCCACGTATGGATAGCTCTTTGATTTCTCCTTCCTGAAGACTAATAAGAGGGTGAATAGCTGGTTGAATATCTACATCATCTTCTTTGCTGATTAGAAGGTATGTAGTATCAATCTTTCTATGAATTTCTATTCCCAAAGTAAGATGGAAAGTATTGTCAAAAACACGATAAAGTACATCTACATCTGTGGCTCCTGTAATTTGCGGAAATACATTAACTTCTTCAATGATTTCCCCTTTTACACGGTCGTTGTTTCGAAAGATAACGGGCAGATTTTTAATAATTTTTGCACCTTCAAGATCAACAGTAATTGGTAAAAAAAGTGGTTCGTCTATGCTTCTACCGATATTTTGTTCATCACTTAGATAGAGGTATTTTTCTGGATTTTTAAGCCAAAATGGTTGTGAATAAGATCGAAGAATGCGTTGTGGAATTTTTAATGTGAAGGATTGTTTCGGCTGTATGAGGCGATTGATTTTGTAGGTAGAATCAGTTGTTTCTATGGAATTTATAAAAACCATTTCTCCAATTCTGTTGAACATTTGAAAGGTGAGCTGAAGCGTATCACCTTCAGTACCCGAACTTTTGTTGGCAGCTGCTTCAGCATATACACCGCTGCATTGCCAAATGAGATCATCGATTTTTCGTATCAATTCCGATAGATAAGGTTCTGGTACGCATTGTTGTGCAGCCTTTTTGAATTCGTTGAGCTTGTAAATAGAAAGGTTAGGTCTATCGTGATTGAAGGTAAGGGCTATGGCCTTAACTTGTTTGTCGAGGGCAGGACAACCCCAGCGAGAATAGCTGGTCTGTATGTTTTCGAATGGGTCTTTATAAGCTGGTAAGCCGCGTTCGAGTTGAAGATATTCGGAATATACCCCCCGTGAAGCCGGGATTCCGAAACCCTGGCTCTTGTGTTGGCTGCGCGAGTAAGCAGCAAGTTCACCTGTTTCTGCTCCGAGGTAAGGATAATAGTCTCCGATTTCGATTTTCAGCAGTTTACCATTACTTACCTGAGTGGTGTCAAGGTCTTTAATCCACCAGGTGGAGGTGTTCCAAAACAAGCGCGCAGCTTGCCATACTCCGTATTTGGAGGCCATCTCTGGTTCGTATTCAGGATCAGCTGCCAGATCAAATGCCTTGATTGCAAGGTATGCAGAGGCTGCATGATGTCCGTGACCTGCGCGAGTGTCGGGAGGAAAGCGATTGATGATGATGTCAGGTTTGAATTTTCGTATGATGAGAACCACATCCTTCAGGATGCTGTCTTCGTTCCACAAGCGAAGCGATTCTTCCATACTTTTTGAGTATCCGAAATCGCGGGCACGTGTAAAAAATTGCAAACCTCCATCGATTTCCCGGGCTTTGAGCAGCTCGTGGGTGCGGATTACTCCCAGGGCATCTTCGAGTTCCGGTCCTATTAGGTTTTGACCTCCCTCCCCCCGTGTGAGCGACAGGTAGGCCACAGTAGCCTTTTGGCTATTGTTGAGCCAAGTGATTAGCCTTGTGTTTTCGTCGTCGGGATGTGCCGCTACGTACAGCACTCGTGCTGTGTTCTGAAGTTTCTCAATTTCGTGAAGTAGCTGTGAGGAAGTTTTCGATGAATAGTATTGAGCATGGCCTGTTATAGTGCAAATTATGGAAATAGTTAAGAATCGATGTATGTACATTTTCTTTTTGCGCCTAAGTTTGTAATTACGTTTCGCAATGTTAAAAAATCCGAACGAAGGAATATGAAAAAAGTTTTACTGTTGGCGCTCTATGCGATGTTGATGGGTTTTGACGGTGTATCGCAAAAGGCAACCATTCAATTGACCCACGGAAATTTCGCCTTTGATTACAACAAAGACAAACCCTCGATCTGGAAAGAGAAGATGGGGGAAGCGGTAAACGGAAAGTTTTATCGACTTATTCTTTTCCAAAATATTCCGGGTGTTCATTACCTGAATGCCCTTGAGAAGATGGGTGTTCACATGCTGGAGTATGTGCCAAGAAACGGCTATCTGGCTTCGATTTCTTCTGGAACAAATCTTCAGAAGGTATTTGAATACGGCGCGGTGTGTATAATGCCTGTGCCCTATGAACTGAAGGTGAGCAAGGAGATATATTTCAATGAATTGCCATCGTACACACTAGTTGATGACAAACATCTTCGGGCAGTGTTAGTGCCCTTTCGAAACCTTAGCATCGATGAATTTCTGCCTGCAGCTCAAGGGTTGATTAAGCGCACATTATTCATAAGTAAGCAAGACAATCTTGCGGAAGTAGTCGTAGAAAAGTCTGATATTTCAAAACTCACACAGTTGGCCGGATTGATGTTTGTGCAGCAAGCTGAACCTCCGGGGGAACCTGAGAACAAATTTGCGCGCGAAAACCATCGTGTGCAGAATGTCAATCACGGCAGATTGGCACCAGTTGGTTTCACAGGCGAAGGGGTAGTGGTGGGCATAGGCGATGATGGCGCCATTGGCCCACATGCCGATTACAAAGGGAGATTGCAACAACCATTCGCTACTGCAAGCACTGGTAATCACGGCGATCACGTGGCTGGTACTGTGTTCGGTGCCGGAAATGTCAACCCACAAGGCATGGGAATGGCTCCGGGAGCTGAGGTGTTCTATCGCACTTATCCGGGCAATCTTCAGAACATCGTAAGCGATTACAATCAAAACAATGTGCGCATCACTAATTCATCGTACAGTGATGGGTGCAACACCGGATATACCAACAACGCGCGCAACATGGATATTCAGACGCGCCAGCTGCCTTCGTTGCTGCACGTATTTTCAGCAGGAAATAACGGAACTCAAAATTGTAATTTCATCACTGGCTGGGGTAATATAACAGGCGGGCACAAGCAGGCTAAAAACGTAATAGCTGTAGGCAATATCAATGCTCTTGACTCAATCAATAGCTCCAGTAGCCGAGGTCCTGCCCGTGACGGACGCGTGAAACCCGAAGTAGTAGCCAATGGTACCAGTGTGTTTTCGACCATCGATCCACATACCTATGCTTCTTTTACGGGTACATCAATGGCATCGCCAGGCACTGCAGGAACATTGGCAACCATATATCACGCATACAAGACATTTTATAACCAAGAACCCAAAAGTGCGCTCATCAAGGCCCACTTGATGAATACGGCCGAAGATCTCGGCAATCGCGGTCCGGACTTTCGATATGGTTTTGGCCGTATCAATGCCCGGCGAGCCATACAGGCCATTGAAAACAATCAAAATTTTTCGGATACCATTGTTCAAAATCAAACCAGAACCTTCACCATCGAACTACCAGCTAATGTGGCTCAGCTCAAAGTGATGCTCTACTATCACGACCGCGAAGCGCTGGCAAATGCCCAAAAAACCTTGGTAAACGACCTGGACATGACCGTCTCTTTCGGAAACACCACCTATTTACCCCTCATCTTAAATCCCGCTCCGAACGTGACAGCCCTCAACAGCGCAGCAGTACCAGGTATAGACAGCGTAAACAATGTGGAACAAATTGTGATCGATACGCCGGCTCAGGGTCTGTATACCATCACCATTACAGGTAAATCAGTACCCTTTCCTGCTCAGGAATTTTTCGTAGTTTACGATATAATTACTAATAACCCGATTCTCTCTTATCCCAACGGACCAGAAATAAGCTGGGAGCCCGGCAGCCAACAGATCATTCGTTGGGAAGCCCCAGCAGGTACTCAGCCTTTTCAACTTCATATTTCTGCCGATTCTGGCGCTACATGGGTGGCAATAAACACAAATATTCCGGCCTCGACACGACGATTTCAATGGACAGTACCGGCCAATCTCGCCGGGAGATATTGGATCAGACTTACAAGAGGCACCCAACAGGTGATTTCAGCCCATCCGGTGCATATCCTTGGTGCACCTCAAAACATCACGGTAAATAAAGCATGTCCTGATACCGTTACACTCACTTGGAATGCCGTGCCCAATGCTTTGGGCTACTACATCACGCGCCTTGGACAAAAATATATGGAAATTTACGACACCGTGGTAGGCCAAAATACTACCATAGCACATCTTACAGGCTTGAATTTCAACGACGAGGAATGGCTGAGCGTAATGGCTTACGGACCTAATGGCGCCATGGGCAACCGAGGTGTAGCTGTACGCAAAGCACCGGGGCTCTTCAACTGTACGGTGCAGCGCGATCTGGCGCTTGAGGATGTCTTTGATCTGCCAAACGGACACATCCCTTCGTGTAGTGCCGTTGACAGCATTCGGCCAATCCTGAGAATTAAGAATGTATCGACTGATGTGGTGAATAGTGCCGTTGTATCTGTATATAGCAATGGCAATCTGATCATTTCCGACACTATCACTACTGGCTTACCTACCTCAGGAAATTTCATCGACTACACATTCACAAAGCAATTTTTGATGCCCAATCAGCCTGTGGTAACCTTTAAAGTGGTGGTAAAAGGCTCTGGAGATCAAAATGCTATAAACGACACTTTGACTTATACTTCGGGTGTGTACAATGCCACATCGTTAGCTATTCCTTTTGAATCAAATTTTGATTCTGATACACTGTGCAGTGATAGTGCTGACTGCGGAATGACGGTGTGCACGATTGCTTCCTGGGCCAATTTGGCCAATTCCTCTCAGGATGATATTGACTGGAGGGTACATACCGGACCAACTGCGACGGCTGGTACCGGACCCACAGGCGATTATAACCTTAGTGGTCAGGGTCGTTACATCTACCTAGAGGCTACCGGCTGTGCGAATCAGACAGCGATATTATCGTCAAACTGTTTTACTGTAACCGGCCTTACCCTTCCCGAGCTGTCGTTCTGGTATCACATGTCAGGTCCGGCAATGGGACAACTGCAGGTGCAAGTGCTCGACAGCAATCGCTGGACTACAGTATGGCAGCGTTCCGGAAATCAAGGCAATGCATGGCTCAACGCCCGAATTAGTCTCATACCCTACATAGGCAAAAAGATTGCTGTACGCTTCCTTGGAACAACCGGTGGAAATACTTCCGATTTGGCGCTCGATCTCATCGAAGTTCGTCAGAATACACTTCCGCCAATCCCGGATTTTGCGCCCTCAGCTTTCGTAACCTGCCCACAGGCACCCGTAACGCTCAACGACCTTTCGACGGGAACGCCTACTCAATGGCAATGGACTATTACTCCAAATACCTTTACACTATTAAGTGGAACTACTCTAAATTCACAAAATCCGGTAGTTTCATTCAGTCAGATCGGAACCTATACAATAAAACTGGTTGCCACCAATTCCAATGGCTCTGATAGCATTACGAAAGTTAACGTGATAAACGTAACCGCCGGACAAAACCTACCTTTCTCACAAAACTTTCAGCCGCAGATCTTTCCTCCAGCCAATTGGGAAGTGGTAAATCCAGACAATGGTATTACCTGGAATCGACAGTCGCCCACGCCTCACACTACCGGCAACGCTTCTGCTCGAATGAACTTCTTTAACTACTCGGTTGTGGGAGAAGTTGACTTTTTGAATTTGCCGCTTATATCGCTTCTCAATACCACGCAACCGGCGTTGCTCTTTGATGTAGCCTATGCGCAATATCCTGGTTTTTCCGATAGTTTGGCCGTAGAAGCTGTGGGAGGTTGTGTTTCAAGTGCGTTTGTAGAAGTGTACAAAAGAGGTGGTACGCAACTGGCCACTGCGAATCCAAGCACCAATCAGTTTACGCCCACACAAGCGCAATGGCGCACCGATACAGTACTGCTCACACCGTTTGCCAATGGCCCGGTGAGACTGCGCTTTAAGGCGATCAACGGCTACGGAAACAACCTCTACATTACGAACGTGCGCATTGTTGATTTAGCTCAGGCACCACCTGTGGCCGCCTTCACTGTGCAGGCACCTCAGGGTGGAGTAATTTGCATAGGTGATACGGTGACATTTATCGATAACAGCCAAAACAACCCCGTGAGCTACAACTGGAATTTCGGTAATGGTGCTAACCCTGCCTTTGCCAATACGCCTGGTCCACATAAAGTGGTGTATCTAAATGGCGGACAAAAGACTGTGACGCTCAGTGTGCTGAATGCAAATGGAACTTCATCGGCCACCCAGACGCTCAACATTTTTGAAAATCCAACTTTTTCGCCTTCGATTGTTGTGAGTTTAGATACATTGACTTTTAGTGCGAATGTGGTTGGTACTTACGATTCGTTGCGTTGGAACTTCGGCGATGGAAACACATCGACACTGCCCAATGGAATCCATAAATATCAAACAGGCGGCACTTATACCGTGACGCTTATCGTTTATCACGCCTGTGGAACCTTGCAAAACACTTCGCAGGTTACGGTTTCCGGATTTTCGGTGGGAGAAGCTCCCCTGGCAGGATTCAGTTTGTACCCCAACCCTAATAAGGGTGATTTTACCTTACAGCTTCATCCTTCGCTGGTAGCAAAACGGATGAAAATAATAGATATAGCTGGCAGGGTAGTGTATGAGCAATCTCTCGACGACACTCAGACGAAAATAAATGTTTCCCTCAAGCACCTACCTTCAGGCATGTACACAGTGTCAGTTGAAGATCAGAAGGGTGGAGTTAAAAGACATCAGCTAATCATTGGTAAATAGTATTCTATACCCTTTGAGCAAGGTGTCCGGAACTTGCCGGACACCTTTTTTTTTTTTTTTTTTTTTTTTTTTTTAAGCTTTTTAAAGCTCAGGAAACTTTTCTGATTGGATGCATAAATTGTTGGATTTGTAAAGATTCTTTAAGGCGTTGGTAAGGTTAAAGCGAATCCCAAAATTCATTACTTAAGCTGGCTTTCAAGAATTGGCTAAGGTTTTCTGCAAAACAAGTCGACACATCCACTTTCGCAAATGCGTGAGGGATACGGCGGGCGCTCGTCAGAGCGGTGCGGAGGCAGCGCCCCTCGCTGCCGGAGCACGGAAGCGAAGCGTACCCCAAAGTAGCCCGACCCAGGCGAAGGCAGTGTAAGCTGCCTTGCCTGGGGCACGCCCAAATAAATAAAAAAATAAAAAAATTTCAGAGTCTGCGTGTAATGATGGGGAGTATGGTGCGCTTCCAGTCAGGGAAGGTTCCGGCAAGGATGTGAGAACGGGCCTCGCGTACGAGCCAGAGGTAGAATGCGAGGTTGTGGACAGAGGCGATCTGGCGCGCGAGGTACTCATCAGCCACAAAGAGGTGGCGCAGATAGGCCTTGGTGTAGAGGGTATCGACGCGGCTGATGCCAGCAGGATCGATGGGCGAGAAATCCTCGGCCCACTTGCGGTTTTTGATGTTGATGATGCCTTCGGTGGTGAAGAGCATGCCGTTTCGGCCGTTGCGGGTGGGCATTACGCAGTCAAACATATCGACGCCGAGGGCAATGGCGTTGAGGATGTTTTCGGGGGTGCCTACGCCCATGAGGTAGCGGGGCTTGTGAGCAGGCAGGATATCGGTGACCAGGTCGGTCATTTCGTACATGAGCTCGGGTGGTTCGCCTACCGAGAGACCGCCGATGGCGTTGCCGGGCATGTCTTTGGCAGCTATGTATTCGGCTGATTCGCGACGGAGTCGGGCTATGGTGCTGCCTTGTACGATGGGAAAGACGCTTTGGCCATAACCATATAGCGGCTCGGTTGTCTGCATACGGGCGATGCAGCGGTCGAGCCAGCGGTGGGTAAGATGCATACTCTCTTCGGCATAGCGCTCGTCGCAGGGCCATGGTGGGCACTCGTCGAAGGCCATGATGATGTCGGCACCGATGGCTCGCTGAATATCGATGACGCTCTCTGGGGTAAAGAGGTGATAACTGCCGTCGATGTGCGACTTGAAGCGAGCGCCCTCTTCAGTGAGCTTGCGGCTGTCGGCCAATGAAAAGACTTGATAACCACCGCTATCAGTTAGAATGGGTCGCTGCCAGCCGATGAAGCGGTGTAGACCCCCGGCCTTTTTGAGAATCTCGGTGCCGGGCCTCAGATAGAGGTGGTAGGTGTTGCCGAGGATGATCTGTGCACGAATGTCGTCGGTAAGTTCGTATTGGTGTGTGGCCTTTACGGTACCGGCTGTGCCCACCGGCATGAAGATAGGTGTCTCTATCTGGCCGTGATCCGTAGTGATACATCCGGCCCGGGCTTTGGAGTGCGGGTCGGTGGCCTGAAGTTGGAAGGTAAGCATCAGCCGTGGATGTGTTCTTTTTTTCCGAAATCGCGAATTACTTCAGCCTCGAAGTCGAGGAGCGCTTGCCACATGGCATCGACGCGCTCGCGGCCACCGTATTTGCGCGCAAAAGTGAGGAAGGTGGTGTAGTGGCCGGCTTCAGAGGCCATGAGGCCCCGATAGAAGCGGGCGAGGTCTTCGTCTTGAATGTTTTCGCTCAGCACCTTAAAGCGTTCGCAGCTGCGCGCTTCGATAAGGGCAGCTATCAGCAAACGCTGGAGCAATCGCTCGAGACGGTCGCCGGTTTTTGGGAAGAACTGATTAATGCGGGCTACATATTCGTCTTTGCGCTCACGGCCGAGCTTGAGGCCTCGCTCCAATATGCGCTTGTGAACCTGCTCGAAGTGGGCCATCTCTTCGCGGGCCAGGGCAGCCATCTCTGCGACCAGTTCGGGATACTCCGGAAAGCTGACGATAAGTGATATGGCTGTAGAGGCCGCCTTCTGTTCGCAATAGGCGTGGTCAGTGAGGATTTCTTCGATGTTTTGAGAGGCGATGTCTGCCCAGCGGGGGTCGGTTGGCAGGCGAAGTCCGAGCATGTGTGCTTTAAAAATTTTTGCGCAAAGGTAAGCTTGGCAATGTTTAGCGCGAGGGACGAGACTTGACTGAGGGTTTCGGCTGAGATTCACTGAGGTAGCTATCGATGGCTTGCAACAAATCTCTATCGCGGAAGTGCGTAGTCGCAGGATTGGCCATGTGACTTCGCACGTGGGTGATGATGGCGGGCGGAAAGATATCGGTGTGCAAAAGGGGCTTCATCAATTCTCGAAAGATGGACTTCCACTCGGGTCCGTGCGGCTTGATCTTTTGTCCATATTTCACCCTTGCTACTAAATGAGCATATTCATGGATGAGGGTGATGAGAAAGTTGTACTTGTCGAGGTTGCCATTGATGTAGATGGCATGGCGCCTGCGTTTTTCGTCGTAAAAGTACAGACCTGCACGCGAACGCTTAGGTTTGGTGATTTTTAGAAAAAGGGTGTGCTGATTGAGCAAGCCTTCTACGTAGTGATAGGCCTTATCGGGGATGTATTTGACTAAAGGCGCCCAAAGGGAGGGAGTACCTGTAGGAGGTTTAGCGTTCATGGGAATAAGAAGTTCGTACACTGGGGCAATCGCAGGGTTTCATTAGGCGACAGGAGGATGAAAAAAGTATGATCGCCAAAATTGTAAATACCATTTTATTTGTTTTCATAATCGTAAAAATTTTCGGAAGATTTAAGTGCAAAATTTTGAATTTTTACTCAAGTTTAATGGAATGAAATATGTCTTAAACATCTTTTCATTAATTCATTACAAAAGTAAAAACCAACGTAAAGGTAATTTTATTGCATTTTCTATTAAATTCGGTTCTGAAATTCCTTCTGATACCAATATTCCATATCTGCATTTTATTTTCGATTTTGTAACTTGTCTTGATGAAGATTTTTTAGTGCCAACTTCCAATAAAATGGGAGTATCTCTTGTTTCAATAACGAAATCAGGATTCACTTGGTCTTCGCCAGAAACGAATGACAAAATGCCTTCAACTAATATTCTTCTGAGGTATAAAACAACTATGTCTTCCAGCAATTTACCTCTATAATGCTCAGGCAAATCCTTGCCAAAGAGTGTGGAGAGTAATGCCCTTCTCAATGATGGAGACATGAAAAACGCTTTCTTGTTTTTTACTACTCGTGCATCGATACCACCATATGGAAACAAAATATTCAAAATCTCTGCATCTGCAAGTATCTTAATGATATCATTTATTTCATTTTGTCTTAGTCCAAGTATTTGAGATAATTTTTCTGTATTTAATTCATCTGAAGCTGCTAGTCGCAGTAATAGACGTTCGATTTTTACATGTTCAATATAGGAGGGTTTTAATTTTTGAATGTCTTCAAGTATTACTCGTTTTAATAAATCGAGAATGCTATCCGTAATAGTGTATTTGTCTTTGTAAAAAAGAAAGCTGGGAATGTTTTGATAACTTATAAATCCTTGAATCAGTTCTCGTAAGTTGTAGGAGCTATTACTCTCTATTTTGAGAAAATAATTATCTACTTTGGTTTTTAAATCTTGAATTTTTTTAAATGATTCATTAGCCGTTTCGGCATAAAACAAGGCTTCTTTTAAAAATTTGCTTAAATCCTTTTCAGGAGGAATCATCTTTCCTTTGTGCTCAGGATGTGTTTTGGCGGAAATAAATTCATTGAACTTAAATGGATAAATTTTTTCAATTCGCCAACGTCGAGCTAAATCAACTGTTTGGTTCAAGTGCAGAGCCGAAGAACCAGTACACAGTATAAATGCTGAGCGCGCATCTTCGTAAAGAATTTTGAGTGTATTTGCCCAATTTTCATCGTCGTGCACTTCATCAAAAAGCAGCGTAATAGGTTCTGTAGCTTCAACAAATCGCTTTTTGAGTATTTGACGTTGAAATTCTTCTAATACCTGATACAAACTAATGCCAATGCTTTTAAGAATATTTACATTAAAGAAGAAAATGTTTGTTTGATGATTATTGTAAATGTATTCGGCAGTGTGCCACATGAGGGTTGTTTTTCCCACACCGCGCAGTCCGGCTAATGCAATAAACCGAGGTTCAGCACCTGAAGAAAAAAAATCATTTGCGTATTTTCTTAATAATAAAAAAGCCGACCTCGAGGGGTATTTTAAATTGGTGAATGGATGAATCAATCTGCTTTGAATAGCAGATTTTGAAACACGTGTATTTTTGAGATAATGTTCTAAATGGTCTTCCATCAATTCACAAAAGTAAGTATCAACAAATCCAATATATGATTCAGTAGAAGGTGTGAATAAAAAAACTCAACACGTGTTAATTTATTCACAGCTGTTTAGAAAAAGTTTCTTGAGTCCATTCCTTAATTTTAATCCGATCAAGTTTACCCGTTGGCGTGACGGGAAGTTGTGGAACGGTTGTATAGACTCGAGGCAGCAGGTGTTTTAGAAGGCCTTTTTTGGAGGCAATTTTTTCAAGGGTGCTTTTTAAATCATCAGAGTCGAGTGCCATCGGGCTTTCTATCACCATAGCTACAGCCTCGCCCAGACGCTCATCAGGTACTGATGTGATGATAAATCGCTTATCGGGCAAAGCCTCAGAAAGTTGAGCTTCGAGGAATTCCGGATGTACTTTTACACCTCCTGAATTAATAACAAAATCAGCTCGACCGCGCCATACAAATGATGTCGGGCTTTGCAAATTGACAACATCGCCGGTAGTAATAAAGTCTGCCGTGATGCCGGGATAATGGATCCACAGTCGCGACTGCTCATCTACCCGAATGTGAACGCCCGGCAGAGTGGTGTAAAACTCCTGGTATTCAGGAGCTAGTTGGCGCAAGGCAAAATTGGAAAGCGTTTCAGTAGCGGCAAAGGATTGATAGACGGCATGTTTGGCCTTTTGGCGAATGGTGGAGAGCATTGCGTCGGAAATTGCCGATCCGCCCAGCAGCAAAGTTTGAATAGAATCAAGCACATGTGTACTCTCGCTTACCTGTGCTGGCGTAAGTGCCGCAAAATCGATATCTGGTAAGTCTGGCAATCTCAACGTTG
Source organism: Thermaurantimonas aggregans (assembly GCF_003851885.1). GTDB lineage: Bacteria > Bacteroidota > Bacteroidia > Flavobacteriales > Schleiferiaceae > Thermaurantimonas > Thermaurantimonas aggregans. Next base: position 12,680 of record NZ_BHZE01000010.1, on the reverse strand, counting down.
GTTTATTCCACAGCAGTTTCCACTTGAAGTGCATGGCTCGCAGCAGCATCATGCGACCCGCTATGTAGCGCAGCGGGAGCGCAAGTGCTGCAGTGATGCCTTCACCCAAATTCAGCGCTTTGGCAGTGCCTTCAATGCTTGTACTTACGGCTCTGCGGCTAAAGGTGAAGGTCTTAGGTGTACCGGTGCTGCCTGATGTAGTAACTTTTAAGAAATCTGGATTCAGCGTGTAATAAAAGTCAAACGTTTCTCGGAAGATATTGGCTTCTTCTTGTCCCAAAACAGCTTGTAATTTGGGTAATAGTTCATTGAGATTTGGTGGGGTGGAAAAGTCGATGTACAGCATGTATGCTATCAGAGGTTGCGGTGAGAGCCATCACAACGGGGGGCCTTGCCAGAATGTTTGCACCCACACCAAGCCACTCTGCCAGGCTCGGTGAGTTCTACCATTACAGGGCGAAATTCCGATCCCTTGTGGCTGCCGTCACAAAAGGGCTGTTTTTGACTCTTACCACAGGCACACCACCAGTACTTTCCTGGTTGCATCTCAAGCACATAAGGCGATTTTTGAGCGATTTCAGGATTTGGCATTTTTTTGAATTTAATGGCTAAAATAAACAAGGATCTAACACCGAAATCTTTGTCATAACCAGGTCTTGTGTAAGTATGGAATTTAAATGATGGTTTTTTCGTTTAGTTTGTAAGATTAATTTTAAAGGTGAGGTCACAAACGGTTCCTTTGGAGCATCCATATTTTTGTGACTTTCAAAAAGAGAAAAGATGATCAAAACATGGCATTATAAATTGCTGGGAGCCATAGTGGGCTTAATTGGTGGTTTGGTTTACTACTATAAAGTAGGTTGCATGGGCAGCTGTGCAATTTGGTCTAATCCTTTTATATCGGCAGGCTATGGATCTTTGTTAGGATACTTGGGGATTTCTATGTTTGTGGATTCAAAAAAAGAACCTTCTAAAAATGACTCATCTCAGTCCTAAAGAGTTTCACGACAAACTCGGTTTACCGGATCACGTCCTGATCGATGTACGCACACCTGCTGAATACCAACAAGGCCACATTAAAGGCGCCATTTTGGCAGATATTAATAATCCGACTGAATTTATGTCGGTAGTTGAAAAGCTCGATAAAAACAAACATTATCTGATTTATTGTCGCTCTGGAGCGCGTTCTACCAATGCGTGTGCATATTTAGAAAATAAAGGTTTTAAAAATGTATATAATTTGAGAGGTGGAATTCTCGAATGGGAATTTGACATCGAACAATGAGTACATTTAATGACCTGATCCGAAGCAAAGAATTAGTATTGGTTGACTTTTCAGCTGAATGGTGTGGACCGTGCAAAATGCAAGCCCCGATCTTAAAAGAGTTGGCATCTCAAGTACCAACTGATAAAGTAAAAATCATCAAAATAGATGTGGACCGCAACCAAGAGTTGGCAGCTCGAATGAATATAAGTGGAGTGCCTACTTTGGTGCTTTACAAAAACGGCCAACAGGTGTGGCGGCAATCGGGAATGATGCCCTTACACGGCTTAAAACAGTTGATTAATTCGTATTTGAACTAACTTTTCAAGAAAGAGGATGCCAAATACGAGCAGGTGAACAAGGTCGAAATTTTTAAAAATTAATTAAATAAAACTGAGGAATTAATTCAACTCCATACTGCTGAAAGTTGACTACATTTGCAGCCCCTTTTTGGGGCTGTTTTATTTTAAAAAAATCTGATTGCAGGTGATACCCAATGCCAAAATATTTTCAAGTAGAGGTTCCTATGCACTGGCTAAGAGAATAGCCGAGGCATACGGTCAGCCCCTTGGAAAAGTGATTTTTACAGAATTCAGCGACGGTGAGTATCAACCGTCGTTCGAAGAAACTGTACGTGGCAACAGGGTATTCCTGATAAGTTCTACCCATCAGCCCAACGACAATTTGATCGAGCTGCTGCTTATGATTGATGCAGCCAAGAGAGCTTCAGCAAAGCACATTACTGCAGTTATTCCCTATTTTGGTTGGGCAAGACAAGACCGCAAAGACAAGCCCAGAGTGCCTATCGGTGCCAAGTTGATGGCTGATCTCATCACAGCAGCGGGTGCTACCCGCATTATGACGATGGATCTACATGCCGATCAAATTCAAGGGTTCTTCGAAATACCGGTGGATCATCTGTATGCTTCTTCGCTTTTTCTGCCCCATATACAAAGCTTACATCTCGAGAATCTCACAATAGCATCGCCCGATATGGGTGGCTCTAAGCGTGCCAATGCGTATGCCAAAGCACTGGGCGCTGAAGTGGTCATTTGCTACAAGCAGCGAAAGAAAGCTAATGAAATCGAAAAAATGACCGTAATCGGCGACGTGCGCGATCGTAACGTAATCTTGGTGGACGATATGGTCGATACGGCCGGCACCCTGACCAAAGCAGCAGATATGCTTATGGAAGAAGGTGCCCGCAGCGTGATGGCCTACTGCACGCATCCGCTGCTAAGTGGTAACGCCTATGAAAAGATCGAAAACTCGGCCTTGTCAAAACTCGTAGTGACCGATACCATTCCACTTAAAAAGCCATCTGACAAAATTGAGGTTATTTCGATCGCTGAAATGTTTGCCTCAGTTATGAAAAAAGTTCATTATCATCAGTCAATAAGCGATTCATTTATTATTTAAAATCATCGAACACAATGAAGTCTATACAAATCAGCGCCAAAAAAAGAACTGAACTCGGTGGGTCGTCGGCAGCTCGTCTTCGCAAAGAAGAAAATGTGCCCTGTGTACTCTACGGAGGTGAAGAACCCATCCACTTCTATGCACATAAGAATGCCTTCAGACACCTGGTCTATACGCCTGAAGTAAAGGTAGCTGAAATCGACATTGAAGGTCAGACTTATCGTGCCATTATGCAGGATGTGCAGTTCGATCCTGTTACTGACGCCCTTCTGCATATCGACTTTATTCAGCTAGTTCCCGGTAAACCTGTAACCGTTGAAATGCCAGTAAACCTTACAGGTAACGCTCGTGGTGTGCGTGCCGGTGGTAAGCTTAAGCTCGTACTTCGCAAAGTAAAGGTGAGAGCTCTGCCAGAGAATCTGCCAGATTCCATTACCTACGACATCACAAACCTGCGTGTAGGTCAAAGTGTACGCGTGGCTGATTTGGCTACTAATGGTTATGAAATTCTAAACGCTCCTTCAGCAGTGCTCTGCTCTATTAAGACTACACGTAATGTGGTGAAGGATGCTGATGAGGAAACCGAAACTGCTGAAGCCACAGCTTAATTAGCTGAAGCTCATAGCGAGTGAAAAAGTACCTGATTGCCGGGCTTGGAAACATAGGTTCGGAGTACGTATTCACAAGACATAATATCGGATTCATGACGCTCGACCGATTGGCGCATCGGTCGGGCGTTCCTTTTTCGTTGCAGCGTCATGCTTACGTTGGTCAATACACTTTAAAGGGAAATCAGATTATCCTTATTAAGCCTACAACCTATATGAACCTCAGCGGTAAGGCGGTGCACTATTGGCTCGAAGCAGAAAAAATTCCGATTGAAAATCTTCTGGTAGTAACTGATGATATTGCTTTGCCATTTGGCACGTTGCGTTTGCGCATCAAGGGTTCACCAGCTGGGCATAATGGCCTTAAAAACATTGACGAATGGCTCAATACTCAGCAATATGCCCGACTAAGAGTAGGTATTGGCAATGATTTTCCCAAAGGAAAACAAGTAGAGTACGTACTTGGTCGATTTACGGACGCTCAAACCCTGGAACTACCTGCTTTGCTGGATCGCGCGGCTGATTGCGTTGAATCCTTTGTGTTGGCAGGTGCACATGCTACTATGAATAAATTTAATTCAGTGGGCTGAAGCCTTTTCAACTTTTGGGCTTTCTGTTTTATTTAACCGAGCCCACCAAAACCATAGCAATAAAATCACACCGTAGATAATTCCGGTAAAAAAGTATTTGTGAAAGAAGTGCATGTGTCGGGCGTAATCGACCGCAATTACGGCAAGCAAGATGAGCCGAATTTGATTTAAAACATAAATAATCAAAAACCCTAAAGGAATAAACCAAAGCATCTTGCGCCAGTTGCCTTGAAAGGCTACTATGAAAACCAAAAAAAGCACTGCCAAAATAAATCCATTGCACCCTTCGAATACCGATATGGCGTATTGATCCTTCCAATAGATATCAATGCTTGGGTAACCTTCTGTAGGAAATTTTTTTACATCAAAACCCAGAAATTTCATAATTCCATAGGTGTGGTTAGCTGTCCACTCTGTGAGAGGATCGGCTACAGGGTGATACTTTTTAATAAATAAGCCGTATAGAATGCTAGAAATCGCGTAAAAAGCACCAAAGCGCAGAAGGAAAAAAATGGTTGGCTTGAATTCTTTCATCTTTAAAGTGAATTTATCCAGTTTTGTATCATCTTCAGCCCGTAGGTAGTCATTATGCTCTCAGGGTGAAATTGTAGCCCAGTCAAATGTAAATGTTCGGAATAAATGGCCATAGGTATGTTTTCTGAATTTTCGGCCACTACCTCTACAATCGATGGTACACTTTCTATAGCCCAAGAATGATATAATCCGACTTCTGTGGGCATTTCGATTTCTTGAAAAATTGGTATGTTTTTGAAAGTAATCTTGTGAGCTACGCCGTGATAAGGCATGGGTAGTTTTCTGAGGTGACCACCAAATGCCTCAGCTATAGCTTGATGACCTAAACAAATACCCAAAATAGGCCTTTTGCCCGCCCACTTCGAAATTACATCCATGAGGGCTCCTGCCTCTGAGGGTATTCCCGGGCCGGGCGAAAGAACAATGCCACTGTACTGCCCGATTTTATCTACAACCACTTGATCGTTGTACGCCACTTCTACATCTACATCGCACATTTTCAAGTAATTCCAAAGATTGTAGGTAAATGAATCGTAATTGTCGAGCAGCAGCAGTTTCACTGGTTGAGTTTAATTAAGTCAAACAAAAGTACACTACTCTGCAGACCCTTAGCTTTGCGCATGTGAGCCAGCTGTTGTTACTTTCACTTAATGTATTGAATTTCAAAAATTGGGAAGAGGTATCCTTAAACTTTTCTCCTTCGATCAATTGTTTTCTCGGCGCCAATGGGGTAGGGAAGACCAACTTGCTCGATGCTATTCACTATCTGTGTACAACTAAATCTTTCTTGACCAACACAGATGCTCAAGCCATGAAGCACGGTGCTGATTTTTTTATGGTAAAGGGTCTCTTTACGAGGGCTGAGCAAGAAGAAGAAATTTTGCTCTCACTGCGCAAAAACGATAAAAAGCTCCTTAAGCGCAACGATGTAGAATACCAAAAACTTTCGGATCACATCGGGTTGCTACCGGTAGTGGTGATTTCGCCACTGGATACAAACCTAATATACGAAGGCAGCAAAGAGCGTCGGAAGGTTACAGACCTGATTTTGTCATTAGCCGACTCGCACTATTTGCACCAGTTGATTCGATACAACAGACTACTACAGCAGCGTAACACCTACCTAAAAGAAACCGTACCCCTACGAAAGTGTAGTCTTGAGATTCTGGAGTTGTACACCGAACAAATGGAACCTCTGGCCGAATACATCTATTCCGTGCGCAGCCAGTTTTGGGAAAAAACAGCCAAATGGCTTTCAGAGTTTTATTCACAAATAGCTAATTCTACGGAAGACATTTCGGTAGCCTATCAGAGCGACTTAGCACAAGGCAATCTTGCTGCCATGCTTCGCGAAGCTACAGCACGCGATATGGATGTGCTCTATACAACTAAGGGCATTCACAAAGACGATATCGACATGCGCATCAATGGATTTCCATTGAAAAAATTCGGAAGCCAGGGACAGCAGAAGTCCTATCTTATTGCCCTTAAATTAGCCATGTATGCCGTGCTGCGAGAAAAAACCGGAATGCCTCCAATTCTACTTTTCGACGATATTTTTGACAAGCTCGACCGAAACCGCACTGCCAACGTGATACGACTGGTGCGCGACATGAACTTTGGGCAAATTTTCCTTTCAGATACCGATCCAGAGCGAAGTGTACAGATAGCCAACCAGTTTCACGGCAATGCCCGTTTCTTTCACATTCACTCTGACCAAAAAATTCACATCGAATGAAGCGAAAAAACGAATTAAGCCTTGGCGAAGTACTTCAACTACTTAAAAAGAAATACGGTTGGGGTGATAAGATGATGGAAGTAGCAGCTAAAAATGCATGGTACCGTATCTTAGGTCCGGTGGCACAAAATCATACCATAAACATCTCCTACGAGCGACAAACCCTTACCATACACCTCAACTCTTCAGTACTTCGAGAAGAACTTTGGATGTACAAAGAAAAATTGATCAAAGCCATCAACGAAGAAATTGGACAAGAAGAAATAGTGGTGAAAAACATCGTTTTACTGTAATTCCCATGAAAATTTTAATTATTAACGGCCCTAATCTCAATTTACTTGGTATAAGGGAAACCGCCATTTATAGTAGCCAGAGCTGGGAGGACTTTATAAAGCCTTTGCGCTTGAAATACGCTCAGAAGTCGATCGAACTTTACGACTGGCAGAGCAATGTGGAGGGTGATATCATTTCAAAACTCCATGAGGCTGATTATTGGGTGGATGGAATCATACTCAATGCCGGTGGATATACCCACACCTCAGTAGCCATAGGCGATGCCGTAAAAGCAATCTCTAAGCCCGTGGTAGAGGTGCATATATCAAACATCGCTGCACGTGAATCTTTCAGACATACGTCCTACATTTCGCCACATTGTGTAGGGGTAATTTTTGGATTCGGTCTTATGTCGTACGTTTTGGCCATTGAGTATTTTATTTTGAAAAGTAAAGAATAAACTACAATATTACAAAGTTTTTAATCGTTCGATATTTTTGTTATTTAGCCTTTTACATCCATTTTTATTCATCTTTATTTAACTTAAATTTAATGTATTAATTGTAGATACATGCTTTTTTGATTGCAGAAAATAACTATTTTTGTTCTAAGTTTATAAAACAAATAAAGCGTATGAAAATCCACAATCTCGCGTCACTTTCTCTAATTGCCACTTTACTTTGGTCATGTGGTGGTAGCAATACAGAAGCTGTAGAAACTACTGAAGCTCAAGAAGTGCCTGCTTACCTATCGGCCACTCAGGCTAATGTAGATATAGCCGGTAGCACTGTGAACTGGAAGGGCTTTAAAACCTACTCTGGAGACTTTCACATCGGTACAATTAACATTCAGGAAGGTGTGTTTCAGTTGCAAGATGGCAAGCTGGTAGGTGGTCGCTTCGTAATCGATATGAATTCAATCGTCTGCAAAGACCTTGAAGACACCATGTACAATGCAAAACTCGTTAATCACCTGAAGAGCAATGACTTCTTCGCCGTTGATTCTTTCCCCACTGCTGTATTTGAAATCACAAATGTGGCTGAAGAGGCAAATGCCGAAAAGGGAACATCTCACCTCATCAGTGGTAACCTCACCATTCGCGGTATTACTAAAAACATAACCTTCCCTGCTACTGTAACTGTTAATGAAAACGGAGTAAGCCTCAGTGCACCTGAGTTTGGCGTAAACCGCACACAATTCAACGTGATGTTCCGTTCATCAGGCATCAAAGGAGTTCTTAAAGATCAGTTGATCGACGACAACTTCTTGCTGACCCTCGATGTAAAAGGGAATATCTAATCTATTTGTATTTGATAAGTTTTAAAAGCCGCTCTTATTAAGGAGCGGCTTTTTTATTTCACTCAGATGCAGTAGTATGGATTTATCATGAAATAGCCAATTTCGTATTCCATACTTTCTAATATATGAAACATTTAAGCCTCTTCATTTTTATACTCGTATTTTCAAGTTTACTCTCGTTGCAAAAAGGATTAGCGACGAATCATCCCGAAAAAGTACGAATCACATTGACCCGAAATTATTATTCTAAGAATAGAAGTACAATCTTTTCGGTAAGCGCTGGTAATCAAATTACCTTACAACATCCGGATGAACCAAATAACAGACTGTATTTTTCAGTGAGTAGAAGTAGGTATATAACAGAGGATGGTATCGAAGGAATTGTTTTTGAGGTTGAACCAAATTCTTACGACATCAAAGGTTTTTACCTCTTCGAGTTACCAAACCTTACAACTACCAGAAATGGCGTAAAAGTTTCAATTGACGGGTATAATCTGCTGATCATAGTTGATAAAAACGGAATAGCAGAGTATTTCTACGCGTCATTTTAGTTTACGCTTTTGCGGCTGTTGGTTTATTCGTTCCCCAAATTTTTACAATAGATTTAATTCATAGATTTAGATTAAAAAAATGACAGGTAGTAAGTAATAAACTTATTACTTCTTTAAGATTAATACACCTTTAAACATCTTTTGGCAAATCATCACTTCCCACCAAATTCAGCAGTATTAAAACAAATTTCTTCTGATTCCTAACATATCTCATAAATACTTCTCTCTGAAATGTTGAAATTTGATAAGAAAAAGAAAAATAGTCATCTATGAGAAAAAATCTATAAATGGTAAAAATACCCAAATATGGAAATTTAATAAAATTGAACACATTGAAAATCAATACTATAAAAATTGGCATGCATTTGTACATATAACAGTAAACAGAAACAAACCATGAAAACAAGAATCATCTCTGCCATTTTAATACTTGCCGCATTGGCAGCTTGTAAAAAGAAAGTGGATGAACCAACACCTAATCCAGCAGGTAACTTTAATTTTGAAACAACCATACCAGGTAGTATTTCTCTCACTGCCACCCCTGAATACAAAGGAGCGATCGTGAAACTTTTTACTGCTGATCCCGATTCCGGTGGTTCGCTGCTGCAAACTATTAGACTCGACAACGATGGCAAATACATCTCATCCATCATTCTGCCCTCTTCTCTTAAGTCCGTCTTCTTAAAATCCTATTTTATTGGTTTACCAGGTGACATTGAAATTCCCATTGTAAACAAGAGCATCACCTATAACTTTTTTGCAGTTAATAAATCAACACCTTCCCTCACATTCAAAAACACACCAGCACCGATTGTGCACAATGGCATTGTTTATAAATTTATGGGAGGATTTAACATTCAAGGTTTACCCAATTATCTTGAGCCTGATCGCGATCAAATTAGTTCATCCTTTCTTCAGGCTGTAAATAATGCTTTACCCGAGCAAAGACCTGTTCCTCAATTTAATCCTCACTACATTCAGTCAGGTATTCAAACCGACGTACAGATTACCGAGTTGGCTGATGTTTATGTGACTGTAGTACACGAGGGTGCTGGCTATAGAAATGTTTTGGGCTACTATGTGTACAACACAAACAACCCGCCTACTTCTTTGTCCCAAATTGATACAATTCACCTGATCTTCCCCAACTATTCACTCAACGGTAGCGGTGGTGAATTACTGCCCGGTATGAAAGTAAAATTGGGAAGATTCCCTGCCGGAAAATCAATTGGATGGGTTTTGATACAAAATGCTTTCTCTCAGGGCAACACCACTAAACCTTCTACCGTTGTTCCTTCTAATACCAATTTCTTTTCAAAGCCCGCATTCAATCCTGAGACAAACATCAATCTCAAGCCACATATGGTGATGCTGAACTTTGCCGCTCAGTTTCAGCGTTTTGTAATTGGCTTTGAAGACTTGCGCAGAGACTGGTCGAGCTGTGATAACGATTTTAACGATGCAATTTTCTATGTGTCTTCAAACCCTGTAACTGCCATTAGCCAAGCTAACGTTCCCGTACCCGGCCCTGCTCCTGCTGACACAGATGGCGATGGAATCGCAGATATACTCGACGAATATCCTAATGATGCTACAAAGGCCTTCAATCAATACTTACCCTTCATAGACAGCTATTCATCTATCGCATTCGAGGATCTATGGCCATACATGGGCGACTATGACTTCAACGATTTGATTGTTAAAATGAACCTTAAAAACGTTTTAAACGCTCAAAATCAGCTTGTGGAGTCTGATTACAAATTCGTAGTTGACCACATCGGTGCCTCTTATCGCAATGGCTTCGGATTCCAGCTGCCATACGCTGAATCAGCTGTTCAGAGCGTATCCGGAGCAAAGCTTACCGAAAACATCATTACCATAAATGCTAAGGGTTTGGAAGCCGATCAAAATGCTCCTACAATAATTGTGTTTGACAATGCCTTCAAGCAATTAAGAGACACAATCACAATCAATATTAAATACAACAGTCCACAAAATCTGCAGCCAATGAACCAACTTGGACTGAATTACTTCGCCTTTGTGGACGGAAATCGCGGTAGAGAAATCCATCTCCTAGGCAAGCAACCAACTGCTTTAGCTAATACTGCACTGCTTGGTACTGGCGATGATATAACAGATGCTGACCGCTCTGTGACTTACAGAAACAAAGAAGGTTATCCTTGGGCTATGCTAATAAGCCACGATTACAAAGCTCCTAAGGAAAAAGTAAAAATTTGGGATGCATATCTGTACTTTAATACTTGGGTGAATACTATCGGTGTACAGCGTACTGACTGGTATGAAGACAAACCTGGGTATCGAAATTTGAACAATATTCAATAAATCAAAACGCAGAGATGAAAAGAAAAGCCGGACAATACGTCCGGCTTTTTTTTTTTTTTTTTTTTTATGTCTACATGAAATTAGTCATTCAAAGAAGCCTGAATAGGAATGGTAAATTTTACGCTTACAGGTTTGCCTTGTTGAGAAGCAGGTTTAATGCGAGGATTTAAGTCATTAATGCTGGCAACACTGGCAATAGCAGCCTGATCTAACAAAGGATGTGCTGACCTAGCTACTTCGATATCTTTTACGGTGCCATCCTCTGCAATTACAAAAGACACAAAAATTTTTCCTTGAATTTTTTCTTTTTTAGCTTCTTCTGGGTACACAAAGTTTTTAGCAACGTGTTTTTGTATGCCCTGAATTAAGCAGCTCAATCGGCCTTCTTCATCTTTGATGGATTCACAACCCGGAAAAACAGGCTTGTTGTCTACCTTCGCAATACTAAGTGCCTCACTTGAGTTGGCAGACTGGGCTTTGAGCACATTTGACAACACTAATGAAAATATTACAACAGCGAAGAAGAGTTTGTTTTTAACTGAATTCATAATTTGTACTGAATTTTGATTTCTTCAAAAATAAATAAAAAAATTGAATGAAATTCATAAAAAAATCTTATAGAAAAAAGCCGAATTTGAATAGTCTTTTAAAACAACATCTACAAACTCAAAAAACTGTCTTAAGACGATTACCTTTGGGCGCAAATTCAGAAGCAGATGAACTTACACGAATATCAAGGCAAAGAAATTTTAAGCTCTTTTGGTGTAGGCATTCAGAGGGGGATTGTGGCTACCACACCCGATGAGGCAGTAGAAGCCGCGAAAAAACTCAGTGAGCAGACCGGTACAAAATGGTGGGTGGTAAAAGCTCAAATACATGCCGGCGGCCGCGGAAAGGGTGGCGGGGTAAAATTGGCAAAATCCCTAGATGAGGTAAGAGAAAGAGCTTCTCAGATCATCGGGATGAACCTAGTAACTCCACAAACTCCAAAAGAGGGCAAAAAGGTACACCAGGTACTCATAGCGGAAGATGTTTACTATCCAGGCCCGAATCCGACCAAAGAAATATACATGAGCGTATTGCTCAACCGTCAGGTAGGCAGATACATGATCCTTTACTCGCCACAAGGCGGTATGGACATAGAAGAGGTAGCTGAAAATCATCCAGATCAGATTTTTACAGAAATCATTGACCCGGCTACCGGACTCTTAGATTTTCAAGCGCGCCGTATAGCCTTTAATCTGGGAATGGAAGGGCAGGCCTACAAAGAAATGGTGAAGTTTGTACATGCGCTTTACAAGGCCTTTATCAGCATCGACGCCAGTTTGTTTGAGATAAATCCAGTATTGAAAACTTCTGACGACCGCGTAATCGCTGTTGATGCCAAAGTGGTGCTCGACGACAATGGTCTCTTCCGCCATCCGGAGTATGCTGCTATGCGCGACATTCGCGAAGAAGACCCAACCGAGGTAGAAGCGCGCGAAGCTAACCTGAACTTTGTAAAGCTCGACGGAAATGTGGGCTGCATGGTAAATGGGGCAGGTCTTGCTATGGCTACGATGGACATCATCAAGCTCTCTGGTGGCAACCCTGCCAACTTCCTCGACGTAGGCGGTACTGCTGATGCTGCTCGCGTAGAAAAGGCCTTCCGAATCATCTTAAAAGATCCGAACGTAAAAGCCATATTAATCAACATTTTCGGCGGTATAGTGCGCTGCGACCGTGTGGCCCAAGGTATTGTGGATGCCTATCGTAACGTTGGTGAAATTCCTGTGCCGATCATCGTACGCTTACAAGGTACTAATGCTGAAGAAGCTAAGCAAATACTCGATACCAGTGGCTTGAAAGTACATTCTGTCATTGCTCTCCAGGAAGCTGCTGACAAGGTGAAAGAGCTTGTAGGATAAAGTCTTTTTTTAAAATTGCTTTATATGTCAAAAGAAGCTGTCCTAAAAGAGGGCAGCTTTTTTTTATCAGTTTTTAAATGGTATTTAATGTTACAAAAAATGAATTAGACTTAAAGCAGGTTTTTGGTAGTGATATTTCAAAAAATTGATTTTT
>NZ_BHZE01000009.1 GCF_003851885.1 Thermaurantimonas aggregans | reverse complement strand
CGGGTTGCTGTTTAAAGACTACTCGCCTCACTTAAAATGTCTATGATGGCTCTAATTTACTTCAATTAAGGGTTTTATCAAAATAAAAAAGAAGGCGTCCTTTACTTTTTGGACACCTTCTTTAATTGTTCAGCCGAGAAGCGCTATAAGATCGTTGCGCGTGATGATGTGGTAATCATTGCCCCCCAAACGAACGAGTACAGCCCCCACGTCAGCTGTAAAGTAGTGCTTGAATTCTTCTACCGGTGTAGTGGCCTCTACGATAGGGAAGGGTTCTTTCATCAGTTCGCCGGCGAGTTTATTTACAGCTGTGGGATCTTCAATTACGGCATTAAATAGGGTGCGTTCGTCGAGTGAGCCGACAAATTGGCCATCACGTGTAACAGGTAGCTGTGAGATAGAATGTTTGCGCATCAGGCGAATGGCGTTGCTTACAGGCTCCCCTACTCCTATGTGCAAAAGCGGCAAGCGGCTGTGCTTGTCCACAAAGTCTTTCGCCACTTTGTTGTTCTGTGGCAAAAAGCCGCGTTCACGCATCCAATCGTCGTTGTAAATTTTGCCTACATATCGACTGCCGTGGTCGTGGAATAGCACCACTACGAAATCAGTTGGCTTGAGCAAGTGTTTGAGCTGGCGCACCACACCAAAGGCACTGCCGGCAGAGTATCCGAGAAAGAGTCCTTCCTTCTTGGCTAATTCACGTGCGATGAGCGCACCGTCTTTATCGGTAACTTTTTCAAAGCGATCGATAAGAGAGAAATCCACGTTAGCGGGCAGAATGTCCTCGCCAATGCCTTCGGTGATGTAAGAGTAAATTTCGTTTTCGTCGAAAATGCCAGTCTCGTGGTATTTTTTAAATACAGATCCGTAAGTATCAGCTCCCCAGATTTGGATGTTGGGATTTTTTTCTTTCAAATAGCGCGCTACGCCCGAAATGGTACCACCGGTACCCACACCTACTACGAAGTGAGTAATGCGTCCTTCAGTTTGTTCCCAAATCTCTGGGCCAGTGGTTTCGTAGTGCGCTTGACGATTTGAAAGGTTATCGTATTGATTGGGAAAAAAGGAGTTGGGAATCTCTTGATTTAATCGACGAGCTACAGAGTAATATGAATCAGGATGGTCTGGGGCTACATTGGTTGGGCATACGTACACCTCTGCCCCCATAGCTCGGAGAATGTCCATTTTCTCTTTGCTTTGCTTGTCGTTCATCGTGCAGATGAGCTTGTAGCCTTTCACAGCGGCAGCGAGGGCCAGGCCCATACCTGTATTTCCACTAGTACACTCTATGATGGTTCCACCGGGCTTCAAACGGCCGTCGCGTTCGGCGTCTTCGATCATCTTAAGTGCCATGCGGTCTTTTGTGCTATGGCCTGGATTAAAATATTCTACTTTAGCGTAAACCGGACACGGAATGTCTTGTGCAATTCTATTCAGGCGTATTAAGGGCGTATTGCCTATGGCTTCGATTATACTGTTGTAAACTCTTTTTTCGCGGGTCATAAAGAAATATTATGTTGCAAAGTAAAGGAGTAATCACTTGTAGGGCTAGTTAAAAGCGGGGAGTGTGTTTTAAGAAATTGCTGGTTGAAATTTGTTTTTAGTGCCTTTGATAAATAACGATTTTTCCTTTTTTTAAAAAAACAGTTCATGACTCGCTTCGCAGCCCGGAGAGAATGATTTGAAATGTTTTATCGCGCAAATCGGTTTCTTCAACGTATCGAAGTTTTGATACTTCGATGGGCGGATGTACGATAGCCGTAAGAATACCCGGCCGGCCTTTGAAAACACTGTAAGGAAAATGTCTTTTGGTTCGAGGAAAGCTTATTGGCAAAATATCGGTAGAAGTTTCAACCGCGAGTTTAAAAGCTCCCATTTTAAAAGGAGCGAGCTCAATAGACTCATCTGGTACACCGCCTTCAGGATATATGCACACCGAGTATCCTTGAGCGATTTTTTCAGCGGCTTTCCAATACACATTCTTTTTACTGCTCAAGCTTTGGCGATCGACCAAAATATTAGTGCGCCTATAGTAATACCCAAAAAGGGGGTATTTAGCTAGTTCTTTTTTTCCAATAAACAAAAATGTATTAGGCACTGCAATGAGGGTCATCATTATGTCCATCATGCTGGTGTGATTGGCCGTAATGATGTACTGTTTGTTTCGATCGATATAATGTCTGTTTTTTATAACGGGAATAAAACCTGTTAAGAAGGTGACCACATATGCCCAAATGCGCTCAAACCAGAAAAAATATCTGTACCATTCCGGCCGCAGAGACAGTACAGTGATAAAGGGAAATACTAATACAATCGCTATAAAAATGGTGGTATAAAACCAAGCGCGCCACAACAGGCGAAAGGGCAGCCAAAACCACTTCCACCCATTGTGAGCCAGCTTTTTCGAAGAATTATTGTTTTCTCTCATTGTCGAGCCAGCCAAAGACGCGCTTTAAGATGTCATTGACTCGAGCAGCAGGGTCGCGACGAATGGCGGCCTCTTCGCGAGCTACCATTGCAAATAGCCCTTCGAGTGCGCGATCGGTGATAAAGTTTTCGAGATTGGGATTTACTGGTGTTACAAAAGGAATGCTGTTATAGGCTGATGCAAGGGGATTCCAAAGTGCGGTGAGTTCGACCTTTTCAATTGCTTCTTTGATAACAGGTGTAAAAGCCTGTCTCAACTGATCAGATGTAGTGCGCTTAAGATATTGCGTGGCTGCTGTGCTATCGCCCCTCCAAATGTTCATTACGTCTGTAAAGGACATTTGGCGAATGGCATTAACGAAAATAGGAGTAGCTTTTTTGGAGGCTTCTTCAGCTGCTGCATTCATGGTGCGCACAAACTGATCGACCTGAGCCCCTAGACCGATGTCTCGAAGGGTGCGTTCCATACGTGCGGCTTCCGGCGGAAAGGGAATTCGAATTAAGCTGTTGTTCAAAAATCCGCCATTCTCAGAGGTTTGCTTCACTGCATTCGTTATGCCGACTTCAAGGGCACTTTTAAGACCTGAAGTTACTTCAGCCTCACTCGGTGGTAGGGGGTTGATTCCGGGTAAACCACCCACTTGGGTGAGTACATCGCATCCATTTAAAAGGAGAAGGACAGGTAGTAGAAGGAAAAGCTTTATTATTTTCATACCTGTGGGTTTATCGTAGAAATATGCAATTCTTGGAGCTGCTCCTCATCAATGGGCGAGGGAGCATCGATCATTAGGTCACGACCTGCATTGTTTTTTGGAAAGGCGATGAATTCGCGTATAGTCTCATGACCGCCAAGCAAGGCGACCAATCTATCAAATCCAAAAGCAATACCTCCGTGAGGTGGTGCGCCGTATTCAAAAGCATTCATCAGAAAACCAAACTGTTCCTGTGCTTTTTCGTCGCTGAAGCCCAACAGTTGAAACATCTTCTTCTGAAGCTGGCGATCGAAGATTCGAATAGAGCCACCGCCAATTTCATTGCCATTGAGTACCATATCGTAGGCATTGGCGCGCACGCTTCCGGGGTCTGAGTCAAGAAGGTGGATATCTTCGGGTTTAGGCGAGGTAAATGGATGATGCATGGCATGCCAACGGCCAGTCTCTTCATCCCACTCGAGCAGTGGAAAGTCAAGCACCCAAAGAGGGGCAAACTCATCGGGCTTGCGCAAGCCGAGTTTTTCACCCATATACATGCGCAGTTCGTGTAAGGCTTTGCGAGTTTTTGCTTCAGGACCGGCTAAGATGAGCAAAAGGTCGCCATTGGTTACCTTGGCTTTTTCGGCAATGGCCTCGAGTTGTGAGGGAGTGTAAAACTTGTCAAACGATGACTTTAACCCATTTTCATCTCTTTTCATCCAGGCAAGGCCGCCGGCACCGATCTGTGGACGACGGACATACTCCATGAGTTCGTCGATCTGCTTGCGGCTGTAGTGGGCACAGCCCTGAGCGTTGATAGCTACAACCAATTCGGCTTCGTCAAAAACTTTAAAGCCAAAGCCCTTAGCTATGTCATTTAATTCGACGAACTGCATGCCGAATCGAATGTCGGGCTTGTCACAGCCGTAGAGGCGCATAGCATCAGCATAGCTCATTCTTGGGAAAGGTCCGACCTCAATGCCCTTAATCTCTTTTAGCAAGTGACGCACAAGGCCTTCGAACGTTTGAAGGATATCTTCCTGTTCGACGAAGGCCATTTCACAGTCAATTTGAGTAAACTCAGGCTGACGGTCAGCGCGTAAATCTTCGTCTCGAAAGCAGCGAACAATTTGATAGTAGCGATCGAAGCCTGCTACCATCAAGAGTTGTTTGAAGGTCTGTGGACTTTGAGGAAGGGCGTAAAAATGACCGGGATGGATGCGCGAGGGCACCACAAAGTCGCGAGCACCTTCGGGTGTGGATTTGATGAGAAAGGGGGTCTCGATGTCGATAAATCCAAGGGAATCGAGATACCTGCGCACCTCCATGCCAATGCGATAGCGCAGCATTAGGTTGTTTTTCAGCGGATTGCGACGCAGGTCGAGGTAACGATACTTCATACGCAGCTCGTCGCCCCCGTCTGTTTCGTCTTCGATGGTGAAAGGTGGGGTTTTGCTGGCATTTAGTATGCGCAGTGTGTGGGGAACCACTTCGATATCGCCTGTTGGCAGATTTGGATTCTTGCTGTCTCGTTCGCGAACAATGCCAGTGACTTGAATGACGTATTCTCTGCCTAACTCATTGGCTTTGTCGAAATTTTCTTTATCCGAGTCTTCGTAAAAAGCGAGTTGAGTGATGCCGAAGCGATCACGAACATCTACAAAAGTGATTGCGCCAAGCTTGCGAATGCGCTGTACCCAACCGGCTAATGTCACTTGCTGACCTTGGTGATGTAAACGCAGCTCTCCACAGGTGTGTGTTCTATACATGTAAAAAAAATTGATAGGCGAGCAAAAGTAGAAAAATCTGATAGGCTGAATTAAGAGATAGAACGTGAGAGACAAAAAGATTTGGTTAAAAATTGGTTTTGACTTGGTACGAAGGAGAAGCAAATATTAGAGGTAGTAATTCGAGTTAAAATCTTTTTTTGCTTTCGATAAAATTCAAGCAAAGTTTTTTCCTATTAATCCATTTTTCCCGCAGAACTCGCAGATTGGCGCATAAGGGATTTGAATTTGAGTTTGGGTTTTTAGTTAAAGTAATGGTCAAGGTTGTTTTGTCATTCGAATAAGCTGAGTAATTATACATCATCGAAAAACCACAACTAAATCAGCACAAATCTGTGTTCTAAGTTTCGGTTTCCGTTAAAGTTAAAGTTTTTAAAACAAAGCGGCCAAAAGGGCCGCTTTACAAAAGATATGGATGATACACTTTAGAGCGATTAACAAGCAGCACTTCGCGATGCCAGATCTTGGGGTCGAAGCGCATATTCAAGAACTTTCAGCGCTTACAGCCCCACCAGAGCAAATTTTTATCTCTGATGTTCAGGTAGTCTGCTCTTCCAATAGGGGCCACCAATGTCGATGAGGTAAGTGGTGAGGAAGTCGATGCGCTGGCGGGCATCCCGAAGTTGACGTAGTACCGCAGGTAGTTGATCGGTTACGATGTCAAGTTGTCGCAAGGCTGTACCAGTAGGTTCGCCTGAATAATAGTAGAGGGTATAAATGGCGTTGTTGAGACGATCGATTAATGGCGTGGGCATGGGTATTTCGTCGTTGCCTAGAATTTTATTACCGCGCAGGGCAATGGAGACGTCACCGAGTTGTCGCTCGATGTCGGTTGCCTCCTTCAATCGCTGAGGATCTGAACCCGGCAAAATGCGCAAGGCGTTCTTGACAGAGCGGACTTCGGCGGTGAGCTCATCGAGCTGATTGCCTGCAGCGGTGAGTTGACGGCGAAGGTCTTCAGCGCGCCGGCGATGTACCAGTAGCGAGCTCTGATCTTTGGCGGGGAACACTTCGGCATCGAGGGTCATTAGTTCAAAAGAATGATTGCTGACAAGTGTTTGAAGGGTATCGCGGGTATGTAAAAAGACTGATAGACTATAGCGACCAGCAGGTGCCTTGTGGGCTGAGGCTTTTAGATCGGTGTGCTGGCCTGTGGGAAAAGTGTGACGTGCGGTGTAGCGACCATCCCAGGTGACGCGTCTCAAACCTGCAGAAGCATCTGTGGTGAAGCGAGCTACCTCTTGGCCTGCTTGGTCGGAGATAGCGAAGATGAGATAGGGTTTTTCCTCTTCTTTTTCAGCTCTTAACTCGGCAAGGGTGGGATTTGGGAGCGGATCGGTAGCCGGATTGGCTTTCTTTTCCTTTTCTTTACGAAGATCACGCAGGGTTTTAGGTGCTTCTTTCAAATAAAAAGTAAAAGTTTTACCGATAGGCGGATTATCGGCCATAATGAAGCCATCACCCAAAAATCCAGCGCGGCTGTAACCGTATTTATTGGCTTCTTGATAGAGGAGTCCCGGACGATCAGAGGCCACGGCAAAAGGCAGTTGGCTCCAGTCGCGACGGGCCATTTCGCGCAGCACTGAGTAGTCGTCAAGCACATAAAAGCCTCGACCAAAGGTGGCAATCACCAGGTCGTGGTGAGTGGACTGAATGGCGATATCTCGCACGGGTATGGTAGGTAAGCCCCCATTGAGAGGTAGCCATTGACGACCGCCATTGAGTGAAGTGTATATGGAAAATTCAGTGCCGGTAAATAGGAGATTAGGCTCTTCCGGATCTTCGGCGATGCACCATACGGAACCTCGATCAGGCAGACCTGTGGTAATAGCTTGCCAAGTGCGGCCGGCATCGGTTGAGCGGAATAGGTAGGGGCGGAAGTCACCTTCCTGATGATTGTTTGCAGCTGCATAAAGGGTATTTTCGCTGTGGGCTGACCAAAGAAGAGCACTGATGAAAGCACGCTCTGGCACGCCAGGCAAAGCAGCTGCCCGTCGCCAGGTACGGCCATCGTCATCGGTGATGTGAATGAGGCCATCGTCGGTGCCGGCGGCCAGACGACCGCTTTTGAGTGGTGCTTCGGTGAGCTGAAGGATGTTGCCATATGGCGTCGTGCTGCGGTGACGGGCTATTGCATCCACGCCCCAGTAGCGGTCCATCACCTTCAAGGTATTACGGTCGATCTGGCGGCTCAGGTCTGGACTGATCTCTTGCCAAGAGCTTCCGTAGTCGGTTGATTTGAGAACTTTCTGAGCAGCAAAGTAGAGCGTACCGGGCTGATGATGGCTCAAAATTAGGGGTGCATCCCAATTGAAGCGATAGGCGGGGCTATCCGGTTCCTCAATAGGACGTATCATTACGCGTTCACCGGTGGCGCGGTCATAGCGAGCTAATCCGCCATATTGGTATTGTGCATAGACAATGTTGGGATTTTGTGGGTCGATTTGGGTTTTAAAACCGTCACCGCCCTGTGTTACAAACCAATCGGCATTTGTGATGCCCTGTACGTAACGAGTACGTGATGGGCCACCGATGGAGCTATTGTCTTGCGTACCGCCATACACGTTGTAAAAAGGTCCTTCATTATCGACGCTTACGCGGTAGAGCTGAAGTATAGGGAGGTTATCGATGAAGCGCCATGATTGACCAGCATCGTAGGTTTCATAAAGGCCTCCGTCATTTCCGTTAAGCATGTGGAGGGGATTCTTCGGATTAATCCAAAGGGCATGGTTGTCTACGTGTTTTTTGTCTTCGGTCCAGCGCACCCAAGTTTTGCCCCCATCGCGAGTGATGTGGGTGTAGGTATCCATACTGAAGCACACCATCTCGTCAGCGGGATGTGCGATGAGTTTTACATAGTAATTACCCGAGGTATAGTAGTCGTTGGTTTTTTGAAAGGAATTGCCCCGGTCAGCAGAAACGTAAATGCCATGACCTTCGACCATCAAATAGATGCGCTGCGGATTGGCAGGACTTTGAGCCAGTGAAATACGGCCGAGGTCTGCATCTTTAGGAAGTCCATTGGTCACTTTATCCCAGGTACGACCGGCGTCGTTGCTAACGTAAAGGGCACTTTCAGGGCCGCCCGAGATGTAAGTAAAGGTATGTCTGCGACGTTGGTGTGCTGTAGCATATAGGCGGTTAGGATTGCTGCGGTCAATGTGAATTTCATTAAAACCCGTATGGTCGCTCACGTGTAGCAGTCTTTGCCAAGTTCGGCCGCCGTCTGTCGTTTTATATATGCCGCGCTCACCGCCCTTTGACCAGAGAGGGCCATAGGCAGCTACATACACATGGTCACTATTGCGAGGGTCAATGGCAATCATTCCAATGTGTTCGCTGGTCTTTAGGCCTACATTTCGCCAGGTGCGTCCTCCGTCGTCAGAGCGATATACTCCGTCGCCATAGCCCACGGAGCGCTGATTGTTGTTTTCGCCTGAGCCAGCCCAAATGGTTTTCGGATTTTTGGGATCGATGGCTAAGCAGCCTATAGAGTAGGAGGTTTGATTTTCGAAGACGGGAGAAAAGGTGACTCCGCCGTTGGAAGTTTTAAAGATTCCGCCCGAAGCAATGGCCAAATAATATTCATTAAAATCATTCGGATTAACGGCAATGTCAGCAATGCGTCCGCCGAAGGTGGCTGGGCCGATAGAACGCCACTTTAAACCGGACAGGGAGAGACTATTTTCCTTTTTTTCGGAAGCAGTCGAAGTGTTCTGGTTTGACTTTTTTTGACTGTAGCCTGCAAAAGCTGGTAGAAGAAACAAAGCAAAGAGTGCACAGCGCATGTTTAAGTTCATCTCTAAGCGACTTTGAGGTTTATAATGCAATATTCGGCCAGAAATTGGAATTTTACTGACAACTGAAAAGAGTAAAATGCAACTTTAGAAAAAATTGAAAAAAATAAAAAAGCCGCTGAGGAGTCCAGCGGCTTAGCGTTGAATAAAGGATTCTAATTATTTCAAAGCTTTCATACCTTCTTCGATCATGTTGTAAAACTGATCGATCTTCGGAAGGAGGATAATTCTTGTACGGCGGTTAGCAGCACGACCTTCTGCTGTTTCATTAGTAGCTACAGGGATGTATTCTCCGCGTCCGGCTGCTGTGATGCGTGCAGGATTTATGCCGTGTTCGTTCTGAAGTACTCTTACAATTTCAGTAGCGCGCTTCACAGAAAGATCCCAGTTGTCGAGCAGAAGTCCTCTTCTGAATGGAACATTATCTGTATGTCCTTCTACCATGAGCTCCAGTTCAGGACGAGCATTTGCGATTTTAGCAACTTTAGCTAAGACTTCTTTAGCTTTCTGATTGAGCTCATAGGAGCCACTCTTAAACAGGAAACGGTCAGATATTGAAATAAATACCGCACCTTTTTCAACGTTGATCTGGATGTCTTCGTCATCCATATTTCCAATGGCACCTTTCACCGAAGTTACAAGTGCAAGGAGCACGCTGTCTTTTTTGGTCAATGCATCGCGAAGTGTACGAATTTGCAGATCGCGTTCTTTCAAAGTCTCAAGCGAACGCTCGAGGTTTTCAGCTTCTTTCTTAGAGAGCGTGCTTAGTTCGCCAATGTTGTTGAGGAGTTTGTAATTTACACTTCTTAGGTACTCTACTTCGCTTGATGTTTTCTTGCGTTCATCAAGGCAAGCAGCGAGTTCCAGTCGTGTTTTGCCAAGTTCGTTATCGAGCTTGTTGTATTTTTCAAGTAGTTCAGCGTACTTTTTCTTTGAACCACAAGCAGCACCTATCCATATTAGGCTCACAAACAAAAGTGTACGTTTCATGACTTTTTTTAAATTTTTGGCAAAATTATTCAGGCATTTTTCTCTTAAAAAAATAAAAATGGCCTTTAGTATGTTAATCAAAACTAAAAAAACCGGCTTAAGTGCTTAAACCGGTTTTTTTAAGAGATTTCACACAAAATTATAGAGGATTATCCGTTCAATGCAGCAGCACCTGATACAATTTCGAGGATTTCGTTTGTAATAGAAGCCTGACGAGCTTTATTGTATTCCAGCTTTAGGGTACGCTGTAGCTCTTTTGCATTGTCGGTAGCCTTGTGCATAGCTGTCATACGAGCACCGTGTTCACTGGCATTAGAGTCGAGTACGGCTTTATAGATTTGAATTTTAAGAGATTTAGGAATCAGGAGTTGCACGAGTTCTTCTTTTTGAGGTTCGTAGATATAGTCGATTGACGAAACCTCTTTTAACTCAGGTTTCTGAACCGGAAGAAATTGCTCGACAATGCTGTATTGAACAGCAGCGTTTTTAAACTGATTGTAAATCAAGTGTATTTCGTCGTATTCGCTGTTTCGGAATTGGTCCATAAGGCGCTCGGCAAGTGCCTCAACGGTGGCATATTTTATTTGATCGAAAATATGCCCTTCGTTGCCAACAATCGGATAATCAAGTCGCTTGAAATAATCGTATGCTTTTTTACCTACACATAGAATAAAAACTTTTTTTCCGGCAGCGGCAAATTCATCAGCAGTTTTTCGGGCAAGTTTGTTGATGTTTGAATTAAATGCTCCGCACAAGCCTCTATTGGAGGAAAATACGACGAGCAGAATATTCTTTACTTCTGCTCTGGATGAATATGCACCCTCGCTGCTTTCTAAAGTAGCATTCAGATTCTGCAGTATTTCTTTAAGCTTATTAGCATACGGACGCATCTGGATAATGCTGTCTTGAGCCTTTTTAAGCTTAGCGGCAGATACCATCTTCATAGCCGAGGTAATCTGCATGGTACTCGATACTGACTGAATGCGTTTTCTGAGTTCTTTCAGGTTTGCCATTGCTCCTGATACTTGAGTGGTTAGAGATTAGTACTTGGCTGCCAGTTCGAGGGCTACCTTCTCGAGCACTGAAGTAATTTCATCGGTAAGCTGTCCGGCCTTCAGTTTGTCGAGCACATCTCTGTGCTTATTGTCGAGGTAGTCGAGATATTCTGCTTCAAATTCTTTTACTTTTTCTACTGGAACCTTAGCTAAGAGGTTTTTAGTACCTGCGTAGATGATAGCAATTTGCTTTTCTACTGGTACAGGGCTGTTCACGTTTTGCTTCAGAATTTCAACGTTTCTACGGCCTTTGTTGATTACAGCCATTGTGGCAGCATCGAGGTCAGAACCAAACTTAGCAAAAGCTTCGAGCTCGCGGTATTGAGCTTGGTCGAGCTTGAGCGTACCAGCTACTTTTTTCATAGATTTAATCTGAGCGTTACCACCCACGCGCGATACAGAAATACCTACGTTGATGGCCGGGCGTACGCCAGAGTTAAAAAGGTCAGCTTCAAGGAAGATCTGGCCGTCGGTAATTGAGATTACGTTTGTGGGAATGTATGCTGAAACGTCGCCTGCTTGCGTTTCGATGATTGGAAGAGCTGTGAGTGAACCTCCACCTTTTACTCTGCCTTTGAGCGATTCAGGCAGGTCGTTCATTTGAGCCGCAACCTTGTCGTCGTTGATGATTTTAGCAGCGCGCTCGAGAAGGCGAGAGTGCAGGTAGAAGATATCACCCGGATATGCTTCGCGACCTGGAGGACGACGGAGCAAAAGCGATACCTCGCGATATGCAACAGCTTGCTTTGAGAGGTCGTCGTAGATGATCAACGCTGGGCGGCCGGTATCTCTGAAGTACTCACCGATAGCTGCACCTGCAAAGGGCGCATAAAACTGCATAGGTGCAGGATCAGAGGCATTAGCCGCTACTACGATAGAGTATTGCATAGCACCGCGGTCTTCGAGGGTTTTAACAATTTGCGCCACAGTACTACCCTTTTGACCAACGGCTACATAAATACAGTACACTGGGTTACCAGCGTCGAAGTATTCTTTTTGATTAATTATAGTATCGATCGCTACGGAAGTTTTGCCGGTCTGACGGTCACCGATGATAAGCTCACGCTGTCCGCGACCAATGGGAATCATAGCGTCGATGGCTTTTATACCTGTTTGCAGAGGTTCGTTTACCGGCTGGCGATAGATTACACCTGGAGCCTTGCGCTCAAGCGGCATTTCAAAGAGTTCACCACTGATTGGACCTTTACCATCGATTGGCTCTCCAAGAGTATTTACTACGCGTCCAAGCATGCCTTCACCCACCTTAATAGAAGCAATACGGCGGGTTCTTTTAACGATAGAACCTTCCTTAATTTTTGTCGAAGCACCAAGCAACACGATACCTACATTGTCCTCCTCGAGGTTCAGTACAATTCCTTTGATGCCGTTTTCAAATTCTACGAGCTCACCTGCTTGAACACCGGTGAGGCCATAAGCACGGGCAATACCGTCACCTACTTGTATTACAGTACCTACTTCCTGAAGCTCAGCTTCGGTACTTACCCCGGCAAGCTGTTGTCTTAATATCGCTGTTACTTCAGATGGTTTAATATCTGCCATTTTGAAAAAATTTTAAATTAGAAAGAGGGTTTGTAAAGATTGGTAGTAAAGGACTTTTTGAATTCGTTGAGTTGGTGTTTGACGGAGGCGTTGTATTCTTTGTCATTGATTCGAATGATCAAGCCTCCAATCAGATCAGGAGACACAGTTTCTTCTAATTCAATAGTGCCTCCGATGTAGGATTTTAATTTTTTTACCAAATTGTCTCTCAAAGCAGCTGATAATGGGCGAGCTGTGATGACCTGCACCAGGTGAATGCCTTTAAAGGCGCGATATTGTTGCAGAAACTCGTATGCAATGTCGTGAATGCTATTTTCACGGCGATGATGAATGAGCAGGCGTATGAAAGACGCAGTGACTTCGTGCAGGTGCTTGCCTATCTCACCCATTACCTTCTTTTTCTGGTCAGATTTGATCACCGGACTTTTCAGCACGATCTGTAATTCTGGGCTATTAGAGATAGTATCAAGCAAGAATTTCATATCGTCTTTCACCTGCTCCACAGCGTTGCGCTCATGGGCAAGCTCGAGCAGTGCTTTGGCATATCTATTAGCTAATTTCGGAATCTTCATTCGATGCAGGCTTGATTAGTTAAGCATCACTCTTTCAATGACACTTGCAGCGTACTCTTCATGCTTTTTAGCATCTTCTAACTCCTTTTGCAGAATCTTCTCGGCAATTTCAATAGACAATGAGGCGACTTGATTTTTCAATTCATTGATGGCCGCCATTTTTTCGTTTTCAATCTGAAGGCGAGCATCGGCTACAATTTTTTCGCCTTGAGCTTTTGCAGCTTCACGCGCTTCAGCCAGAATTTTTTCTTTGAGTTCGCGCGCTTCTTTGAGTATAGCATCTCTTTCCGCCCGAGCTTCTTTTAGAAGTTTTTCGTTTTCAGAGGTCAAATTGCGCATTTCTTCTTTTGCGCGCTCAGCCGCCTTCAGCGACTCTTCAATATTTTTTTCGCGCTCTTTTACGCTATTCAAAATGGGTTTCCAAGCAAATTTGCCGAGGATAAATACCAAAAGCAAGAAGGTGACAAGTGTCCAGAAAAATAAACCTAAACCCGGGGTAACTAATTCCATATTTAAACGGTTTTTCTATATACTACAATTGTAATTAAAAAGGACCAAACCCACCGTTTGGTCCTTTTAAGAAAGAATTACTTGGGATTGTTGCCAAGGATTGCAGCTACGATACCAAACAGACCAACACCTTCGATGAAGGCAGCTGCGATAAGCATAGCTGTTTGAATTTTTCCTGAGGCTTCAGGCTGGCGAGCGATGGCCTCCATAGCTGAGTCACCGATACGACCAATACCTAAACCAACTCCCAAAACGGCCAATCCGGCCCCGATAGCAGCGATACTACCTACCATAGCGTATATAGATTAGAAATTAAACGTTTCGAATTAATGATGTTCATCGTGTTCATGTGTTGCCATTGTTTGCCCTATGAATAGAGCTGACAACAGTGTAAAAATGTAAGCCTGTAAAAGCGA
The DNA here is from genome assembly GCF_003851885.1 of Thermaurantimonas aggregans. Taxonomy (GTDB): domain Bacteria; phylum Bacteroidota; class Bacteroidia; order Flavobacteriales; family Schleiferiaceae; genus Thermaurantimonas; species Thermaurantimonas aggregans. Next base: position 97,147 of record NZ_BHZE01000009.1, on the reverse strand, counting down.
AATAAATACTTTAATCAAATAAATAAAGAGAGTGAGTAATATGGATGCAGGTGCTACGGCTATGGACTTAATGATAAAGATCAAACCGATAAGGCTGAGTATCACGATATGCCCTGCTGTCATGTTGGCAAAAAGACGAATCATGAGTGCAAAGGGCTTAGTGAAAATCCCGATGAGTTCGATGGGAGCCAAGAGAAGTTTCATAGGTACTGGTACACCTGGCATCCAGAAGGTGTGCTTCCAGAAATCTTTTGAAGCATTCACAATCATGAGAATGAGCGTGAGCACTGCAAGAGCCATTGTGAAGGCAATATTGCCGCTCAAATTAGCTCCCCCCGGAAAAACTGGCACCAGCCCGAGCATATTGGCGATCCAGATAAAAAAGAACAAGGTAATCAAATAGGGCACAAAACGCTGATAATACTTATCGCCAATGTTTGGCTGCGCAATTTCATCGCGAATAAATAAAATAATGGGCTCAATAAACGAAGCTAAACCTTTTGGAGCTGCAAAGCCTGATTTGTAAAAGGAAGAGGTTTTAAAACCTATGAAAATCAATAACAAAGCTGATAGGAATAAAGAGAAGACGTTTTTAGTGATGCTGAAGTCCAAGGGCTTTTTGTTGAGCACTGCACCATCTTCGCCTACAATCACATATCGCCCGTGTTCATCAGCCTCAGCGTTAGCATAATAAATTTTACCGTGATAACGCGTAAAGGCCTGTTCACTGACTTCCACTTTAATCTTACCGTGATCGTCGTGATGAAACGCTGACGACATGAATGCGACTAATCCCTTTTCGGTGTACAAAATGACCGGAAGAGGAACTGATACAGGATGACCTTTCCAATCTAAAATGTGAAAATCATGCGCATCTGAAATGTGATGCATAATCACGTCGTTCAGATTTTCCTCTTGCTCTTCAACTGCATGATGTTCATGAGTTGCGCGCTCTTGATGAGGATCCGAAGCATTAGAGGTAGAGATACAAGCTATACTTAAAAGAGCGGAAATCAGAAGATTGCGATAAGTGGCTTCAACTTTCATCGGAAGGTTAGAGATGATGTGCTAATCAACTTTTACGGTCGGGCAAAAGTAGGCACAAAAGTTTTTTAAAGAAGTTGTAAAATCAAAAAATTCACCGCATCATGCGAATCATTAACCAGGAAGTAATAGCCAACATTAAAAAATAAGGAATGAAAAAATGAACCATCACAGCGCCGGTAGGAATCCACCCTTTACTGATGGCTAAAAATATCCAAAGAATACTTAAGAGCATTTTGACCAGCGACATGCCGAGTACCACATAAGGTACCGTGTTAGAATAAGAAGTATTTCGCACTCGCAGGGAGAGTATTTCGAAAAACGATATGGAAAAAATCAATAAATAAGAATACATCAAAAATTTTGGATATGAACTATTGAAGGTATAAGACAATGCAAAGTGGACAAGCAGTAACAATGCTGTAAAAACAGATAGATATAAAAGAGCAGTTCGTTCTTTCATTTTAAATTTTTTAGCTCTTTAAAGACGAAGTAAAATGATATGGCTATACCGAGTAAAGCCCCGAGGATAGTAAATAAACTGTACGGATTTTCTATGCGTTTATCAAGTTTTACTCCGGCATATGTCAATAGTCCTATTACAGCGGCCATTTGAAAAGCCAGCGTCGAGAATTTCAAATACGTATTCACACAGACACATTTTCAGATTCTTGGGGGCTGCTGACTTTTTCGTTTGTCATAAAACAACTACCGTTGAAAACCCCACCTTCCTCCACAATAAGTCGACGCGTGTGTATGTTGCCTTCCACAAAACATTGTGACAACAGATGTACTGCATCATCTGCCTCAATATCGCCGATTAGTTTGCCTTCGATTTTGGCTGAAGCACATTTAATGTTGCCAACTATTTTTCCATCTGCCCCGATCACCATTTTTCCTTTTATGGTAATGTCGCCCAGAATTTCTCCATCTATTCTCAGGTCACCTTCCGATTCGATATTACCCCTTACTACAGTACCTTGCAGAATTCTGTTGCTTATGGTAATAGGTTGTGATTCTTTCTTGAACATCACTTTTTCTCGGGATTTGATGGCAAATTAATGTATTTTTCGTAAAATGCGATGTATTCTTTCAACAATTGTTTTTGGTAAAACTTCCTGAAATTGTCTGATGTAATGACTACCTGATGATTGGGCTTGGGAATGTATGCAATAAAGTCCATGTCTTTGTTGATCTCTTGCAAATACTGTAATGCTTCTGCCTGGTTGTTGAATCCGGATACTAAAATGAGCTGGTACTCGCGCCCCATCAGTATGTTTCGAAGCTGCAAGCGGCTATTGGGAAATTTTGAAGTGTTAAAATTGCTAATCGTGCTTCGGATGGTGTTAAGGTCAATTCCTTTATTCTCAAGCACCAGCATGTACTGATGTGGTGCCGATTTTGCATCTATGAATTCAGATGCAGCTGCAGATGAGCCAATTGCAGCCGAACCCTCACCCGATAGGTGTTTCAAAATATTTTGTGCTTCTGTAGCTTCCGGACTTTGGGGATATGTAGCTACGATGCTTTCCAATTTAGCTTTTAAGGAGTCTTTAGAGTCCGTTTTGGCACTGACCAAAGCGTCAAGCAACCTCCATTTAGGGGTCATTTCAGAATTCGGATACTTTTTGATAGCCTCCTTGACGAGCTGCGCTGCGGCAGAATATTTTGATGATTTGTAGGCTTGATAGGCAGCTTTGTACTCCTGAAGCTCTTGTACATTAGTTTTTTGAGCATATAAGGTATCTTGTCCTTTTCCAGTGAGCAGAGCTGCATACGATGATTCAGGAAATTTCTTGATCAGCCCATCGCAATAGGCTTCTTTTTTTAAGGTAAGACTTTGATTTTGTGCTATTAAACAAAGTGTGTAATACACTCGTGGTGTACAGTCGCAATCTGGATATCGCTTCAGCAGATTTTCAAGCATCTTAATTGCCTCTTTCGGATCGTTCAGCACATCCTTGTAAATGCGTGCAGCTGCCTCATGCGCATTTCTGATGCGCTTGTGAGCTGCTTCTAACGAGTCAGATGTGCTTGGTATCCTGGCATAGTAATACTCTCGCTTGTACTTAGGGTTATCGCTTTCTTTTATATCATCAGACCCTTGAGTATTTCCCTCCGAGCTCCCATCGCCGGAGGCTGTGGACTGGCCCGTGGAGGTAATTTCTTTGTTTTTCCTACGCCAATCGTCTTCGAGTTTTCGATTTCCCCATCGGTTTGTGAACTCAGTAAAACCCTGAGCTACAAGGGCTTGATTATAAAAATAAAATGTTGGTGGAGCACCTGGTGCGTTTAATCCCATCATGCCGCCTGCAGCAGGTGTAGGAGTGGCAGGTGGAGTATTTCTTCCGGCCATACTGGGCTGATCGCGCTCTACCTGGCGTTCTCGCTGAGCTTCTTCATCTGCTTTTTTCGCTTGCTGGATTATGCGGTCAATTACTTTATCAAGTTCTCTTTTGTCTAGTGCAGCGAGTCTGAGTACGGAATCTTCATACGCTATTACATTGAGGTGCTGCACCAACTCAGTCAGGCTATTTTTCTTTTTTTCAATGGCTGAATATCGAAAATGTGTCTTGGGCAAAACAATCAATGCACTGTCGTAATTAGCTTCAGCCGGCACGTATTCGCGAAAGTCGAAGTGCAAATCACCCCTTCGGATGTAGCTAAGACCTTTTTGTATATTGTTTTCTGTACTGTAATTTATGGATTTTTGAAGGGCTTCAAAAGCTTTGTCAAAATTTTCGTCTTTTATGTAGATGTCAGCGATCTGATAATATATGGCATCGAGGTAGTCGCGGTTTTTGTCTTTTTTAGTAAGCTTATATAAGTCAGAGAGCATCTCGGCCGATTGCATTAGATTGGGATCGTAATTGGCAGCCATTCGCAGGTAGGCATTGATTTGGTAGATGTAGGGGGGGCTGCTTTTGATAATCTTCCGAAACATTTTGTTTGCTTCGAAATAATTGCCTTCTAATTCATAGAGCTGAGCTATCAAGTACATCAAGTTAATGCGTTCGGTCATCGACGGTTTTAACGTGAGGGCCTCTTGCAGATATCGGCGAGCCAGTTCGTATTTTTTATCTGGTATTTCATTGGCAGCCATTGCCTTGAGCAGTTCGATTTGTTGCTTTTTTTTCAGGTTTTTCGATTTGTAGTATTTATTTGCTATTTCTCGAGCCGCGTAGTAGTTGCCCAGCTGTGTTTGTGATTTAATTGAATAAATTTCTGCATCGATTACTATGGGATGATCGGCGTATTCACGAGCGATGAAGTTGAAAATTTCAATAGCTTTGTAAAAATCTCTTGAAGTGTAGTAAGCCTCCCCAAGTACGAAATAAGCATTTTTTATAGTCTTATTCTTTTGTTTGCCAGCTATTACCATTGTGTGTTCGCGAATGGTTTTGGTAGCTTTTTCGTTAGCGCGTTTGATATCCGCATCAATCATCGAAACCATTTGCTCTGGAGTAACCAGATAGAGAGGCACAAGCGTATCAAACGATAGTTTGCTTTGCTGCTTTACGGTGGTTTTAGCTTTCAGCAATGCTTGTTCGGCGTTAAAGAGCGGGTTGTATTTAGCTGTAATTTGATGGTAGGTTCTACTTGCCCAAGTATCGCGCGTACGGCTGCATGCCGCCAAAAGCACTACACCGCTTAGTAAAATTATAAGATAATTCGATCTGAACTTGCCCAACTAAAAATTTTTGTCAAAAATAGATAGATGACCCAGTAAAGAAACGTTTTAACGTACAGCCGTAGTATCACAGCAGATGAAAGGCGGTTTCAACAATGTAATTTTTGTGCTGTTTTTATTTGCATCTAATGCCTATCTCTAAGTTGGAAAAAAACATATTGCAATTCACCTCTAAAGGTATTTATTGCCCAGAGGGCGATTTCTTCATCGATCCGTGGTGGCCAGTTGATAAAGCCATCATCACTCACGCGCACAGCGACCATGCACGCCGAGGCATGGCCAGCTACATCAGCACACCCATCACCGCTGCGCTGATGCGTGCGCGTATCTCTAATGACATAGAAGTACATGCATTGGAATATGGAGAGCCCATCTCAATTAATGGAGTACGTATAAGCTTACATCCTGCAGGACATATACCTGGCAGTGCACAGGTGCGAATCGAGAAAAATGGCTTTGTGTCGGTAGTAAGTGGAGATTATAAAGTTCAGGCTGATGGCATCTCCACACCTATCGAGCCAGTGCGTTGTCATGAATTTGTAACGGAGAGCACCTTTGGATTGCCAAGTTTTCGATGGGCAGCTCAAGAAAATGTGCTTCAAGACATACTAAAATGGTGGAGGACTAATGCAGAAGTTCAAAAAAACAGCGTACTTATTGCCTACGCACTTGGAAAAGCACAGCGACTTATTAAACCCCTATCGGCACATGGAAGAATCATTGTGCACGGAGCGGTGTATTCGATGAACCATGCACTTAATGAGGCAGGAGTCCAGGTGCCGCTCGGCGAACGCATCTCTGAAGTCAGCAATAAAAAAGATTTAAAGGGTGTGCTGGTAGTAGCACCTCCGTCGGCTATTGGCACTCCTTGGTTAAGGAGATTTCAGCCGTTTTCAATAGGAATTGCTTCGGGCTGGATGGCCATAAGGGGAATACGGCGACGCAGAGCGGCTGATGTGGGATTTGTGCTCTCTGATCACGCTGATTGGTCGGGCCTTTTAAGTACCATCCGAGAGACTGGAGCACATCGAATCTACGTGACGCATGGCTACTCCGACATTTTCGCTCGCTTTTTGTGCGAACTGGGTTACGATGCACACCAAGTGGAAACGCGCTTTACAGGCGAAGCTGAAGAAATTGATTTAACCGTTACTCAGGAAGATACTCAAAGCGATTGATAGTAAAAGAAAATCGATCGGCAGCTGTTCTTAGTAGAGGTGCTTGACCTCTAAAAAGCCACAAGTTAATGTGAACTCGAAAGTAGTCTGGCTGATGGGTGATGTTAGAAAAGCGCTGAAATGCTCGTACTTGCTGAATCGGAGGAATTTTCGGTGAAAATTTCCGGTCTAAATAGTAAAAGGCAACCTCGCCACGGGTCTTGTGAAGAATAAAGGTATGCACACGGCTTGTTTCTGACAGGGCAAATCGATGTACCTCTGGCTCTTCATTCACAGCATAATGTGCAAATTGCGCATTAAGATTCGACACATCGCCCCATTGCGAAATTTCTACATCGGATTCGTTGTAGTGATGATCGCGCGCTTCGTTGTAGGTAAACATGCCTGCTACCAGTTGTGGATAGAGATAGCGCACACTGCCCTCTATTTCAAAGAGATAAAGCCCATTTCTCAAAAGTTGAGTTGTAAAGAGCTCTGCACAGCTCCAAGAATCAGAGACAGGAGCTACTGTCAGTTGTAGAGCGTTTGATTTAGTAATTAAAACATTTTCGGCATGTAGTCCGAAATAATTAGGTCCAGGGCCTGCCAGTAGTTCTTTTATCTTAACTTGCCACTCATAGCCTGCCCAATGTATTAAAAGGCCCGATTGGTATTTTGTAATCAAAACAGGTTTTGCACCCTGAGCCAGCAGCAGCAAATAGATTGTTGCTATAGCGGCTCTGATACTCATTTCTGGCTTTTGAAAAACTGGTTGTATTGAACAATCTGTGTCAGTATTTCCTCACGACCCCTGCCACTAACTGATGAGGTAATGACTTGCGGAGGCATTGATTCCCAGAAGGCCAACATGGCCGTGCGGTACTGGATGAGGTTGGCCGTTAGCTCATTGTTGCTGAGCTTGTCAGTCTTTGTGAAAACTATCGTAAATGGCAGGTTATTTAAGGCCATCCACTCCATGAATTCAAGGTCGATCTTCTGCGGTTTTAATCTCGAATCGATCAAGACATACGTATTGACCAACGACTCGCGCTTGAGCAAATACTCTCGCACAAAGTCAGAGAATTTCTCGCGCATCGAATGCGATACCCTTGCATAACCGTAGCCGGGCAAATCCACAAGATACCAGCTGTCATTGATCAAAAAGTGATTGATTAATCGCGTTTTACCTGGTGTAGCTGAAGTTTTTGCCAGGTTCTTGCGCTGGCATATGGTATTGATGAGCGATGATTTACCCACATTGCTTCGGCCAATGAAGGCATATTCGGGCTTATCCGGTTTGGGGAGTTGTTTGAGGCTTTCGCTGCTTTTTACAAAGACAGCCGATGTAATTTTAGTGGTTTCCATCTTTTTTCACGACCTTCTGAAGCCAGCCGTCGAGTATTTTGTTAAATTCGGCAGGGCGCTCCATCATAGCCGCGTGTCCGCACTCAGGTATCCAATGGAGTTCACTGTTAGGTAGTAGCTCGTGAAACTTTCGCGCCACATCGGGCGGTGTCACCTGGTCATTTTCGCCCCAAATGATGCACACCGGCAGATGCATGTGCTCGAGGTCTTTAGACATATTGTGGCGAATGGCTGATTTTGAAATAGAAAGTGTCCGTAAGACCTTGTTTCTGTCATTTACAATGGCAAAAACCTCGTCGATGAGCTCTTTGGTAGCCACTTCTTTGTTATAAAAAACATCACGGGTCTTATTGGCCACATATTCATAATCGCCTCTGCGCGGAAAGGTATCGCCCATTGCATTTTCATATAGGCCTGAACTACCGGTAAGTACTAATGAGTGTACGAGCTCAGGATGATTTTTGGTGATAATCAAACTAATGTGACCCCCAAGTGAATTGCCAATTAAAGTAGCCGGACCTATACCTACTTTCTTGATGAACTTTACAACATGCTCGGCTAAAGAAGTAACATTCGTTGAAATAAGCGGAAGTGAATAAAGAGGCAGTTTTGGTATTAATACTCTGTATCCATTTTTGCTGAAATAATTAAAAACTTCATCAAAATTGCTCAGACCACCCATTAGTCCATGAAGCAGCACGAGCGGGTGGCCTTCGCCACCTTCGGCATATTCAAATTTACCTAGTGTCTTAAGTGTTACAGACATTTCGAGTTTTTAATTTTTAAGCCTGCAAAAATAGACGACTGAACATCAAAAAATGTAGTGCACGTGATAAGCATTAATTAGAATGATTTTAAATAGTTGATTTCATCAATTTTTGTGATAAATGTTAGAAAATAAAAAAATGAAGGGCTTTTAGCTTTGCCGCGTTAATTAGCGATGAAACCTGATTGGAGCATGAAGTATCTGGCCGAAGAGAAGGAATGTCAGGGTTTAAACGATTTCTTTGTTTTTGGCATAAATTACAACAAAGCTTCTGCAGAGATTAGAGGAAAATATGCCATAGATACGTCAACGGCTGAAACAATTTTAAATGCCGGCTCTACCATTGATGCCACTGACCTCATCCTTCTCAGTACCTGCAACCGCACTGAAGTGTATGGACTGGGAAATATGGAGGTTGTAATTCAAAAAGTATCAGAAGTAATCGGTCAGCCTGCTGATTCCTTTGAAAAGTATGGGTACAAGCTCAAGGCAAAGGCAGCTGTATTCCACCTCTTCAAAGTAGCTTCTGGACTCGACTCACAAATTCTCGGCGACTTCGAAATAGCCGGACAACTGAAGCAAGCCGCTAAGTTTTCTAAAAAGTTCGGAAGACTTAGTAATCTGACTGAGCGCCTTGTAAACTTCGCTTTGCAAGCATCAAAAGAAGTCAAATCAAAAACACAGCTCTCTAAAGGTACTGTATCGGCCTCTTACGCTGCGATCGAGCTGATTCAAGAGATTCACCCGCAGGCTGATAGCATTAAAATATTGCTCATCGGCTTAGGATTATTTGGTGAAAATGTAGGCAAAAACATTCGACACTACTTGCCAAATGCTCGACTTACTGTAGCCAACCGCACACTGATGAAGGCTGAGATGTTTGCACATCACCACCGCTGCTCATACCTTCCCTTCGAAAAGGTGGGCGAGGTTATAAATGCATATGACGTGGTGATTAATACAGCCGCAGTAGAAGCTGTATTAATCAAGCCAGAGCACGTGCAGAGAAACGGCATTGCCTTTCTCGACATGAGTGTGCCCGGTGGTATATCGCCTGATGTGCAACAGCTCGGCTGTACATACTACAACATTGATCACATCTCAGCTATACTCAACAAAACTCTTGCAGCCCGACAAGCCGAAGTGCCAAAGGCTTTAGATATCATTCAGTACCACATCAAAGAATTCGTGGAATGGCATAAGGTGTATTTGCAGCGTTGGTTGATCTATAGAGTTAAAGACCTTTTATTTGAATTAGATTGTGCAGAATCAACTGTGCCGAAGGAAAAAAAAGTACAAAATGCACTTAATCACTTGGTGGTAAACATTAAAAAAGATCCTTATAAAGGTTGCCATGTACTCGGCGCCATCAACGAATATTTGAAGAATTAATCCGATTGTGATGCAAAAGGCTGGAGCGTATTGTGAAATGCTGCTTCGGCTTTTTGTTTTTTAGATTAAAGACCCATAGACATCTAACTTAGTCTTTTTCCTCATATCTGAAAAATTCTTGTTTGTATTCACCGCCCCTAACATCGTTCTAAATCCAACGAATTAAACAGGGTGTGATTATCCCGCAGAACCTGAAGAAATACACAGAAAACGTTTGAGTTTGAGTTTTAGCTAATTTCTCTTTGTCCACGTAATTGGTTCTCAATAACATGCTGACGCACAGAGGAGGGGAAAATACCACATGATAATCGCTCATCAGATTTTGAAAGAGCAGTACATCTAGAAAATCCAAAACCAAATCCGCGCAAATCTGTGGACGTAGTTTTTTCGTTTTTATTTAAGTGTAGATTTAAAAAAGTGCATTTGCCGACTATTGCTAAATGAATTTGAGTATATGCCCCATAATTGTAGTGTTAGATGCATCCAAAGAGAAAAAAGAAATGCTTCTGAACGGTGGGTTTGCGATTGTGAAAAATGAGTGGCTGATGAAAGGTAGAATATTTCTTTGTAGGAGATTTTGAATACGAAGATTAACTAATTATATACTTGATATGAAAAATATTAATCCCTCTACCACGCAAGCATGGAAAGCACTGGAACAGCATGTGACCGATGCTAAAAAGTGGCATCTTCGAAAGCTTTTTACTGATGATGCAGAGCGGTTTAAACGATTTAGCATAGAATGGAATGGCTGGTTGTTTGATTTCTCAAAAAACATAATAACTGATACTACACTAAGCCTACTGGAGCAGCTCTTCGAAGAAGTGGGATGGAAAGATGCCATCAGTGCGCAATTCGGCGGAGAGCTCATCAATCGCACTGAAAAGCGTGCAGTATTTCACACAGCGCTTAGAAATCACTGGGGCAACCGGCCTTCGGTGACCGGCGGTAAAGATGTACGTGCGGATGTGCGTGCTGTGCTGGAGCGCATGAAAATTTTCAGCGAAGAGGTTCGCTCGGGCAAGTGGAAGGGTTTTACGGATAAGCCGATTACGGATGTGGTCAATATTGGCATTGGTGGTTCTGACCTTGGGCCACTGATGGTAACTGAGGCGCTAAAGGCGTATGGACATGAGCGCTTGCGGTTTCACTTTGTATCCAATGTTGATGGAGCTCACATCTGGGAGACGACGAAAAAACTGAAAGCTGAGACGACGCTTTTCATTATAGCTTCAAAGACTTTCACCACTCAAGAGACGATGGCCAATGCACTGACGGCACGACAGTGGTTTTACAGCCAAGGCGGAACACCAGCTGATGTGGCTAAGCACTTCGTAGCGGTATCAACCAATGCCAAGAAGGTAGCAGAGTTTGGCATCGATACAGCAAATATGTTTGAGTTTTGGGATTGGGTAGGTGGTCGCTATTCGGTTTGGAGTGCCATTGGCCTGCCTGTAATGCTGAGCATTGGCTACGAAGGTTTTATGGAATTTCTGCATGGAGCGTGGCTTATGGACGAGCACTTGCTGCAGGCACCGTTTCGCCAAAACATTCCAGCCCTAATGGCTGCCATTGGAATTTGGTATGTGAACTTTTTGGGAGCTGAAACAGAGGCCATATTGCCGTACGACCAATACCTACATCGATTTCCAGCCTACTTTCAGCAGGGAAATATGGAAAGTAACGGCAAGTCAATTGACAGAAATGGACAGCGCGTGACCTACCATACTGGGCCCATCATTTGGGGAGAGCCTGGCACCAATGGACAGCACGCTTTCTATCAGCTCATCCATCAGGGTACGAGATTGATTCCGTGCGATTTTATTGCCGGCATCCAACCTGTGGCTCCTTTTCCCGATCATCACTTGAAACTGCTTTCCAACTTCTTTGCTCAAACAGAAGCACTGATGAAGGGAAAAACAAGGGAAGAAGCTCTAGAAGAATTAATGAAAGATGGTATGCCAAAAGAAGAAGCAGAGCCACTCACACCATACAAAGTGTTTGAAGGAAATAAACCGACCACAAGCATTTTGTATCCAAAGCTAACTCCCAGAACATTAGGCAGCTTAATAGCTGTCTATGAGCACAAAATCTTCCTCCAAGGGGTGGTGTGGAACATCTACTCGTACGACCAGTGGGGAGTAGAGCTCGGCAAGCAACTGGCAAGTAAAATTTTACCAGAACTAGAAATGGGAGAAATCACCCAACCACACGATGGCTCTACGCTAGGACTCATAAATTTTTACCTGGCAAACCGAGAAAGCTAAAATTTTTGGAAAAATCCAAACTGAAATGTAGTAGGTTTGCGCCCCACCGAAAAACAGGATACGATGGACAACGTGTTTAAAGGAATCAGCGTTTTAGCTCTTGCGGGCGTTATACTGCTCTTTGCGCTCAGAGATACCCAATCAGCAGCGAAAACATCAGACAAAACCGATAACTCTGGTGCAGTACTGAAGAAAGATGCTGACGGAGCTGTAAACACTGGGTTGAAAATAGCCTACGTACGCATGGATTCCCTTGTAGCCAACTACGAGCACCACAAAGAGCTGAAGAAGCAACTCGAGCAAAAGTATAAATCCATGGAAGCCGATATGGCCCGTCGCACCAAAATCTTCGAAGAAAACTACCGAGAGCTGGAAAAAGAGGCTAAAAATCTGAGTCCAAGAGAATTGCAAGCTGCTGAAGCTGAACTCATGGCCAAACAGCAAGAACTAATGCGCTATCGCGATAGCCGCGCTCAGGAGCTACTGGCTGAAGAGGCTAAGCTAAATGCCTTAATTAAAAAGGACTTAGACGAAGTAATCGACGATTTGGCAAAAGAATTTGGCCTCGACCTGGTGCTCACGTACGATGCCGCTGGTACCATTTTATACGGAAAAGCCGATTACGACATTACGGCTGAGGTTGTGAAAAGGTTAAATGATCGATACGCTGCTAGCCGTAAAAAGTAGTTTTATACCTTTGCAATACGCAAGTTGAATCTACGTGAAGAAGGTTGGATACGTACTCTTAGGTGCTCTGCTGATCGCAACTGTTTACAGTTGCGAACCGGATGATTTTAACGTGAACGATCCTCGACTGAACTACATAGGCACTTGGGATGTAACTGAAAAGACGGGAGACTTTGCACCGCAATCGTACACCGTGTCAATTGACCTTGGCGAACTTGCTTCAAACCTGACCATCAGAGGTCTGTATGCGCAAGGTCCTACCTTCATTACAACTGCAATAGCAAATGGACGAAATCTGGAAATACCCGTGCAAACGCGTACCGGCCTGACCATAAGTGGCAGCGGTACTGCCAATGCAGACTATACAATGATCAACCTTCAGTTTAGTGTAAACGACGGAAGCTCAATCGACAACGTGACCGCTGAACTGAAGAAACGCTAGAGCCCCGACGAAAAACGGGGCAAAAGCCGGACATTCCTTTAGGGAATTTCCGGCTTTTTTATTGCGTTTTTATTTAACCAATTTAACTATCAGAAGATGAGTAAATTAAACCTCGAATCGACCACCACCGAAAAACTTCTACATCTAGGTGAAAAATACGGAACTCCCGTATTTGTGTACGATACCGATGTGATGGAACGGCAATATAGCCGACTTACCAAGGCCTTTGAGGGACAACACGTTAAGTTTAATTACGCCTGCAAAGCTCTTGGAAATCCCAACATCCTTCGGTTTTTCAAATCGCTCGGAGCAGGGCTTGACACCGTCTCGATCGAAGAGGTACACATCGGCCTCATGTCTGGATTTCAGCCAGATGACATCCTCTTTACGCCCAATTGCGTGGATTTAAATGAAATCATCCAGGCTGTAGAATTAGGTGTGAAAGTAAACATCGACAATCTTTCAATTCTCGAGCAATTCGGAAATCGCTACGGAAGCTCCGTTCCAGTATGCATACGCATCAATCCACACATACTAGCTGGCGGTCACCACAAGATTTCGACCGGACATATCGATTCGAAATTTGGAATATCCATTCACCAGAGCCGACATCTGCAGCGTATCGTAAAACACTACGGCATAAAAGTGAACGGGCTGCACATGCACACCGGTAGCGACATTTTAGATGTTGACGTCTTCTTGCGCGGAGCGCAGATACTGCTCGACCTGGCATTTGACTTTCCAGACTTGGAATACGTCGATTTTGGAAGCGGTTTTAAAGTGCCCTATAAGCCTGGTGAAAAGGGAACTAATGTGGAAGAACTTGGCGACAAAATGGGTGAAATGTTTGCCGAATTCTGTAAGAATTATGGCCGCGAACTATCCCTAGTATTTGAGCCAGGAAAATGGCTGGTAAGCGAAGCAGGGTACTTCTTAGTGCGAGTAAATGTGGTAAAACAAACCACGGCTACCGTATTTGCCGGAGTAAATTCAGGTTTCAATCACTTTATTCGGCCCATGCTTTACGATGCATATCACCACATTCTGAACCTGAGCAATCCCAACGGAATAGAACGCATCTACACCGTGGTGGGCTATATCTGCGAAACCGATACTTTTGCTTGGGACAGACCCCTGCCTGAAGTACGCGAAGGCGACATTCTTTGCTTTTTAAATGCCGGGGCATATCTCTACAGCATGTCGAGCAACTACAATGCTCGATTACGACCTGCTGAAGTCCTCCTGCACAACGGACAGGATTACCTCATCAGCCGTCGACAAACCTTAGATGATCTGCTGGCGACAGTAGTAAAAGGCGATTTGGAATTTTAAGTTAAAATTAAAATGACTGATAATAAAAACATTACAGTGAGAATGGCCGATGTAGACGACATAACCGATATTTATGAACTTATCGCCGAACTAGCTGAATACGAACACGCTGCAGATGAAGTAATCAATACTCCCGATCAGCTCCTGAAAGATTGGCAAAACGGCTACTTTAAAGCCTGGGTGGCTCAGCTGAATGGACAAACCATAGGAATGGCGCTCTGCTATGATCGCTACAGCACCTGGAAGGGACGCTGTCTTTATCTAGAAGACATCGTAGTAAAACAATCGCATCGCCGTAGTGGAGCCGGCAGTGCCCTCATGCAAGCACTTGTCAAGTACGCAACAGAAAATCGATACTATAGCATCAATTGGCAAGTACTTACCTGGAACGAGCCAGCCTTAAACTTTTACAAAAAGTGGAAGGCCGAAATCGATAAAGAATGGTGGAACGGCAGATTAATCGTGCATCAAAACCAACAAGAAAAATGAAAGTATTCAAATTTGGTGGAGCATCGGTAAAAGATGCTCAAGGCGTAAAAAACATAGCTCGCATCATACAGTTATTTGAAAACGATGGATTAATCATCGTGGTATCGGCTATGGGCAAAACCACCAACGCCTTAGAAGAGGTGGTTAGATCGCACTACTACGAACAGGGAGATTGGCAAGCCAAGCTCGATGAAATCAGGGCGTATCATCTATCCATTATGAGCGAACTCTTTGCGAATCCTCACCATATCGTTTATGAAGAGGTGGAGCATACTTTCTACCAACTGCGCCTAATCTGTCAGACAAAGCCCGAAGCCGATTACAACCTGGTATACGATAGGATCGTAAGCTATGGTGAAATCATCAGTACACGTATCGTAAGCGCTTATCTGAGCGATGTAGGGGTAGAAAACACCTGGCTCGATGCTCGTAAGCTGATTAAAACCGATCAAAACTATCGATTTGCCCGAGTGAACTGGAATTTCACAGAAATTTTGCTTCGTCAAGCTATTCGTAACCCTGAGAGCAGATATGTAGTTCAAGGCTTCATTGGCAGCGACGACAATTATCATGCCACCACCCTCGGTCGTGAAGGTAGTGACTACACTGCAGCCATAGTCGCCTACTGCCTCGATGCTGAGAGCGTAACTATCTGGAAGGACGTTCCAGGCGTGCTCAATGGCGATCCAAAAGTTTTTGAAAATACCGTGCTGCTGAACAAGATTAGCTTCTCTGAGGCCATTGAGCTAGCCTATTACGGTGCCTCGGTCATTCACCCAAAAACCATTCAGCCCCTTAAGCACAAGGGAATTCCCTTAATGGTAAAGTCATTTGTCGATCCACAATCGCCTGGCACTGTGATAGAGAATGGCAGCCCACTTGATCCGATGGTACCTTGTTATATCCGAAAGACCAATCAGGCGCTGCTCAATGTGCGGACTACGGACTTAGCCTTCATTGTTGAAGAGCATTTAAGTCAGATTTACGCTATGTTTCACAGGTATGGCATTAGAGTGAATTTGGCTCAAAACACAGCCACGAGCTCTACCTTTATCATTAATCACGATCCGGTAAACGTACCTCTGTTACTCGACTCCCTACGTAAATCCTTTGAAATCGATTATTCTGAAGGACTTGTTCTCTATACAATAAGGCATTACTCAGAGTCAGATATTAAAATTTTTCTGCAGAACAAAGACCCCCTTCTTCAGCAAACTACACCCACAGTGTATCAGTTAGCCGTGCGAGATGTGTGAATCATTTCACCATCTTGCGCAGCTCGCTGGCAAACCGATAAATAAGCAAAACCAACGGGAATAATAAAATTACCAAAACAATCGGTAACATGAATTTTGAAAGCATGAAATTGTCCTGCAAGGGTGTGTAAATAGTTTGGTAAGTTATGAGAAATCCAGACAGATTAATGATGAATTTAATGAGTATCAAAAATCGAATGCTGATGCGCAGTATATCTTCACTATTTTTTTTCTCGTCTTTTTTGAGCACAGAAAGCAGTTGATCTGGATTTTTTTGCAAGGCAGACAAGAGGAAATACAAAACTGCAGTAATCGATGGTAAAAAGAACAAATTCAATTTATGTCCTTCTCTTTCAAACGAACCCTTGAAACCAAAATTTAATTCGATAAATGCGGGTAATTTTGAGTAGGAAAGAGCTACGATGAAAAATGACATGATCAGAAAAGCAAGCGCCAAACTTTCAAATACGTATTCAAAAAGGACGGATTTGCTTTTTCTGACGAACATATTGTTAAATTTTACATGCTACAAAGAAAACTCTTTAAAAAGATTTCTGCAACATTCGCAAAATTTTTTATTTGTTAAGCATAATAATTAATGTTCTGGAGCAAGCTGTAATATTTTGATATACAAATATAAACTATCATAAAAGATGGAAACGGTAGGAAACATAGCAAAATACCTTGAAACTTTTGCCACTAACGACCTGAGTGAAGATTACGATAATACCGGCCTGTTGATAGGTGATCCTGGACAAGAGGTTAAAAATGCCTTGATAGCATTTGAAATTACTCATGAAGTAATTCAAGAGGCATTAAGTTTTGATTGTCAACTGATTATTACACATCATCCCCTCATCTTCAAGCCATTAAAAAAGATAAACAGACAGATAGAAGATCAGCGATTGGTGGCCGACCTCATTCGACATGGAATTTCGCATATAGCACTTCATACTAACGCTGACAACATTGTGCACGGTGTGAACAAGCAATTGGCAAAGAAATTAGGACTGCAAGATTTTAAAATATTAAAACCTGGTAAAGATCGCCTATACAGCGTGGTAGTTTTTATACCTGAGGAAGCCTTTAAACGCGTAGAAGCAGCCATGTTTGAAGCAGGCGCCGGACACATCGGCAACTACTCACATTGCGGATATTCTCTTTCGGGCACTGGTAGCTTTTTGCCATTAGAAAACGCTAAACCGGCCATAGGCGAAATACACCGCCTAGAGCGCGTTAACGAAAGGCGTTTAGAAGTAATTGTGCCAGGCCGAAAGCTCCGACAAGTAATAGCAGCCATGCTCGAAGCACACCCGTACGAAGAAGTCGCTCATTTTGTAATCCCCCTTCAAAACATTGATCCTGAATCAGGTGCCGGAGGCATAGGACAATTGCCAGAACCCATGGATTATGAGGACTTTGCACACGTAGTGAAACAAGCCTTAGGACTGGAATTTATCCGATCCTCGAAGCAGCACCCGGCAGTTGTAAAAAAAGTGGCATTCTGCGGAGGATCAGGTGCTTTCCTCATACCAGATGCTCGAAAAAGCGGAGCAGATGTATTTATAACCGGTGATGTAAAATACCACGACTTCTTTTTGGCTGATAGCTCATTTGGAATAATCGACGCCGGACACTACGAGACGGAAATAATGATAATCAATGAATTTGCAGAATTTTTAAAGAAAAAATTCAATACATTCGCAGTCCAAATTTCAAATGTTAAAACAAATCCAATAATCACCCTATAAAACGCTATGAGCCAAGAAGTTACAGTTGAAATGAAGCTTCGCGCACTGTATGATTTACAACTGATTGATTCAAGAATTGACAAGATAAAAGCCATACGTGGAGATCTACCCCTCGAAGTACAAGATTTAGAAGATGAAATCGAAGGACTCAACACACGTGTAGAAAAGTTGAATCAAGAAATTGCAGAGCTCGAAAACGATATAAAGTCCAAAAAGATTTTCATTAAAAGCTGTTTAGACAAAATCAACAAATACAAAGAGCAGCAAAAAAATGTGCGCAACAACCGTGAGTTCGAAACACTGTCAAAAGAAATCGAATATCAAGAACTCGACATCAAACTGGCAGAGAAGCGCATGAATGAAGCCAAAAACCGTATTGAAAGTAAATCTGCTCAAATACAAGATGCTAAAGAAAAAATAGCCGAGCTCACCTCGCACCTTGAGTACAAAAAACAAGAGCTCGAGTCGATTTTAGAAGAAACTTCTAAAGAAGAGGAAATTCTCCTTAAGAAGTCAGAAGAATTTGCTCAGATGATCGAGCCTCGCCTACTAGCTGCATACAAGCGCATCCGTGAGCGTATGAAAAACGGCCTTGCTGTAGTGCCAGTAGAACGCGGTGCATCAATGGGGTCATACTTTACCATCCCACCTCAGCGTCAGCTCGAAATTCAGTCGCGCAAAAAAATCATCATCGACGAGCACAGTGGTCGCATTTTAGTAGATTCTGAATTGGCTCGGGAAGAAGAAGAGAAAATCAACAAATTGATTGAATCGTTCCGATAAAATCTCAATAAAGAATGATTTTTGAAAACAGGGATTTCGTGTTGAAATCCCTTTTTTCTTTACTACTATCACTATCTATCAGTCTTTCGAAGGCAAGTTTTGCTTTTACCCCTCAAGTGCTCACTGCCCAGCAACAGACGTACAACTTGTTTTTGCGAGATGCGCGAAAGATGCTGGACGAAGAAGTTGTTTCTTCAGCTGACAATCGAGCAATTTATGCCGCTAGAGCTGCTCTGCTCTTCGCCGAAGCTACGGCCGCTGATGTGGACGAAATAACGAGAAAAAATATCGGTCTGCTGAAAAAGCTGCTTAAGGACATCGAATCTGATCGCGAACAATTCGTGCATCATTTTTTAGCGCGAATCGAAATTTACATCTACTCCGGAATGCTGCAGGTGCGATTAGACAATCGATTAAGAGCAGCCTCCGACTTTCTCTCGGCTTACAATCTTGCTAAAATAGCCTATAACCAATACCCAAAAGACGCTGTGGTACGCCTCGTTTGGGGCAATATGATAGCCACTATAGGCAGTTTGCCGCCTGAGTTGCGCAAGTATTTATCCATTATTGGCTATACAGGCGATGTACAAAAAGGCCTTCAACTCATGAAATCAGCGCATCGCACCATAGTACAACAACGTGAATACAAACCTTACCTCACCAAAGCTAATCTGCTCTATCTGATTACAGCTAAACAACTGATTGATAATGAGGATGTTTTACCTCAAAATGAAGGTATAAATCCAAATGAGAACTTTTGCACGGCAGTGGTGTGCGCTAAAGTGCTCATGGAACAAGGCTATAACGAAGCCGCATTAAACTTGCTCGAAACCAATAAGCCTAAAGCAGGACAGGTAAAATTGCATTATTATCATTTTCTGCTGGGTAAAGCACGACTTGCTGCTGGAAGGGCTGAAGCAGAGCAAAGCTTTTTTACATATCTAAAAGATTATCGAGGTAAACATCATATCAAGGCTACATACAAATTGTTAGCATGGCATTACTTGCTGAAAGATGAAACAGAAAAAGCCGATTCGCTGATGCGACGAATACCTCACGTCGGTCAGTCAATAATTGGCCCTGATCAACAGGCTGAGCGCGAAGCCAATGAACCCCTCAACAAGACGCTTATTAAAGCAAGAGTATTCTTCGACGGAGGATATCTGACAGAAGCTCTAGAGGTACTGCAAGCTGACTCTGCGTTAGACTGCTGTCAGACGGATGTAGAGAAAGCAGAGTATTATTACAGATTAGGTAGGATCTATCAAAAGCAAGGCTTGATCTATTTGGCCATCGATGCTTTTGAAAAAGCTGTCGAAGCAAACTCAGCATCTAGCTTTAGCAGAGCAAATGCCGCCTTACAAGCAGCGCTGCTTTACGAAAAAATCGGACAACGCGATAAGGCCAAGATCAACTTTCAAAAATGTTTGGCTATGAGGAATTTCCCGTATCAGGAAGGGTTACATCAGAAGGCTAAAGCTGGTCTTGAGAGAATAGATAGCTTGAAATGACAGATATACATTTTACAATAATGTATTCTATTAAAGTTTAAGTTGCTTCACCTTGAGTACTTAAAAAATTACATAGAACCAAAAAGAAAAACTTTAACTTTTCAATACCCTATCCAGATTATTACTCTCACTAACTATTTGTGTTTAATTTTTCAAAAAAATGCTTGGACCTGGATTTAAGTCCTTCTTATTAGATTTTAAAAAAATCGCTCTTACAATTTTTGAATTGTTTACATTTCAAAATGAAAAGTAATTGAGATTGTTGTATCTAAATTGGGCACTAACCACAGTGCTGGTAGCCTATCCAATATTTAGCTTTTAATACTTGCAAATTAAAAATAAAGTAAAATCAAGCAATAGGCACGTCGGATATTTGCGGCAGAAGTGAGTAACTACGATCATGAGTCTTTCAAAAAAAGTTTTGCTAAATGCATATAAGATCATGGCCACTGCAAGAGCCATGAGCGACCTATTTGAAGAGAAGCGCGACATCACAAGCAAATATGTACACGCTACAAGCCGTGGGCACGAGGCAGCGCAAATAGCGCTCGGCATGCACTTACTGCCAAAAGATTACTTAAGCCTATATTATCGCGACGATAGCGTGCTGCTCACCATCGGGATGTCGCCCTACGAATTAATGTTGCAATTACTTGCTAAAAAAGACGACCCCTTCTCTGGTGGACGCACCTACTACAGCCATCCGAGCCTTAAAGACCCGGATAAACCAAAAATACCCCACCAAAGCTCAGCTACTGGTATGCAGGCCATTCCCATCACTGGCTGCGCCATGGGACTTCGCTACAAGGAAGTGACGGGAATGATGACCGATGAAGAGAAAGGCGCAATTGCAGTATGCAGCATTGGCGATGCTGCGATGACGGAAGGAGAAGTGAGCGAAGCCCTGCAAATGGCCGTCCTTAAAAAGCTACCCATCCTCTATTTTGTGCAGGACAACGGCTGGGATATCTCAGCAACCGCGGCCGAAACACGCGCACAAGATGCCTATGAATACGCTCAAGGCTTCAAAGGCCTTGAGCGCGTAACAGCCGACGGCAGTCGATTTGACGAAATTTTCGAAGCCGTCGAGCGCGCAGTAGACATCGTGCGAAATGAACGCCGACCTGTATTACTACATACAGATGTTCCGCTGCTTGGACATCACACCTCAGGCGTTCGACGTGAAATGTATCGCGACGATCTACATTTTCACCAGCAGCGCGATCCCCTGCCCTACTTGCGAAACTTGTTAATGGCTACAGGGATTACTGAACAAGAAATTGTTGGCATTGATTCCATTGCGAAAAAAATTGTCATTGAGTCTTTTGAAAAGGCATTAAAAGCCGAAGAGCCCAATCCAGAAGACTTACACAGGCATTACTATGCACCCACGCCCATTACAAGAGAGGAAGGCGAACGTACACCTGCTGGCAAAGAAAGAGTCGTAATGGTTGACAGTGCCCTTTTTGCTGTGAGAGAATTGTTGGCAAAACATCCCGAAGCTCTGCTTTACGGGCAAGACGTAGGAAGGCGACTCGGCGGTGTCTTTCGCGAGGCAGCCACGCTGGCACAACAGTTTGGAGATGAGCGCGTGTTTAATACGCCGATACAAGAGGCTTTTATCATCGGAAGTACTGTAGGCATGTCAGCCGTCGGGCTAAAGCCAATTGTAGAAGTACAGTTTGCCGATTACATCTGGCCAGGATTAAATCAGCTCTTCACTGAGCTGTCGAGGTCGTATTTTTTAAGTAACGGCAAGTGGCCTGTGAGTGCGGTTATTCGAGTGCCCATTGGTGCTTATGGCAGCGGTGGTCCATACCATAGCTCGTCAGTAGAGAGCGTTTTGGCCAACATCAGAGGCATAAAAGTCGTTTATCCATCTACAGGAGCTGATTTAAAGGGACTGCTAAAATCAGCTTTTTACGATCCTAACCCAGTAGTAGTGCTCGAACACAAAGGCTTGTACTGGAGCAAGGTAAAAGGCACCGAAGATGCCAAAACAGTAGAACCCGACGAACATTACATAATTCCCATCGGAAAGGGTCGGATGGTGCATTTAATAGAACCATCTGACGATGCACCCACCTGCGTAGTAGTTACATACGGAATGGGCGTGTACTGGAGCAAAGAAGCGGCTAAAGCCTTTGCTGGTCAGGTAGAGATTTTAGATCTGAGAAGCATAGTACCGGTTGATTTTGAATTAATTCGCGAAAGAGTACAAATACACAACCGTTGTTTGGTCGTTACAGAAGAGGCTGTGAACAACTCCTTCGCTCAAGCTTTGGCAGGAAGGATTTCGGCAGAATGCTTTGAATATCTCGATGCACCTGTGCAGGTAGTAGGCAGTATAGAAACCCCAGCGATACCTCTTAACTCTGAACTAGAAGCTTACGTGCTACCCAATGCAAACAAGGTAAGGGCAGCAATCGAGAAACTGCTGAAGTACTAATTTACAGGTGTCAATCGACCCGTAGTTCCCGATACTCTGATCTGCTTTTCTCGAGTAGGTGCGTCATCGAAGCCCTTGCGCACCTGCTTACCCCAGGTAACCTTGCCTTCTATGAAGTAATCCCAGTTGCCTTTAAAAGCAGACCAAACAACTAGAAAGTGGAAAGACAAGGGCTCGAGAATACCTGTGAGAATCAATCGCCTTAAACCTTTAGCGTCCTTGTATTGGAAATAAGTTGTTTCCTCAATGTAAATAGTGATGATGGTAAAAACAATTGCAAAGCCTATTACCGTACTAAGAAACAAAAACAAATAAGTAGCTTGGAATAATCCTAAAAGTGCTAACAACAAAAGGGTACTCAATCCAAAAAATTCAATCAGAGGTGCCAACCATTCATAGAAAACCCAGTACGGATAGGCAATCATACCCAAAGACTTGTATTTGGGATTGAAAAAAAGCTTTCTGTGGGCGAGAATGGTTTCAATACTTCCTCTCGTCCAACGGTTTCGCTGCCTCAGGAACTGTCCAATTTTTTCAGGTACTTCAGTCCATACGAGAGGTTCAGGCACAAAGTACACTTTGTACTTAATGCCATTTTCACGGCAATATCGGCGCATGCGCACGGCTATTTCCATATCTTCACCCACGGTTTTGGTTGAGTAGCCTCCCGCAGCTATCATGATTTTTTTGTTAAATATTCCGAGGGCACCAGATATTAAAAGCAAGCCGTCGAGCTTTTGCCATGCAATGCGGCCAAGTAAAAATGCACGCAGATATTCTACGGTCTGAAAGCGGGCTAGCCAGTTTCTCGGTACATTTACTTTTTTAATCACGCCTTTGTCGATCACACAATCGTTGGCGATTCGCACTACCCCACCCGATGCTATGGCGAAGTTTTCCGGATCGTCGAGGATGGGATGAATCATTTTTAACAAACAATCGCGCTCCAATATGCAGTCCACATCGATGTTCATAATGTACTCTCCTGAAGCACAGTTGATTCCCGCATTGAGAGCGTCGGCTTTACCACCATTTTCCTTGTCGATTACCAACAAATTTTTAAGCACAGGATTTCTTGAACGGTATATTGCTCGAACGGGTTGGGTTTTAAGTGTATCGGGACTTGAAAATCGCACCGGCTCAAGATCGTAGGTTTCGATGACACGCTGTAGTGTATTGTCGGTTGAACCATCATTAACGATGATTACTTCGTAATCGCGGTATTCTAGCGAAAGCAAAGACCGAATGTTTTGCACAATAGTACGCTCTTCGTTGAAGGCAGGTGCCACAATGCTAATCATCGGAGCTTCAGGCGACTGCAGTATTGAGAGATAATTAATGCTTTTGGACGATTTCAAATGCCGGAATGCAAAACGTATCGAAAAAAAAGCAATGATCAAATACGAAAGCATTACCGATATGGTATATAAATAAATCAGAATATTAAAAATACCCAGGAGAATATCGAGCGTACTTAGCGCTGTATCAAATTCTTTCATCTAAAGAGTGTTCTATGATTTCACGTTGATAATCGGGAAAAGAATCCTTGATTTGATACAACAGATTTTTTTGACCGATTTTAATAAGAGCATTCGAAGCTTCTTTTACGATGAAATAATCATCAGACATGAGGCAATCGATCAAAAACAATTGGTCTGACTCATCGCCAAGCTCACCTATCGTCTTCAGCACTTCTACCTTCAGTTCAGTCGGGTAGTTTGGATAGTGCATTTTCACAACATCCAGCTCACTTTTTAAGCCGAGATGACTAATGGTTTTAAGGGCTTTTTTTACTATTTCAGTATTACTGTGGTCCAGTAGTTTTATTACGTGGTCTTTATCTTGAAATTGCATAAAGTTTTGAGTCACTTTCAAACCAAAAAGCACCACGCTATCGTTAGACGACTTAAGCCATTTTTCGGTTTGAGTAAAATGGCTGTATTGCATTTTAAGCAGCTGATTGAGCAACTGAATTTGCTGCCATTCCGACAACTGCGTTTTTAAAGTATCTAAAAATTGTAAACCTCTAAGTCCACCCAATTTGAGCACTACTACCTGTGCTTTATTGCGCACCAGTTCGTTTTCATAATCGGTATATTTCAATACTTCAAAGAGAAGTTCTTTAAGTTGTACATTTCCAATTTCTTCAATCACAGCGGCTTTAGTATCCCAATCGCCTTCGTGTAATTCTTTTACCAATAAGTCTTTCAAACCAGATTCTCTGTAGATTTGAGTAACTACTGCTAGTGAGTCGCCGTCGAGTTGTAACGCCATCGAAGTGAGCATCTCGCGCGTCGCATCGCGAGTTACAGTACTTTTAGGATTATCAATCAGTTTTTTAAGACCACTGATTTGTTCACTTCGCTTTTCTCGATCAGTTTGAAAAATTATATCTAAAATGATGTTTTCAAGAGTAGCTTTTATGCGTTTATATCTTCTTTCTTGCAAATCGCGTTCGGTACGAGTTTTAATCACCACAAAAAGTAAAATCAATGCAACAACAACTAATAGAAAAAGCGCAAGTAACAAAAACTTGTATTTTAATGGCTGATAGTTGTAAAGGCGAACAAAAAATTCAAAAACCGCATTCATTACAGTAAAATTAACAAACTACCTAAAAATCCATACACATCAAAAGGTGCGCGCGGGGAGGGATTTACTCTCTCATAATAGCCATTAATACGTATCAAAAGAGCCTTCTCAAGCCAGAATTGATAACCGGCAGAAAGCCGAAAAGCTCTGGTGAAAATTGTGCCTGCCAAATTAAAATCGAGGTATTCGCTTTCAGGCGATACTCCGTATCCCACCTTAAGGTCTATAAAATGGAGTGGATTATTTAAAAAGTATTTGTACGAAACCACCCCAGAAATATTTGCCCCAATATTTCTAAAAGGTGTGTAGATGAGTCGCGCACTTGCATAATTATTCCCCCAGTAACGCCCAGCCGAACCTGTAAAGCTGTGCAACTTAAGAGAGCCAAAATCCACATAACGCCAACCTAAAGAAAGCTCGATATTTCTTTGATTCACAAAAAATGGCTCGGCTGCTATGCGCCAATAGGGGAAAAGCACTCCATCCGAAAAACTTATCAATCCATAGAAATAATTATTTTTTCCAAATTTCGGATAAAACTCCACTTCGCCCATCCAAGAGCGAACGCCAAAACGCGAAGCCAGATGAGCTCGGGGTATGACGATGCCGAAATCAGATTTCGACTGATATTCTAGATAAAACTGATGTCGAGGCCAGGTAGGGTCTGCTCCGATCCAGAAGTACATATAGCCGCCCCCTGCAAGTTTGTAATTATCCGTTATTTTGTAGTGAAATTTAATATCGTTTAAAACAGTAGAATCTGCATTGGGCATTTTCAGTGCAGAGTCGGCCATTTCTGCACTAGCCTTATATCGCCTTTTTTCGTAAAGAAATTTAGCAGTATTTGTGATGAGCGCAGTAGCACTATCTGGAAATTGCTTTATGGCTAAAGCATTGTAGTAATTGTAACACGTACTATCTATTGAATAACAGGTGTTGATGCCTATTTTATAGAGTTGAAATTCATTAGGATACTTTGTGAGAAGAGTATCGAGCATTCTAAAGGTGGAATCATCCACTCCGTCCCAATACAAGTAATTTAAAAAAGCAAACTGGAGGTCTTGATAATTTGGATACTTTTTTACCTCTTCTCTTATAAGATTTCTAGCAACCTTAAAGTTTCTTAGTCTTGCTTCAGCGGCTGATACCTTTAATAGCGAATCTGGGTCAACTTTCTTGACCTGTGCAGAAGAATATGTGTACACTACAATTGCCATAAAGACAATCAGCCCTTTTTTCATTCATCGACTATTTCTTGTCCAATAATTTTTTGATGCGCATAATCAGCTCATTGGGGCTGAAGGGTTTGGTTAAATAATCATCAGCGCCTAGATCAAAAGCCTTTACCACGGCATTTTCTGAATTCAACGCTGTGAGCATTAAAATAGGAGCCTCTGAGCCTTTTTCTTTTAAAATTTTTAAAAGCTCAAATCCGCTTATATAGGGCATCATTATATCAGAAATGATAATGTCAAATTTTTCGTTTTCTATCATGCTTAGGGCACTTTCTCCATCGTTAGCTACTTTTACGGTGTAGCCTTCTTTTTCAAGTTTAAAGGAGATTGCCTGGCGTATCAAATGATCATCATCTACTACGAGTATTTTAGCTTTCGACATTGCACTTTTTTTAGCTAAATTAGTATTTAACAAAAAAAAGTCCATCAAAATATTTATGAATCCCTTTAATTATATTTGTTTGAATATCAGCATATAACTTAATATCCTTTCAAAACCCAAAGAGTTCGTTTTTGGGAATATATTCTAAATATGGGAAAAATGAACATTGTAGTCTTCACTGGAGCGGGTATAAGCGCCGAAGCAGGCATCAGTACTTTCAGAGGTTCTGACGGACTGTGGGAAAAATACCGAATTGAAGATGTGGCTACGCCCCAGGCTTGGAAAAAAAATCCCAAATTGGTACTCGACTTTTACAACCAACGACGCAAACAAGTGATTGAAACCACACCCACAAAGGCGCATTACCAATTAGCAGAATTACAGAAATTATACCCCTCCACTTTCATTATCACCCAAAACATCGACGATCTTCATGAACGCGCCGGCAGCAATGTAGTACACTTACACGGCGAAATTCGCAAAGCACGCAGTACAGCCGATGATTCTTTGATTGTTGATATCGAAGGCTGGCGGCTCGACCTGGGCGATCTATGTCCTTTGGGCTCACAACTTCGACCACACGTAGTTTGGTTTGGTGAGGATGTTCCCTTGATGGAAACAGCAATTGACATCGCAAGTAAAGCTGATATTTTTCTTGTGATTGGAACATCTCTATTAGTGTATCCAGCTGCCAGTTTACTGTATTATGTCCCAGCACATGCTGAAAAATGGATTATTGACCCAAATGCAGAAAACATGCATGTGCCCGGATTTAAAAAGATATCTCAAAGTGCATCCATTGGTGTGAAAACATGGAAAAATCTTATGAAACTTTAAAGAGTCCTTTATCTGTTTTAAAACAATTGAATTTTTGATGTACAGGCTAATATTCATATATTTGCACGCGAATTGAGGGGGAAGGAAGTATCCCCCTATTTTATTTTATTATACAATGTTTGATATAGAAGAAATTAAGAAAATTGCTGAAGATGCAGCAGTATCTATCGATGGCTTTCTCGTGTCAGTAAAAATTACTGATAACGAAGTCATAGAGATTTTGGTAGATACTGATGAGGGCATAAATTTAGATCAGATTGTTCAAGTATCTCGCAATATTGAACAACAATTGCCGTCTGATATATCTGAAAAGTACAGTTTGATGGTTTCATCACCTGGAGTAGGTGAGCCTCTTCAAGTATTCCGTCAATACAAAAAAAACATCGGCAGATTAGCTCAAATCACCTTTAAAGACGGCAGTGCTCTTACCGCGCGTTTGATCGATGTAAACGAAACTCACCTTTTGGTAGAAGAAGTACCAAAAAATGTCAAAAAAGGTGTGAAACCTAAAACCACTACACCAAAATCACTACCCTTTACCGATATATCACAAACAAAAATTAAAGTAGAATTTAAATAATAATGAAATCTATGGAAAATATTAACATCATCGAATCTTTAACCGAGTTTAAAGACGAAAAGAATATCGATCGCTCTACCTTAGCAGGTATTATAGAAGATGCTTTTAAAACTCAATTAAAAAAGAAATTTGGTACTGATTCAAATTACAAAATAATCGTAAACCCTGAGAAAGGAGATTTAGAAATTTGGAAAACGCGAACAATCGTAGCTGATGACGAGGTTAAAGACCTAAATTTAGAAATCGCCCTTTCAGATGCACTAAAAGTACAGCCTGATTTCGAAATAGGGGAACCATTTACCGAAGCAGTAAAACTTCAAGATTTGGGTCGCCGGTTTGTTTTGGCCTTCAAGCAAACATTGGCTTCCAAAATCATGGAACATGAAAGTTCACAGATTTTTAAAAAGTATCATGACCTCATTGGAGAGATTGTAACCGGTGAAGTACATCATGTGCGCCCTAGAGCCATAATAGCGCTTGACGACGACGGTAATGAGCTCATTTTGCCGAAAGAACATCAAATACCCAGCGATTATTTTCGCAAGGGCGATACAGTCAGAGCGGTTGTACATTCAGTTCAAGTAAAAGGTAACAAGCCATTAGTAACCATTTCGCGTACAGATCCTCGCTTTTTAGAAAAACTCTTTGAACAAGAAATACCCGAAGTTTTTGACGGTCTGATTCTGATAAAAAAAGTGGTGCGCATACCAGGCGAAAAAGCCAAGGTAGCCGTAGAATCGCTCGACGACCGTATCGATCCAGTTGGAGCATGCGTTGGAATGAAGGGCAGTCGTATCCACGGCATCGTAAAAGAGCTCGGCAATGAAAACATCGATGTAATCAATTACACACAAAATACACAGCTGCTCATAAGCCGCGCATTAGCTCCGGCAAAAATTAGCTATATGAACATCGATGAAGAAAATAAACGAGTAGAAGTGTTCCTAAAGCCCGATCAAGTATCCCTTGCTATTGGTAAAAATGGCCAAAACATCAAATTAGCAAGTCAACTTGTTGGATATGAAATAGATGTATATCGCGAATCAGATGAAGATGACGAAGATGTAGAACTCGATGAATTTACCGATGAAATTGAACCCTGGATTATTGAGGAATTCAAGAAAATAGGCTGTGATACGGCTAAAAGTGTCTTGGCACTCAGTGTTGAAGACTTGGTAAACAGAACCGACCTGGAAGAGGAAACCATTATCGAGGTAAGAAAAATACTCTCTGCCGAGTTTGAATAAATTCAATATATTTTTGTCACCGATTAAAAACACATGAATAGTACAAAGCGAAGATTATCTGCTGTTCTCGAAGAATTTAACATTGGATTTGCCAGAGCAAAAGAATTTCTGGCTACAAAAGATATTCACGTCGATAGCCCAAATGCTAAGATAACAGAAGAGGTATATGAATTACTCCTCTCGAAGTTTAGTCAAGATTTAATTCAGAAGAAAAAGACAGAATCTAAAATTCAGCAGCTCAAAGAAGACAAAGAGGCCATGCGCCTAGAGCGCGAATTGCAGTTACAAAAGCAACAGGCTTCTGAAACTTCAACCCATAAAATTAAAACTGAGGTTCCTAAAATCGAGGGACCAAAAACTATTGGCAAAATAGAATTAGTAACTGATAAATCCAAAAAAACTGAACCCGTAAAAGTAAAAACAGAAACAGAGCAAGAAACAATTAAAAAACAAAGTGAAGAAACCCCTGCTGAAAGTGTTCAAAAAACTATAGAAACAATTGAATCAACCGAAACACTAACTGCACAAAAATCTGTAGAATCAAGTCCTCAAATCAATCTAACAGAATCCAAAACTGAACCCACCAAAGAAAAACAAGAAGAAGCTGAAAAAGAAACACCTAAAATTAATTTAACAATCGTTGGAAAAGTAGATACAGTAGAAAAAGAAACATCCAAGAAAAGGACTATTCAGCCAGAAGAAGAAACTAAGGAATTAAAACAAATTGAGGAAACCACAAATGTTGAGCAAAAGCCAGAAGAAGAGAGCCAGGTAGAAGTAAAAGAAACATCTGCACCTTCAGAAAGCAAACCATCAGAATCTACCGGATCACACAAGATAGAAACAAAATTTGAAAAGATTGAAGGTCCAAAACTCACTGGTGAAAAAATCGACCTTTCAAAATTTGAAAAGAAAAAGGAAAAAGATAAGCCCAAAAAAGTAATAGCTACCAATCCCCAAGGACAAATAATTGATAAAGAAGACAAGAAAACAAAGAAGAGAAAGCGCATCGTAAAAGACAAAACAGATCAAGATAAATCATCAACCCAAAGTACACAAATAGTTCCATCCCAATCTGACAAGAAAAAGTTTGATAAACCAAGCGACAAAAAAGATAAAAATCTAAAATTCCAGAAAAAAGAACCTGTTGAACCCATAGAGCTGAGCGATGAAGAAATTTCAAAACAAATCAAAGAAACGCTCGAAAAGCTCACAAGTAATAAAAAGGCTAAGCTCAATAAAATTAAAAAGCTGAAGCGAGATGAGCGCCGTGAGATGATGGCTCTCAACGAGCTTCAAGCTGAAGAAGATAGCAAAACCCTCAAGGTCACAGAGTTCGTTACTGTTGGTGAGGTGGCCAATATGATGAATGTACCCGTTACAAAAGTGATTGCCACCTGTATGTCGCTTGGATTAATGGTTACCATGAACCAGCGACTCGATGCAGAAACGCTAAGCATCGTAGCCGACGAATTTGGATACAAAGTGCAGTTTGTCGATGCAGAAATGAGTACCGAAGAGCTCATCGAAGACGAAGAAGACGATGAAGCAGATCTCGTAAAACGACCACCCATAGTTACAGTGATGGGCCACGTGGACCACGGTAAAACATCACTGCTTGACTACATACGCAAAACCAACGTAATTGCTGGTGAAGCAGGTGGCATCACTCAGCACATTGGAGCTTATTCGGTAGAAATGCCTGACGGACAGCACATCACCTTCCTCGATACGCCTGGTCACGAAGCATTTACAGCGATGAGAGCACGCGGGGCAAAAATCACCGATGTGGCCATCATTGTAATCGCTGCCGATGACAACGTAATGCCTCAAACCAAAGAGGCAATTGCTCATGCACAAGCAGCAGGAGTTCCGATCGTATTTGCCATCAACAAAATCGATAAACCCAACGCCAACCCCGACAAGATCAAAGAGCAGTTGGCTAATATGAATCTTTTGGTCGAAGATTGGGGTGGTAAAATTCAAAGTCAAGAAATCTCTGCAAAAACTGGTCAAGGCGTTAACGAGTTGCTCGAAAAAGTACTTCTCGAAGCTGAATTGCTCGACCTAAAAGCTAATCCGAACCGAAGAGCAACCGGTACAGTCATAGAGGCCTCACTTGACAAAGGTAGAGGATACGTAAGCACCGTATTAGTACAAAACGGTACGCTAAAAGTAGGCGATA
The DNA here is from genome assembly GCF_003851885.1 of Thermaurantimonas aggregans. Lineage (GTDB taxonomy): Bacteria > Bacteroidota > Bacteroidia > Flavobacteriales > Schleiferiaceae > Thermaurantimonas > Thermaurantimonas aggregans. Next base: position 65,707 of record NZ_BHZE01000009.1, on the reverse strand, counting down.
TCGTGCTTGCTGGTCAATATGCAGGCAAAGTACGCGCTTTGCTTGATGAAAGGGGTAAAAACATTAAATCTGCTGGCCCTTCAATGCCTGCCGCTATGCTCGGGCTCGATGGTGCACCAGCCGCTGGCGACAAATTTGTAGTAATGACCGATGAAAAAGAGGCAAAACAACTTGCCAGCAAGCGCCAGCAGCTGCAAAGAGAGCTTTCAGCTCGTGCTCACAGAAAGATCACCCTCGAAGAAATCGGAAGACGCCTTGCACTTGGCGATTTTAAGGAATTGAACATCATCCTCAAGTGCGACGTGGATGGCTCAGTTGAAGCGCTCTCCGATGCACTCTCAAAACTTTCTACAGAAAAAATTCAAGTACGCATACTGCACAAAGGTGTCGGACAAATTACCGAATCAGACGTGCTTCTTGCTGCTGCCTCCGATGCCATCGTAATCGGCTTCAACGTACGTCCTTCGGCCAACGCACGTAAAATCGCCGAAAGAGACCAAGTGGAAATTCGCCACTACTCCATCATTTACGACGCAATAGACGATGTAAAAGCAGCCATGGAGGGTATGCTCGCCCCTGAAACCAAAGAAACCATCATCGCCAACGTGGAGGTACGGGAGACTTTCAAAATTTCAAAAGTCGGTACAATCGCTGGATGTATGGTATTAGATGGAACCATCAAACGAGGTTGTAAGGTGCGTGTCATCAGAGATGGTGTGGTAGTTTATACTGGTGAGCTCGCCTCTCTTAAGAGATTCAAGGACGATGTAAAAGAAGTATCAAAAGGCTACGAATGTGGTCTTAGCATCAAGAACTTCAACGACATTAAAGTCGGCGACATCATAGAAGCCTACGAAGAAACACTCGTAAAACAAAAGATTTAATCGAACTGTGAAAGCCCTTGTAACAGGTGGTACTGGCCTGGTCGGTTCCCACCTGTGTTTTCATTTGCTTCAAAAAGGCTACGGAGTAAAAGCGCTTTTTAGAAAGCAAGAAAGAAAAGCTCTGACAAAAAAAGTTTTTTCTTATTACGACACTACCAACTCTCTTTTTTCGAAAATTGAGTGGGTTAAAGGAGATTTACTTTACATTCAAGATATAGAAGAAGTCGTTAGAGGGGTTGACGTAGTGTTTCACACTGCAGCTATGGTCTCTTTTGACCCCGAGGATGCTGAGAAAATTATTCGTTACAATGAAGATATAACCAATAATCTCGTAGCTGTATTAAAAGAAAAACACGCACAAGTACCCATAATTCATTGCAGTTCTATTGCGGCCATAGGGAAGCCGACTAATTTTACAGCACTCATCAATGAAGATATTCAATGGACCGATAGCCCAAACAATTCACCATATGCCATTAGCAAGTTTCTATCAGAATTAGTTGTTTGGAGGGCTGCAGAAGAAGGTCTTAAAGTGAGTATTGTCAATCCAGGAATTATCCTAGGCCCGGGATTTTGGAATGAAGGAAGCGGTAAACTTTTTACTACATATTTAAAAGGTTTTCCTTTTTACACCGAAGGAGTAAATGGCTTTGTGGATGTAAACGACGTGGCTAAAGCCATGATACTGCTCACTGAAAATAAACTGTACAGCGAACGATTTATTCTTGTAGAAAACAATTATTCGTACAGAGAAATTTTTAATATGATTTGTGACGCACTTGGTAAAAAGAGACCACACATAAAAATTGGAAAACTTGCCTCAGAAATTTTCTGGCGTCTGGAATTTTTAAGAAGTAAAATCACTGGTGCTAAACCACTTATCACCAAGGAAACTGCAAAAAGTGCTGTGAATCGAACCATGTACGATGGCACTAAAATTTTGAAAAAAACACATTTTCAATACACTCCGTTAGCTCAAAGTATACCAATCTATGCCGAACTATTGAAAAAGGAAATGAGCTAACTACACATATGCACGTATATGTGTAGGTTTGCAAGCGGGAAAACAACAAGCCAATGGAAAAAATTCTGATCTTAGGTGCAGCTGGTCAGGTTGGAATAGACTTGACTGAAAAATTAATTGAAATCTTTGGAACTGAAAATGTAATTGCTTCAGACCTTAAAATACCTGAAAATCCCAAATGTAAATTTCTTCAGCTCGATGCATTAGATAAAGAAGCCATTAAAGAGGTAATCATTCATGAGAAAATTACCACTGTTTATCATCTTGTAGCTATGCTTTCTGCCACAGGCGAAAAAAAACCATTACTCGCCTGGAAGCTCAATATGGATACACTTTTTACAATTTTAGAATTTGCAAAAGAGGGTCTTATTAAAAAAATTTTTTGGCCGAGCAGCATCGCAATATTTGGTCCTACAACGCCAAAAATAAATACGCCTCAATCGACTATAATTGAGCCAACTACAATCTACGGTATTAGTAAATACGCTGGGGAGTTATTATGCCAATGGTATTATCAAAAACACAAGGTAGATGTTCGATCCGTCCGATATCCAGGCTTAATAAGCTGGAAAGCTGAACCAGGTGGGGGAACAACTGATTATGCGGTTGAAATCTTTTATGAAGCTTTACGAAACAAATCATACACCTGTTTTCTTAAAGAAGACACCCGTTTGCCCATGATGTATATAGACGACGCAATTGAGGCAACCATTCGACTAATGACAACTGAAGCAGAAACGATCAAGACCAGAACATCGTACAATATTTCTGCTTTTGATTTTACACCTTCTGAATTAGCTGCCTTAATAAAGAAACATATACCAGATTTTCAAATTCGTTATTCACCAGACTTCAGACAAAACATCGCCGATAGTTGGCCTCAGTCAATTGATGATACGCAAGCAAGACAAGACTGGAACTGGAATCCAAGATTTACCCTAGAAAAGATGGTTTCAGAAATGCTTTCTAAACTGACCAATAAACTGAAAGTGTAAAAGCCGTAAAAATCGGAATTTTTGACAGAATAACTCCCAAAAACTACACTCAAATTAAGTCATTTTTTCAGTTTTTTTTAGAAAAACTATTAAAAAACTGGCAAAAATTCCTAAAAATGGCTCAGGTATAGAGATTGGATAGAGTGAAGTAGTCTAACCAAAACCTCAAAGCCATGAGCACACTGATGAAAAGACCTGCAATGGGATTTGGAATGATCCCCTCTATTCTGGATGAAATCTTTAACGATGATTTCTTCAGAATTCCTGTAGCTTTCCCGAAAGCTCCTGCTTATCCTGCTGTTAACATCAAGGAAAACGATACAGAGTATAAAGTTGAAATGGCAATACCAGGCCTCAAAAAAGAAGATATTAAAGTAAACCTTGAAAAAGGTATTCTGACAATAAGTTTTGAAAAGAAAGAAGAACACGAAGAAAAGGATAAATACACTCGCAGAGAGTTTGTATATCAATCTTTCAGCAGATCTTTCACAATACCTGAAGACGAAATCGATGTAGAAAAGATCAGCGGAGATTACAAAGATGGTATTTTAAACATCATACTTCCAAAAAAAGTAAAAGCTGAAGTTTCTACATCTAAAATGATTGAAATTAAATAAGAGTGTATAAAAAAAAGCCGGCCTTTGGCCGGCTTTTCTTATCCAATTTTTACTGAATAATGAACTCTACTCTTCTATTGATATTGAGAAGTCTTGGTGATAGAGGTTGAGACTTTCCTGCCGATTCGGTTGTAAAACGCGACTTATCGATACCGAAATTTCTTACTAGATAGTCAACAACAGCATCAGCTCTTCTTTGCCCAAGTCTTCTATTGTATTCTTCCCCTCCTGTTTTATCTGTGTGACCAATAACTTTTAATTTCATATCCGGGTTAGCATTAAGTAGTCTGGCTACCACAGCTAATCTTTCAGCGTTAGCTGAAGTTACTAATGCTGAATTTACTGCAAAATACACTTGCGGAATGAAGGCATCGTTTAAACCTCCTCCAACTGATTTAATTGCACGACCTCTAACATCAACTAGAGAACCTTTTGGAGTATTCGGCTCTAAATCACGGGAGTCGGGTACTCCATCTCCATCAGAATCAAGTTCACGACCTTTGCTATCTACTTTAGCGCCTTTAGGTGAAAATGGATCTTCATCCAAATGATCGGGAATACCATCCCCATCTACATCAAGCGCACGACCAGCACCATCTACTACAGCACCTTTTGCAGTATTTGGCTCCTTATCAAACATATTTGGAACACCGTCGCCATCATCATCCTTTGTAATTTTATCCATATCTCTGCGCACTGATGCTGTAAATTCATAAAGATCAGAAACTGGTGAGCGATAAACTACAGATTCTTTTTTACCAGCTTTTGTTCCAAAATTATATGTCGCTCCAACTGAAGTAAAAATCACCTGATCATTTGTTGATCCATAAACAGTACCATCAATCAGGTCTGAATTAAAGAAAAATCCCTTTATTCCAGCATCAAAATCCCAGGTATTCGATAGTCTATATTTATAATTAAATCCCACGGGAACCGCTACGGCTTGTCTCCAATTAAACCCTGCAGTGTAGTTAGGTGTAGGGGTATTATTTATGTAAACTTCATAATCATAAATTGCAAAACCATATCCAACAGACCCAATAAAAGAGTGTTTTGTCGGTCGTACCTCTCCAATACGAAAAGCATTAATAAAATTTATTGAAGCATTTATTTCAGGTACAATGATCGAGCCGATGAAATGGCGTCCTGGAATATTACCTGACTGGGTTCCTGGGGTACCAGTAACTCTACCAGCAGTTAATGCTGCTTGTAATCCGAAAAATGGATTAATGAATTTCGTAATATGACCGTAACCAGCAACAGTAAATCCGCCTCTAGCATTAGCTCTGGTATACTGATCACGACCTTGTTGAAAACTTTTTAAATCACCCAACATGTATGTGTGACCTATTCCACCTCCGATTGACCATGTTCTGTACTCATCCAAATAATTTGTCTGACCAAAAACATGTAAAGAAAGTAGAGCGAAGCCAAGGAGTGAAACTTTTCTCATATTGATTTTATTTACTTGGCAAATTTATAGATACTTTCATTAAATATTGTATAAAAGGAAAATTTTTAAATCATTAAATCTCAGTTTAATAATCTTATCATATTGTTTTCCAACTCTTTACAAAAATCACCAAATTGAATAATTTAATGAATTACTTAAAAAATTATCTAAAAGTAGCCACATTTTTTTTAAAAAAATAACATTTTACAGAATAATGTTACAGAGCATGTAGAGTACACGAGCTCCTACGTTCTGATTCCAATCGCTTGTGGCATACACGCCAACTTCATTCAGATCAGCACCAATGATATTTTTTCCAGAATTTTTTATTTTTTCCAAAAGATATTGAACTTCCTCAAATTCCAATCCTCCCGGTACCGGAGTACCCGTATTTGGACATAGTTTAGGATCTAGACCATCGATGTCAAATGAAATATATATCTTTTCTGGCAAACTTTCAACTATCGATTGACAAATCGCATCCCAACTCTCACCTCTGTATTTTCTCTTTTGAATGTCGTAACTAAAGAATATTTCTGCCTTATTGCCAAGACTTTTAGCAAATTCTAATTCTTCATCGCAATAGTCGCGAATCCCAACCTGAACGACTTTGGAAACTCCAGAAAGCTGCATAAAATTATAGCTGATCGACGCATGTGAATACGTAAATCCTTCATAAGCCTTTCGAAAATCCATATGGGCGTCTATCTGAAGTACACCAAAGGATTCATGTTTCTCAGTTAATGCCTGAATATATCCTAATGGTGTGCTATGATCACCGCCGAGAAGGATGAGTTTTTTTTCTTTTTTTAAAAATTTTGTTGCTTGATCGTGAACCCACTTATTCAACTCTTCACAAGCTGAATCGACTGCCTTAAAAAAGGAATCTTCAGGTTTTTCGGTGGCTATATTATCGAGGTAGTCTGCCACTTTCTCACGCCAAAAGGAGCTTTTCTCATAGAGTTCTCTCGAAGGCTCAGGCATATAAATTCCTTTTCTCCATGCTCCCGGATTCAATGGGTGATACAAATCAACCTGTTTTGATGCCTCTTTAATGGCAGCGGGGGCATCAGCTGTGCCTTCGCCATAGCTTACGGTCACTTGCCAGGGAACCGGTAAAATGATGAGCTCAGCATTTTGCTCGTTAAAAGGAAGCCCGAAAATGCCGTCGTGAAGAGCAGGTCCGTTTGGATCGAAATCTATCATCTTAATTTAATATGTAAGTCCAACAGATGATTTTAAAATTTTTCTACCCCTTTCGGGATGAAATAGGTCAAAGATTACAACATAAATGCCTAATGAAACCTTTCTACCCTTTTCATCCGTGCCGTCCCAAACGAAATATCCGCTGTCAGATAGCAATTCGGAAGCTGCTACTGTTTTTATTAGGTTTCCGTTCAAATCTGAAATCTGTAAAGTGCCTACATAGTTGTTGTCATCTAACTGATAATGGATCTGTACAAAATCGTTGAATCCATCATTGTTTGGTGAAAACGTTTTTGGAACAACTTCTAATTCTTGATTTGTACTACTTTCAACTGCTTGCTGCGAATTCTTGTAGCCAGGCGTGGCAAATCCTACTTGTTGTGCGGCTGACTTCCAGTACCTGCTGTCATTTTGAGGAGATGAAAATGAAATTCTTTCCAAAGAGACTCCCTTCGGATTTCGAATCATCGGCGAATGCATCTTTTCTTCGTATTCGAAATAATCGAATACTTCTAAATCAGCATTTAGTAGAGCAACATTGCCCGACCCAATATTCATTGTAGGTAGTGATGATTGAATAAAACACGTATTACATTCAGTGTTGTAAAAAGTTTGAACTCCAGATATCGAATTTGTAATCACTAAATATGCACCCGGAAGGAGCAAAATAGGGTCTGCTGTAATATCTTGTATATTTTGAAATTGACCTCCCTCTACATTGGATAATTTGATTTTTGATAGGTCTAAAACTTTAGTTGATGTATTAACTATCTCAATAAACTTGGCCCCATTAGTAGGCTGATTGAAGAGCAATTCGTTTAAAATCACATCACCTGGCCTAGGTGCAAGTGGTAATCCAAAATAATAAACTTCGGATAATGCCTGCGCCAATTGACAATCAATCGGTCTAACTGTTGCCTCCATTTCATATAATAGACCTTCAATAAGCGGGTCGATTAAATCAATTACCAAAGCATTCTCAAGTACTGAGTCGTAGTTAACCGCTAAAATTCCAGGATCGGGTTTTATAGAAAAATCGGGAAATACAGCAGGGGAAGGGTGTAGGGATTTATTGAAAATCAACCTAATTTGAGTAGGTGTTGGTATTGAAAAATTTGTAATGCGTAGTGGAAGGGTATCGGGATTAGGAGCATTAACTGAATTTCTTCGTCCTGGGGTTCCCCCAGATGGATGTACGGACTCACGCCAATTTCGCTCTTGACCACAAAAATTAGTAGGATCCACTTGCTCTAATGACCACCCTCCCTCTCTTTTTGCAGATGATGCATACCACTGATCAGAATATGTGACCGAATGGATGAGTTCATTGTTTGAATTAAACAGTCGAAGTCGAGCTCCCGAATTCGTTAGCTGGGTACTCGACATATTAACTCCAATTGTAGTAATGTTTGCAGGAAATAGAGCAACTGCCTGAGAACGAGTAATTACAGCAAAGGAATCTGCAGGTATTACACCGTTTAAAGCAATTGAAGTATTGTTTACCATTAATCGCCAGCCATCAAGAGACACTGGTACATTTAATCGGTTGTACAGTTCAATATATTCCGCATCAGGAAGTCCTACTACTGGTGTTGGATCTGCAAGTATTTCATTTATTACCACATCAAAAGCTTTTACCACAGTGTAAGCCAGCGGCAGTACCGTCGTGCTAATTTCATTTCCAGCCAAATCTGTAACTTCTTCTATTCTTATGGAATACAACTTATTAATTTGTAAAGGGGCACTAAGTGATAAGAGAACTTCTGTAGTGCTTCCCGGTAAAAATTGGGCAGTGATGGGAGCACCTATGCCATCAGAAATGAAGTAATTGCCGGTAAGAAGTGCAATATTTGATACAGGTTCACTAAACCGCACTACCACCTGGGTAGGTGAAGAAGCCACAACTGAAGTGACTACCGGTGGCACTGTATCTTTAAATTCTTCGGCTTGTATTACAAAGTCGTCGAAAAACATTTTATCGAAGCGCGTAGAAGTGAAACGACATAGCACCCCGAAAAAAGACGAACGTCTAAAAGTCGTATCAAAGGCAGTACCAGCAACGACATAACTAGGATTAACTGAAGCGGAAGTATCAAACATCAGCGTCCATACCCCATTGTTGTTTTCAACCCGTATCCGGGCGTTTACCACATTTGTATTTACAACATTGTCAACCGATTCTATCAAAGTCGTATTAGTTGTGCCACTACGGCGAACAAGACTAATTCTTCTATTCGTAGTACCTCCAATGCGCACAAAGTACCCATTGACTGCTCCAGATACATCAGCCAGATTCGATACAATGAACACTTGAGCAAAATTTTGAGTAGAAGGGTTAAACTCTAGCCGAACTTTAAACTGCCAAAATCCATTAAACGCTGCCGTGCTGCCTGTAGATAACCAAGAAGTTCCACTTAACGTGGTATCATAAAGCTGTAATTCTTCATTTTGCACTCTAAAGTGAGAGGTCAATCCCTGCCACGGAGGATTTACTGTAAAATTGCCGTCCGAGAAATTATCTTGCCAAACTGGTTGAGAATGAACGGCATTCGATATTATGCACAAAAAAAAGATGAGAATATGCGGCTTCATATCGCTTAGGCAAAAATATTGAACTATCGACCAAGCCTACCTTTGAACATATTAATTTTAAGTGATTCATGCAATTCGTCTTTTCTCTTGTTACAAATCAACTTAATGCAAAAATTTGTCGAATACTTCCTGATGAAAGTTTTTATCTTGAAAAATATCCTCTTAATGCACAAGATCACAAGAGGTTACAATCGTTTACTCACGGTGAAAAAAAACTTGAATTTTTAGCTGGTAGGGCCTGTGCGCGGGAAGTTACTGAGCATAAAGTTGAATTTGAATGCTTCGAAAACAAGCCGCCTAGAACTGAATATGGATTTTTAAGCATCGCCCACACAAACGGATATGCAGCTGCAGTTTATCACAAAACAAAAAAAGTAGGCATTGATATTGAGCGACATGACAGAAGTATTAAAGACAACATCTTAAAAAGATTTGCTAACTCCGAAGAACTTTTAAATATTAAAACAAATACAGACAAAATTAAACTTTGGTGTGCTAAAGAGGCCGTTTACAAAGCTGGACATATGCAAGGATTAGAATTTAAAACGAATATTAAAATACGCTGGTTTGATACAGAACACGGAGAAGGAACTATCGATTATTTAAAATATTTGCAATCGTTTCATTTAACCAATATTGAGAAGAAAGATTTTATATGTATAGTAGCTGTAGAGATATGAAAAAAATTAGTATTTTATTTATGACTGTTGCATATATAAGTGCTTTCTCTCAAAAAGATACTTCCATCATTCTTAAAGAAGTAGAAGTGAATGCAAGCCGACAGACTTTAACACTAAAGGAGGCTCCAAAAAATATATATGTTATATCCTCTGAGGAGATCAAAACATCAACAGCCCGTTCGATCGCTGACATCCTATACCTTGTACCAGGAATAGATGTACGAAGCCGAGGCCCTTTTGGAATACAAACAGATGTTGGAATCAGAGGAGGAACTTTTGATCAAACGCTGATAATGATTGACGGGATTAAATTATTAGATCCCCAAACAGGACATCATGCCATGAATGTACCTATACAGCCTGAAGACATAGAGCGCATTGAAATACTGCCTGGAGGGGCCTCTAGGATGTTTGGCCAAGGCGCTTTTTCTGGTGCCATTAATATAGTAACTAAAACACAGAAAGAAAAACAAAATCAAGTTGATCTTATTGCAGGTCAAAATGGATTATTTGAAGGTATTTTTCAATTAAATAGAACAATAAAAAATACTTGGAAATTTTATAATTCCGTTAATTTTTTAAAACATAATGGATATATTTTCAATACAGATGCTGAAAGATTTTCGCTTAATTTAAAGGCAAATAAATCAAACGAAAATAATTCATTTTCATTCATTATAGGAGTCAATACAAGCAGATTTGGAGCTCAAAATTTTTATTCCTTTTTGTATCCAGAACAGCATGAAACTATAAAGCATTTATTAACAGCTATTTCTTACACGTATTATGGCGATTTATGGACGCATAAATTGAATATTTATTACAGAGAGCATCACGACCGTTTCGAACTATTTAGAGAGGGTAGAAATTTTTATAGTTACTCACCTGAAAATTATTTTATTAAAGAGAATGGGGATACAGCAAAATTTTTAAACGGTGTATACTATCGTGGACACAATTTCCACCTCACTCGCACTAGCACTATTGATTGGCATAGCACACTAGATATGGGATTTTTCGGAAATTTAAATTTAGGATACGAATTCCGTACCGAATGGATTTGGAGTAACAGATTAGGCTTTAATCTAATGGAATCAATTAAAATGCCTTTTGAAGAAAATGTATTGCTAACACGTTATCACAACAGAATAAATAATTCCTTTAGTATTGATCACTATCTTCCCATTACTAAAAAAGTGTCTGTTAATTATGGAATTTGGAAAAATATAAATAGCTTTTTTGGTTCTAATACACTGTACGGTTTGGATATTTTATGGAAGAAAAATCAAAAACAATCATTCTGGATTGGATTCAATAAGGCTTTTAGAATGCCAACATATACAGATTTGTTCTACAACGTTGGTGGAGCCATAGGCAGTATAAATCTTAAGCCAGAAATCTCCTTTAATTACGAGGTTGGAATGCGAAGATTTACACCATCTTCGAGCAGTAGCATTTCATTTTTTATAAGAGATTCAAAACAGTTGATTGATTGGATTCGATATCCGGACTCTAATCAGGTATTTGCAGCTAATATCACTCAAGTATTATTTTACGGAATGGAGGGTTTTTTCAAAAAACTTTTTAATAAAAATCCGCTGAGAATTAGCTGGATTCAGGTGAATGCATCCTACACAGATTTTACGCGCATTAATCAAAATTTTTCTTCCCTTTATGCTTTAGACATTCTAAAATATAAAGTTGCGCTATCAACATCTTATCGGCTGATAAAAAATCTCGATTTTTCTCATCAAATAATTTATTTAAATCGGAAGGGAACTTACAGAGATTCGAACAATTCAATTAATACATACCCTGAAACTATTTTAGTAAATATCAAAGCTACTTACACCTTACACAAAAATACCCTTTATCTCGAAATATCAAACATGTTTGATCAAATACATATGGATAGAGGCGGAATAGTATTACCAGGACGATGGATTAGAGTGGGTTGGTCACATAATTTTTAATTATGATAAGAGTTATCTCTTTGAAAGAACTTAATGATGATGATTTGAATATATTTTCTTCCTATTCCGATGTTATTTTTGAGACAATTTATCCATTCGAAATAGCGTTTTTAAAAGTAGATTATCCATTTAATCCCAAGGAGGAAATTTATATTTTTACCAGTCAAAATGCTGTATTTTCGGTAGAGGATAATTTGAAATTTTTTGATACAATAAATTGTATTTGTATAGGTGGTAAAACAAAAAAATTAGCTGAAGAAAGAGGTTATTCAGTTCTTTTTACAGGCTATACATCAGAAGAGCTGATACAAAAAATTCAAAATTTCAATACATCAAAAACTTTTGTACACATATGTGCCAGTGATAGATTAGAGCATATTTCAAAGTATTTTCAAGAGAACAGCCATGTAAAATTTAAAGAGTTGATCACGTATAAAAAAATACCCAAAAAAATAGAAAAAATAGAACAGCCTGAATTTATACTGGCCTTTAGTCCATCAGGACTTCAATCTATTTACACAACCATAGTCGATAAAAACAAAGTTACTATCATTTGTATAGGAAATACTACTTCCAAAAAATGTGAAGAATTGGGTTTTAAAAATTACATTACTGCAACAAAACCTGATAAAAAAGAAATGTTATTACTGCTCAAGCAGCAGCTTGACCTTTTGAAAAAAACTTGACAAATGATTTTTATGTAGAGGTTTAATAAAAAAATCGATCACCTTTTTATAGTTTTTAGCCTTCTCTTGATCGCGACTGTCGATAGAAGATGTAACCAATGCCACATACGCTTTAAGTCCATCAATATGATCTATTTTATCTAAAAAATCCCATCCACTCATACCAGGCATATTGATATCTAGCAGAATGATGTAGTTACTTTCAGCTGAAAAAGAAGCACTTTGTAAATACTCTAAAGCGCTTTCACCACTAATAAAATTTTCTACCTCATCACAAAAACCAAGAGCCTTCACCAGCATTTTGTGCAACATCAAAGTCACATCATCGTCGTCAACATTTAGTACAACAATTTTACTCATCAGTCGAGATTCTCTGTTTTTTTGATTATGTGGTGGATGGTATCATCTAACTCTTTAGCTGAGTTGTAAATTAATTTGCGCAAAGAAACATCATCGTATTCAGATTCGCGCAATAAATCATACATTTCTATTAAACCCATCAACCTCGCAAGTGGAGCACGTACTACATGAGATTGTGTCCAAGCAATTTCCCGAAGTTTTAAGTTTTGCATGGTGAGTTTTCTCAGAGCATCCTTTTCTTTGGTTATATCGTGAATTGCCCCAATGATTCTCACTGCCTTGTTATCATGATAGATAAGCACAGCCTTGTTTAAAACATCTTTGTAAATGCCAGATGAATCTCGCAAACGGTATTCTTCTTGCCAAAACTCATGACCGTGATCGATTGCGTATCTTATACTTTTAAAAACGCGGTCTATATCATCAGGATGACAAAATTCTTTCCACCCACTTAGATCTTTGGGTAGATTTTTTATGTTGTGTCCAAAAAAAATCTCGAAATTTTCTGTCCATATAAAAGTACCTGTCTCTAAATTCCAATCCCATATGGCATCGGTGGTGGCTTTAGCTGCATATCTAAATTGTAAGTTTGCGTTTTCCAATTCTTCAAGATATTTTTTCTTTTCGTGAATATCCTTTATTAATAATAAAATTTTATCAGAGTCTTCGTCTGCAATTTTGTAAATAGAAACTTCAACCCAAATAGGTACTCGTTTTTCTTTTATAAATTGTGTTTCTAAACAAATACTGTCACTTGCCTTATAATCATTTTTATTAAACAGAATCTTGATTTTTTCTTTGATTTCAATTAAATCCTTATCATAAAAATATCCTTGAAAAAAGTTAGATTTTACATCATTAAAATCTTCTTTTATAATATATTTAAAAGCAGTAGAGTTAATATATTCAATTTTTTCGTTTGAAAAGTCATACAATACAAGTATATCATTTGTGAATTCGGATAAAAGATTTAGATAAAAGGACTTTTGCTTTAGGTTTATTGCAGTTAATATTTCATTTGTGATATCCACTAAAACACCTTGATATTTAATAAATTTCCCTTTCCGGATATTCATTACTTTTTGCAAAATATGTTTTACATTACCATCTGGCAACTTGAAACGTATAGTTCCGTCTTTTAATTCGTTACCTTCCAAAATGTTTTTATAATTTTCATAGGCAAAAGGCAAATCTTCAGGAACTATATACTCAAAGAGCATTTTAGCATCTTCAATGGAATTGATAGTGATGCCAAATAGTGTAGAAATTCTCGAAGAGACGTACTTTTTTTTGTCTTCAGTATCGTAGGACCAAAAGGCAAAATTTAAAATACTCTCTGCATTCTGTAGCTGCTGTAAGTAAATTTCTTTCTCTCTGTTGGTTTCGTATTGCTCGGTGATATTACGAACAATTATCATCGTATTATCACTGTCATAATCTACAAATCTCGCTTCATAATGCTCTATTCTATTGTGCATGGGCAGGGCATATACAAAGGGAATCTTTTTGTATTCAGCATCTTGTATTTTCTTCTCTAATTCTTCAGAAATAAATGGAGGAACAAAATGCCTAATATCCTTACCTAGCAAATACTCTTTTTGAACCAAAATATCTGATTCATCTTTGTAGTAAAAAAACTTTACAACATACGTTTTGTTATCAATAAGTATTAATATATCAGGTAAACTTTTAATTACCGAATCCAGAAGCTTTTGTTGATGTTCTATTTCTTCAAGGGATTTTCGATATTCAGTAATGTTATTAGAGTGGGCAATGATGTAAGAATTTTTGTTTGATCCAATATACTTTAAAAAATATATTTTGTAATATTTTATATCATTATCTAAATGAATTTTATACTCATGTTCAAAAGTTTCAATCTTATTTCTTTTTAAATCTTCTATAACATCTTGTACAAAAGTAAAATCAGTATAAAGCTGATAGAATCTTTTTATTTCAGTTATATCTAATGTAAAATTGTTTTTTGAGAGAAAAGGTGTATAGCCATATAGAATGACTTCACCCGTTTTCAAGTTGCAAATCCATGAAAAAGACTGAGAGTTGTTTAAAATGATTTCTTGAATTGTAGATAGTATTTTTACTTTTTCATATTGTAAGATCTCTCGTATGTAGAAGGTGTAAGTCGTCAAAAAAACTACCAACGAAGAAAAGACGACAAACAAAATGCCTTTGTAAGTCTGAAATCTAGTGTAATCTTTAAAACCAAAAAAATTATGATCAATACTGTCTGTTAAAAATATCCACAGCGAACTAAAAATCAGATAGGTTAAAGAAATTAAAAATATTTTTTTCACTTTTTAGAACCTATTCACCAAAAGTATCAAATAGAATTAACCATTCCATAAGAATTTCAAAAACAAGCTAAAAAAATATTTTTGTGTAAAAAATTCCAGAGTTGAAAAGATTCCTTATTAGTTGTATTTCAGTTTCTTATTTGCTAGTTGCAGCGTGTGGCAACAAGGAAAAAAATGTAGAAAATCCCGAATTTGTCGAAGTTTTAGCTTTAGAATCAATTGATACTGTTCTTAAAGAAGATTTTATTGCAGAAATCAGAGCACTTCAAAATGTAGAAATTCGAAGCCGACTGAAGGGTTATCTAGAAGATCTCTATGTAGATGAGGGGAAATCAGTAACCAAAGGGCAAGTGCTTTTTAAAATCAATGACGAGGAGTATCGCCTAAACCTCAGTAAGGCAAAAGCCAAGGTAAAAAACGCGATAGCTGCCGAAAAGAATGCTTTGGTAGAACTGGAGCGCACCAAAAAACTAGCAGAAAACAACATCGTATCGCCAGGTGAACTCGAGTTGGCTCAAAGTCGCTTAAATGCAGCTCGCGCCAATGTAGAAGAGGCTGAGGCTGAAGAAAATATGGCAATGGTTCACCTAAGCTACACTTTAGTTAGAGCACCTTTTTCTGGATCGATCGACCGCATCTTGCAGCGTCGCGGTAGTCTTGTAGATGAGGGTACGCTGCTCACAACCATTAGTGAGCTCGACAATGTATATGCCTACTTTAACCTATCTGAGCGCGAATACCTCGAGCTCAAGAAAGAATTCAACGATAATAATTTTATCGGTCAGGAAGTGGGACTGCAGCTCGTCGATGGTTCTATCTATCCTGAAAAAGGCGTGATCGAAACAATGGAAAGCGAATTTGAATCATCAACCGGCAACATCTCAATACGCGCGAAATTTCCGAACAAGAAAAAAATACTTAAACACGGTTCATCGGGTAGAATCATTTTCAACCGAAACGTAAAAGATGGAATTTTTGTGCCTCATAAGGCAGTGATCGAGCTACAAGACAAATACTACGTCTTTAAAGTGGACTCTAACAACAGGGCTAAAATGATTCCCATCGTGCCAAAAAAGAGGCTCACTAATGTATACTGGATACAGAGCGGATTACAAGCCGGCGACATCATTGTGATCGAAGGTATCCAAAAGATCAAAAACAACACACTGGTTACTTACAAATAATTCATACCAGACACCATGTTGGACATATTCATTAAGCGACCCATTCTCTCTGCGGTCATAAATATTTTCATTGTTCTACTCGGCGTTCTGGCTATCTTCACGCTGCCAATAACGCAGTTCCCCGACATCGTACCTCCATCGGTGGTAATCACCGCCAAGTACACCGGTGCTAATGCAGAAGTATGCGCCAAAGCCGTAGCCAACCCTATAGAACGGGCAGTAAACGGTGTACCCGGTATGACCTATATGAACACGGTAACAGCTAACAATGGTACTACTCTAATTCAGGTATTCTTTAAGGTAGGAACCGACCCCGATGTGGCTGCCGTAAACGTGCAAAACCGCGTGACTACAGTGCTCGACGAGTTGCCCGAAGAAGTGGTAAAAGCCGGGGTAACCTCTGAAAAAGAGGTGAATACTATCCTGATGTTTCTCAATGTATTCAGTACCGACAGTACAATGGATGAGGAATTTGTATACAACTTCGCCGGCATCAACCTCATCCGCGAGCTAAAGCGTATTGACGGTGTAGGTTTTTGCGAAATTCTCGGCAACCGAAACTACTCCATGCGCATCTGGCTAAAACCAGAAAAGCTGGCCAACTACAAAATTTCTACCGACGAACTAATCTCCATCATTCGCGCGCAAAATATTGAAGCAGCACCGGGTAAAACCGGCCAATCGCTTGGTAAACTTCCGCAACAGCAAGAGTACGTTCTCAAATACACAGGAAAGTTTAATCAGCCAGAGCAATTTGAAAACCTCGTTATTCGCGCCATGCCCGATGGCTCTATCCTAAGACTCAAAGACTTAGCCGATATTCAATTTGGTGCGTTCGATTATGGCCTTATCTCAAGAACCGACGGTAGGCCATCAGCCACTATTATGATAAAGCAGCGCCCCGGCTCAAATGCCCGCCAGGTAATCACCGACGTAAAAAAGCGTATGGAAGAGCTCAGCGCTGAGACTTTCCCTGAAGGTATGCAATACAACGTTGCCTACGACGTTAGCCGTTTCCTGGATGCATCTATAGCCGAAGTTATCAAGACGCTCATCGAAGCGTTCATACTGGTATCTCTGGTCGTTTTCATCTTTTTGCAAGACTTCCGCTCTACTCTGATTCCTGCCTTAGCGGTTCCGGTATCGCTCGTAGGAACGTTTGCTTTTATGTCCATTCTGGGCTTTTCGATCAACTTGCTAACCCTCTTTGCTCTGGTACTTGCAATTGGTATTGTGGTGGACAATGCTATTGTGGTGGTAGAGGCTGTGCATTCGTACATGGAGATAAAAAAGCTCGACGCTCGCCAGGCCACTTTTGAAGCCATGCGCGATATACGCGGTGCGCTTATCTCCATCACCATTGTAATGACGGCCGTATTTGTACCGGTTGCATTCTTGTCAGGGCCCGTCGGTATCTTCTATCGGCAGTTTTCCGTTACGCTGGCCATTTCGATCATCCTATCGGGCATCAATGCCGTAACCCTTACGCCGGCCCTTTGTGCCTTACTGCTCAAGCCACACGATCACACTGGCCACTCAATGCCTAAAGGTCCTTTAGGTCGCTTCTTTTTCCTCTTTAACCACTATTACAATCGCCTAGCTCAACGTTACAGATTGCTTCTACGAGTTATAGCCGGTCGCAGAGCTATAACGCTCGGTGTATTGGCAGCCTCCTTTGTGGCCACCTGGGGGTTTAATTCTATTCTTCCCACAGGTTTCATCCCCACTGAAGATCAGGGCATGATTTACGTAAACGTCACTACCCCTCCCGGTGCTACCATCGACCGAACCCAGGCTGTGCTTGAAGAGCTTTCAGAAATCGTCAAAAAATACCCCGAAATCGAAAACTTCTCCACCCTGGCAGGGTACTCTGTGATCACCGAGTCGAATGCAGCTTCCTTTGGCATGGGCACCATCAACCTCGTGCCTTGGGATAAACGCGAAAAAAACATCTTTCAACTCATCGCTGATCTCGAAAAAGACGTAGACAAGATCACCGATGCACGCATCGAGTTTTTACCACCGCCCTCCGTACCAGGCTTCGGAAATGCTGCTGGATTTGAGTTCCGTCTGGTAGAAAAAGCCGGCGAAGAAAACCTCATGACCATCAAAGCCGTTGTCGATTCTTTCCTCTTCGCCTTAAAACAACGCCCCGAAATCGGCTCCATTTTCACCGGCTTCGACCCCACCTTCCCACAATACCTCCTGGTAGTAGATCAGGAATTAGCCGCTAAAAACGGCGTAACCATCGACAATGCCATGAGTACCCTCCAAACATTGGTCGGATCCTACTACACCTCCAACTTTATTCGCTTCGGCATGACCTACAAAGTCATGCTCCAAGCCTCACCCGAGTACATCACTACACCTGAGGACGTTCTTCGCCACTATGTAAAAAACGAACGCGGTGAAATGGTACAGCTCAACACCTTCATTAAAGCACAAAAGGTGTTCGGCCCTGAGCAGCTCACCCGCTACAACATGTACACCGCTGCCATGTTTAACGGTGAGGCCGCCAAAGGATATTCTTCAGGCGACGCCATCCGCGCCATACAGGAAGAAGCCAAGCGTGTATTGCCCAAAGGTTACGCTATCGAATGGGCAGGCATTACACGCGAAGAGATTCTGGCCGGCAATCAAACTCTCTTCATCTACATGCTCGTTGTAGTCTTCGTGTATCTGCTGCTGTCAGCACAGTATGAGAGTTTCCTTTTGCCACTGCCCGTACTACTCTCACTGCCTGCCGGTATTTTCGGATCGTTTATGTTCCTCAAGATGGCCGGCCTTGAAAACAACATCTACGCCCAGGTATCCATCGTAATGCTCATCGGTCTGCTTGGTAAAAACGCCATACTCATCGTCGAATTTGCCAATCAAGCCGTAAAAAGTGGCAAGCAGCCCCTTCAAGCAGCTATCGAAGGGGCCGTCGCACGTCTGCGTCCGATCTTAATGACCTCATTTGCCTTCGTAGCCGGCCTTATTCCACTTGCATTGGCCACAGGCGCAGGCGCCATTGGCAACCGCACCATAGGCACCACAGCCGCCGGTGGTATGATCACAGGCACCATCATTGGCGTATTGCTCATCCCGGGTCTGTTTGTACTCTTCACCAATACAAAAAAATCCAACAATCCATAGCAGGATGATGTCAGAAAAACTTTCCCGAATTATACTCTTTTTATTTGGGCGTGCCCCTCACTTCCGTCGCTGCGCTCCGTCGTTCGGGTCGGCGTGCTTCAGGGTACGCTTCGCTCCCGTGCTCAGGCTTTCGCTTCACTACAGCCTTCGCACTGCGCTTACGCGCACCTTCCGCATGCCTCACGCGAGGGTAAGCCGCTCTCGTGCCACCACAGGTAACGCTGTGCTTTGGCTGCTCTTTGCTGGAATGGTGCTGCTTACTTCTTGTGGCACCCCAGAAACTCTTATCAAGCACAAGACACCTGAACTGCCCCATCAGTTTTCAACCAACTATCCAATAGACACCCTACGACACACCGGCAGGGTAAGTTGGAAGGACTTTTTTCTCGATCCTGCCCTGATCCGCCACATCGAAGATGCCCTGCGCGTAAATGCCGACTTGTTGCAGGCCAGCGCACGCATCCGACAAGTTAAAGCTGCCTACACTGCCG
This sequence comes from Thermaurantimonas aggregans, assembly GCF_003851885.1. Classification (GTDB taxonomy): domain Bacteria; phylum Bacteroidota; class Bacteroidia; order Flavobacteriales; family Schleiferiaceae; genus Thermaurantimonas; species Thermaurantimonas aggregans. The sequence goes on along the minus strand of NZ_BHZE01000009.1, from coordinate 46,109 downwards.
CCGGTGGTGCACTCTTGCCCTCTTTACAAGTGCGCGGTCGAACAGGGGGCGACCGCTTCGGCCGCTACACAATGACGGGTGTAGGTAATTTCGACACCAACCTCTCAGACCGCATCGACGACAAGCAGCGGGTGGATGAAAACTTTACACCCGAATACTACCTCGCTCTCGAAAGCTCATGGGAAATCGACGTATGGGGACGCCTGCGTCAACAGCGCAAGGGCCGTAGGCTAGAATACCTCGCCTCTGAAGAAGCCTATAAGCTCGCCACTACGATGGTCGTCACTACAATGGCCGAGCTCTACTTCACCCTGCAGGCACTCGACGACGAACGCGAAATCATCGAAAAAGAGCTCCAGCTGCAGCGCGAAGGCCTCGAAAAAACCCTCATCCTAAAAGAAACCGGCCGAACCTCAGAATTAGCCGTTAAGCAATTTGAAGCCCAGGTACTTAATACAGAAGCCCTCCTTCGAGGAGTGCTGATCGAAATCAACGCAGTCGAAAATGCCATCAATGCCCTTAAAATGCAGGCAAACCAGCCTGTGGATCGCTCACCTGACTTCTTCATGCAATCGATGGATAGTGCAGTGGTACTCACAACCCCTGCAAACCTGCTCTTTTCCAGGCCCGACATTCGGCGTGCCGAATTGTTGATGAAGTCAGCAGGTGCCGATGTCATGGCCGCTCGCTATGCCTTCTTCCCACAGCTCATGGTCAACCCCTACGTAGGCCTCAATGCCTTTAAATCCAGTCTGTTTTTCGATCCAGCTTCGCTTGCCTTTGGTGTCATGGGGCATATGGTGGCACCTATCTTTCAGCAGAACCAGTTAAAAGCCGGTTTGCGCTTCCAGAAAGCACGCTATGAAGAAGCACAACTCGAATACAACAAAACAATAGTCAATGCTTTGAATGAAATCAATACACACCTCGTGGCATTCGATGAGTATCTGAAAATCTCACGACTTAAAGAAAGCGAAGCACGCACCCTAAAAGTAGCTGAAACCGTAGCAACGCAACTTTTTCTTAATGGATATGCCTCTTATCTCGATCTGCTCACAGTGCGCCGGGAGGTACTTCGCACGCAGCTCGACTTTGTAGAAGCTACTTTACAACGAAAAGTAGCACGTCTTAAACTCTACCGTGCATTGGGCGGTGGGTGGTTTTAACACTAAGTTTGTGAAAATCACCCCAATATTCTTGTAATATTTGCTGAAAAATCATCGAAAGTATGGGAAAATGCTACTTTTTTATCGCAATGGTAGGCGTCGCCATCTTGGGATGTGAGCAAAAAAACAACCTAAAGGTTACGTACCCAGTCACTGAAACGGTAGATGTAGTAGATGAGTATTTCGGTGTGAAGGTATCTGACCCTTATCGCTGGCTGGAGGACGACCTCAGCGAAAAAACAGCACAATGGGTGAAAGCTCAAAACGAAGTAACCCAAGAGTTTCTGAACAGAATCCCCTTCAGAGATAAAATCTTCCAAAGACTCGAAGAACTATGGAACTATGAAAAGGTGAGCGCACCCTTTACCGAAGGCGATTACACCTATTTCTATAAAAACGATGGCCTTCAGAACCAATCTGTACTCTACCGCACCGATAAGTCTGGAAATACCGAAGTATTTCTCGACCCAAATACCTTTTCGCCCGATGGCACTACATCGCTGGCCGGTATCTCTTTTACCGACGACGGTAAGTTGGCCGTGTATCAGATATCTGAAGGTGGCTCAGACTGGCGTAAGGTTATTGTGATCAATACGGAAACCAAAGAAATCATCGAAGACACGCTGCGCGACGTGAAATTCTCTGGCCTAAGCTGGTACAAAAACGAAGGCTTCTTCTACTCAAGCTACGATAAGCCAAAAGAAGGCAGCCAACTCTCAGCCAAAACTGACCAGCATAAGCTCTATTACCACAAGCTCGGCACACCACAATCGACAGATGTTCCCGTGTTTGGCGCTGACATTAAGCGCAGATATGTGGGTGGCTACGTGACCGAAGACAACAGCCTGCTGGTAATCACTGCGGCAAACACCACAACAGGCAACGAATTATACTACAAAGACCTTAGAAACCCCAAATCGCCCCTTGTAGCGATAGTCAACAACTTTGACAATTCCCACTCGCCCGTACATTTCGAAAACGACACGCTATACATTCTTACTAACTTAAACGCCCCCAACCGCCGGCTGGTGAAGGTTTCCATTAAAAATCCCACGCCTGATAATTGGGTGGACGTAATACCGGAAAGCGATATGCCTTTGAACGTATCGACCGGCGCAGGGTACATCTTTGCCTCTTACCTTAAGGATGCTACCTCGCTCATCGAGCAGTATGACTTAAAAGGAAATAAGATCAGGAGCATTGATCTACCAGCTTTGGGTACAGCTTCGGGCTTTTCAGCTAAATGGGAAGACACTTTAATCTATTACACTTTTACTAACTATGTGTATCCGCCGACTATTTACCGCTTGAACCCGAAAACAGGAGCATCAGAGCTCTACCGCAAACCGGATGTGAAATTTAATCCTGAAGACTACGAGTCAAAGCAGATTTTCTACACCTCTAAAGACGGTACGCGCATACCGATGATCATCACCCACAAAAAAGGCCTAAAGCTCAATAGTAAAAATCCGACCATTCTGTATGGCTATGGCGGATTCAACATAAGCCTTACGCCATCTTTCAGTGTGACAAACCTTGTGTGGATGGAAATGGGTGGCGTGTATGCCGTACCCAACTTGCGCGGTGGAGGTGAATACGGCAAAAAGTGGCACGACGCAGGCCGTCAGTTCAATAAACAGAATGTGTTTGATGACTTCATTGCTGCGGCTGAATGGCTGATCGAAAACAAATACACCTCGCCAGACTTTTTGGCCATATCTGGTGGCTCCAACGGAGGATTGCTCGTAGGCGCTACTATGACACAACGCCCTGAGCTCTTCAAAGTGGCACTGCCAGCAGTGGGTGTACTCGACATGCTGCGCTACCATAAGTTTACCGCAGGTGCTGGCTGGGCCTACGATTACGGCACTGCTGACGACAGCAAGGAGATGTTTGAGTATCTAAAAGGCTACTCACCCTATCACAATCTGCGCAAAGGCATGAACTACCCTGCAACGCTCATCACTACCGCTGATCACGACGACCGCGTAGTACCTGCACACTCCTTCAAGTTTGCCGCTATGCTTCAGGCGGTAAACGATGGGCCAAACCCTACCCTGATCCGCATTGAGACTAATGCAGGACACGGAGCCGGCAAGCCTACACGCATGGTACTACAAGAAGCTACTGATCGGCTGGCATTCACCCTGTATTGCATGGGTAAAAAGGAAATTTGACGATTTTCCTATTAACCCCATCACGTATTAATCGGCATTGTATTTGTAATTTTGTAGATAAATCACAATAAACAAGAGATCATGAAGAAAATCCTCTCTACCCTTGCATTGGTGCTCTTCGCAGGATTAGCCTTCGGGCAGAAGCAGAATGGCCCTGTAATCACCTTTGAAAAGCCGGAACTCGACTACGGAAAAATTCAGCAAAACAGCGAGCGAGTACGCGAATTTGTAATCGTGAACACCGGTAACGAACCGCTCATCATCCAGAATGCGGTAGGCAGCTGTGGCTGTACCGTACCTGAGTGGCCAAAGGAGCCTATTATGCCTAAGAAGAAGGCTGTACTGAGAATTAACTACGACACTTCGAGAATTGGTCCTTTCAGTAAGACTGTAAAAATCTACTCAAACGCTATCAACAACGGTCCTGATGGCACTGTGTCGTTTACAGTAAAGGGCGATGTACAAGCTCCTCAAGCTCAATCGGCCCCGATCAATCAGGAAACCAGTCCGGTAATGAACCGCTAAACGTCTTTTACATCGTATTTTCGCCCGCCCATCGAGGCGGGCTTTTTGTTTTTGGAACAATCCGGCCATTGCGAATATATGGTTTGGTGATGTATGTGGCATCGACAGCAGGTAATGGCTGATGAACCTTGAGCTCCAAAAAAAGCGAGCGCAGCGAGCCTCGCGTGAGGGATAGAAGCGGATATGAGCCGCAGCAGACGGGCAATCGGCACCCTGGGCGAGGCTGGCTGGCCCCATGGGCAGACAACGCAGCCCAGTTGCCACCAGGGTTTACTAAGGAGATAAGCCCAGATAAAAAAACAAGGCTTAGAGTAGGGTAAGAGCTATGTGCCGTGCCCGTCTGCAAGGCGAATAAGAGCGGATAGCCCGACCCGAACGACTGAGCAAAGCGAGGGAAGTGAGGGGCACGCCCAAAAAAATAAAAAAGAAAAAATAACTGAAAAAACACATAGAATGCCTTCGATTTCAAAAAAAGGGATGCAGATGCCCGAGTCGCCGATCAGAAAGCTGGTGCCTTTTGCTGAGGCTGCAAAACGAAAAGGGGTGAAGGTGTACCACCTGAACATTGGGCAGCCCGACATCCACACTCCTGAGATCGCGCTGCAGGCCATCCGAAACTTTGACCACCAGGTGATCGAGTACAGCCACTCGGCTGGCAATGAGTCGTATCGCCGTAAACTGGCCGACTACTATGCCGTGCGCGGAATTGGGATAGAATATACCGATTTGATGATTACTACAGGCGGATCGGAAGCAATCACCTTTGCGCTGAACTCGATCTGCGATTTGGGTGATGAAGTGATTGTGCCGGAGCCTTTCTATGCGAATTACAACGGATTTGCCATATCGGCCGGTGTGAAAGTAGTGCCGGTGTTCAGCAGCATTGAGACGGGATTTGCATTGCCTGATATTGAAGAGTTTGAGAGCTGGATCACGCCACGCACGCGGGCGATTATTATATGCAATCCGGGCAACCCCACCGGATACCTCTACAGCCGCGAAGAACTGCACAAGTTGCGCGACCTGTGCTTGAAGCACGACCTCTTTCTGATAGCTGATGAGGTGTACCGCGAATTTGCTTACGATGGTGCAAAGCCTATGTCGATTCTGAATTTGGAAGGCATGGATGAACACGCCATTGTAATCGATTCGGTATCGAAGCGGTATTCGATGTGTGGAGTGCGCATCGGTGCCCTCATAAGCCGGAATAAAAAACTGATGGCTACCGCTCTGAAATTTGCTCAGGCGCGCTTGAGCCCACCTACTCTGGGGCAGGTAGCTGCAGAGGCTGCCTTGGATACCCCGCAGAGCTACTTCGACCAGGTAATTGCCGAATACACCGAAAGGCGCAACATACTGGTAGATGGGCTGAACAGCATTGAAGGGGTGTATTGTCCGAAACCTAAGGGTGCCTTCTACTGCGTAGCTCGCTTGCCCGTGCGAAACGCCGAAGACTTCGCGCGCTGGTTGCTGGCTGAGTTTTCACACGAAGGCTACACCGTGATGGTCGCTCCGGCCAATGGTTTCTATGCTACCCCTCACAAAGGTGAAAACGAAGTGCGTTTGGCCTATGTGCTGAAGGCTGAAGACTTGCGCCATTCAGTTGAAATTCTGCGCAAAGCATTGAGCATTTATCCGGGAAGGGTGTGATGGAAGAAGCTAAGCCGGTACCCAATTTTTCACTTCGTGGACTGAACACCTTTGGGCTGGATGTGCGCTGTAGAGCGTATTACCACATAACATCTGAGGCTCAGCTGGAGACTTTGGTGGCACAAGGAGTTTTTTCTGCGGGTAATAAATTTTTGCTCCTTGGCGGAGGCAGCAATCTGCTATTTGTCAATGATTTTTTTGACGGCGTAGTAGTACACCTCGACCTAAAGGGACGAGATGTGCGCTACATAGACGAAGACTATGCCCTGCTCACCGCGGCTGCCGGCGAAAACTGGCATCAAACAGTGCTGTATGCATTAGAACAAAACCTTGGCGGTATCGAAAATCTAAGCCTCATACCCGGAAATGCAGGCACAGCGCCGGTACAAAACATTGGAGCCTATGGAGTAGAAATCTGTGAAGTGCTCAGTCATGTGGAGGGCATTGACTTGATGACAGGTGAAAAAAGGGTTTTGTCGACAAATGCGTGTGGCTTTGGCTATAGAGATTCGGTTTTTAAACGCAATTTAAAAGGTCGTTTTGCCATTACCTCCATTGCCATGCGCCTAACGCGCAGAAAGCATCAACTGCGCACCCATTATGGCACTATCGCCGACGAATTGCAAAAAGCTGGTGTTATCAGTCCTACAATACACGACATTAGCCGTGCAGTGATCGCCATACGCAGCAGCAAACTACCAGACCCGGCCGTGCTGGGCAATTGTGGTAGTTTTTTTAAAAATCCGGTGGTGGCTGTCGATATTGCATCAGAGTTAAAGCAACGTTATCCGGATATGCCGACCTATTCGGCCAAAGAGGGTGTTAAAATCCCGGCCGGTTGGCTAATTGAAAAAGCTAGTTGGAAAGGCAAGAGAATAGGCAATGTAGGCATGCACGAGCGCCAGGCTTTGGTGCTCGTAAACTACGGAGATGCCACAGGTGCAGAGCTTTGGGCGCATGCCTGCCGGGTGATGGACGATGTACGGGAAAAATTTGGTATCGTACTACAGCCAGAAGTGAACGTAGTGGAATAAATAAACGAAAGATTCTTTTTTAAAATACTTATTTTCAGTCAAAACCAACACTGTATCATACATTTAAAAGGTTTGGCTATACAAATAATAAATCTTTGAGCTTTCCCACTTTTGACTTTGTAAGTAGGGGCAGCCCATCTTTTGCGCTACAGAGCTGTTTCATTGCACCTATATTTGGCCCGTTAATCATCAAGTAATTTAAAAGTCGTTATGAAACTTCTTGAAAATAAAGTAGCTATCATCACTGGTGCATCCAAGGGCATCGGGCGCGGAATCGCTGAGGTGTTTGTAAAAAACGGTTGTCAAGTAGCTTTTACATATCTATCGTCAGTGGAAAAAGGCCAGGCTCTGGAGGCTGAACTCAGTCAATATGGCGTAAAAGTAAAAGGGTATCGAAGCGATGCATCAGACTTTGCGCAGGCTGAGAAGCTCGTAAACGATGTGCTGGCTGAGTTTAGCAAAGTAGACATTTTGGTAAACAATGCCGGTATCACAAAAGACAACCTGCTGCTCCGCATGAGCGAAGAGGACTTTAATCAAGTGATTAAAGTGAATCTCAACTCTGTTTTTAATCTGACCAAATCAGTGATTAAACCCATGATGAAAGCGCGCAGTGGGTCAATAATCAACATCAGCAGCGTAGTGGGTATAAAGGGCAACGCAGGCCAGGCCAATTACGCAGCCTCTAAAGCCGGTGTCATAGGATTTACAAAATCTGTAGCGCTCGAACTCGGCTCTCGCAACATTCGCTGTAATGCCATCACACCCGGATTTATCGAAACTGAAATGACCGCTGTGCTCGACGAAAAAACAGTACAAGGCTGGCGCGACAGCATCCCTCTGAAGCGTGGTGGTACACCTGAAGATGTGGCTAATGCTTGTCTTTTTTTAGCCAGTGACTTATCAACATACATCACCGGGCAAACGCTCAATGTATGTGGCGGTATGTTGACCTGATCAGCTAAATACGGTCTTTGCGGATGCTCGAGTTTACCACAGAATTTTCGTTGCTCTGGTGGGTAATGGCTGTTTTAGCAGTTGCCTGGCTAGTGGTATGGGTATACAAGAGCCAGCAATCCATCTTTGGGAAGAAGGGCGCAGCAATACTGAGAGTTTTGAGGATTGTATCCTTAGCCCTTCTACTCTTTCTGCTGCTTAAGCCCGAACTATATATCAGAAAGCTGGAAGAAAAACCTAGAAAACTGATATGGGCCATTGATCACTCCCGGAGCATGGTGATGTCGAAAGACTCTGTGGAGGTTAGGAAATTGCCCACATACCTCAGAACGATCGCTGACAGAGTAAAAGGGAATCTCGAAGTAGATGTAATTTCTTTTGGTTCAAAAGTATCTGAAAATCCAGATTTTAACTTCAATGAACCCTCTACCGACGGGTACGCGTGGATTAAGCATTTGCAAAACACGCGCCTTGAAAATGAAATAGCTGCAGTAGTCCTGGTATCTGACGGCATTTTTAATAGTGGCTATTCACCCGAATATTTTGCTCATGAATTAAAAGTGCCCGTTCATGTAGTTGCCGTGGGCGATACCACTCAGTTTCCCGATGCCTCTATTTACTCAGTAGTGTATCCTAAAAAGGTCTTGCCAAATACTGAATTTGAAATTGAGATCATAGCCAAAGCCCTGTATTTGGAAAATATACCATTAAAAATCCGCCTTGATGGTGAGGGTTCTCGTGGAGAAATCGCTACTTTCAGAGCCACATCAGCATCAGAATCTAAATCGTATAAAACCTTTATCAAATCCAACAAACCCGGTATTCATCGGTATTCTGTTACCATCGATGCTGTTTCGAAAGAAAAAAACACGCGAAATAATACGTACGTATTTTACGTAGAAGTAATAGACGAACGCAGCAAAGTGCTGATCATAGACGAGGTGAAACACCCGGATGTAGGTGTGCTGCGAGAATATTTTTCAAAAAACACACAAAACGAACTTGTAAGCAAAAAACCCGACAGTCTTCGATTCTTGAACTCGAATTTTGATTTTGTCGTCGTTCACAGCCCTGTACATCCACTCACGTTTGCCTTTTTACAAAAAAACAAAGCTCTTCCAATATTGCTCATCAGTGGATTTGGAACGGATCCTAGCGGGCTATCTGAGCTAATCGGAAGAGACGTAACTCGATTCAGCAGAGAAGACAAAGCCTACCCCGTCGCTAACGAAAACTTTTACAAAATTTCTTCAGTCAATTTTTTGTCTATTTATTCTCTCCCGCCATTAGATGTTTTTTACAGCATATCGAATGTGAAGGCAGAAGATGTCTTGAGTTTTCAAAAAATCAACGGAATACCCACCAATAAGCCTTTGATTTCGCTGCTTGAGACAGATCGGAAAATCGCGTTATTCCACGGCGAAGGACTTTGGAAGTGGAAAAACAAGTTGCAAATGGAGGGTGATTCTAACAGTTTTGACCAGTTTTTCTTAAAAATTTCTCGTTGGTTGATTCACTCCGAAAAGAAAAAACCCCTGGAAATTGCCATACCCGATAAAATTCAACCCGAAGACAAACTTTTGGTGAAAGCCTACGTGTACGACCAATCGAATTTACCCGTATCCAATGCCAAAGTGTCCATAACCTTTACCGACACTGCCGGTCGGAAATTCGAATATTCTTTTGCGAGGGAAGGCACGGTGTACACTGCCTCGGCACAAAACTTCGCTCCAGGCACCTATCGGTGGAAAGCAGAAGCCGAATTGGCAGGGGTGAAACAAACAGAAAGCGGCATTCTGATCGTAGAAGAAAATGACTTGGAAATTTCTGACCTGGTAGCCAATCACGATAAATTGAGAAAAATTGCTCAAAACACCGAAGGCAAATTTTATTTGGTCTCTCACTTAGACGAACTAGAAAAAGATCTTTTAGCCCAAGGCTTTTTACCTCTCATTAAAGAAAAGACACAAAAAATACGACTGATTGAATGGTGGCCGTTCTTTGCAATAATACTTATCTTGCTTACAGCCGAATGGTTCCTTAGACGATATTTGGGCAGTTATTAATGCCAAAAATTAAATTCCCATGAATCGTAGTTTGCCTTTTTTATTGGTTGGCGGTTTTTTGGTGGTCATACTAATCGTTATTTTATGGGGGTCGATGACTACAACGATTGATTTTGGTCAAAAAGGGGTCATCTTCCGGACATTCGGTGGTGGTATCGATAAGAATAAAATCTTCAATCAGGGCTTTCACTTCATTGCACCATGGAATAAAATCTTCAAATACGATGTTAAAATTCAGGAAAACAATACCATGATGGAAGTTCTCTCAAAAAACGGCCTGACCATCAAGGTAGATGTTTCGTATTGGTATAAGCCTGTAGAAGACAGGCTGCCCTTGCTACACGACGAAGTAGGTCCCAATTACCACGAAAAAATTGTCAATCCTGCCATTCGATCCGCCACCCGCGAGGTGATTGGCAAATACCTTCCCGAAGAACTTTATTCAACAAAACGCGAGGTAATTGAAGATGAAATCATGAATCGCACGCGCAAATCTATTGCCGACAAGCACATACTGCTCGACGATGTATTGATACGCGATGTGACCCTACCCCCTTCACTTCAAGAAGCCATTGAAAAAAAACTCAAACAAGAACAAGTAGCCCTCGAATACGAATTTAGACTCGAAGCCGCTCAAAAAGAAGCAGAACGCCTGCGCATCGAAGCCCGAGGCAAAGCCGAAGCTTATGAAATCATCAACCGCTCTCTGACTGACAAAATCCTTCAAGAGAAAGGTATAGAGGCCACACTTAAATTGGCTGAAAGTCCGAATTCTAAAGTTGTAATCATCGGTAATTCAAAAAACGGACTGCCTATCATACTGGGCGATAATAAACAATAAATTTCACTCATGAAAAAAATACTCGTAGCTAACCGCGGGGAAATCGCTCTCCGCATCATGAAAACCGCTCGAGATATGGGCATAAGTACAGTGGCCGTATACAGTGAGGCCGATGCCGACAGCCCTCACGTACACTATGCCGACGAGGCAGCGTGCATCGGTTCAGCACCTTCGGCACAGAGCTACCTTCGCGGACAAGCGATTGTAGATGCTGCTCTTGCTACAGGGGCTGATGCCATCCACCCGGGTTATGGATTTTTAAGTGAAAACGCAGCTTTTGCTCGTCTGGTAGAGGCTAGCGGGCTTACTTTCATAGGTCCGTCAGCCGATGCTATGGAAATCATGGGCGATAAACTCTCTGCTAAAAATGCCGTGAAGAAATTCAACGTGCCTCTGGTGCCAGGTACTGAGGGTGCAGTAAGCGATTTTACCAAAGCGATAGAAGTAGCCAAGTCTATTGGCCTTCCAGTCATTATCAAGGCTTCGGCCGGCGGAGGTGGCAAGGGCATGCGCCTGGTAGAAGATATCCATCTGCTCGAAGAGCAAATGCAAATGGCCATCAACGAAGCTACCTCAGCCTTTGGCAACGGTGCTGTCTTCATCGAAAAATTTGTGGAAAAGCCCCGCCATATTGAGATTCAAATATTGGCGGATAAACACGGCAACATCGTTTACCTCTTTGAACGCGAATGCAGCATTCAGCGCCGGCACCAAAAAGTGATTGAAGAAGCTCCCAGCGCTATCGTGACACCCGAAATGCGCCGAGCCATGGGCGAAGCCGCTGTAAACGTAGCTCGCGCCTGTGGATATGTGGGTGCTGGCACAGTAGAATTTCTCGTGGATGCCAACATGAATTTCTACTTCCTTGAGATGAACACCCGTCTACAGGTAGAGCACCCCGTTACTGAGCTAATCACAGGGCTCGACCTGGTACGCGAACAAATACGCATAGCCCGCGGTGAACTTCTAGGATATACTCAAAACGACCTAGCCATACACGGCCACGCTATCGAAGCTCGCGTTTATGCCGAAAATCCATGGGAAAACTTCTCGCCAGATATTGGAAAACTGGTCGTTTACAACCGCCCTACCGGACCGGGTGTGCGCGTAGATGACGGCTATCGCCAAGGCATGGACATACCCATCTACTACGACCCAATGATTGCCAAGCTCATCACCTATGGCCATAACCGCGAAGAAGCCATCCAGCGCATGATTCGCGCCTGCCGCGACTACGAAATTGGCGGTGTGCACACTACCCTGCCATTCGTAGAATTCGTCATGCAGCACCCCGCCTTTGTGAGTGGCGATTTCGATACCAACTTCGTAAAACAGCACTTTAAACCCGAATATTTGCCAAGTCCATCAGCTGATGAAGTGGAAGCTGCTGCCCTCGCTGCCGCTGCTCTCATGCAAGAAAAAAGACCACGCGACCTTTTATACCCTAATGGCCAACCCTCCCAACATAGTGACATCTCTCTCTGGAAAATTCGCCGTCAGGTCTATTAAAATCTTGCTGCTCGCCCTATTCACGTCCTTTACTGCCAGCGGGCAGAACGACCATAAACAGACGCAAGACAGCATACTCAACTACATTTACCAAAACAAAGACAAGCGCCAGCACGCCTTGATCATCGATGGCGATACCGTACCGGTGTGGATACTCGACGAAGTGCTCTTCATCAGTACACCGGCCTTCGACAGCGAAGAGGCACGCCGGCGCTACTACATCTTGAGACGCAAGGTGTATAAAGTTTATCCCTACGCCGTAATCGCCGGCGATAAGCTCGACTCTCTCGAATTCAGACTCTCCCTCCTGAAGCGCAATCGCGACAAAAAGCGCTTCATCAAAGACTTTCAAGACTACTTAGAAAGTGAATTTGAAGAAGAACTCAAAAGACTCACCCGCTCTGAAGGCCAAATCCTTTGCAAACTCATCTACCGCGAAACAGGCCTGACTGCCTACGAACTCATCACCAAATACCGTGGCGGCCTGCGTGCATTTATGTACAATGTAACGGCTAACTTCTACGAAATCAGCCTGAAAAAGCAATACGACCCCATCAACGATCCGGAAGACAAATTCATCGAAAACATCCTCCAAAAAGCCTTTGCCGAAGGCATTCTCCAGCAGCGCCAAAAAAAGACCTTCAATCCAGACGACTTTGACGATGCCGGCGAAGTCATCTCCAAACCTAAAAAGCGCTGGTGGCAGATTTTTTAGCAGATCTGTTTAAGGCTTCGTCGCAAGAATGAAGCCTACGCCCGGACGTGTGTGAATCAACTTTAGGTCAAAATCCCTGTCCACCTTTTTCCGCAGATATGCTATATACACATCTATAAAATTCGTTCCCGTATCAAATCGCGTATTCCACACCTTCTCAGCGATTTCACTGCGTGAGAGTACGCGCTCTGGGTTGCGAAGCATATATTCCAGCAGATTAAACTCCTTGGGTGTGAGTTGCAAAGGCTTATTGGCTCGCGTTACCTTTTTAGTGCGTACATTCATCTCAAGGTCAGCATACTTAAGCACTTCACTTACCCCTACATGTGCTCTGCTACGCTTTATAAGTGCATTAATGCGAGCCACAAGTTCGCGAATCTCAAACGGCTTGACCAGATAGTCATCAGCTCCAGCGTCGAAACCCTCTAATTTGTCATCCGTAGTGCCCAATGCTGTCAGCATCAGAATGGGTACTGTCGAACTCATCTGTCGAATAGCCCTGCTCACTTCAATACCACTCAAACGCGGCAGCATCACATCTGTAATCACCAAGTCAAAATTCGATTGCTGAAACAAGCGTACAGCCGACTGCCCGTCGTATGCCATTGCCACCTCAAAGTCGTTCTCCCTCAGGTGCTTAGCCAGTACTTGCATCAGGCGCTCATCATCCTCTACGATCAGTATCAGCGGTTTTCGATTCATTGTCTGCCCCTGCGAATATTTTCAAATTCCAACCCTTGGTAATCCTCTGGTAATCCTCGGCCCGTAAAAGTAATATACCCCAGTCAAGTAATGTTTTATTGTTTTATTTGGGCGTGCCCCAGGCTAGGCACCAAAAGTGCCTTTGCCTGGGTCGGGCTACTCTGGGGTACGCTTCGCTTCCGTGCTTCGTCAGGGCTGCGCCCTGCCTTCGCACCGCGCTTTCGCGCGCCCGCCGTATCCCTCACGCGCACTACTGACACCACATCCCATCATAGCCAATGTAGCAACCATTTTTCAGCCAACTCACCCAAAAACAATTGACCTACGATAAGCACAAATGCTTACAGCCCTGCATCCTCTTATATTTTACTCTGACAAAAACCTCTCATCTTTAAAAGGCAAAAAACACTCTACCCTTCAGCACATCAACGCCTGGCATCAACTTTATTAATTGCTTCAAATCAACAAGCCCTTCCAACAATCTACCTTTGCCATTTCATAAAAGCGATTTCACACCTTGAAACAACCAAAACGTTACCTCGTAACTGCAGCATTGCCCTACGCCAATGGCCCGGTCCATATCGGCCATTTGGCAGGGTGTTACTTGCCGGCCGATATTTACGTGCGCTACCTAAAACTTGCTGGTGAAGATGTAAAATTCATCTGCGGCTCTGACGAACACGGAGTTCCCATCACCATAAAAGCGCGTAAAGAAGGCATCACGCCACAAGAAGTGGTCGATAAGTATCACGCGCTCATGAAAAAAGCCTTCGCCGACTTTGGGATCTCCTTCGATATCTATTCACGTACCTCTTCACCACTTCACCACACCACGGCCTCCCAATTTTTTAAAACGCTTTACGATAAGGGGGTTTTCATTGAAGAAGAAACAGAGCAGTACTACGATGAGCAAGCAGGTCAGTTTCTAGCCGATCGCTACATCATAGGCACCTGTCCTAAGTGTGGTTTTGCCAATGCCTATGGCGACCAATGCGAAAGCTGTGGCTCATCGCTAAATCCCACGGACCTGATCCAACCGCGCTCAGCCTTATCAGGTGCTGAGCCCGTATTGCGCAAAACAAAAAACTGGTATCTACCGCTCGACAAGTTTCAGTCAGCCATCGAGGCATATACCGAATCACTCAAAGACGTACTCAAACCCAATGTGTACGGCCAGGTGAAATCGTGGCTTCAGCAGGGCCTTGCTCCCAGAGCCATGACCCGCGATCTCGAATGGGGGGTACCGGTACCTTTAGAAGGAGCTAAAGGAAAAGTGCTCTACGTGTGGTTTGATGCACCAATAGGCTATATTTCAGCCACTAAAGAACTCTTGCCCGAAACCTGGCAATCCTACTGGCAAAGTGATGAAACAGCACTAATACACTTCATCGGCAAAGACAACATCGTATTTCATTGCATTATCTTTCCAGCAATGCTCATGGCCCACGGCGGATACGTTTTACCCGCAAACGTACCGGCCAATGAGTTTCTCAATCTCGAAGGCGACAAAATTTCCACCTCGCGCAACTGGGCCATCTGGTTACATGAGTACCTAGCTGAAATGCCCGATCGCGAAAGCGAACTGCGCTATGTGCTCACCTCCATCGCCCCTGAAACCTCCGATTCTGAATTCACATGGCGCGACTACCAAGCGCGTATCAACAACGAACTGGTAGCCATACCCGGTAACTTGGCAAACCGAATATTAACCCTTATTCAGAAGTACTACGACGGCAAACTGCCCTGCGATGTCATCGGTTGTTCAGATGCTCCGATGCTCGAAAAAGCTATAGAAGAAGCCTATACCGCCATCGACGAAGCTATTCGCCACTACAAGTTCAGAAATGCCCTTCAGGCCTGGATGGACCTGGCCCGCGCAGGCAATAAATACCTAACCGATGCCGAACCCTGGAAATTGTACAAATCTCAGCCTGAAGAAACCCTAAAAATTCTCAACAACGGGCTCTTTCTTCTTGGCCATTTGGCTAAGCTCATGATGCCATTTATGCCCAAATCGGCTGAGAAACTCCTTTACATGCTGGGAAAGAAAAAAATTACAAATATTAAAGACAACATCTATTGGCAAGCCGGCGAACAACTGCCCAAGCCTGAACTGCTCTTCCGAAAAATGGAAGATGCTGAACTCGAACCACAAATTCAAAAACTCGCTGCCATTCGCCAGCAATCAGCCCAGCAAACTCCATTCAAAAATTCTACAGCCGCACCCATGAAAGATACCATCACCTTCGATGACTTTCAGAAGTTAGATCTTCGCATAGCCACTGTGATAGCCGCTGAGCGCGTGCCAAAAGCCGACAAATTACTGCAACTCACCCTTGATACTGGCATCGATCGACGCACTGTAGTTTCGGGTGTAGCTCAGCACTACAATCCAGAAGATTTGATTGGTAAACAAATATTGCTCTTAGCCAACTTAGCTCCCCGAAAAATCCGCGGGGTAGAAAGCCATGGTATGATTCTGTTTGCCGAAAACAGCGACGGCAGTTTGGTAACGATGGTGCCATCTAAACCGGTAAAAAACGGCAGCTCAGTAGCTTAGAGCTTCCTGAGCTGCCGCTCCTACGGCTTAAACCTTTACTTCTGATTCCAGTACTTCAGAGAAGTCAATAGGCTCATCTACGTACTCATCTGTCAGTGCAATCGAGAGCACTTCTGACATGGTACTCACATAGTGAAATGTAAGGCCTTGGATGTATTCTTCTTCGATTTCGTTGATGTCCTTCTGATTGTCTTTGCAAAGAATGATGTCAGTGATTCCTGAGCGTTTGGCAGCAAGGATTTTCTCTTTAATTCCGCCCACCGGTAGCACTTTACCTCTCAAAGTTATTTCGCCTGTCATCGCTAGCTTCTTTCGCACCTTGCGCTGGGTGAGGAGCGATGTAAGCGCAGTAAGCATCGTCACACCGGCTGATGGGCCATCTTTTGGTGTAGCTCCCTCAGGCACGTGGATGTGAATGTCGTATTTTGAAAAGATTCGATGATCGATACCATACTTTCGGGCATTAGCCTTAATCCACGCCAGAGCGATGGTCGCGGATTCTTTCATTACCTCGCCCAAATTTCCGGTAACTGTTAATTTACCTGAACCGGGATAAATGGTCGATTCGATAAAGAGGATGTCACCACCCACTGGTGTCCACGCCAGTCCGGTAACCACACCGGCCACGCTGTTGTCTTCGGCCATATCGCGGTCATAGCGCGTAGGGCCAAGAATTTCTTGAACGGTTTCCCAACTCATGCGCACATCGTATGGCTGTTGATCAGCTTTTTTGCGCGCCACATTGCGCACAATCTTGGCGATGGTTTTTTCCAAATTGCGTACTCCAGATTCTCGGGTGTACGAATCAATGATCTTTTCGATTACCTGCCGAGAAAGTTTCAAGTCGTTTTTTTCGAGTCCGTGTTCTTTAAGTTGTTTAGGAATGAGATGGCGATGGGCTATCTCGTATTTTTCTTCGAGGGTATATCCATTCAGCTCGATAATCTCCATGCGGTCGCGCAGGGCGGGTTGTATGGTCGAAAGATCATTAGCTGTAGCAATAAAGAGTACTTTCGACAAGTCATAGCCCAGCTCGAGGTAATTGTCGTAGAATTCTTTGTTCTGTTCGGGGTCAAGTACCTCGAGCATCGCTGATGAGGGGTCGCCCTGCATACCAAAAGAGAGCTTATCGATCTCATCGAGCACAAAGACAGGATTGTCATACCCGGCCTTTTTCAAGTTTTGAATAATTCGACCTGGCATGGCACCGATATATGTTTTTCGATGGCCTCTGATTTCAGCCTCATCGCGCAATCCACCTAACGAAATACGGCTGTACTTGCGGCCAAGAGCCTCAGCTATGCTTCGACCAAGGGATGTTTTACCTACACCCGGAGGCCCATAAAAGCAGAGAATAGGCGCTTTCAAGTCGCCTTTGAGCTTGAGCACAGCTAAGTATTCGATGATCCGGTCTTTTACCTTATTTAGACCATAATGGTCGCGATCCAAGATTTTTCTCGCTCTCTTTAAGTCGAAGTTGTCTTTCGACACTTCACCCCAGGGCAAGTCGAGCATCAGCTCGATGTAGTTGCGCTGAACGCTGTACTCCGGCATTTGCGGATTGGCGCGCTGTAGCTTAGTGAGCTCTTTCTCAAAGTGTTTAGCTACTTCCTCACTCCATTTTTTTTTCTGAGCGCGGGCTTTAAATTCCTCTATTTCTTTTTCAGCAGTTACACCGCCGAGCTCTTCTTGTATGGTCTTCATCTGTTGGTAGAGGAAGTACTCGCGCTGCTGCTGGTCGAATTCGGTTTTTACTTTGTTTTGTATCTGATTCTTCATCTCGAGCATCTGCTGCTCGTTGATCAGATGCTTTAATACGATATTGGCTCGTTTTGAGAGATCTACTTCTTCCAAAATGTCTTGCTTTTGAGCCGCATCTATGTTGAGGTTTGAAGAGATGAAGTTGACTAAAAACGTTTCGCTTTCAATGTTTTTTACGGCAAAAGCCGCCTCAGAAGGCAGGTTAGGCGACTCTTGAATGATTTTAATAGCCGTTTCCTTTATGCTGTCGATCAGGGCTCTAAAGCGTTGCGTCGTCTTCTTGGGAAGTACTTCTTCTTTGGCAATTACTCGAGCTTTCAGATAAGGCTCGGTTTCAAGCCATTCGCTTACCTCAAAGCGCTTTTTGCCTTGGATGATGATGGTAATGTTTCCATCCGGCATTTTAAACATCCGGATGATGCGAGCCACTGTACCCACTTTGTACAGATCATTGGGTTTTGGGTCTTCGATGTGGCTATCTTTTTGGGCAATTACGCCAATGGTTTTAGAGCCATTGTAGGCATCGTTTATCAGGCGTATTGATTTATCTCTGCCGGCTGTGATTGGAATGACTACGCCGGGAAATAATACCGTATTTCGAAGCGGTAAAATTGGCAGGTCTTCAGGCACCTGCTCTGCTGATAACTCCTGCTCGTCTTCAGGGGTCATAAGAGGGATAAATTCTGCCTCATCTCCCCCGAACGAGTTAAGGTTCAAGGGATTATCAAATCTAAAATCTTCTACAAACATGCCTGTCAGCTTCAGTGCGTTTTAAGGGGTAAAAAGAGGGCAAGAAATACGCCAAATTACCTGTATTCCTTGGTGAGCTCGTAAACACGTGTCAAAATGTCGGTCTCTACTGCGTCGAGTTCTTTTTTGCGTCGAGCCATTACCCTCGAAGCTGTTTCAAGAGCTTTTTCCAGTTTATAATTGGTCATACCCTGTGCCCCACCCCACGAAAAGGAAGGAATAAAATTTCGCGGAAATCCGGAACCAAAAATGTTGGCACTCACCCCTACCACAGTGCCGGTATTAAACATTGTATTGATGCCGCATTTAGAATGGTCACCCATAAATAGGCCGCAAAACTGAAGGCCCGTGCGCTCAAAACTACCAACCGCATAATTCCACAGCTTTACTTCATCGTAGTTGTTTTTCAAATTGCTGTTGTTGGTATCAGCGCCTATGTTACACCATTCGCCTAACACGCTATTTCCTAAAAAGCCCTCGTGCCCCTTATTCGAATATCCAAAAAGCACCGAATTATTGACTTCTCCTCCCACTTTACAGTATGGGCCCAAAGTTGTAGGTCCATAAATCTTGGCGCCCATGTTCAGTTGTGAGTGCTCGCCCACGGCCAGAGCACCGCGTACGAGTACGCCCTCCATTACAGTTGCGTCTTTGCCTAAATAGATTGGCCCAGTAGTAGTGTTAATCACAGCGCATTCCGCCCATACACCATCTTCCACAAAAATTCGGTCGCCAATAATTTTGTTAGTGTTGCTTAATGTCTTTGAGGTTCGACCTTTAGTTATAAGTTCATAATCGTTTTCCAGTTCAACGCCATTGTGCTGAAAAATGTGCCATAGGCGCTCAATTTTTGTCAGAGGGTCTTTGAATTCTGTAGTCTCATTTACAACTGATTCTAAATCGGTTTTCACCTGGTCAGCTGTGAGGCAGGCGGCAATTACACTGCCGTGAAAGGTTATACCCTGCCCAGGCTTTAAACCAGAAAGAGCATCTACAAATGCATCCGTGGGGCATACAGAGGCATTTACTACTATATTCACCTCATTGATTTTCAAAGGATATTTTACAGAGAGATAATCCTGTGTATGATAAGATACGCTACAGTTGCGCTTTGTGTATTTCTCAGCTATGGTCAGTATTCCAACGCGTATTTCGCCTACTGGTCGAGTAAAAGTAAAAGGCTTCAAATGCTCGTAGGCATTACCATCGAATAAAATAATGTTCATGGCACATTAACGTTCAAATTTACATCGGCAAAGAAAGAGTGAAAGCTCTAATCAACTCAAACAAGTTGTTTAAGCATGTTTTCTGAAATTAGTTTCCTTGGCTACCTGAAGGTTTAGTACAAAAATTATTTTGTTTTTTAAAAAAAAATTGATGACAGCCTCATGTAATGGGTTATATAATTACCTTAAAAACTACAGAGGTCGTCGAGTTTTTAATGAGTGAGCTATTACAATTCAGCTTACTTCTTATTCGAATTAAAATTAAAACCAAGCGAAAACCTCAATGTGTTTTCAAGCGGACTTCTTACGATGGCTGATTGAGGTATAAGATACGAAAAATCAAATGTTAATGAGGAATACCTCAAACCAAACCCTACAGTAAAATATTTGCGGCCTCCTTTTGATTCGTGTTCAAATTGATAGCCACCTCTTAAAGCAAACGTATTGTCATATAAAAATTCTACTCCGGTATTAATGATATACTCCCTGAGTTCTTCTGAAAAGCCACCCGGAGCATCGTTAAAGGATTGGAAAATGCCGCGGATTACATTTACATCATCATCCTTGCCTGCAGTGATGATTGTAGGATCGAGACTATCGCGAATGGGAGGTGTGGGTACCATCAGTTTATTTAGTTCAAGGTGAAATCTCAACTGGTTGTATTGGTCTAAGCCCCAAATAAAGCCCCCACCAAGGCGCAGATTGGTAGGTATAAAATCTGCTCTGCCGGTCTCAGTGTAGCGTATCTTATTGCCCACGTTCGAGATGTTTGCTCCGGCCGTGAATCGACCTGTCTGACCCCCTTCCATTGCAAACTCATTGCCCATGTAGTACACAGCTACATCAGCCGCAAATGCCTGCCCAGGCTGCGTTTGAATACCGCCGGCTAATTGTTGACCTTGAGTAAGGTTTGAGTAGATGTATCTCAGGGCGATTGCTCCAGAAAGGTTTTCACTAAATTTAAGAGAATAGCCAGCGTCAATAGCAAATTCATTAGGCTCAGCTAAAAAGAGGTTTTGATTGTTTTCGTCAGTAAATTGTATTTCGCCGAGGGTGAAATATCTAAATCCGATCCCAAAGGCCTGATTGCTGCTAATTTTTTGATTGTACGTTACATAGGTCAGGTTAATATCAGGGACCAATCGGCTCAAATAGGGATTGTAAGAGATGCTCAGAATCTGGTCGTCATCGTCAAGGAAGGCGAGTTTCGCAGGATTCCAAAACATGGAAAATGCATCTACTGTGGTAGATACACCTACATCGCCCATAGATCCACTACGTGAATCGGGAGTTATGGTTAGGAATGGCACACTTGAGGTTACAACATTTCGATCAAATTTCGTACGCTGCCATTGACCAAACACTATACTTATTGATAACGAACATACTACAGTAAAAATAAGTCGTTTCATTTTAAAAAATTAACTTGCATTTGATACTAACGTAAAAGAACTAATTTTTCATATTGTTCAGCTTTTGAATCATCGAGTGCTGAGCGCACCTTCAGGCGGTAAATATAGACACCTTTTCCGATTTTGTTACCAAAATCATCCAAACCATCCCAATGAATGTCTGTAACCCTTGAACCAGGCGATTGAACAAATTGATGAATCGTTTTAACCAAGCGACCCGAAACAGTGAAAATCTGAATTGTTACTTCCAGAGGGTGATTTGGTCGGTTGTGTTCAAATTGAAATTTTGTACTTGTGGTAAATGGATTGGGGTAATTGAGTAAATGGCGAATTACAAATTCTGAGCTCGATGTTACAATGAATTCAGAATAAGCAGTATTTGGGTTATTGTACGTATCCCATGCACGTACAGCTAAGGTGTAATTTCCTTCTTTGAGATTAAAGAGCGGGTAGCGTACGACTCCACTTTTAAAAGTATTCAAGTCGGCTTTGTAATATTCATTTAAAACAATGGGCTGATCTTCACGACCATTGAGAATGGCGACGATATCGCGGCCTATACTGTTGCCCAGTGCATTAATTCCGGAGGAATCAGCTAATTTGACGATCAGTAGAGGGTTGGGCCCCGTAATTCCACCCATCACAAAGTTTTCATCGTTTAAAAAAATTGAAATTTGTGGCCCAACTCGATCTTCAGGAGCATTTTCATTCAGCCCTCCAACGGTTACCTGATCGTTATATCCGATAGCTTCCACTTCTTGATTAAAGGCATATAAGCTAAATCGGCCTTTGCCAAAACTGAGATTGATATCTTTTGGTATGATAAATTCGGCAGTGTAGAGGCCGTTTGTTACAGAAGCCCTTCCGCTGTAGATCAATGCAGTTTGGGTTTCAAATTCAAAGGGGAGTCCTGCACCGTCGTTGAGTAATGTCACTCGTTTCACAGGCTTGTCAAATACGCGGATTTCAGATTCACCTGTAAAATCAGAAATTACCTGATTATCGGGTCCCGTGACCTTTGCTTGAATTTTTACGCGATCTAAAGCTCTGAGTGTATCGCTAAATTGCGATGTTGAAATGGAATTT
This sequence comes from Thermaurantimonas aggregans, assembly GCF_003851885.1. Taxonomy (GTDB): domain Bacteria; phylum Bacteroidota; class Bacteroidia; order Flavobacteriales; family Schleiferiaceae; genus Thermaurantimonas; species Thermaurantimonas aggregans. Next base: position 23,972 of record NZ_BHZE01000009.1, on the reverse strand, counting down.
ATTTGAGTAATTGTAGAATTGTTGATGGGTATAGGCAGACGCAAAGCCGGATCGCCAATGTAAGAAAACCTCAAGCGGTCGCTGCTGCCAGTACCATTTTTGGCGTATTTCGTAACGATTCCCAAAGGCAAGTAACCACTGGCGTCTTTCGTGAAAATGGTATCGAAAATTAACTCATTCAGCTGCATACCTGTAAAAGCTCCAACAGCCCGAGTAGTAGAAATAAGTGCTATGCCTGCACCTTTTGGATTAGTCAACACTTTTTCACCGGCTGATACTCGCCATACTTCGTCGAAACGGGTAAACTCGCAGGTAATTGTGACAAAAAGAGGCATGTTGTCTAAGTTATTCCACGCCTCGATGTCTTCGATGCGCAGGTATTGTTCATAGCCCCAGCCAACTTCGCCTCCGTGGCCTATGTAATTGGTAATAAGATTGCCGCGCTGCACACTTCTGAAGATGTCTTCACGTGCCTCAGGATAAAGCTGAGTACCACTGGTTGAAACTTGCACATAAGCATCGGCATACACCTTTTGATGATTAAAGAACGGATAACGCGCCTTTACGTCGCCAGATATTTGTTCTGAAGCTTCCATAAAAGAGCGCTCCCAGGCGGCATCCACATCGTCAGTGACCCACAGCAAATTGCTGCGCCAACTGCCTTTTGCGCTTTGAGCAGTTTCGTAGTGAATCACTTTGTTCACCACCGCCATTGCTTCAGCAGGAGTACGTACAGTGAATCTGCCAATGGCTATGTCTAAATCACCAGCCATCAGATTGCCTCCTTCACCAGCATCGAGCTGTGCAAAGAAATCGTCTGTTACAAAAGAAGTGTAAAGATTAAAGGAAGGGATGGACTGATAAGTGGGAACAAAGTTGGTATTACCTGTAAGCACATCGCGATAATCGTAAGAAGCCGTGCCCATTAGAGCTACGTATTTCAGCCCCTGACCCGCTGGAGCTTTAAGGTACTGATGTCTTAAAAAGTCGCGTATAGCTGCTATATCCTGAATGCCGGAACTGTATTCGTTGTAAATCTGCTCGGTGGTGACCACAAGGGTTCGATATCCGTTCTTTTGAGCTCGGTATTCAGCTAATTTATTTGAGGCCGGTAAAAAGGAAGGATGTGTAATGATAATGTAATCAGCCGTTTGTTCAGCATGTAAGTTCTGATTAGGTACTTGACTGATGAAGGTGGGTAAAGGAAAGTTGGAACCTGAAAATGCCACAAATTCTCTTAGCGTATCGGTGTGTTGCAGCGATTGCCAAACATTCCCAGTAATACTACCCGTTAAAGCATGGTAATTGGTTGGATGTGTTACATCCCAAACCATAAGACCAGGTGTAGCATTCTGAATCTGAAAGCGCGTCACATATCCCGATCCAACTGTTCTTAGATCTCTAAATAGTAACTGATTACCTGACATAATAAGCTGCCGGCGACCTGTTATGCGTATCCAATCAAGCCAGGCTGTTGCTCCAGGATTTGCAGAGTTGTTGAATACCAAATTGACAGATATAGCGCCATTGCCCGGATTCAGGTTGCCAGATTGTGTTACCACAGTGTATCTATCCGAAAAGTCGCCTTGTGCCACCGCCGGAAAGTTGAGCTGTACTACTGGGGTGGTTCCGCTGCGCGCTTCCATAAAAGTGCCCGGAATGGTGGAGCGCGCTATTGCCCTTACGGTAAGCGTATATGGCTCACTTGGCACAGGGTTCGGAAAATTGAAGGAGTACAGATACGACAGCCGGAAGTCAAATACATCGCCAAACCATTGACGACCCGTGCGCAGCAGATTATACTTATTTTCTTCGATAAAAGCATAATCGTCAAACGACGTACAAAGGTGTGTTTGGGTGCCGGTAGCTTCCGGTTGCGTAGTGATTCGCAGTGCATTAGGTTTATCGATCCGAATGAAATAAACTCCGCGATCTGCATACCAGTGATACACGTGCTGAAAAGTTCCTGTAGATGCATTGTAATCCCATCGATGAGCTGCTTTAGCATAAAAGAGTATGTAATCGTTTCCGTTAAAAATACCGTCATTGTTCGCATCTACGGCCAGTACTGCATTTTCAAGTAAGTCATCTGTTTTGCGAGCACCGGCAGTCTCGGGCAATAGTCCTTCGGCATTGCCATAGACTGCTATTTCATTGATGCGTATTTCACCAGTCACTCCATTCGACGAAAGAAATTGTGGAGTAATCTTGTAAATACCATCTTTATCAACCGACACCTTTAGCCATCTTCCTGAACTTAGAACAGATGTATTGGCAAACTGAGCAGTTCGTTTGCGCTGCGCACTTGCTGCCATGGATGTGGTAGTAAGCTCTATGTGGCCAGATTTGAGCAGGAAGACTTTTCCATTTGAAAGTTTAAATAGTGGTATTGTTACCACGAGCTCAGATGTGCCATTCTTTTGAATCAGTATGGAAGTCGTGCGCGATCTTTCGACATTTAGAACGTTTTCAGCGATGAGAGGCTCTTTCCATTCGACCCACACATCGCGGGTAAGTATTACAGTATCCACATCAGCTGAAGAATTTTGAAGAGAAAGTTTGTAATACGGCAATCTTTGCTCATTGTAAAAAACGTTTTTTTCGGCAGTAAAAGGGAACGAAACGGTTATCTCACTGCCAAATCGCTCTTGTTTAAAAATCCATTCGATGTTTATGTCTTTTGTAAATCTGGTTTGGCTGTAAGCCGCTAAGCCAGTAAATGCAAAGAGTAAAGTTTTGATCCAACGACGGCCTCTCACAGTATTCATCAAATCTTCAACGTACATTCAAAGACAAAAAGTATAAATCGATTACAAACAAAGGTACTGAACGAACAAATGCAAAATGGTTAGGTAAAAATTAAGGTCTTAAACGATTCCAAAAATCTCCAAAAATCTGAGTTTCAAGCAAACAACATCCAGCTTAAAACGTCTTACTTTTGTGCACTTTTTTCTGAGTATAGTTAATGTCGGCACTTTTACAGAGTTACCTCACGCTATCGAAGTGGAAAGACTTGCTGCTTTTAGGTAAAGTACGCCTGTCGTTCAGCGTAGTATTTTCAGCTGGTGCAGGATATCTGGTAGCAACTTCAGCTTTCGAGTGGAAAACCTTTTTAAGCTTAGTACTTGGCGGTTTGCTGATAACAATGGCTGCCAATGCTTTTAATCAAATCATAGAAAAAGACATCGATGCCCGAATGGCGCGCACCAGCCATCGGCCACTGCCAGCAGGCCGACTCACATTGGCTGAAGCTTACTTGGCTGCCATTTTATTATCACTGGCAGGAGTTTTTTATCTATTTAAAGTCAATTCATTGACAGCTGCTTTTGGAGTAGCTTCATTGTTGCTATATGTTTTCGCCTACACTCCTTTAAAGGGTGTAACACCTTTTGCAGTTTTTGTAGGTGCCATACCAGGAGCAATGCCTTTTATGCTTGGATGGGTAGCTGCCACCGGACGATTTGGAATTGAACCTGGAACCTTGTTTGCCATTCAATTTTTATGGCAGTTTGCTCATTTCTGGGCGATTGCCTGGATTTTGCACGACGACTATCTGAAAGTGAATTACATCCTCTTGCCAAGCGGCAATCCGGATGCAAGGAGTTCTTTTCAAATACTCATGTATTCGATCGCAGTTGTGATTGCAAGCGTTTTACCCGTCTTTCATTTTACTGGTAAACTCCATTTATCTGTTTATTCCACAGTTGGGATACTTGTAATTGGCTTTTATTTCGTTCGGTCTGCTTTTGAGCTGCACAAAAAGCCCACGAAGTACAATGCTCGCAAGGTGATGCGAACAAGCATTATCTACCTCACATTAATGCAAGTGATTTATGTAATGGATAAATACCTATTGCAATGAAACAATATAACGATTTTGGCACACAGAGGATGCAAGACGATAAGCTTTTGCTCAAGCAGCAGCGCAAACGCGCAGCCAAACCCCTCCTTTGGGTATCTATGGGCAGCATCTTTATGGCTTTTGCTGGTTTGGTGAGTGGCTACATCGTGAGCCGAGGATTTCTGCTAGAGAAGGGTCAGTGGGTAGAGTTTAAGCTGCCAAATCAATTTATTTACAGCACTATAATAATTGTACTTTCCTCGATTGTATTATTTATTGGACAATCACAAGCCAAAAAAAACATCGAAAGAGCTGGCTGGTATATGGTGACTGCATTGGTGCTCGGAGCGCTATTCTGCTATTTTCAAATAGCAGCATATCAAAACCTAATCAGCCGCAACATCTATTTTACAGGGCCCGGTTCCTTTACGTCTGGCAGCTGGATATATGCCATTTCCTTTTTGCATTTACTGCACATATTCGGAGGTTTGATAGCGCTTTCGGTGGCTTCGGTAAAGGCTGCCCGCCACAGCTACACTGAAGATGACCATTTGGGTTACACCTTAGCCTCTATCTTTTGGCACTTTTTGGGCTTTGTGTGGATTTTTTTGTACACCTTTTTAACTTTTTATCGCTAAAATTGCAGCCAAAATTTTTAAACAGTTTACCTACATGGCTACGCATAGTGTGACTTCAGAGAACAACGAAAATGTTTGGGGCGGTGGAAATGAGCCATTTGCTGCCAGCTATGGCAAGCTGATGATGTGGTTCTTCCTCATTTCTGATGCGCTGACTTTTACAGGATTTCTTACGGCTTATGGTTTAATTAGATTCCGATATTCTGATACATGGCCCGTTCCAGAAAGTGTTTTCACACATTTTCCATATTTAGAGGGCGACCATCCATTGCTATATGTTGCTCTTATGACCTTCATCCTCATCATGAGCTCAGTGACGATGGTATTAGCTGTAAATGCCGGCCATCAAAAGAAGAAGGATAAGGTAGCTCTTTGGTTATTTTTGACCATAGTTGGTGGTTTTATTTTCTTGGGTTCCCAAGCATGGGAGTGGTATCACTTCATCATGGGTGAGCACGGCTCTGTAAAGGTAGAAAATACGGTTTACTACATAGCCGACGAAAAAGGCCACAGAATTTCGCTGGCTGAAGTTGTGCATGGTAAAGAACACAATGCCCACGGTGAGCACCATGAAAAATTTACAGCTGAACAAGTGCGTGCAGGCTTTATGGCTAATAAAGAAGCCCGCCTGATGGATCCAGGAAAAGTGGGTAAAATCTACTCGCGCTCTGAATCTGAATCTATGATCAAAAAAGCTGAAGTGGTACAAGGAGCCAACATGAAGCAAAATGAATACGGGCACACCTTATTTGCTAACTTCTTCTTCTTCATTACAGGCTTCCACGGCTTCCACGTTTTCTCAGGTGTAGTTTTAAACATTGTGATTTTTGCCAATGTACTCCTAGGCACTTACGAGCGCAGAGGTCACTATGAAATGGTGGAAAAAGTTGGACTGTACTGGCACTTCGTTGACCTTGTTTGGGTATTTGTTTTCACATTCTTTTATCTTGTGTAATAAAATTTGAGTAGAGATGGCACACGAACACGACAGCAAAAAAATGGTCCGTACAATTTGGACTGTGTTTTTCATACTTCTCATCGTCACTGCAGTTGAAGTAGCATTAGGTATCATTCATCCTGAGCCACTGATGGTAGAAGTGATGGGCACACGCTTGCTCAACCACATCTTCATCATTCTTACTCTCCTTAAGGCATACTACATAGTAGCCTACTTCATGCATGTGAAGTATGAAAAGAAAAATCTGGTTTGGACTTTAGCGTTGCCTACCTTCATTTTAATTCCATACATTACCTTTATAGTACTTACTGAAGGTTCTTACATGTACAAAATAGGTTTTTAAACCATTTTGTGTAAGGGTCTGTTCTTTTTTTAGTGCAAAAGGTTAGAAGCTGATGAAAAGAATTTACAAGCGGGCATTATTGGTATCGATACTGATAGTGCCCGTTTTACTTTATCTTGTTTTTGTGTATTCAGCTCGCGAAGTCTTTTTTCAAACGCTGGACTACTTCGGCCCATCAGAAGTGGTTACTAAAACTGATGACAAGGGAAATACAATTTATGACACCATTCGCTACACAGTGCCTTATTTTAGAGGTATAACCCATAAAGGAGAAATAATCACTTCAGACTCTCTGAAAGGTAAAATTACAGCCATTAACTTCTTTTTTACCACTTGCCCAAGCATTTGCGGGCCGATGAACTTCCACATCAAAGAGCGCATTTACGACCGTTTTAAAGGTTTTGACAATTTTCAAATATTGTCATTTACCGTCGATCCCCTTCACGACACAGTAGAGGTACTCGAAGCTTATGCTCGACAAATAGGTGCTGCGGACGTAAATGGTAGAACAGTATGGAAATTTGTAACGGGCGATAAAGACAGCATCTACGACTTGGCTAAGGCTGTTTTTCTAAACGCCATGGAAGACGAAACAGCACCAGGCGGATTTTTACACTCAGAGCTGATTGTACTCGTCGATTGGGAGGGTCGCCTGCGTTCTAGACGCGATGACCAAGGAAACATCATCGGTGCTTACAGCAGTTTAGATCAAATGGCACTGAAAGAGATTCAGGAAGACATATCGGTACTCATAGCCGAATACGAAAAATTGGAGTCACTCAAGCGTAAAAAACAAAAAAAATCGAAGTAATATGCCACTTACACTTCAAAAAAACGACCGCATTATCATTCCTTTAATTACAGCTCTTTCTATTTTAATACCGATTGCCGTAGCGTTGCTGATGATTTATCCGGAGTTCTTTAGCCTGCAACACTCCTTTCCTCAAGCTAAGAAGCTGCCGGCATTTCATGCTATCCTAAACGGTACTACCGCTGTGCTGCTGATTCTTGGTGGCATTTTCATTTCGAAAAAAAACATTCAGCTACACAGAGCTGTGATGATGGGTGCATTTGTACTTTCTGCACTCTTCTTAGTGTCATATGTGATTTCAAAACTGTCAAACCCACCAACACCTTACGGCGGTGAAGGTTGGATGAGAACGCTTTATTTTTTCATCTTGATTAGTCACATTACCCTATCTGTGCCTGTACTACCTTTGGCTATGCTTTCTATTTACAGAGGCAGTACGATGGAGATCGCTAAACACAAAGCACTGGTGAAATACACCTACCCCATTTGGCTGTACGTGGCTATTACAGGAGTCTTAGTTTATGTTTTTATGTCGCCATATTATCCGGCATGATGAAGAGAAAGATTTTTTTGTTTCTTGTATTTCTTTCTACAAGCATACTTCTGAACATGGCTGATACGCATGCTCAATGTGCTATGTGTAAAGCTGTGGCAGAGTCGTCAAGCGGAAATGTGGCGGCTAAAAACTTGAATTTTGGCATACTGTTTTTGATGTCAATTCCATATTTGCTTGTATCTGTCATAGCATACGCCATGTACCGCCACTATAAGTCGTCGAGGAAATCAGCACAAGGACAGTGACAAAAGGCCATTCAACAAATTCCTTGAAGAGAAGAAAACGAAATCTCTCAAAATACCTTGAGTTATTCCATTATGTAAATAAAAAAAAGGGCTTTTACACTTTTCTTAGCCAAAACATTTGGAAACTGATCATCACTATTGCCATTTTCATGGGCATCTTTTGGGTGCTTACGCATTATGTTTTTGATTTCAATCACTTTGTATGCACCCATCTCAATCAATACCCTGCATGGCTTATCATGGGTATTCTGTTTTTATCAGAAAGCTTTACCGGAATATTATCGCCTGACGTATTCATCGTATGGGCTAAAAGTTTTGAGCATCCTTACAGAATTGTCTTTATCCTCGCCTCACTGAGTTACATAGGTGGAGTGATTAGCTATAGCTATGGAAGGCTCCTTTACAACATTCCGGTAGTTAAGTATTGGATCGACGAAAAGTTTCAACAACAATTTCGGCTTCTCAAAAAATTTGGAGGAGTGCTCATTGTAGTTTCAGCTTTAGCTCCCCTGCCATTTTCACCTACGAGTGTAGTGACCGGTGCAGTGCGCTATCCCTTTAAAAGTTATTTACTTCTGGCAACTACACGCTATCTTCGATTTTACGGATACGCCTGGTTTTTGTATCTGGTAGTAAAAAACTCCGGACCTTGTTAAAATTTATTCAGCAGAGTCTTCACTTGTTTTATCTGGTCAGCCAGTAATTTCTTTTCATCAAGTTGTTTGGCTTTATTGAGCCACATAGTTGCTTCAGTCTTACGGCGACGTGCTAAGGCAATACCTGCCATCTGGAGGCACGCCATAGCTTCATCGGTCTTCATTCTTAAGCCCAAAGCCATTGCGCGCTTGATGTTTTTCTCAGCCTCATTCAGATTTTGTTCCTGTCCACTTACAAGCCCTTGGAGCAAATAGTAATATGCAGCCTGCGACTTAATTAGCGATTTTTCTGGATTCTTAATTCTCGACAGCCACTTTTTTACTTTGTCAAATTTTTGAGTGCGCAGGTACCAGAGCGCCATTATCATATTTTCGTTTCTGAAGTATGACAACAGCACAATTCCGCTCAGCAACAATAAAAAAATTCCATTGCCAATATTTACCAAAACGAACTGCCAGATACTTGCAAGAAATAACCCTACAGTTAAGGCAATTCGTACAATTTTATTCCACATAAACAGAGCTTCTAAATTTGCGCGCTAAAATAGACGAAAGATTTTTCTAACACATTGCTAATACTAACGCTTAGATGCAAGAGATCGAAGGAATAGAATTCTTTGACCGTTTGTACGATTTACTCACCGATCACAAAAAACAACTATTTTCAAAACTTGTAAAAGAACGTACTCGCCGAATCTCTTGGCTGGCAGATAACCTCTATCACGAGCAAAATGCCAGTGCCATTATTCGCTCAGCTGATTGCTTCGGATTTAGCGAGATTTACGTTTTGGAAGACAAATATCGTTACAAGGTAAACGAGGAGATCGCTATGGGCGCACAGAAATGGGTTCGCCCAAAGGCTCTACACGCCGAAAATGGGAAATATGAAAGCGCTCTAAAAATCATTAAATCAAAAGGCTACCGAATTATCGCTGCCAGCCCTCATGCCAGCGGAAATACCTTAGAAGACCTTGACTTATCTACACCTCTTTGCATAGCTCTTGGCTCTGAGCGGCATGGACTTCACCCAGAAATCATTCAACAGGCCGATGGATTTGTGATGATTCCAATGGTAGGTTTTACAGAAAGCCTCAATGTGTCAGTGACTGCAGGGATACTGATGTACCGGCTCAGAAAACGCCTCATAGAAGAAAACATCCCTTGGCAACTCACCCCAGAACAAGAAAAGGAACAACTTTTTGAATGGGCCTTAAAAACAGTGCCTAATGCTCAAAAAATGATAAAGCGATGGTTTGAAGAAAAAGCTAAAAATTCCTAATCTAACCCAGACCTAAAACCTATGTGAAGACGAGTATTTCGAAAATCCATGGGCATATTGGGAAATTTTCCAACAGCTACATCAACATGAAACATGCCTACCGACACCGGTAGTGCCAACCCTGCACCAAAACCTTGATAATACCCTTTGCTTCCGCCGGTAATCGATTGCCAACCCGCATCGTAAAACATTTTAATGTAGGAATTGTAGTCCAAATAAATCCTGTATTCCAAAACACCTAATGCGGCAGAAGTGACGAAAAACGACCATTCGTTAAAACCGCGAATGCTGCCGAAACCTCCCGTACGGTAAGATTCGTTGAGCAAAATCCCCGGGCCGTTAATGCTTTTTAAAAAAAATGATCCAAAAATTTTGTGATTTTTTGAAATTGGCAAATCTGCATCTGCCTCCCACAGCAATCTAAGGCGGTTCTCCAGAGTTTCACTTTTTCTAATCGTGCCAATCCCAACTTCAAGTACATTTCGAAGCCCTTTTTTACTTGAGCCTTTGCCCCTCTTACCATTGTATTGCACGTGAACAAGCTGATAGGTAGACGAAAAGGGCATGAAACCAACTTCAACCAAGTTTACAGATGAAGATCTTTCACGCATCCAACCAAGACCGGCACTCACTGTCGATGAAAAATAATAGGCGGCTCCAATGCGTGAGCTAAAACGGGCAAACGTTGAATCTTGTCGAAATACCTGAAAGTCAAAACTAAGACCGATGGGCGTATGAAATAAAAAGGGAAAATCCCCACGGAGGTGGAGAAACTGTTGAAAAGTAGCCGGCGCTCGCCATTGAATAGAAATTTTTTCAGCACTTCCAAATAAATTACTGAGGGATAACTGAGCTTCGCCTGTTATAACAGTTCGTTGTTGATTGTCAGAATTCAAACCAATAATTAGATCGCCAAAAACAGATTGTTTTTGTTTAGCATACAAATACAGAATACTTCCTTCCTCGGTAAAAAGAACCGATGAAGGGGCGCTAAACTCTAAAAACCCTGATGCGGAAATTCGCTCTAGTGCCTCATCTATTTTTTTTTGACTATAAGCCATCGGAATACGCAATCCAGAAATCCTTTTTATGACAGTAATGTTGATCGATTTCTCAGATTTAATAATAAGACTATCAATTTTTATAAGTGGACCTGAATCAACTTCGACTTTTATTACCGGGATGTTGGTGTTGTAGTACAAAACTCTCGGAACTACCCGAGCAAATGGATACCCATTGTTGGTACATTTTTGTACAACTTCTCGGGACTTATTTTTAAGTTGTGTAATTGAAATCTTCTCATTGGGCATAAACAACCCACTTTCAGTCACTATTACAGAATCAGTTAAGCCAATACCAGAATTCAAGTAGAAAACAACACAAGAATCTCTTTTTACTTCTTTGAATGTGTAAAAAGGATGGTTGTAAAGCAAAAAAAGTGAGTCAATTTTAGAGAAAAATACACCTCGACTGGAAAATACAGAGTCGCTCAACGCATCAAGCACTCTGTAAGATATAGAATCTTGAGCCGAAACAAAGCAACATGAATCAGCAAGCAAAATTCGAAACAGCATAAAAGCTCCAATCAACGGCTCCAATCAATGGGAATTTTTCCTTTTTCTATTAGTAACGCATTGATTCTAGAAAAGTATTTTCCACCGAAAAATCCTTGATAAGCACTCAGTGGCGACGGATGTGCGCCAGTGATTACAAAATGACGCGACGGGTCAATCAAAGCTTGTTTCTTCTTGGCATAAGCGCCCCAAAGCACAAAAATCACATTCTTTGTACTGCGCTGCACTGTCTTGATCACATGATCGGTGAAGATTTCCCAACCCCTATTGGCATGGCTGCCAGGTTGACCTTGACGCACTGTCAATACGGCATTGAGCAACATTACCCCTTGCTGAGCCCAGCCAGTCAAATCACCATTATTTCCCCGATCAATTCCCAAATCATCTTTTAATTCTTTAAAAATATTAATCAGTGAGGGAGGAAGTGGAATGCCTTTGGGCACTGAAAAACAATAGCCATTCGCTTGACCGGGCGCGTGATAAGGGTCTTGTCCCAGAATTACAACCTTTACCTCTGAAGGCGGCACTTTAAGTGCATTGAATACGTTTTTCTTTTCAGGATAAATAATGTATTTCTTACGTTCTTCGGCCACAAATTCCGCAAGCTTCTGAAAATATTCAGCTTGTATTACCTCGTCGGTGAAATAGTCAGGATACAACTCTTGTAAGATCTGTAAAGATGGGTTTTTCACTTTCAGTTTGATGAATGAAAACAAAAGTACTATGTTTGTAGGTTGATTTAAGTAAGCAAAAAGTCGAACCACATGAAGCGCCACTTAGCCACTTTGATCTTCGTTTCAGCAATACTACTGCTCCTGTCCTCTTGCAGATCGAAAGAAAAATGTCCGGCCTATTCACAAATCACCATTAAATCTGAAGCCAACGTGTGAAATTTCTCCGATGTACATCAGTCATTTTACTTGCATGGACAAGTATTGCATCTGTAGCTCAGCAAAGCAACAGTGCTGACTATAAAAGATTGGTGTACGACAACGATTTCACTGTTGGCCTCCAATTACACACACGAGGATATGGAATAAGTTTCAGGAGAAGTTATTACCCTACGAATTTCAAAAAATATGGTTTGGAAGCCGATTTAGTTAATCTTCGACACGAAAAAGAAGTAAAATCCTATGGCATTTTACCTGGTAATTCTAGGGGCTTCGTAATGAATAAAATCAACAGTTTCTACGTACTGAGAACAGGCTACTTTCGCGAAAAAATCCTTTACGACCGCTACGATCAAAATGGAATAATCGTATCGTGGCTGATAGCTGGTGGTGTATCGATTGGTTTTCTGAAGCCGGTGTACATCGAGGTCGAAAATCCTGAAACTACTTTTGGGCCGGATAAAATTTTAATTAGGCGGTACAACCCTGCCGAACCTCAACAAAATATTTTAGGACAAGCAAGTTTTTTTCAAGGCCTTGGCGAAACAGCAATCGAACCGGGAGTTTACCTTAAATCATCCTTTATATTCGATTACTTCGGCACTGATGACGTCATTAAATCTATTGAAATCGGATTGATAGCTGATGCTTTCAGGCGTCAGATACCAATTTTGTATGACTATGTAAACCCCTCAGTCTTTTTTCAGTTATTTATTAACATTAATTTCGGCAAAAGATGGAATTGATCGAGGTGAGTGAATCAACAGTAACTATTGAGCCGAAGGCAAGTAATGAAAAGATTCACAAACCAAAATGGTTACGCGTAAAGCTTCCGACAGGCGACCAGTACAAAAAAGTTCGCAAACTGGTTGATAATTATAAACTTCACACCATTTGTGAGAGCGGAAACTGTCCGAACATGGGAGAGTGCTGGGGTGCCGGCACTGCTACATTTATGATTCTCGGAAATGTATGTACGAGATCATGTGGTTTCTGTGCAGTAGCCACCGGCAGACCCGATTCGGTGGATTGGGATGAGCCTGAACGAGTGGCCCGGTCAGTAAAGCTAATGAAAGTAAAGCACGCCGTTATTACATCAGTAGACCGCGACGACCTACCCGATGGAGGAAGCATTATTTGGGCTGAAACCATCAGGGCCATCAGGCGAATAAGCCCAGGCACTACCATGGAAACCTTAATACCCGATTTCAAAGGAGAAAGGCGCAACATCGACCGCGTAATCGAAGCTGCCCCAGAAATTATTAGCCATAACATGGAGACCGTGCGCAGACTTACTCGAAAAGTGCGCATCCAAGCCCAGTACGACAGAAGCCTTGAAGTCTTGAGATACATCAAAGAGCAAGGCCAGAGAAGAACAAAATCGGGCATCATGCTTGGGTTAGGTGAAACTATTGAAGAGGTGTTGGAAACTATGCGCGATTTAAAGTCAGCCAATGTAGACGTAATAACCCTTGGCCAATACTTACAGCCTACTAAAAAGCACCTTCCAGTAGCTCGATTTGTGCCCCCAGAGGAATTCGAATACCTCAAAGAAGAGGGTCTGAAAATGGGCTTCATATACGTGGAGAGTGGTCCGCTGGTACGCTCATCATATCACGCTGAAAAACATTTGGTCTAAAACTTTTAAAACGAAAAATTTTAATATTTTTGAAAAATCGATTTTTCAACATGGAAAAAAACTACAGGGATATGAATAGGAAAATGTGGCTCGGTGCTCTCGGTGGAGCATTGATGATGGGTGGAATATTGATGATCAATGTGTTACATGATGCCAATTCGACCATCAAGTATCAGCCAAGAGTAAAGACTACAGGTGTTGACAATGCCTTGGGTGCTGCCCAATGGCTACATCAGATCCGTGCAAATCAGATTACCGGTGAGGTAAATCCAGCTGATGAAATTCAAGCCATGCTCGAGCATCAAAAATTCATGCAGAGGACAACATCTCTTGGCCTAACTTGGGTAGAAATGGGACCTGATAACATAGGTGGTCGTACAAGGGCATTCTTACAAGATAAAGACAATGCAAGCCTAATGTTTGCCGGAGGAGTAAGTGGAGGTCTCTATCGTTCAACCAATGCAGGTGTAAGTTGGACTCCTGTCAACATCATGCAAGAAAATCTGGCCGTTGTATCCATTTGTCAGACTGAAAACGGAAACATTTACTACGGCACCGGCGAGAGCATGTATTACTCACCCTTTGGTACAGGGGCTGGTGGTATTCTTGGACAGGGGATTTTTAAATCAACCGATCGCGGACTTACTTTTACTCAGCTACCATCCACTGTACCTACACCTAATAGCACTGGAGCAGACTGGGTAGCAGTAGGTGCTATGGTTCCGCTCAAAGGATATCCCGATGGAATTTTGGTAGGAACAAATAGAGGTTTGAGATATTCAACCGATGGAGGCCAAACTTGGACAAACCCCATATCAGGACCTACAGGTACAATTCGTTGTACTGACCTCTCACAAGACAAAGATGGAGGAGTATGGGCTAGCATCGGTATGCGTACCTTCTATTCACCCGATGGAATAAACAACTGGACGGAGATTTCAAAGCCCTCCAATCAAGCTGGCCCGAATGATCTTCCCGTAGATAATGGCGAAAGATCAATTGTGGCTGTATCACCACAAGATCCCAACTATGTTTACGTGATCACTTGTGATGTCCAGCGCAACTTTCAAAGGGCATATCGGAGTACAAACAAGGGCCAAACCTGGACAGTTATTGGCCAGCGCTCTACGACTTTTAATCCCATCGATCAGGGTCAGTTTGCTATGATGCTTTCCGTCTCACCCGTTAACAGAGATAAAATTTTCGTCGGTGGATTACATCTATGGGAGTGGTCTCTCACCGGTGGATGGTCTCAAATCTCTTCTTCATTTAAATCACCAAATAACCCTTATTACGTACACGTAGATCAACACAGGCTGGTGGGCAATCGCCTTAACGGTACAATCGTTTACGCCACCAATGACGGTGGCGTCTTCCGCTCAACAGACGATGGCTTTACCTGGACAGAGGTAAATATCGGTTATATTACAACCCAATTTTACTCAGTTTCTTACTCTTTTGACGGTGAAGTAATGGGTGGTACCCAAGACAATGGTACTATTTACGTGAACTTAGAAGGAAATACACCTAAGTCAGGCTATAGAACTACCAGCATCGAATTCCGCGGCTCAAATCGCGATGGAGATGGGGGTTATACAGAAATTTCACAGCTCGACAAGAATGTGCAGTTTAAAGCCATGCAATATGGTATCTTAGGTCGTTCGAATACAGGTGGGCTCACCTTCTTTGAGTTCTACGATTTCCCCAAGATGGACCCCAATAACCAAAGTTCAACTCTGAGCCCGGCCTTCGCTCCATTTGTTACACCTTTTATGCTTTGGGAAAACAGAAATGACCCCTTTAGCTGGGATTCTGTTTGGTTTGTGGCTAATCCTTCTGTTCTTTCTCTTGGTTTTGGTCAAAACAAAAGAGATTTCTCTGGAGTGCTTCCAAGACCTCAAGCAACATCAATCTTTGTAGCTAATACCTTTAAAATCATAGTTGCCTTCGACACAATTAAATCGAACGCACAAGGTGTGCTCTCAAGCCCATTAATCGAAAGTGGAAACTTCAATGCACAAACCGGAGAGTTTACTGTACGCTTTAAACAGGGTGTAACACCAGAAATAGTTGCCATGTGTAATGTGCGCTACAACAGTGGTTCAAAGCTTGAAGTAGAATCCAAAACATTGCAACAGAAGTTCACCTACACTTTAACACAAAATCTCGAACCACTGGATTCGATAAAAATTCAGGACCCTGTACAATCTATGTTCTTTGTAGGTTTAAATTCACAAGCCAACTTAGTGGGTGGATTGTTTATGACCCGCGAGGCTCTTGACTTCACAAAAACTCCTCGTTGGGTGCGTCTTGCACACTTTGGAGCTGGCACTCAAGTTTCAGCATTAGCAGTATCTAATGATGGAGATGTGCTATATGTAGGTACTAACAACGGTCAACTAATTCGATTCACAAACCTCAAAAATGCTCGTGACAGTGTGACTGCAGATTTCGCCAATACAAACCGCGCACTTCAGCAAAGTACTATTCGCACCTTCCCGGGTAGATATATCACCTCTATTTCGATCAACCCTAACAACCCCAATAGAGTGGTAGTTACACTCGGAAACTACGGAAACCAGGATTACATTTTCTACTCCAACAATGCACTATCTGCATCGCCTACATTCACTGCTAAAGGTGGAAACATGCCTAAATTTCCAGTGTATGCCAGTGTAATAAACTTCCAAAACCCAAATCAGGTAATCGTTGGTACTGAATACGGTGTGTATTCTACTGCAGATATCACTGCCACAAACGTCGTTTGGACACGTGAAAATGACGGAATGGGCAATGTGCCCGTATTTATGCTCCGTCAGCAGCAAGTAGGCATTGACAAGAAAACAGGAAATTGGCTCTCTGGCCGCATTTATGCAGGTACACATGGCCGTGGTATAATGCGCACAGATAACCTTGCAACTATCAGCGTAAAAGAGCCAAACGAAGAACCACTAAAAAATCAAAAACAATCTCTATCGCTCTATCCAAACCCTGCAAATGGCTATACAAGTGTTGACTTGACTCTACAACAGCCATCAACTGTGGAAATTGTGGCTAGAGACTTGACTGGTAAAACAGTGAAGAGAATGCGCTTCGATCAAGTAAATCCTGAAGTCAAGTCACTCAAAATCGATGTATTTGATCTTAAAGCAGGTACATACATCGTGGAGCTTTATATAAATACCCAACTAAATGGCAGCTCCAAACTCGTAATTGTAAAATAACCGCATAAACAAAAAACTTTTAAGCCGCACCTACTTTTGGTGCGGCTTTTTTATTTATTGAGTGATATGAAAACAATCGTAGTAACAGGCGGATCAAGAGGAATTGGATTAAAAACCATTCACCTCTTGCTCAAAAAAGGACATCGTGTACTTAATTTATCGAGAAAAACGCCTGAAATAGATGAAATTTATATTATTACAGGAAATTTTACACATATTCCTTTCGATCTAAAAAATCCTGATATTACTAAGCTCGAGGATGCTTTTTCTCAACTCAGCTCAATAGATGTAATCTTCAATAATGCAGGATTTTTAATCAATAAACCGTTCGCATTACTGAATAAACAGGACTTTTCAGATGTGTTTCAAATCAATGTGTTTTCAATAGTACAAATCGTACAAACAGCACTAAAATATTTATCTCCCAAGGCACACATCGTAAACGTAAGCAGTATTGGAGGACTACATGGTAGCCAGAAATTTCCCGGACTTTCTGCTTATTCATCGAGCAAAGGAGCAGTTACTATTCTGACTGAATGTCTCCAAGCTGAATTTCAAGATACTGGTTACACCTTTAATGGTCTTGCCTTTGGAGCTGTACAAACAGAGATGCTCAGCGAAGCATTTCCAGGCTATAAGGCACCCATATCTGCAGCTGAAATGGCTGAATTCGTCACATGGTTTCTCTTAAACGGGCATAAATTCTTTAAGGGTAAAATTCTTCCGGTAAGTCTTTCGAATCCTTGAGCTACAGGTTTTAAAAATCAGCAACTACAGATTTCTTGCTCTTCCACACGTACATGCCAATCAAACTGACAAAACCAGCAACAAGGGTCATAATAAATTGACCTGTGTGTACCAAGGTGGCAAACGCCATTCCTGTATCGGCAGCTATGCCCAGAATACCCATGCCTGTAACTACTGCATAATGATAAGATCCAATACCTGCAGGAGCAGGAACCAGCATGCCAAGGCCAGCAACTATCATAATAAACAGCGAATCTGAAAGTGATAAATGCGCAGTAGCTGGTAATGCAAATACCACAATATGAACCATTAAATAGTAGCAAAACCAGATAAACAAAGTATGTAATATAAATGGAATACGTTTCGGGGTATTCATTACAGAAAAAATACCTTCTCTGAACCCAGCCCACAGCTCTCTGATTTTACTCATCATAGGTAGAGCTTTGAGTTTATTTTTGAAGGCAAAAACTATTATGCCAAGTAAAAGGATACTTCCAAACACAAACCATTTGGGACTAAGCGAAGCATCCTTTGGTGAAGCATCTGTCTTAAAAGTCTGGTTGTAGAAAGCAACTATTTTTCCAACATTAAATATCAAAGACAGTAACAAACTCAATATAAGCATTAACATATCGACCACTCGCTCTGCCACTACTGTGCCCACAAGGCGATTGATTGGAACTTTTGTCGCCTGATGCAAAGCTGTGCAACGGATTACTTCACCGGCACGAGGCATGGCTGCATTAGCTAAGTAACCGATCGAAATGGAATGAATTGACTTCCAAACGGGCACTCGGTATCCCATCGGTTCGAGTAAATAATTCCAGCGAATACCTCGCGATATAAAGGCGAGATAGCCCAAAATCATGCTGATAATGACGTATTCATATCGGGCACTCAGCAGATCATACCAAAGCTTTGAAAGATCTATATTCTTTAATGCTAAATACAAAAGAAATCCACCAATAGAAACAAAAAAAAGGACCCTTAAAATCTGTTTAAAAACGGATAGAATTCGGCTCACAATGATTAAAAAACTTAGTTATCGGAGTCTGTTGGTGGTCTCGTCAGGGAAGATTATAATAGGCTTAAATTTCTTTGCCTCTTCAAAATCCATGATTCCGTAAGAAATGATGATAATAATATCGTCTTTCTGAACTTTGCGAGCAGCAGGCCCATTTAATGTAACCTCACCACTGCCGGGCACGCCCTTAATTACATACGTTTCTAAACGCTCTCCGTTATTGATATTTACGATAGATACTTTTTCCCCCTCAATAATGTTGGCAGCCTTCATAAGTTCCTCGTCAATAGTGATGCTGCCGATGTAATTGAGGTCAGCACCTGTAACACGTACCCTATGTATCTTTGATTTAACTACTTGTATTTGCATGGCGCAAAGTTCTAAAACAATTTCATATTGTCAATTAATCGAATGTTATTAGCATAAACAGCGGCAAATGCTCTAAGTTCTTCTTTTGGTGTGGTGGGTGATGCAGGAAAGAGATTGCGCTGATCTGCTATCAAAAAGTATTCAATTTTTAAAATAGGAGCATGCCTATTTAAGTGATTTTCAAAAATTTTAAAACAATTTTCCTGATTCCATGAAAGATTGTCATTGAGAAAATCTCTAACCTTTAAGAAGCCTTGATAAATATGAGATGCTTGAGCGCGAGACTGTTCATCCAGTCGCAGATTTCTGGAGCTTAAAGCGAGCCCATCTGTAAGTCGAACAGTTTCAACTGGATGAATAACAATATTGGGAAAATATTTTTTTGCCAGTTCAGTGACAATCAAAAGTTGCTGATAGTCTTTTTCACCAAAAAAAGCCACATCCGGCCGAACGATTGAAAACAATCTATATACTACTGATATTACCCCCTCGAAATGCCCCGGACGGTATGCCGCTTCCATCACCTTGCCGAGATTTCCGAGTGGAAGATCGACTTTCGTTAGCTGTAAACCCTCGGGATAAATTTCTGATACATCAGGCAAAAACATCACATCACATCCTGAAGTTTTGCAAAGTGAAATATCAGCATCTACCGTGCGGGGATACTTTTGTAAGTCCTCTGGATTGTTAAACTGCGTTGGATTTACGAAAACACTTACAACTACCACATCAGTTGACTGTCTTGCCTTATCAATCAATGAAACGTGCCCCTGATGAAGTGCCCCCATCGTGGGTACAAATCCAATTTTTAATCCCTGTTTTCTTCCTGAGCTCAGTGCCTCATTAAGCTGCTTTGAGGTATTTGCTAAGATCATTCAAACAAATTGAAAATGCGGAACAAATCTACGCGTTCGTTTTTTTATGTAACCTATACTTCGTACCTTTGCACAATCTATGTTATACTGTACTTTTCTTTCAAACTTCCAATGTACTTTGTATGAGTAAAAAGCGCATCTTGTACATTTCACAAGAGATCACCCCTTTTTTACCCGAAAACCCACTCTCTAAGCTTTCGCTCAGCCTCCCAAAAAAAATGATAGATGCCGGTAATGAAGTGCGGATTTTTATGCCGCGTTTTGGGGTCATTAATGAGAGAAAGCACCAACTACACGAAGTCATTCGACTCAGTGGAATCAACATCGTGGTAAATGATATGGACATGCCCCTTATCATCAAGGTGGCAAGTGTGCCACATGCGCGCATGCAAGTGTACTTTATTGACAATGACGAATTTTTCAAAAGAAAATACACTTTTTTCAACGATGAAGGTCAACCTTTTGACGACAACGACGAGCGCTTTGTTTTCTTTTGCAAAGGAGTAATTGAAACAGTAAAAAAACTTGCCTGGTCGCCTGACATCATTCATATATCAGGCTGGCTGCCAGCACTCATACCTATGTACATCAAAAAGTATTACAACAACGAACCTCTGTTTGCAGAAAGCAAAATCGTTTACACTCGATATACTTTCCCCTACCAGCAAGTGCTAAAAACGCCGAATCAACTTGCTGAAATCTTAGCTTTCGACGGTCTTTCGATCGATTTTCCGGCAGATAAACCGATCGACGTAGAAAAGTTCTATGCCATGGCAGCGCCTTATTGTGATACTTATACCTATCTCAATCCACCTCCTCCTGGATTAGAGCTTAAAGACCGCATCAATCCAGAAGCTAATGTGTACGAATTATATAATATAACCGACCTTGAGTCTTTTTTTAAAGAACATTACGATCAAATACACAAATTAGAAAGTGTAGAAAGTTGATGAAAAACATTCGCAAAGCACAATTGCTGCAAAGGACACTCATCATCATGTGTCCTTTTTTATTTTTCAGCTGTGAAAAAGATCTTGGCTCTCTGGGATTAGATCAGATTCAAGATCAAAAGGCTGATTTTCTGTTTACTGACTCCATTCCGTTTGTAACATACACCGGTTTTGACGATTCCATTCCAACTTCCCTAACTGGCAGATTGCTACTTGGGCGCTTGTACAGTTCAGAGTTTGGAGAATCAAAAAGTGCATTTGCCACAAATTTTTTACTGGAACAGATTAACCCTACTTTCCCTGCCAATGCTGTATTAGACTCTGTCGAGCTTACGCTTCGATATTTAGGCCACTATGGCGATACAAGTGTTCCTATGCACATTAAAGTGTACAAACTGGAAGATCGCCTTTACTTAGACTCCACCTATTATTCAAATCACATGTTTACTAAAGGGCAGCTTTTAGGAGAAGCTACCATAGTGCCTCGTCCGAATACACGTGTACCGAGAGGTAATGACACCATCAGCCCTCTCTTGATCATAAAGCTTGACAAAGACTTCTTCAAAACTGCAATTATCGACCATTCCCGTACGAATGCTTCTGACTTTGCCAACCAAGATGCCTTTATGAATTACTTTAAAGGCATATATGTGGAAGCGCTAAGCGGCAATTCTATATTGTATTTCAACCCCTTTCAAATAGCTACGGCTATCCGATTGTACTTCAGAGACAGTGATACCAACACCATTTTCAGAACTTTTAGATTACAAGGCGACAATTCACCTGTGCCCATCAATGCAGTCGTTAATGTATTTAGCAACGATTACTCAGGTAGTCAAATAAGACTCAATCAGGACACAATAAACGGTGAAGCCACCACCTACATAGCTGCAATGAACGGTCCATATACCGTTGTGAAATTTACCGATTTCTCACTGCTGAGGCAGCCAGGTGTAGTCCTCAATAAATTTGAAATTGTTCTTCCTATTAAACCGGGTATAGAGGGCAACCACATATCGCCCCCTCGAGTTTCAGCCTTAGTCATTGATAGCACAGGAAAACAAACGGTGATCAAAGACGAATCGTTTACTTCACCTGAATTTTCAGGAGTTTTAACAAGAGGGCGCTTCCGATATGCTTCTTACACCATTACTTTGACACGACAAGTGTCTGAATCCATTTTAAAAAGCACCTCAACATTGAAAATCGCGATTAAAGCTCAAAACGGCATTTCGACAGCAAATCGAACTGCGATTGTGGGCAATGCTAACCCTGACCTCAAACCTATTATTAAAGTGTATTACACAAAATTCTGAAGACCTATGTGTGGAATAGTCGGTTACTTAGGTTATCGAGACGCTTATCCCATCCTGATAAAAGGTCTCAAAAGATTGGAATATCGAGGATATGACTCTGCCGGTATTGCCATTCACAACGGTAAAGAAATTCATTACTACAAGAAAAAAGGAAAAGTATCGGATCTCGAAAGCATATCGGACGTTGCCCCCCACGATGGCAAAATGGGCATTGCTCACACTCGTTGGGCTACACATGGTGAACCGAGCGATACGAATTCACACCCTCATACTTCTCAATCGGGCAATTTATTTCTGATCCACAACGGTATTATCGAAAATTTTCATTCCATTAAAGAAGCCTTGCTAAGCAGGGGATTCAAATTTTACAGCGAAACCGATACAGAAGTACTCGTAAATCTCATCGAAGACATTCAACAAGCTGAAGATTGCTCCCTGGAGATGGCTGTACGCCAAGCCTTAAATCAAGTGATCGGTGCCTATGCAATTTGTGTCTTCGACAAGCGAAATCCAAATGAAATTGTGGTAGCAAAAATGGGAAGCCCTCTGGTAATAGGGCTTGCACCTGACGAATACTTCATTGCCAGCGATGCAACCCCATTTTTAGAGTACACCAAAAAGGTGGTGTATTTACAAGATGGAGAAATGGCTTTAATTAAAAAAGGTGCACCTCTGGTAATCAAAGAAATTTCAACAAACCTTCCGATCAACCCATATATCCAACAACTTCAAATGGATATCGAGCAGATCGAGAAAGGTGGTTTTGAACACTTCATGCTAAAAGAAATCTATGAGCAGCCGCGCTCTATTCGAGATACTCTTAGAGGCCGTCTCTTGCCTGAGCAAGGCCTTATTAACATGCGCGGTATTGACGAGTATAAAGAAAAGTTTCTTAACGCCAACCGTATCATCATCGTCGGCTGTGGCACTTCGTGGCATGCAGGCCTTGTTGGCGAGTACATGATCGAAGATTTGGTTCGAATACCCGTTGAAGTAGAATACGCCTCTGAATTCAGATACCGCAATCCGCTTATTAATGAAAAAGATGTGGTAATTGCTATAAGCCAAAGTGGTGAAACAGCCGACACCTTGGCAGCAGTAAAGCTGGCCAAATCAATGGGGGCAACGATTTTTGGAATTTGTAATGTCGTTGGTTCATCAATCGCCCGCGAAACTCACGCAGGTGCCTACACACATGCAGGCCCAGAGATTGGAGTAGCATCTACCAAAGCATTTACAGCGCAGATAACCGTACTTGCCCTCATGGCTTTGAAGCTCGGCTACATGAAAGGAACCTTAAGTGAATCGCGTTACATGCGTTTATTGATAGAGCTAAACTCTATACCTGAAAAAGTAGAGGAAACGCTTAAGTGTGACCCGATTACCAGATATTTGGCCGAGATTTATAAAGATTCAAACAACGCTCTTTATTTGGGTCGGGGTTACAATTTCCCTGTGGCGCTCGAGGGAGCTCTTAAACTCAAAGAAATCTCCTACATCCATGCTGAAGGTTATCCGGCTGCAGAAATGAAGCATGGACCCATCGCATTGATCGATGAAAACATGCCTGTAATTGTGATTGCGCCTAAGAGCGATCAATACGATAAGATTTTCTCAAACGTTCAAGAAGTAAAGGCTCGAAAAGGAAAAATCTTGGCCATTGTAAATCACGATGATGAAGATATCGCATCTATAGCCGATCACATCATTGAAGTACCTGAAACTGAAAACATCTTCTCTCCCATAATCAATACAATTCCATTGCAACTACTGTCTTACCACATCGCCTTGCTAAGGGGTTGTAATGTAGATCAACCGAGAAATCTGGCTAAGTCTGTTACAGTGGAATAATTCGGATTTGATTGAATTAAAGTGGATTTAAAACCTGGCATTGATCGCCAGGTTTTTTATTTTTTCCTGACTTCCGCAGATTTTTTATTTTTTGCTTAGTTGTAATTATAAATATTTGTTATACAATGATTTATAAAATCCATTTTCGTCATTTTGGGTGTTAATTTTATTTAGAGGCAAAAATTT